>NZ_CP051131.1:1200000-1800000 GCF_013378075.1 Parasphingopyxis algicola | reverse complement strand
AATGCGGGGACCGAGATCGAATATGATATCGGCGCGCGGGCCGCGCTCGACGATCATCTGCGCCTGTCCCGTGCGCTGGATGATATCGCCGCGCACCGCCCCGGCACCGTCGACGCCTATGTCCTCTCCATCGCGCTCGACAGCGATCCGGTGTTCGGACGCGAGGCGCGCGAGGCGGCACATGTTCTTGCCCGGCGCTATGACGCCGAAGGCCGGACGATCGTTCTCGCCGCGCCCGACGGCAATGGCGATGACAGCCTGCCGCGTGGATCCTTCACCTCGCTGTCGATCGCGCTTGCCAGGATCGCCGAGGTCATGGACCCGGCGGAGGATGTTCTGATCCTCTACGCGACGAGCCACGGCCTCCCGGCCGGCATCGTCTATTATTATGGCGATCAGGGTTACGGGACCATGTCGGCGCTGCGCCTGTCGACATTGTTGGGCGAGTTGCGGATCGCCAACCGGCTGCTGATCGTGAACGCCTGTTTTGCCGGCACATTCGTCCCGGCACTGTCTTCGCCGACCAGCGTCGTGATCACTGCCGCCGCCGCCGACCGCACGTCCTTCGGTTGCGCGGCAACCAATGACTGGACCTATTTCGGCGACGCCTTCATCAACCGGGCGCTGCGGCGCCCCCAGCCGCTCGGCGAAGCTTTCGAGCAGGCCGAGACGAAAGTCGCGCAATGGGAAGCCGAGATCGGCATGACGCCGTCCGAACCGCAGATCCGGATCGGCATGCAGGCCGGTCGCTGGCTCGACGCGCTGGAAGGGCGGATGCCGCAGGTCGCGACGCGGCCCGTCGGCCGCCCGGCGACGGGCGACACGCGGCCGGCGAGCCGATAGGCGTCAGCGCCGGCGCAGATTGTCCCGGTTGAGCTGGGCGACCGATGTCACGCCCATCAGTTTCATGTCGCGTTCGATCTCCGCGCGCAGATTGGCCAGCGCCCGTTCCACCCCGGCCTGTCCGGCCGCGGCCAGCGCATACAGGTAGAGCCGCCCGCCCGAACAGGCCTTGGCGCCGACGCTGAGCGCCTTCAGCACATGGCTGCCGCGCCGGATCCCGCCGTCGCATATCACGTCGATCCGGTCGCCGACCGCGTCGACGATTTCGGCGAGCTGGTCGAAGGGCGCGCGGCCGCCGTCGAGCTGCCGCCCGCCATGGTTGGACACCATGATCGCGGTCGCGCCGATATCGGCGGCGCGCTTGGCGTCGTCGACCGACATGATCCCCTTGAGGCAGAATTCGCCGCCCCAATCGGCCCGGATTTCCTCGGCCATCTTCCAGTCGAGCGACTGATCGAGCATCGTCGAGAAATAGTCGCCGATCGAGAGCGCGATATTGCTGCCCTCGCCGATATGGTCCTTGAGATTCGGAAGCTCGAATTTTTCGCGAAGGAGGTAATTGAGCCCCCAGGCCGGTTTGGCGGCATAGCTCAGAAAGGAGCGCGGCGTGATGCGGGGCGGGGAGGTGAAACCGGTGCGCAAGCAGCGTTCGCGGTTACCGCCGACGATCGTGTCGACCGTCAGAGTCAGCGCGTCGAACTTCGCCGCCTTGCATTGCTCGACCATCGCCCGGTTCAGCCCCTTGTCCTTGTGGATGTAGAGCTGAAACATTTTGGGGCAGTCATAGTCCGCGCCGATTTCCGCGATCCCGACTGTGGCGAGAGAGGAAATGCCGAAATAGGTGCCGAATTTCTCGGCGGCCCGGGCCACCGCGCGTTCGCCCTGCCAGTGGAACAGGCGCTGGAGCGCAGTCGGCGAGAGGAAGAGCGGCATCGATATGGTGCGGCCCATGACGGTCGTCGTCATGTCGATATCCCGTACGCCGGCCAGGACGCTGGGTACCAGATCGCAATCCTCGAAGGACGCCGTGTTGCGGCGAAGTGTTGCTTCGTCATCGGCGCCGCCGTCGATATAATGGAAGACCGGGCCGGGGAGGCGCCGTTTCGCCAGTCGGCGGAAATCCTCGCTGTTGTGGCAATCGTTCAACCGCATGGCGGCCCCGTCTAGCCCAAGGGCCGGGCCTTGCCCACCGCGTGATTTGGCGAGACGCGGTTATCGGCGTTACAAAGGCGCATAACGGGTGCACTCATCGGGAGGGGGATGTGGCAAAATCCGTTCAGCCGCTTGAAATTCCGGACGTAGCCAGGGAACGGCTTCGTATCCTGTTCATCGCCAAGCATGCGCTTTGGGGCGGTGGTATGCATCCCGAAGACGGCAATCACGCAATCTATCATCACGAAGTGCGCAGGGCGCTCGAAGAGCTCAACCTCAATCTGCGTCTCGCCAACAGCTTTGATGCGCTGTTCGAGCGTCCGGACGCGGATTTCGTCTTTCCGCTGCTCAATCGCGGCGGTTTCGTCAATTCGGAGATGTTAATCCCGCTGCTGTGCAACATGCATCGTATCCCCTATGTCGGTGCCGGACCATTTGTCAGAGGGCTCGGCGACGACAAAGCCCAGTCGAAGACGGTCTGCGCGCAGATCGGTGTGCCGACCGCGCCCTGGGTTTGCTATCGGCGCGGTGCACCGGTCGACGAAGCCGAGTGCCCGCCCGCCGAACGCTGGGTTATCAAGCCCAACGCGTCCTCTGCATCATGGGGGATAGGCGACGCGTTCGACTGGGCCGGTGTCGAACATGCAGTCGCCGATATTCACAATCAGGGGCACGATGCCATCGTCGAGCCCTATCTCGACGGCTATGACGTGCAGGTCGCCTTCATCAGCATTGACGAGCCCATGATGCTCCCGATGCTGATTTACGAGCGCGAGGATCCGAGCCGCCTCTGGACTTATTACGAGAAGCGCGATCTGATCTCCAACAACGAAAAGAGCAGCCTCCAGCGATTCGACGATCCGGAATTCGGGCCGGCCGTCGCCGAGATGGCGATGCGGGTGGCCAAGGCATTCCGCCCCTTCGACTATGGCCGGATCGAATTCCGCCTCGATCGCACAAGCGGCGACATCAACTTCATCGAGATCAATCTCAACTGCAATCTCTGGTCGGAAAAGGTCATGGCCAAGGCGGCCGAGGCGGCCGGGTTCAGCCATGCCCAGCTGCTCGAGACAATCCTCGCCGACAGCCTTGCGCGTAACGGCTTCATCGTGCTCTGACGCCGCGATCGCGATCCGGTTTTCTATCGGGCGGCGCTGGTCGAATGGGTTGGCGCGGCGTAAGGGCCTCGGCTAACAAAGTCGAAAAAGGGTCGCATCGCATGTCCGCTACCATCGAACCGCTCCTCATCCCCCAAGAGGCCAAGGAGCGGCTGCGCATCATGTTCATCGCGAAACATGCGCTATGGGATGGGGGGCTGCATCCCGAAGACGGCAACCACGCGCTTTACCATCACGAGACGCGCACGATCCTCGAGGAGATCGGTCTCAATCTCACGCTCGCCAACAGTTTCGATGCCTTGCTGACGCGCCCGGACGTCGATTTCGTCTTTCCACTGCTCAATCGCGCCGGCTTCGTCAATTCCGAGATGCTGGGGCCATTGCTCTGCAACATGCACCGCATCCCCTATCTCGGCGCGAGCCCGATCATCCGCGGCCTTTCCGACGACAAGCATCTGTCGAAGCTGGTCGCGGTGCGCGCGGGCGTGCCGACCTCGCCCTGGGCGGTCTACCGCCGCGGTGCACCGGTCGACGAGGCCGATTGTCCCGAGGGCGACCGGCTGGTGGTCAAACCCAACGCGTCGTCGGCGTCCTGGGGTGTGCAGGACGCGACCGACTGGGACGGTGTCGCGCACGCGGTCGCCGATATCCACAATCAGGGCCATGACGCGATCGTCGAACCGTTTTTGAACGGTAGCGATGTCGAGGTACCCGTCATCACGACCGGCGATCCGGTCGTGCTGCCGATGCTGGTCTTCCAGCAGGCGGACCCGACCCATCTGCGTACCTATTACGAGAAGCGCGACCTTGTGGGCCGTGCGCACAAATATTCGCTCGATCCGTTCGACGATGCCGAATGGGTGCCGAAGATCGTCGAACTGACGACCAAGCTGTTCCGGGAATTCCGGCCCTTCGACTATGGCCGGTTCGAGTTCCGGCTGGATCGCGAAAGCGGCGAGGTGCAGTTCCTCGAGGTCAATCTCAACTGCAATCTCTGGTCCGAAAAAGTGTTCGGACGGGCGGCCAAACTTGCGGGCCTGACCCAGGCCGAACTGATCGAAACGATCCTGGCGGACAGCCTCCGGCGCAATGGGCTTATCGGCCACTGAGCCATTAAGCCGCGGTTCACGCACCCCCTCCCAAAGCTGGCGACGAAGCGTTGTATTTCATCGGCGAGTTGAGTGGAGGGTGTGATGAGCGAGACTTCGACGGACCGGTCGCCCGGATTCAAGCTGGCCTTGGTCTTGCTGGTGGCATTTCTGCTTTCGATCCCGCTCTTCGCCATCTGGCTGCTCGTCTACGATCGCGAACAGCAATCGCAGACGGCGCTGGCATCGATCGCCGAGGGCTGGGGCGGGCCGCAGGTCCTGTCCGGGCCGCAACTGGTCATTCCCTATCGCGCTGAAACCAGCGAAACCACGCAGGAAAACGGCCGGGCGGTAACGCGAACCCGCATGGTCTGGCGGGAACTGGCGCTGGCGCCCGAAACTTTCGAGCTGGAGACGGAGCTTGCGCCCGAACGCCGGGCGCGGTCGATCTACGAGGCGGTCGTCTATCGCGCCACCGCATCGGGGCAGGTGCGTTTCACGTTGCCCGGCGATCTTGCGCGGCTGGGCGTGGAGCGCGCGTCGCTGGCGTTGGACCGGGCGGAGTTGCGGTTCGGCCTGTCGGACATGCGCGGTATCCAGGAGGCCGATATCCGCTTCAACGGTGATGATGTCGATCTGCGATCGGGCGGCGGCAACGGTCCCGGCTTTTCGGCGTTCGTCGACGCCTCGGCGCTCGCCGATGCGAGCATTCCCGCCTCTTTTGCGCTGGCCTTCCGGGGCAATCAGCGCCTGTCGCTGCAGCCGCTGGCCGGCGAAACCGAATGGACGGTGTGGTCGAGCTGGCCGCACCCATCCTTCCAGGGCGGCTTCCTGCCGGACGAATCCGAAGTGACGGATGACGGCTTCAGCGCGACCTATCGGATAACGAACCTGGCGCTCGGCCGCTCCCTGGTGGCGACCGGCGACGCGGCGGGCCAGCCGGATCCCAACATGCATATGAGTATGGGGCGCTTCGCGTACGACGTGCCGCCCGGCGAATATGAAACCCGGGTCAGCCTGATCCTGCCGGTCGACCTTTATTCGCAGGTCGATCGTTCGGTGAAATACGGGTTCCTGATCATCGGCTTCACCTTTCTCGCCTATCTGATGTTCGATGTCATCGCGGGCGTGCGGGTGTCGACGGTCGAATATCTGCTGGTCGGCGCCGCACTCGTCCTCTTCTTCGTGCTGCTGCTGGCCTTTGCCGAACTGATCGGTTTCGGCTGGGCCTTTATCGTCGCCGCGGCCGCCATCGTCGGGCTCAATACCAGCTATTCGGCCGCCGTGCTCAAAAGCTGGCGGCGCGCGGCCTATATCGGCGGATTGCTGGCCGGGCTCTATGCGGTGATGTTCATCCTGCTCAGCCTCGAGACCTTCTCGCTGCTGATCGGTTCGCTGCTGCTGTTCGTCGCCCTGGCGGCGATCATGTACGCGACGCGTAACATCGATTGGGGCAAATCGGGAGCGCCGCAAGCCTGAAGCCGGACGGATTCTGCGGCCCTCTCGCAAAAATGAGGTGCGCTACCCCTTCCGCAGTGCGGCATGACGCGCTATCTCGCTGCCAAACGGGAAGGAAATCGAAGAGCCATGGCCGAATTCACGCTTCCGAAGAACAGCAAGGTCCGCAAGAACGGCAAGGTCCACACATCGGACGGCGACCGGACCAAGACCTTCAAAGTCTATCGCTACGACCCGGATAGCGGCGAGAATCCGCGCTATGACCGTTTCGAGATCGATCTCGATGAGTGCGGCCCGATGGTGCTCGACGCGCTTATCAAGATGAAGGGCGAACAGGACAGTTCGCTGACCTTCCGCCGCTCGTGCCGCGAAGGCATTTGCGGGTCCTGCTCGATGAATATCGACGGTTCGAACGGCCTCGCCTGCACGACGGCGATCGAGGATTGCGCCAAGAAGGAAATCACGATCACGCCGCTGCCGCATATGGACGTGATCAAGGATCTCGTGCCCGATTTCACGCATTTCTACGCGCAATACGCCTCGATCCAGCCCTGGCTGAAGACCGAGACGCCCGAGCCGTCCGGCAAGGAGCGGCTGCAATCGCCCGAGGACCGCGCCAAGCTCGACGGCCTGTACGAATGCATCCTGTGCGCCTGCTGCTCGACGAGCTGCCCCAGCTATTGGTGGAACAGCGACAAGTTTCTCGGCCCCGCGATCCTGCTCCAGGCCTATCGCTGGCTGGCGGACAGCCGGGACGAGCATACCGGCGAGCGGCTCGATCAGCTCGAGGACCCGTTCCGCCTCTATCGCTGCCATACGATCATGAACTGCGCCAATGTCTGCCCCAAGGGGCTCTCGCCGGCGCGCGCGATCGCCGAAACCAAGAAGATGATGCTCGAACGCTCGGTTTGAGCGGGGCCACCTCCTTGTCCGATTCCCAATTTCGCCACGAGCCCGATCCCGACGACCCGGACTGGATGATTTGGGAAATCAGGGATCCGGAGCGATTCAACGCGCTGCTGGGCAAGTTCCGCGTGCGCCGGGAAACCGAGAATCTTGCGCGATGCCGGATGTGGCCGCAACCGATCCATAGCAACCTGTCGGATGTCGTCCATGGCGGTGTCGTCATGAGTTTTATCGACATTTCGATGTTCGCCGGGTCGCGCATGCTCGGGATCGAACATGCGGGCCGATCGGTGACTCTCGACCTGACCTGTCAGTTCATGGCGCCGGGCGCGATCGACAAGCCGCTCGACGCCGAGGTCGAGATTTTGCGCGAGACAGGACGCCTCGTCTTCCTGCGCGGGCTGGTCGTGCAGGATGCGGTCAAGGTCGCGGCCTTTTCGGGAACGATCCGCAAGGCCAGCCCGCCCCGATGACGGCGCTCGCCGCGCGCTACGAGGCGCTGGTCGAAGCCGGGGAGCTTCGGCCCGATAGCGACCAGAAGCGTGCGGTCGACAGACTTGTCCGGCTCAGCGAGCAACTCGAGGCCGCGCCGCGCCGCGGCAGTGTGATCTGGCGAGCGCTCGGCAAGAAGCCGGAGGCGGTGCGCGGGGTCTATCTTTGGGGCGGGGTCGGGCGCGGCAAATCCATGTTGATGGACCTGTTCTTCGCCTGTCTCGACACGCCGTCGAAACGCCGAATCCATTTTCACGAGTTCATGCTCGATATTCACGACCGGTTGCGGGCCGAACGGGCGAAGGAGAAGGGCGATCCCGTCCTCCCGGTCGCCGACGCAATCCGGGACGAGGCTCGATTGCTCGCGCTCGACGAGATGGTGGTCAACAATACCGCCGATGCCGCTATCCTGTCGCGGCTGTTCACCGCGCTGCTGGCCAAGGGCGTCACGGTCGTGACGACGTCGAACCGCCCGCCTGCCGATCTCTACAAGCACGGTCAGAACCGCGAGCTGTTCCTGCCCTTTATCGATCTGATCGAGGAGCGGCTCGCAATCGTCCCGCTCAACGGGCCGACCGATTACCGCCTCGAGCGGCTGGGCGGGATGCCGACCTGGTATGTGCCCAATGGTGAGGAGGCGACCGCCAAATTGCGCGAGGCCTTTTTCCGCCTCACCGACTATTCGCCGGACGATGCCGAGCACGTCCCGAGCGAGGACATCGCGGTTGCAGGCGGCCGTTCGCTGCACGTTCCCAAATCGCTGAAAGGTGTAGCGGTATTCTCGTTCAAACGGTTGTGCGGCGACGCGCGGGGCGCGGCCGATTATCTCGCCATCGCGCGCAAATATCACACCGTTATCATCGTCGGCATTCCCAGGATGGGGCCGGAAAAGCGCAACGAGGCGACGCGCTTCAAGGTCCTGATCGATGCGCTGTACGAATATAAGGTGAAACTGCTCGCTGCGGCCGATGCGGAGCCCGCCGGACTGTACCAGGCCGGCGACGGCGCGTTCGAGTTCGAGCGGACCGCCTCACGCCTGATCGAGATGCAGTCGGACGAATATCTCTCCGCCGGACATGGCGTCGAAGCAAATGGCGGCTAGATCGCCTGCGCCAGCTCCTGCCCGCGCGCGGTGAGACCGTAGATCGGCGCGGGCGGAAAATCCTCGACGATCGCGCGCGAGACCAGGTCCTGTCCCATCATCTGTTTCAACGTCAGCGACAGCGCGCGCGGCGTTGCCGGTGCGAGTTCCGTCTTCAACTGGGTGAAGCGGCGCGCCGATCCCCGCAGTTCGTAGGCCAAGGGAAGTGTCCAGCGTTGGAATGACTGCGGGCCGAGCCCGAGCGTCGTCGAGACCGTTTCGATCTGCCGGGCGCGTTCGGCGACGGCCGCGCCCTTGGCGGTCAGCAGATATTCGGGACGCAGCGGGTGGCCATGGCCGGTATTGCGTTCGATCCAGCCCGCCGCGGTGAGATGGTCCAACGCGCTGGCGAGCGCCGATCGCGCGCAGCCGAGCCGGTTGAGCAGGACGACGAAGCGCGCCCCGCCGCCTTCGGCCGCCAGTGCGGCAAGCAACGGCAACGCCCAGCGGCGCTCTCCCAGGGTCCGGACTTCCTCAATCGCCAGCATGCGTGCTTCCATCGATATTTGACACATTATATATATAGTATAAAAACAAGACTATCAAATCGGGACTCGGGAGGAATCACATGGCCATAGCGTTTGACGGCGGATTGACGTGCAGCATGGGCGTCAGCGATCTCGGCAAGGCGATCGACTGGTATGAGGAAGTGCTTGGTTTTTCGCTGCTTTATCGGGTGGACGATATCGCCTGGGCCGAGCTTTCGACATCCGTCGAGAAGGTCAATCTCGGATTGTCGCAGGTGGAGGAGGTCAAGCAGGGCGGGGGCGTGACGCCGACTTTCGGGACGCAGAATATCGAGGCCGCCAAGGCCGATCTCGACGCGAAGAATGTCCGGCAGGACGGTCCGATCCAGACCATTCCCGACATGGTGAAGCTGCTGACCTTTTACGATCCGGACGGCAATGCGCTGATGTTCTACCAGGATATCGCCGAAACCGCCTGACCGGCAGAAGGAGGACAAGATGCGGCAGTTCAAAAGTGCGGCGTTCGCCTGTGCGTTGGTGATCGCGACCGGCCCGGTTTTTGCCCAGCAGGCCGAGGATGATTTCGCCCATTGGTTTGCCGGCGAATGGCGGGGCGCCGGCACCGTATCGGGGAATGCCAGCCGCGCCACGCTCGATGTTGCGCCGGCGCTCGGCGGACGGTTCCTCGAACTCGATTATCATTTTACCGCATTCGCGCCGGAGGGCTCGACGACGCGTTTTGCGGGGCGGGGATTTTACCGGATGGACGGCGACGAGGCCTGGACGGGCCATTGGTTCGACAGCAGCGGCGCGGTTCATGTCCTGTCGGCTGTGCTCGATGGCGAGGCCTGGATGGCGCGATGGGGCGAGAATGGCCGTTCGGAATATCACAGGATCGATGCGGACCGGCTCGAGGTCGTCGACAGTTACCGCGCGGCCGACGGCGATTGGACCGAGTTCGCGCGCATATCCTATACTCGCATCGAGGATTGAGTGCGGGGCGATCCCCGGTCAGTCGCCGGACTCCCACCTTGGCGCCAATGCTGGTAGTCGCGGTTCTCCTTTTGCGATCAGGGAGTCCGCATCATGGGCCTGGCAGCCACACGCCGTTTCGTTCTGCCGGCGATATTTGCCGCCTCCTCTGCTCTGGCCATGCCCGCCGCGGCGCAGGACCGCGACGCTGAACGCGCGCTTCTGGAGCGGATCGTCGAAATTCCGACCGTTGCCGGGCGCGGTGAGATGCCGAGGCTGATCGCGCTGCTGCGGCCCGAACTGACGGCCGCCGGATTCGACGAATTCCATGTGCAGCCGCATGGGGACACCGAGACGCTGATCGCCCGCCGAAACGCGGACCGCCCGTCGGGCGAGGGTGCGATCCTGCTCATGGCGCATATGGACGTGGTCGATGCCGATCCGGACGACTGGCAGAACCCGCCATTCGAGTTTCGCGAGGAGGAGGGCTATTATCTCGGGCGCGGCGTCGTCGACAACAAGGCCGGGCTGACGGGACTGGTGCTGGCGCTGCAAAGACTGGAGGCTTCGGATTTCGCGGCGGATCGCGACCTCATCATATTGTTCACGGGCGACGAGGAGACCTTGCAGGAGGGCGCGCGGCTGGCCGCCAGCGAGTGGCGCGAGCTGATCGATGCGGAGATCGCACTCAACAGCGACGGGGGCGGCGGAAGCGTCTTTCGCGATGGCCGGGTCGAGGGCTTTTTCGTCCAGCTCGCCGAGAAAACCTATGCCGATTTCCGCTTTCGCGTGACCAACCGGGGCGGCCACAGTTCGCGGCCGCGCGCCGACAATGCGATATACCAGCTCGCCAATGCGCTTGGCGCGGTGGAACGGCACCGCTTTCCGCACCAGCTCAACGATGCGACGCGGGCGTCCTACGAAGCGCTCGCCGAAAATGACGGCGGCTATTACGGCCAGCTGGTGCGCGCTTGGCTCGACGATCCCGACAATGACGAAAAGGCCGACCTGATCGAAGCGCTCGAGCCGGGACAGACGCGCACGCGCTGCGTCGCCACGCAGATCAGCGGCGGCCACGCGCCCAACGCCCTGCCGCAAAGCGCCGAGGCGACCGTCAACTGCCGCATCTTCCCCGGCACCCCGACCGAAGACGTCCAGGAGATATTGCAGCGGATCGCGGGCCAGCATGTCGAGGTGACGATGATGGACGGGAGCGGTGCTTGGTCCGATCCGTCGCCGATCGACGAAGAACTGTTTGCCGCCTATCGCCAGGCGGTGGCGGTCCGTTTCCCCGACGCGCCGATCATCCCCTTCATGTCCGCCGGCGCGACCGACGCGATATTCACGCGCGGCGCGGGCATCCCGACCTACGGCATCGGCGGGATCTGGACGATTCCCGGCGAACCGGTCGGCGCGCATGGCCTCGACGAGCGGATTCTGGCCGATGCCTTTCACGGCAGTATCGACATCTGGGAAGCGCTGTTGCGGGATTTCGCGGGCGCCGAATAAGCGTGAGCGGGCGACCCGAGCGGATCGATGTCGCCGGGGTTACAGCGCCGTGAGCGTCAACGCCCCGAGGACGCGCGCGACCGGCCGGATCGATCCGTCGAGCGCCGGCGGCTCGGCGCGGGGGACACGGATCGGCGGCAAGCGTCCGCTCGATGTTGACAGCAATATCGCATGC
Source organism: Parasphingopyxis algicola (assembly GCF_013378075.1). Classification (GTDB taxonomy): domain Bacteria; phylum Pseudomonadota; class Alphaproteobacteria; order Sphingomonadales; family Sphingomonadaceae; genus Parasphingopyxis; species Parasphingopyxis algicola. The sequence goes on along the minus strand of NZ_CP051131.1, from coordinate 1,788,679 downwards.
GCTTCGAAGGTGATCCGGCGAATGATCGGCTGTTCGTTGAGCATTACGATATAGACGCTGCCGTCGATCAGTTCGGACTCGCGCGGTTCGATATCCTTGCAGACGAGGATATCGCCTTCGCCCGCGATGTCGCCGAGCAGATCGTTGGGCATTTCGGCCAGCCAGAGATCGTCGGTGTCGCGAAGTTTTCGGTCGATCCAGCCGCGGCGGATCGGCATCGCATCGATGGCCGCGCCCCTGTCGCTGCCGGTGATCCGGGCGAGATCGTGAACCGGCAGGGTGACCCAGTCGATATCCGGTGCATCGACGAAGCTGCGCGCATTGCCGCCGTAGAGAAGCCAGCGCGGCGACACCTGCAATATGTCCGAAAGCGGGAAAAGCGCAGCCGAATCCGGCAAATTCTCGCCCTTCCATATTCGGCCCATCGTCGTTTTGGGCATACTGATCGCCGACGCGATTTCGCTCTGTTTCAGGCCAAGTTCCTTGGCGCGAGAGGCTATGCGTTCGGCAACAAACTGTTTGTCGAGAGGGGCTTGACTGTCCCGAATTCGGATTTTATCGTGCCGATATTGGTCTTTTTGGAGCCGAAACTCAGCCATGCCGCTCCACCCCATAGACATCAAGGCCAGACTGAAAAAGCTTCATGGAAGCGTCCTCGCGTTCGAACGCGCGCGCGGATTGCCGCCGGAATCGGTGCGCGATGTCCTGCGCGGGCGAAGCAATCGCCGGGTGGCCACAGCCATAGCGAAAGAACTCGATCTGGACATCCATTCTGTGTTTCCCGGTCCTCATGAATCCCGAAAACGGGACGATAACGCCGGAAACGGGGTTGCGCATCATCAAAATTCGGAACCCCGTCGGTCATGACCGGCGAGGTGGAAAGATGGGCAACGCCGCATGGCGCGAAAGGGGATGGTAAAGTCCGTCTCGTTCCCGTCGACGCCATCGACCTGAGCCGTCGACTGCGTCCGCTCGATGCCGGCTGGGCCGTGGCGCTCGGGCATACGATGCTCGGCGAGGGGCAGCGCGATCCCGTTTTGCTGGCGCGCGAGGGCGGCCGGGCCGGTTTCCGGTTGGTCAGCGGCGCGCACAGACTGGCTGCGGCGCACGCTTTTGCAGGTCTGTCGCCAGTCAGGGCGATCGTCATCGGTCCGCAAGGCGCCGAACACCGTCTGCGAGAAATCGCCGCTCAATTCGGGAGCAAAAATCTCCCGCCCATCGATCGCGCTGCCCGGATCGCCGATATGCGGGACCTTCTCGATACCGGAGATCTCGGTGATCGCGATTCCGGTTTTTCGGACGACCGGGTGCCCCGCCTCCACGCCGACAGGATTGCCGAACTGACCGGCCTGTCCAGGCCCGATATCGAACGGTCTCTGACGCTCCATCGTCGGCTGGCGGCGAGAGTGGCCGAAATGCTGCGCGGAGAGAAGGCGGCGCGGAGCGATACGCAGTTGCACGATCTTTCGAAACTGGCCTGGTCGATGCAGGAGCAGATAGCCTATCTTCTCCTCGACGGTGCGCGAAGCGTTGCCGAGGCCCGGGCGACGTTGCAGGATCGGGCGATAGCGAGTTCGCCGGCCCAGCAAATGGACGAATTTCTGGTGGCGTTCGAGCGAATGGACCCGGACGACAAACGACGCGCGCTGTTCCAGCTCGCCCGTCATTTGCCGGAAGGAATGGCCATTACCGGCATCTGATAATCGTCGCGAATTCCATTTCTTGCCGCTTCGCTCTTGTTGCGGTTGCCGACTCATGCCTCACCGTCTAAGCCCAGCCGGTTTTCGGGGCTTTGCCCGTTGCCAGACAGAAGAGGACAGACATGGCTCGCAACAAGATCGCGCTTATCGGTGCCGGCATGATCGGCGGCACGCTCGCCCATCTCGCCGCGATGAAGGAAATGGGCGATGTCGTTCTGTTCGATATTGCCGAGGGCATGCCGCAGGGCAAGGCGCTCGATCTTTCGCAGGCCGGACCGGTCGAGGGCTATGACAGCGCGCTGAAGGGCACGCAGGATTATGCCGATATCGCGGGTGCCGATGTCTGCATCGTGACCGCGGGTGTCGCGCGCAAACCCGGTATGAGCCGCGACGACCTCATTGAAATCAACCTCAAGGTGATGAAGGCCGTTGGCGAGGGCATCAAGACCCATGCGCCCGACGCTTTCGTTATCTGCATCACCAACCCGCTCGATGCTATGGTCTGGGCGCTGCGCGAATTCTCCGGCCTTCCGCACGAAAAGGTCTGCGGCATGGCGGGCGTGCTCGACAGCGCGCGCTTCCGTCATTTCCTCGCCGACGAGTTCGGCGTGTCGGTGGAAGATGTCACCGCGTTCGTCCTGGGGGGGCACGGCGATACGATGGTGCCGGTTCCGGCCTATTCGACGGTGGCCGGGATCCCGATCCCCGATCTCATCAAGATGGGCTGGTCGACACAGGACAAAATCGACGCGATCGTCGATCGCACGCGCAAGGGCGGCGGCGAGATTGTCGGCCTGCTCGGCAATGGCAGCGCCTATTATGCGCCGGCCACCAGCGCGATCATGATGGCCGAGAGCTATCTCAAGGACAAGAAGCGGGTTCTCCCCGCCGCCGCGCATCTGACCGGCCAGTATGGCGTCGATGACCTCTATGTCGGCGTGCCGGTGATCATCGGCAAAGACGGCGTCGAACGGATCGTCGAGATCGAGCTCGGCGACGAAGCCCGCGCGAATTTCAACGTGTCGGTCGATGCGGTGAAGGAACTGCTCGAAGCCTGTAAGGGCCTCGATTCCTCGCTCGCCTAGCGCCCCTCCAGAAAACAGGACAGCCAGCACGATGAGCATCCTCGTCGACAAGAATACGAAGGTCATCACCCAGGGCATGACCGGCGATACGGGCACCTTCCATACCCAGCAGGGTCTGGACTATGGGACGAAAATGGTCGCGGGCGTCACGCCGGGTAAAGGCGGGACCGAGCATCTCGGTTTGCCGGTCTTCGATACGGTTGCCGAAGCGCGCGATGCGACCGGCGCCGATGCGAGCGTCGTCTACGTGCCGCCGAAATTCGCCGCCGCTTCGATCATCGAGGCGATCGAGGCGGAGATTCCGCTGATCGTGGCGATCACCGAGGGGATTCCGGTGCTCGACATGGTAACGGTGAAGGGCCATCTCGAAGGCTCCAAATCGCGGCTGATCGGGCCGAACTGTCCCGGCGTGTTGACCCCCGACGAGTGCAAGATCGGCATCATGCCGGGCAGCATCTTCTCGAAGGGCTCGGTCGGCGTCGTCAGCCGCTCGGGCACGCTGACCTATGAGGCGGTGCACCAGACCACGGCCGTGGGGCTCGGCCAGTCGACGGCGGTCGGCATTGGCGGCGATCCGGTCAACGGCACGAACTTCATCGACATACTCGAGATGTTCCTCGCCGACGACGAAACCGAATCGATCGTGATGATCGGCGAGATCGGCGGCAGCGCCGAGGAAGAGGCCGCGCAGTTCCTGGCCGACGAAGCGAAGGCGGGCCGCTCCAAGCCGGTCGTTGGCTTCATCGCCGGGCGCACCGCGCCGCCGGGCCGCCGGATGGGCCATGCCGGGGCGATCGTTTCGGGCGGCAAGGGCGGCGCAGATGATAAGATCGCGGCGATGGAAGCCGCCGGCATCACTGTCTCTCCGAGCCCGTCCGAACTCGGCACGACGCTCGCGGAACTGCTCAAGGGTTGATAGAGGTGGTTCCCGACGCCAGATCGACGGTGTGGGACAGCTAGGGATCACAAAATATGGGCTATGAGGGCATCGACTTCTCAGAGCTGGAAGGCGTCAGCCCCTCCTTCGTGGAAGGCCTGTATCGGCGCTATCGTGGCAACCCCGATGCCGTCGACGTGAGCTGGCAGGCCTTTTTCGAAGAACTGGAAGAAACGGCGAGCGGCCCGAGCTGGCAACGTCCGAACTGGCCGGTTGCCGATACCGATGCGCTGACCGCGGGCCTCGATCCGACGCAGATGACGATCGCCGATCCGAACTGCGCGCCCGCTGCACCCTCTTACTCGCGCAAGCCGATTTCCTCCGACGAGATCGAGCGGGCCGCCGGCAATTCGATCCGCGCGATGATGCTGATCCGTACCTATCGCGTACGCGGCCATCTCGCAGCCAATCTCGATCCGCTGAAACTGCATGAGCGCGAGCTTCCCGCCGATCTGACGCCCGAATTTCACGGCTTTACGGCCGACGAACTCGACAGGCCCGTCTATCTCGGCGGTGCGCTGGGGATGGACAGTGCGACGGTCAACCAGATCGTCGCGATCCTGCGCGACAATTATTGCGGACCCGTCGGCCTCGAATATATGCATATCAACGATCTGGAGGAGCGCCGCTTCCTCCAGGAGCGGATGGAAGGCCAGGAGGCGACCATCCAGTTCACCCCCGAGGGCAAGCAGGCGATCCTGCGCAAGGTGATCGAGGCCGAGCAATGGGAAGGTTTTCTCGGCAAGAAATATGTCGGCACCAAGCGGTTCGGCCTCGATGGCGGAGAATCCATGGTTCCGGCGCTCGAGGCGATCATCAAATATGGCGGCGCCGACGGCGTGCGCGAGATGGTTATCGGCATGGCGCATCGCGGGCGGCTCAACGTGCTCGCCAACGTCATGGGCAAGCCCTATCGCGCGATCTTCCACGAATTTGCGGGCGGCGCGGCCAATCCCGAAGATGTCGGCGGGTCGGGCGACGTCAAATATCATCTCGGCACCTCGACCGACCGCGAGTTCGACGGGATCAGCGTCCACATGTCGCTCGTTCCCAATCCGTCGCATCTCGAGGCCGTCAACCCGGTCGTGCTCGGCAAGTCCCGGGCTACGCAGGTCGCCCGGGAGGATCTGGAAGAGCATAAGGAAGTGCTCCCCGTCCTGCTCCACGGCGACGCGGCCTTTGCCGGCCAGGGTATCGTCATGGAATGCTTCGGCTTCTCCGGCATTCGCGGCTACAATACGGGCGGTTGCATCCATTTCGTGATCAACAACCAGATCGGTTTCACCACCAGTCCCCAATTCGCGCGGTCCTCGCCTTATCCGTCGGACGTCGCCAAGATGGTGCAGGCGCCGATCCTGCATGTGAACGGCGACGATCCCGAGGCGGTCACCTTCGCCTGCAAGCTCGCCATCGAATTCCGCCAGACCTTCCATCGCGATGTCGTGATCGACATGTGGTGCTATCGCCGCTTCGGCCATAATGAGGGCGACGAGCCGAGCTTCACCCAGCCGGTCATGTATCGTGCGATCCGCTCGCATCCGAAGGTTTCCAGAATCTACGGGGATCGGCTGGTGACCGAGGGCGTGGTCGACGAAGACTGGGCCGACGCCGCTGTCGACGAGTTCAACACGCTGCTCGATGACGAGTTCGAGGCCGGGAAAAGCTACCTCCCCAACAAGGCCGACTGGTTTGGCGGGCGCTGGGAAGGGCTGGGCATGCCGGCCGATCCCGAGACCGCGCGGCGCGGAATCGTATCGGGTGTGAAAGAGGAAACGCTGCGCTCGATCGGCGACATCCTGACGACCGTTCCCGACGATGTGAACATCCACAAGACCTTGGGCCGGATCCTCGATGCGAAGCGCGCAATGTTCGAAAACGGCGAAGGGTTCGACTGGGCGACCGCCGAGGCGCTCGCCTTCGGTACCCTGCTCCACGAAGACTATCATGTCCGCCTGTCCGGCCAGGATTCGGGGCGCGGCACATTCAGCCAGCGGCATGCCGAATGGGTCGATCAGGAGACGGCGGAACGTTACACGCCTCTCCAGCAAGTCCCGGGCGGCCGGTTCGAGGTGCTCAACAGCCCGCTCTCCGAATATGGCGTGCTCGGCTTCGAATATGGCTATGCGCTCGCCGATCCGCAGACGCTCGTGCTCTGGGAAGCCCAGTTCGGCGATTTCGCCAACGGCGCGCAGATCATGATCGACCAGTTCATTGCATCGGGCGAGGCGAAATGGCTGCGGGCCAACGGCCTCGTGCTGCTGTTGCCGCACGGCTATGAAGGGCAGGGTCCCGAGCATAGCTCGGCCCGGCTCGAACGCTTCCTGCAGCTGTGCGCCGGCGATAACATGCAGGTCGCCAATATCACCGAGCCGGCCAACTATTTCCACGTGCTGCGCCGGCAGATGCGGCGCCCGTTCCGCAAGCCGCTCGTCATCATGACGCCGAAATCGCTGCTGCGGCACAAGGCGGCCGTATCGAACATCGGGGATTTTCTCGGCGACAGCCATTTCATGCGGATCAAGTCCGATCCCAGCGCCCCGGCTGACACGGATATCAAGCGGCTGGTCCTGTGTTCGGGCAAGGTCGCTTACGATCTGATCGAGGCGCGCGACGCGGCGAAAGACAAGAATACGTCCATCGTCCGGATCGAGCAGCTTTATCCCTTCCCGGGCGAGCCCCTGGTCGTTCGCCTCAAGCGCATGACCAATCTCGAAACTGTGGTCTGGGCCCAGGAAGAACCGAAAAACCAGGGTGCATGGATGTTCGCCCGCCACTATATCGAGGAATGTCTCGAAGAGGCGGCGGTCGGGGCGGATCGTCCCGACTATGCGGGACGCGAACCCAGCGCCTCGCCGGCCACGGGTCTCGCCAAGCGCCACAAGGAACAGCAGGAGGCGCTGGTCGCCGCCGCTCTGGGCCACAGCCAAGGAAAGAAATAGCATGGCAACCGATGTTGAAGTGCCCACGCTGGGGGAATCGATTACCGAAGCGACGCTTGGCGAATGGCTGAAACAGCCGGGCGATGCCGTCGGCCGCGACGAGCCGATCGCCAGCCTCGAAACCGACAAGGTTGCGGTGGAAGTGCCCTCGCCGGTGGCGGGAACCTTGGAAGAGCATCTTGTCGGTGTCGGCGACACGATCGAAGTCGGCGCCGTGATCGCGCGGATCGGCGACAGCAAGGGCGGCGCTGCGCCGAAAAAGACGGAGGAAAAGGCGGCCCCGGCCCCGGCGCCGGCCAAGCAGGAATCCGCGCCCGCCGAAAAGAAATCGCAGGAAGCCGATCCCAACGGTCCGCCGCTCACCCTGTCGCCCGCCGTGCGCCGGCTGGTGCTCGAGCATGGCGTCGACCCGTCCAGAATCAAGGGGACGGGCAAGGACGGCCGGCTGACCAAGGACGATGTGCTCGCCGCCGCCAAGGCCGACAAGGCCGAAGCGCGCGAGCCGAGCCTGGAGCGGACCGAACCGGCGCCTGCCGCTGCGAAATCCGCGCCCGCTGCCGCCGGAGAGCGCAACGAAGAGCGTGTGCGGATGACCCGCCTGCGCCAGACGATCGCCAAGCGGCTCAAGGAGGCGCAGGATACCGCCGCACTGCTGACGACCTTCAACGATGTCGACATGACGGCCGTGATGGATGCGCGGAAACAGTACAAGGACCTCTTCGAGAAGAAGCATGGCATCCGGCTCGGCTTCATGGGTTTCTTCGTGAAGGCGGCTTGCCTCGCGTTGCGCGATGTCCCCTCGGTCAACGCCCAGATCGACGGCGACGAGATCGTCTATCGCGACTATGTCGATGTCTCGGTCGCCGTCTCCGCGCCCAACGGCCTTGTCGTTCCGGTCATCCGCAATGCCGAAAGCATGAGCTTTGCCGAGATCGAGACGACGATCGCCGATTTCGGCCAGCGGGCGAAGGACGGCACGCTTTCGATGGACGAGATGCGCGGTGGTACCTTCACCATCTCCAACGGCGGCGTGTTCGGATCGCTGCTCTCGACCCCGATCATCAACCCGCCGCAGTCCGCCGTGCTCGGCATGCACCGGATCGAGCAGCGGCCCGTCGTCCTGCCCGACGGCTCGATCGCCGCGCGGCCGATGATGTATCTCGCGCTCTCCTACGATCACCGCCTGATCGACGGCCGCGAGGCGGTGACCGCGCTCGTCCGCATGAAGGAAGCGCTCGAAGATCCGATGCGGCTGCTTATCGACCTGTAGCGATCTCGGCGCGCGCCAGTTCCAGCGCGCGCTCGAGTGCGGCGTCCGCCGCGACCTCGATATCGGGCGTTACGCCGACTCCCTGCCAGTTGGTTCCCGTGATCGGGTTGATCGAACGGCCTTCCGGCAGGTCGAGCGCGAAATGGTCGTGGACCCGGCGATATTCGAACGGATGCGCGCCGCCGCCTGTCGTCTCGCCGATAATAACCGCGCGGCCCAGCGCCTGCAGATTATACGCGACCGCCTCGGCGGCCGAAAAGGTCCGCCGGGAGGTCAGGATATAGAGCGGCTTGGTTCCGCCGAACCGGCGGCCCGGCACCCAGGATGGCGATGTGTTCGCGCTGTGGGTGTCGGTCGGCCGGTCATAGGTGCCGCTGAGCGGCTGTTGCCCCTCGTCGAGCAGATAGCCGAGTATCAGGTTCGACGTTTCCGCGCCGCCGCCGTTGCGCCGGAGGTCGAGGATAAGCGCATCCGCTTGCGCAACCACGGTCATCGCGGCGGCGATCACATCGCCCGCCATGCCGGGCGGCGGAAAGACGCGCAGTTCGAGCAGCATGATATTGTCGTCCCACCGCTCGATCCGCTCGACGCCGTGATTGAGATGCGCGCCGTACCATCGCTCCATCTCGGCCGCCGAAAACCCCGTTTCGTCTCCCGCGATGATCGGCTCCGCGCTGTAGGACAGCCCCAGATGGCCGTCGCCCGACCGGGTCCGAAGCCATTGCGTGATGGTGCGGGCGAACAGCGCGGGATCGGATATGCCCTCCCAGCGCGCCGGGTTTCCGCGCAGCAGCCCGGCGAGTTCGCGCCCGCGTTCCGCATCGACATAGCGGTTTTCGAGGAGATCGGCCGTCGCCTCGATAATCGTCGCGCGGTCGTCGATCGTCAGCGGTTCCGCCTGCGCGGGCCATATGGCGAGCGCCAGCGCCGCCGCGATAAGCGGGATCCTGATCTTCATTTCCTCTTCTCCTCGAATGCTGCTGCGATCCGCTCGTCGAAGCTCCGCGCTTCCAGTCGCGCAATCGCCCGATCGATGGTTTCCGACAGGGCGTTCGGCAGTTCGCGGTCGAGCGCGTCGGCGGCCTCGTGCGTCGCGGCCCAGATTTCCTTCAGCTGGACGGCCAGCGCGACGCCCTGCTCGGTGAGCCCGACCCGGCGTGCGCGATGATCGGCGGACGGCTCCGGCTTTATCAGTCCGGACGCCTGCATCCGGTCGAGTGACTGGGTGATCGCCGGCTGGCTCACGCCGACATCCTTGGCAATCTCTCCGACCGAGGCCGGGCCGCCCGAGAGCAGCCGTCGCGCAATCGGATAGAAGCGCGGCTGGAAGGGCACGCGGTGTTCGTCATAGGTGCGCTGGACCCCTGTATCGAGCAGCGCGAGCAGGCGGCGCAATTGCGTGCCGAGACCGATAGGCGGGGTTTTCATATAAGCGCTTATACATACCGGCGTGCGTGATGCAATGGGTTGTTTTGTGGACGATCGAAGCTATGTGTCCGGGGCAGTTCCCGCCAAACAGTTTAGTGAGAAAAACAGTGGCCGAATTCGACTATGACGTGCTGGTGATCGGTTCCGGACCGGGCGGTTATGTCGCAGCGATCCGGGCGGCGCAGCTCGGGCTGAAAACGGCCTGCGCGGAAAGCCGCGAGACGCTGGGCGGAACCTGCCTCAATGTCGGCTGCATCCCGTCCAAGGCGATGCTGCATGCGTCCGAGCTCTTCGAGGAAGCGCATGAGGGCGCGCTCGAAAAGTTCGGGATCAAGCTGTCGGGCGCGAAGCTCGATCTCGATCAGATGCATGCGGAGAAGGACAAGGCGGTCGGCGAACTGACCGGCGGCATCGAATTCCTGTTCAAGAAGAACAAGATCGACTGGCTCAAGGGCCATGCAAAATTCACTGGCGAAAACACCGTCGAGGTCGGCGGCAAGAGCGTTACCGCGAAGGATATCGTCATCGCGACCGGCTCCTCGGTCACGCCGCTTCCCGGCGTCGAGATCGACAATGCCAAGCACCAGATCGTCGACTCCACGGGCGGGCTGGCCTTGCCCAAGGTGCCGAAAAAGATGGTCGTCATCGGCGGCGGAGTGATCGGCCTCGAGCTCGGCTCGGTCTGGCGGCGGCTCGGCGCGCAGGTCACCGTCGTCGAATTCCTCGACCAGATCCTGCCCGGTATGGACGGCGATATCCGCAAGGAAGCGGCCAAGATCTTCAAGAAGCAGGGTTTCGATATCCGCACCGGCACCAAGGTGACCGGCGCCGAGACGCTCAAGACGAAGGTCAAGCTGACGGTCGAGCCCGCGAACGGCGGCCCTTCGACAAGCTCAGGACAGGCGGAGATCATCGAGGCGGATTGCGTGCTCGTTTCGATCGGGCGGCGGCCGAACACCGAAGGGCTCGGCCTCGATGCGATCGGCCTCCAGGTCAACAATCGCGGCCAGATCGATATCGATCATGAATTCCGCACGAGCGTCCCCGGCGTCTGGGCGATCGGCGATGTCGTTCCCGGCCTGATGCTCGCCCACAAGGCGGAGGATGAGGGGATCGCGGTCGCCGAGAATATCGCGGGCCAGGTCGGCATCGTGAATCACGATGTCATTCCGTCGGTCGTCTATACAATGCCCGAGATCGCAGGCGTTGGCCTGACGGCCGAGGAAGCCAAGGACAAGGGTTATACAGTCAAGGCCGGCAAGTTCCCGATGATGGCGAACAGTCGCGCCAAGACCAACCGCGATACCGACGGCTTCGTGAAGGTGATCGCGGATGCCGAGACCGACCGGGTGCTCGGCGTCCATATCATCGCCTCGCTCGCCGGAACGATGATCGCCCAGGCGGCCCAGGCCATGGAATTCGGCGCGACGAGCGAGGATATCGCCTATACCTGCCACGCGCATCCGACCCATGCCGAGGCGCTGAAGGAAGCGGCGATGGCGGTGCAGGGCAAGCCGATCCATATTTAGGCTCCGTGCGTAGATATCATCCAATCCGCTCGGGCTGAGCTTGTCGAAGCCCTGTTCTTCCTTCTAACCGGTTGAGGGAAGAACAGCCCTTCGACTGGTTCAGGGCAAACGGATGTTGGAGAGCGGATCATGCGCCCGACCCTGACCAAATGGCATATCTGGCTCGGCTGGCTGGCCGGAGTGCCGCTGCTGCTCTGGACGATATCCGGCCTGTTCATGGTCGCGCGTCCCATCGAGGAAGTGCGCGGCACGCATCTGCGCGCCGTAACTCCGGCCGTCGCGCTGCCTGCCAGCCCGCCGGTTTTCCCGCGTATCGACAGCAGTATCCGGTCGGTCGATCGCGTCGAGCTGGTCCAGCGCCCCGGCGGCGCGCAATGGATCATCCGCTACAGCGATGGCGGCGGCCGGCGCGCCTCTCCGGAAAACGGCGCCTGGCTCGCCCCGCAACTGACCAGCGCCGAGGCCGCGCGGATCGCCGAAGCCGCCTATGCCGGCGATAAACCGCTCGCCCGGATGCAGCGCTTCGCGGCCGACGCCAATCCGATGGACCTGCGCCGGGGCCGCCCCGCCTGGCAGGCGCGGTTCGGCGACAGCCACCATGTCTATGTGGACGCCGAAACCGGCGATGTCCTCGCCGTCCGCACCCGGTTCTGGCGCGCCTTCGACTTCATGTGGGGGCTGCACATCATGGACCTGCAGCAGCGCGAGGATACCAGCCATCCGATCCTCATCGTCTCGGCGGCGCTGGCGCTGCTGATGGTGGTGCTCGGCCTCGTCGTGCTGCCATGGCGCTATTTGCGGAAACGAAAAGCCGGTTAGAAAGCCTGCCGTCACCCTGAACTTGTTTCAGGGTCCACTTTTCAATCGGCACCTGCGTACCGGGATGATGAGTGGATGCTGAAACAAGTTCAGCATGACGAGAGGAACGTTGGTGGTTAAAGGCGAGCGATGACCCCGATCGACTTCCCCATCGGCCCCGTGCTTTCCGCGCTCGATCTTGCCGGGATCGGCCTGTTTGCGGCGACGGGCGCGGTCGCGGCGGCGCGGGCGAAGCAGACGCTCGTCACCTTCGCCTTTTTCGCGTTGGCGACTGGCGTCGGCGGCGGCACCGTACGGGACCTGCTGATCGGCGCGCCGGTTTTCTGGATCGTGGATACGCGCCCGCTGATCGCCTGCCTCGTCATCGCGCTGCTGATCTGGGTGACGCCCGCGCGGCTCTGGCGCGGCAAGGCATTGGACTGGCTCGATGCGGTCGGCATGGCCGCCTATGCCGTGTTCGGCGCTGCGAAAGCTCTGAGCTTCGGCGTCCCGCCCGTCGCCGCCGTGATGATGGGTATCTTCACGGCCTGCCTCGGCGGCATCATCCGCGATGTGCTCGCCGGTGAGCCCTCGATCATATTGCGGCCCGAGCTGTACGTGACCGCCGCCGCGCTGGCCGCGGCGCTGTTCGTCGGGCTGAGCGCAGCGGGCGTGATGCTGCCGGTCGCAGCGGGCGTCTCGGCCCTGGCGGGTTTCGCGCTCCGGGCGCTGGCGATCTGGAAAGGCTTGGCGCTGCCCGTATATCGGGGCGGTTAGCTCCGCAACCACCCCAGCAACATGGCCCGCACGGTCGCCTCTTCCCCGCCGCTCGCCCGTCCCGGCGGCACTTCCACCGGGCATTCCAGACACCTGAGTTGCATCGCCGGGCCGTTCAGCAGCAGCTGCATCTCCGCCGTCACCGTCGCCATTATCGCGCGCGGATCGGGGGCGAGGGTCGTCCAGATGTCGCGTGGGGCGGCGCTCTGTTCGGCATCTTCCTCGCGCGTCCAGTTGCGGATGAATTCGGCGAAAGGATTGGGCGGTTGCTCGATCCACAAGATGCGGACATTGTCGGCGTCCACTTCGGCGCGCCGCGCGGCTTCGGCGACGGCGTCGTCGAGATTGCCGAAGGCGTCGACCAGGCCTAGCTGGCGCGCGGTGCCGCCGGCCCATACGCGGCCCTCGGCGATCTCGGCGATCCGCTCGACCGGCATGTCGCGATTGTCGCTGACCAGGCTCAGGAAGCGGCGGTAGATATCCTCGACACCGGACTGGAACAGGCGTTGCGCTTCGGGGGAAAGCCCGCCGAAGATATCGGGTTCGCCGGATAGCGGCGTCGTCGTCACGCCGTCGGCGCCGATATCGAGCTGATCGAGCGTCCCTTCGAAGCTCGGAATGAGGCCGAATACGCCGATCGAGCCGGTGATCGTGCCGGGTTCGGCCATGATATGGTCGCCCGCCGTCGCGACCCAATAGCCGCCCGATGCGGCGAGATCGCCCATCGAGACGATAACCGGAACATCGCCTTCCTCTTCGGCAAAGGTCAGTACCGCGCGGCGGATGCGTTCGGAGGCGAGCGCCGATCCGCCGGGCGAATCGACGCGCAGCACGAGCGCGGAGAAATCGTGATTCTGCGAGGCTTCGCGCAGCAGTTCGGCGATCGTTTCGCCGCCCGCCGTGCCCGGAGGCGCTTCGCCGTCGACGATCGGGCCGCCAACGGTCACGACGCCGATATTGGTGCCGCCGCCGCGCCGCGGATTGGCGGCGATCCAGTTGGCGAGGCGGATGGCCTCGAAGCCGGTCTTCTCGTCCTCGCCGGAGATTTCGGCAACCCGCGCCTGCCAGTCCACCCGGCTGCCGATCCGGTCGACCATTCCGGCGTCGCGCGCGGCGGTGGCGAGATCATTGTTCGCGGCTTCGACGAGATCGGCGGGTGTTGCGATGATTGCATCGAGATCGGCCTGCGGCCGCGCCCGGGCGACATCCTCGCGATAGGCTTCGAATAGCGTGTCGGCGAGCGCCTGGCTGGCCTCGCGCGCCTCGGGGGACTGTTCGGACTCGCTGAAGGGTTCGACCGCGGACTTGAATTCGCCGACGCGGAAGACGTTCACGTTCACGCCGATATTCTCGAGCATTTCGCCATAATAGAGACGGTTGCCGCCCGGGCCGAGGATCAGCGCCCCGCCCATCGGATGGACCCAGATTTCGCTCGCATGGGCGGCGAGCGCATAGGCATCGTCGCCATAGCCGGTCGCATAGGCGATCACCGGCTTGTCGGCGTCGCGCACCGTCTGGATCGCGTCGGCGACGCGGGCGATGGCCGTCTGGCCGCCGCCGAGAAACCCGTCGAGATCGAGCGCGACGGCGGTGACGCGCTCGTCGGTCGCGGCGGTTTCCAGCGCCTGGACGATATCGCGCAGGCGGTGCTGGCGGACCGGTTCGCCGCCGGTCAGCAGTGCGAACGGACTGACCTCTTCGGGCTGTTCGACGACCACGCCTTCGAGATTGAGATGCAGCGCGCCTTCACCGGGCACGACCGGATTGGGGCTCGCCGTGAGCAGCGCGTATAGCAGCCCGAAAAAGAGCAAGAGGAGCAGCAGGACGAGCGCGTCCTTGATCCCCACCAAAACCTTCCAGGCACCGCGCAACAGCCGCATCACATGCTCCTCAATATTTCTATGGATGCTATTTAGGGATGCGGGCGCCTGGAAACAAACACGGTTCTGCGGACAGGCGTGGCGTTTCCACTAAGCGGAGCAGCTGAGAAACGGCCACACCGTCATTGCGAGCGCAGCGAAGCAATCCAGAGCTGTAATCGTTCTCGCCTGCAGCTCTGGATTGCCGCGTCGCCTCCGGCTCCTCGCAATGACGCTCTCACCGGCCTCAACTGATCCCAATATGGGGTCGGACACCTACCACCGCACGAGGCGCGGGACGATGAGCCTGCCAGCCAGCGTCGTCGCGGCGATGGCGAGCGTGTACCACAGCCCGATATAGACGATGTCGTTATGCGGGCAATGCATCGAATAGGCGAGCGCGCCGAGGCTGCCCGCGGCAAGGCCGGTGACGGTACCCGCGCGTTCGGGCGAGGTCGGCGCGCCGCGCCTGAGCCACCAGGTCAGCACCGCGCCGAGGACGAGCCCGATGCCGATCGAATAGGTCAGGCACTCCACGCCATTGGCCGGATGGAGGCGCTCGGCGACGGGCGTACGGCTGACCAGCGCCGCGATGGCGGCGGAAATCGGGACGATCAGCGCAGCGGCGCCCGCCCAGCGCCAGCCGCTGCGGCTCGTGCCGACGGCGGGGCGCGCCATGCCCGTCGCCGCGCTGAGGCTGGCCGCCCCGAGCAGGATCAGCAGGCCGGAGCGGATCAGGAACATCGTATCGGTCGCCGACGAACCGAAATGGCTGCGGAAGCCGAGCGTCGAGACGACGAACACGCCGCCCAGCGCGGTCAGAAAGACCATGCCGCCGATGGCGCCGGCTGCATTGAGCGGCTTTACCGGCGTCAGCTCCTCGGCAAGGCTGTCCAGATCGAAACCCGTCGACATTATCTCATTCTTCCTCGATCGCCGCGGCCATGCGTTTCATGCCGCGATGAATATTCACTTTTACCAGCGATTCCGACTGGCCGGTTTTCTGCGAGGCCTCGGCAATCGTCAGCCCCTCGATCTTGACGAGCTTGATCGCCAGCGCCTGCTTTTCGGGGATCAGCCCCATCAGCCGCTCGAGCCCGATCTTCGCCGCGACGGCCGGATCCGAAGGATCGGCGGCCAGTTCCTCGTTCAGCTCCACCTCTTTCGCGCGATAGGCTTTGCGCAGATGGTCGATCCAGCGATAGCGCGCGATCGCCGCCAGCCAGGGCAGGAACGCCCGGGACGGATCATAGGATGCACGCTTGCGGTGGAGCGAGATCAGGGTGTCCTGCACGAGATCATCCAGGACGTGCGGCCCGATCTTGCGGGCATAATAGCGTTTGAGCCAGGTCTCGCACTCGCCGAGCAGGGTGCGATAGGCGCCCTTGTCGCCGGTCTGGGCGAGCGCCATGAGGCGCGACAATGTCTCGTCGTCTGCAACCACGGCACCGATCTAGCACGCAAATCGGCGCTGTGCAGCCCGGTCTCCGCCCGCCGGTCGAAAAGGGGTGGGGAACCATCCGACACAATGCGACCCTTGGACTGCGGCCGCCGGACGGTTCCCCGGCCCTCGATCGCCCGTCCGCGCGGGGAGGCATCTTTCGCGCGCACGGTTCCTGAACGCTTGCTCGGGGGCAGCCTGCAAGCTTTTCGGAATTGTGCCAATCGAGGGATAAGCGATATATTCATGACATGAACCCGGCTGTTCACCGGCCGGTTCGCGCGGAGCGCCGGGGCGGTTACACCCGGCATCCGGAAAATTTCCGAATTTTGCGCTTTTTCCTTGAAAGCCGGGGCAGAGGGCCTAAATGCGCTTCTGTTAGCACTCGCGCTTAGGGAGTGCTAAAATTTGTTTTTGCATGATCGGGCGATCGGGCGGGCGCTTCACGGGGAACCGTCTCGTCATCGTCTTCGAAATTGGGAATTGAGGAAAGGAATTACAATGGGATTTCGTCCGCTGCACGATCGCGTGCTTGTCCGCCGCGTAGAGGCCGACGCCAAGACCGCCGGTGGCATCATCATTCCGGATAGCGCCCAGGAAAAGCCACAGGAAGGCGAAGTCGTCGCCGCCGGTTCGGGCCTCAAGGCCGACGACGGCAAGGTCACTCCGCTGGACGTCAAGAAGGGCGACCGGATCCTGTTCGGCAAATGGTCGGGCACCGAAGTCAAGCTCGACGGCGAAGAGCTGATCATCATGAAGGAAAGCGACATTCTCGGCATCGTTGCCTGAGTATCGAAAGCTTTTTCTTTCGCGAACACGAACCAAACAGAGGTAAGCTATCATGGCAGGTAAAGACGTAAAATTCGGACGCGACGCGCGCGAGCGCATCATGAAGGGCGTGGACATTCTCGCCGACGCGGTGAAGGTCACGCTCGGTCCCAAGGGCCGCAACGTGGTACTCGACAAGAGCTTCGGCGCGCCGCGCATCACCAAGGACGGCGTCACCGTCGCCAAGGAAATCGAACTCAAGGACAAGTTCGAGAATATGGGCGCGCAGATGGTCCGCGAAGTCGCTTCGAAGACCAACGACATCGCCGGTGACGGCACGACGACCGCGACGGTTCTCGCCCAGGCGATCGTCAAGGAAGGCATGAAGTCGGTCGCCGCCGGCATGAACCCGATGGACCTGAAGCGCGGCATCGATCTCGCCGTCGGCAAGGTCGTCGAGGACATCCAGAAGCGTTCGAAGAACGTCAAGAGCTCGGACGAAGTCGCCCAGGTCGGCGTGATTTCGGCCAATGGCGACCGCGAAGTCGGCGAGAAGATCGCCGAAGCCATGGACAAGGTCGGCAAGGAAGGCGTGATCACCGTGGAAGAGGCCAAGGGCCTCGAATTCGAACTCGATGTCGTCGAAGGCATGCAGTTCGACCGCGGCTATCTGAGCCCCTATTTCGTCACCAATCCGGACAAGATGAATGTCGAGCTCGAAAACCCGTACATCCTGATCCACGAGAAGAAGCTGTCGAGCCTGCAGGACATGCTGCCGATCCTCGAATCGGTCGTCCAGTCGGGCCGTCCGCTGCTGATCATCGCGGAAGACATCGAAGGCGAAGCGCTCGCGACCCTGGTGGTCAACAAGCTGCGCGGCGGCCTCAAGGTTGCCGCGGTCAAGGCGCCGGGCTTCGGCGATCGCCGCAAGGCGATGCTCGAAGACATCGCGATCCTGACCAAGGGCGAGATGATCTCCGAAGATCTCGGCATCAAGCTGGAATCGGTCACGCTCGGCATGCTCGGCGAAGCCAAGCGCGTCACCATCGACAAGGACAACACGACCATCGTCGACGGTGCGGGCCAGAAGAAGGCGATTGCCGGTCGCGTCGATGCGATCCGTCAGCAGATCGAAACCACGACCAGCGACTATGACCGCGAGAAGCTCCAGGAGCGTCTCGCCAAGCTCGCCGGCGGCGTGGCCGTGATCAAGGTCGGCGGTGCCACCGAAGTCGAGGTGAAGGAACGCAAGGACCGTGTCGACGACGCGCTCCACGCCACCCGCGCCGCGGTCGAAGAAGGCATCGTCCCGGGCGGCGGAACCGCGCTGCTCTATGCCACCAAGGCATTGAACGGCCTGGAAGGCGAAAATGACGACCAGACCCGCGGCGTCGATATCGTCCGCAAGGCGCTCTACGCGCCGGTCCGTCAGATCGCCGAAAATGCCGGCCATGACGGCGCGGTCGTTTCGGGCAAACTGCTCGACGGCAAGGACGCCAAGCTCGGCTTCAACGCCCAGACCGATGTCTATGAGGATCTGGTCAAGGCCGGCGTGATCGACCCGACCAAGGTCGTGCGCGCCGCGCTGCAGGATGCGGCGTCGGTCGCCGGTCTGCTCATCACCACCGAAGCGACGGTGGCCGAGCTTCCGGAAGACAAGGCTGCGGCTGCTCCGGCCATGCCCGACATGGGCGGCATGGGCGGCGGCATGGGCTTCTAAGCCCGGGCGCCAGCCACACGAAAAGAAGGGCCGGAGGAGCGATCCTCCGGCCCTTTTTTGTGCGCCGTACCCGGGCGGGCCGATTTTGAGCCCTAGCCGGTTCGGGCTATGGGATGGCCGTAATGCCCAGTTCCCCGGCCGACCCCGCACCCCTAGCCCTCCGGCGCAGCGTCACCGGTCCGCTGCTCGTCCTGTACGGCGTCGGGACGATGATCGGCGCGGGCATTTATGCGCTGATCGGGGAGGTCGCGGCGGCGGCGGGGCTCTTCGCGCCGCTCTCCTTCCTGCTGGCCTCGCTGATCGCGGCGCTGACCGCGGCCAGTTTCGCCGAACTCGCCGCGCGCTATCCGCAATCGGCGGGCGAGGCGGCCTATGTCTCGGCCGCCTTCGCCGAGCGGCGGATCGCGCTGCTCGTCGGCCTGCTCATCATCGCTTCGGGGATAGTCTCGTCGGGCGTGATGTTCCGGGGTTTCGCGGGCTATGCCGGTGGCCTGGTGAGTTTCGAGCCCTGGCACGCCTATCTCGGCCTCGCCCTTCTGATCGGCGGACTCGCGAGCTGGGGGATCGGACAGTCGGTCCTGGCGATCGCCGCGATCACGATCGTCGAGGTCGGCGCGATACTATTCGTCATCGCGCTGGGCGTGGTCCAGGGGATCGATCTGCCGGACGCGCCTCCTGCGTTCGGTTCGGCCGAGGTCGCGGGCGTCGTCGCCGGGGCGGTGCTCGCCTTCTATGCGTTCATCGGCTTCGAGGACATGGTCAACATCGCCGAGGAAGTGAAGCGCCCGCGCCGGACGCTGCCGATCGCGATCCTGCTGGCGCTGCTGCTGACGGCGCTGATCTATATCGCACTGGCGGTCGTCGCGATCGGCAGCACATCGACGACCGAGCTGGCGCGCAGCACCGAGCCGATGACCCTGATCCTCTCGCAGCTCACCGATGCGCCGAGCCGGTGGATGAGCTATGTCGCGATGCTGGCGGTGCTGAACGGCGCGCTGGTCCAGGTCGTGATGGCCTCGCGGGTGCTGTTCGGCCTGTCGCGCCAGCGGCTGATCGCGCCTTGGTTCGGCCGCGTGCATCCTAGAACCCGGACGCCGATCGCCGCGACGCTCCTCGTGATCGGCGGCGTGTTCGCGGCCGCCGTGCTGCTGCCGCTTGCCACGCTCGCGCAGTTCACCGCGATGTTCCTGCTGATCGTCTTCGCCCTTGTGAATGTGGCGCTCATTCGCGTGCGCCGGATGGACATGGCGCCGCCCACCCATTTCACGGCGCCGCGGACCGTGCCCCATCTCGGCGCGGCGACGGCCACCCTGTTCGCGCTGGCCAGCGGCTATCAGATCGTAAGCTGAGGCGCGCCACGTCCCCGTCTAGAACCGCGGCAAGAAGGTCGGAACGCGCCGCCGATAATGGCGATAGACGTCGCCCAGTTCCTCGATCAGATCGGCTTCCTCGAAGGGTGTCGCGATCAGGACGTAGACGAGGGCCGCCAGCGAGAAAACGAGATGGCCGGCGCTCAGATGCGGCACAAGGAGCGGCGCCGTAATCCAGCCGAGGCTGATCGGGTGGCGGACGACCGCGTAGAGATAGCGCGCGCTGAAGCGGCCTTCGGGCGGCCGCGTGTTGCGGAAACGCTCCCAGGCCTGGGCGATGCCGAGAAAGCGGAAATGGCCGAAATGAAAGGTTGCGGCGAGCATCATTCCCCAGCAACCGAGATAGAGTGCCCAGATGGCGATCTGCCCCGGGAGCCACTGGACGTTCCAGATGGTGGCCGGGATCGGTTCCCACAGGAGCACGAGCGGCGCGATCAGGCCGGCGGTCATATAGACATAGGTGGCGCGTTCGATGGAGGCGGGAACGAATTTCGTCCACCAGCGCTTGAACGAGGTGCGGGCCGTGATCGAGTGATGCAGGCCGAACAGCCAGAGCAATCCCGCATCGGTCAGCGCAGCGGTCCAGGGCGATCCCGCCGGCCCGTCCCCGATCGCCTTGGGAACGCCGATATTCGCGATAAAGCCGACCATATAGGCAATCGACGCCATCCCGATCAGATAGCCGAGCGTCGCATAGAGAAGGATCAGGGTCTTTTTCATCGGACTGCGCCTCCGTCGAAGATCGATAACGGGCGATTAGCCGGCGGGCGTTTGAACGAGCGTTGGAAGGTGCGTTGAATCTTGGACGAGAGCCAAAGAAAGGGCCGGGCGCTGTGTCGCGCCCGGCCCTTCAGTAATGCTCGTACAGGGCGGGGAGGGGGCTAGGCCGTGCCGAGCATGAAGAGCAGATAACCGCCAAGGCCGATGCCCGAGAAACCGGTTCCCATGGCGCCGGCAATGCGGGCGGCGATGAAGAATGTGCTGCCCTTGTCGCCGTGCGAACCGGTCAGCGAGCCAAAGGCGAGAATGTGGAAAAACCGCGCGGCAAGGAAGACCCCGGCAAAGGCCCAGAGCAGGGCTGAAGGCGCGCCGACCAGTTCGGCGAGCGCGAGCGTAACGACGAAAAGCGCTGCATTTTCGGAAAGATTGCCGTGGCGGCGGACCTTGCGTTCCAGGTCGCGATCCTCTCCGATACCGAGATTGACACCGTGTTTTCCACGATGGGCGCCGACTGTTACCATGAGTATCAGCTGGACGATGAGGATGATCGCGGCGACGGTTGCAGAGATAACGGGAAGCGGCATGGTCGTCCTTTCGGCGCAGAGTTGACGGGCTATTTTTCGAGGCTTAGTGGTGCAAATATTCGACGTCCAAGCCTAATTATGCACCTTGGTGGCGCGCTTATTAGCCAACTGAATGGGGAGCGATCGTCCGATGGCCCGCGCGGCAGACCCCGACTGGGAAGATATCAAGACGTTCAACGCGGTGATGGCGGCCGGCACGGTCCGCAACGCCGCCCGGGATCTCGGCGTCCATCACTCGACCGTGAGCCGGCGGATCGAGGCGCTCGAACAATGCCTGAAGGTGCGGCTCTTCGATCGGCGTCCCGAAGGCTATGCACCGACCCAGGCCGGCGAGGAGCTGGCGGCGATCGCCGGCGGTTTCGGGAACGAGCTGAACGCCATCACCCGCCGGATCGCGGGGCGTGACGACATGTTGCCCGGCAAGCTGACCGTGACGATGGCGGAGCCGCTGGCGACCGGCATCTTCGCGCCGCGCCTCGCGGAATTCAGCGACAGCTATCCGGGGCTCGAGCTCGATATCATCGTCACCTACGAGCAGCTCGACGTGTCGCGCCGGGAAGCCGATATCGCGGTACGGATGAACAACAATCCGCCCGAAACGCTGGTCGGAAAACGCTATTTTCCCTATTTTACGAGCATCTACGCGGCCCCGGCCTATCTCGAAACGCACGATTTTGCGGCGGCCCCGGAAAAGGCGCGCTGGCTCGGCTGGGGCGATACCGAAGGCCGCTATCCCGACTGGACCCAGCGGACCGATTTCGCGAAAGTGCCGGTATGGGGCGCGTTCGACCGGCCCTCGCTGCAGATCGCGGCCGCCGAGGCGGGGATGGGCCTCGCCATGCTGCCGTGCATGATGGGCGATTTGGCGCCGGGACTGGTGCGCGCGACCGACCGCAAGCCGGAACCGGCGCGCGACATCTGGGTGTTGACGCACAACGATCTGCGCCGGACGGCCCGGGTGCGCGCCTTCATGGATTTTGCCGAGGAGGTGATCCGGGACAACAAGTCGCTGCTGACCGGCGAAGGCGGCGACCAGCGCCAGGCTATACCGGCGGCCGGCTAATGTTCCTCGTCGCCGGGATCGGCGGGTTCCGGTTCGGGTGTCCGGATCGCGGTTTCATACTCGGCCTGCGCTTCGTCCAGCGCGGCGGCCGCCTCGTCCAGCTGGCGCTCTTCGGTGCTCGTGGTGCCCGATTCGCCCTGCGTTCCGCCGCACGCGGCGAGCGGCGCGACAAGCATCGACGATATGAGGATATGGCTTATCTTCATCCGGCTTTCTTCCCCCCAAAAAGAAAAGGCCGCGCTCCGATGCCGGGCGCGGCCTTTCCCGTGTCTGGTAAGACCCGTGCCTTATTCGGCTTCGGCATCTTCCATGTCGGTTGCATCTTCGGCAGCGGCTTCGACATCGCCGGCCATCTCGTCCATTTCGGCCATCGCATCGTCGGCGGCGGCTTCCATGTCGGCAGCGGCTTCGTCGGCAGCGGCTTCCACGTCCGCAGCGGCTTCTTCGGCATCCGTTTCCACGGCTTCCTGCTCGGCTTCAGCGCACGCCGCCAGTCCAAGCGAAGCCGCGAGGGCCAAAGGCAATGCAAAAGTCTTAGTCATGGGTCACTCTCCCAGTGGTTGACAAGTTAACGTAAAACGACTTGAGCCCCCGAGGGGGTATCCCCCGAAACCAGTCGCGGATTTTTACCTCCGCTCGGGCGGTAAAGCAATATATTGCTGATCGGCCGCTTATTCGGGCTCTACAGGCGCCAAATCCTCAGTGTCTTCGATATCCTCGATATCCTCGAGCGCGGCTTCGAAAGCCGCGTCTTCGCCTTCGCTCAGATCGTCTCCGTCGGCGGCGAAGCCGGCAGTATCGTAATTGAGGATTTCGTTTTCGCGGCGCTGGAAATAGGCGGAGCGGGCGGCCGCATAGGGATCGGCGCTGCTTTCGAGGAAATCGTCGACACCGGCGTCGATCAGTTCGGAGCGCGTGCTGATAATGCTGCCCGCCCGGATTCCCCATTGCTCCTGTGTGGTGAGATTGAGACCGCGATCGAAGAAGATCGTTACGGGATTGGCGACGAAATCGACGATCGTGCCGACCGTGTCGCGCTGCGTGGAGGGGCCGAGAAACGGGTTCATGACATAGCCGCCATCGCCGACGCCCCATGCCGCCAGCGTCTGGCCGAAATCCTCGGGCGCCGGTTCGATGCCGAGATCCGTGGCGTGATCGGCCAGGCCGCCGACCCCGATCGTCGAATTGATGATGAAACGGCCGAGATTGCGCAGCGCCCGGCCCGGCTTGCCCTGCAGCAGGTTGTTGATGAACGACCAGGGCTCGGTGAGATTGCGGAAGACGTTGGCGATGCCGCGGCGCGCGGGCTGCGGGGTGATCGTCCGGTAGACTTCCGTCACGGGCCGGATTGCGACGGTGTCGATCCCCTGGTTCACCGCCCACATATCGCGGTTGAATTCTTCGTGCGGGTCGCGGTCCGCGATCCCGTTCGGCCCGGCCTGCGTCGTCGCACAGGCGCCGAGAAACAACATCAACAGCAACGAAGTCAGGAGCTTACGCAAGGGAACACTCTCCACGGACCGACGGAATTGGCCGCCTGAAATGCCTTCGCAAACCGGCGCTGTCGAGTCATTTGACGATTAACATTTGCGTGCCCATCGAGTCTGCCGGCGATCAAGGCGCTGCAATAGCACGGGAAATCGGTGCGTCCACGATGGTTGGGCGTTATTATACTTGACATACCCAGCCATCCTGCTAGTATGGATTTACTAGGAGAAAACAGATGGCTAGCTTCCTTTCGGCCCCGCACTTTCACGATGAAGAGAAGGCTTTCGAGTATGTCGAAGAGCGTCTTTGGCCGGAAGGCCCGGTGTGCCCGCATTGCGGCGGAACCGAGCGGATCGGCAAGCTGAAGGGTAAATCGACCCGTATCGGCCTTCACAAGTGCTATGAGTGCCGCAAGCCCTTCACCGTGAAGATCGGCACCATCTTTGAAAGCAGCCATGTCAAAATGCACGTCTGGCTACAGGCGATGTTCCTGATCGCTGGCAGCAAGAAGGGCATTAGCAGCAACCAGCTTGGCCGCATCTTGGGCGTCACCGTGAAAACCGCATGGTTTATGTCGCATCGTATCCGCGAAGCGATGCGCGAGAATGAACTTGCCCCGTTCGGTTCGGGCGGCGGTATCGTCGAGGTTGACGAGACTTTCATCGGTAACGATCCCGACAACCCGCCCAAAGGCCCCAAAGTTACCATCCACAACAAAATGAAGGTGCTGGCGCTGGTTGACCGCACCACCGGCAGGTCTCGGGCTATCGTGATCGATCGACTCAATGCCAGTGAGATTATCCCTGCCGTTCTCGGCAATATGGACCGCGAAGCGCGGCTCGCTACCGATCAGGCCGGTTACTATCGCTATGCTGGGAAGCATTTTGTCGAGCACCGAACCGTCAACCATCAGCGCGGTGAGTACGTCCGGGGCAATGTGCACACCAACACTATCGAGGGCTATTTCAGCATCTTCAAACGCGGGATGCGGGGCACCTATCAGCACTGCCAGAAGAAACACCTTCACCGCTATCTCGCCGAATTTGATTTCCGCTATTCGAACCGAGAGGCCAATGGGTTCTCCGATACCGCTCGCGCAGATGAACTGCTAAAGGGCGTCGTCGGGAAGCGCCTCACCTATGAAACGGCTAATCGAGGGGCCTAAGCGCCATGCCAAAAAAGAAGAAGCAGGAAACGGACGCGGAGCAGCACGCAAGGTTCGTCGCCGAAGTCGAAAAGATGATCGAGGCTGGCGAACTAAGCCCCACCGAGGCAGAAAAGGCGCTTAACGAACTCGTTCAAGAATCGCGGCTACTTCGCGGTCAATCCGGCGAGCATTAGAGGCCGTCCTCCTAAGCTGCTTGCCCACAACCTTGGCCCAATCTTCGCTGCCGGTAGCCGCAGCTGATTCCTCATGCATCTCGCGGAGATATTGCTCATCCCAAATGAACTTTTTGGTTTCTACTTTGTCGACCAATTCACTGAAATCGCCCCGCAAATGCTCGATGCCGCGATCTTCGCGGCCCCATTGCTTACGCGCATGCCAGGCCAGAATGTCAGCCGCCTGGGTCGGTAGAGAGCCGCGCTTGGTGAGAAAGGCGTGGTCTTCATAGTAGTACGTCTGACGACGCTCGGCATCCTCTGAAATAGAGTTCAATAGCTGGTTTGCGTCTGACTGATAGTCGTCGCCCGCCTCGAATACATAGAAAACGCGCGCTACCAGGTCGTTTGCCTCGGCCCATTGGCGACAGCCCACAAGCGCTGAATAGGCGGCGAGGCTGAACGGACTTTGCATAAAGTCGGTAAGGCCGGACTGCTCAAACGCCCCAATATCAACGGTCGCCGTAATGCCACTAGTCGCGTAATCCGTGATGATAGGGATGGCGGTTCGGGCACATTGGTCGCATTCTTGCTCGCCCTTATTTGAAAACTCCCCTGACGCGGTATTGCACTCCGTCATTCTGAAATATTCGATGCCGAACTTGCGCAGCATCGCGCGCCACCTTTTGGTGAATGGCTTGATGTGCTTCTTGCGAAATAGGTAGCCGCCAACCGTCAGATAGCCGCCACCTTCGCTAGCATCGAAGAAGGCTTGCATTACTGCCACGTGCGATGCTCTATCGAAAACCGACAGATCGAAAGGCGAGAACGAATCATATTTCGGATTTAGCATGGTCAACTCTGTTTGGGTACGTCATCTATAACAACGCCGATGGTTGACCGCATATAAAGATATCTTTATGTCTTTATACATGCGCGCCGAACTCGAGATATTCCGGGCCCTTGCCGATCCGACCCGGCTGCGAATCGTCGCGCTGTTGCGCGCGATGGAGCTTTCGGTCGGCGAACTGGCTCAGGTGTTGGGACAAAGCCAGCCGCGTGTCTCCCGTCATGTCAAGATTCTCGTCGATGCCGGGCTCGCCGAACGCCGCAAGGAAGGCAGCTGGGTTTTCCTGGGACTGGGCGATCCCGTGCGGGTTCGTCCGCTGCTCAACGCGATCGACGGCTGGTCGGAAGAGGGCGAGGATCACTGGATGCGCGCCGATATCGCCCGGCTGGCCGCCGTTCGCGCCGATCGCCAGGCCGCGGCCGAAGCCTATTTTGCCGCGCATGCCGATCAATGGGACGCCATCCGCTCGCTTCATGTTGCCGAGAGCGAGGTCGAGGCGGCCATGCGCCGGGCGCTCGGCAAGACATCGCTCGGCCGGCTGATCGATATCGGCACCGGAACGGGGCGTATGCTGGAGCTGTTCGGCGGCGACGCGGCGAGCGCGATCGGGATCGATCGCAGCCCCGAAATGCTCCGGCTGGCGCGCGCCAAGCTCGCCGAAGCGGGGCTCGACAAGGCCGAAATCCGCCAGGGCGACATGTATGCGCTGGAACTGCCGAGCGGCGGCGCAGACACCGTGATCCTGCATCAGGTGCTCCATTATGCGCAGCAGCCTGCGGCAGCAATCGCCGAGGCCGCGCGCCTGCTCGATGCGGACGGCCGGCTGCTGATCGCCGATTTCGCGGCGCATGAGCGCGAGGATCTGCGCAGCCAGAACGCCCATGCGCGTCTCGGCTTTTCCGACGAGCAGATCGCGCGCTGGTTCGCCGCGGCGAACATCGAGGGCGGCCTGGTCGACGAGCTCGAGGGCGGTGAACTGACGGTGAAATTATGGCTCGGCCGCCGCAAGGCCGGCCGGCGGCTGAAGGTGGTGGCGGCATGAATCTGACAGTCGACCAGCTGCACGAGGCGCGCCGCGCCATGGACGATCCGCTGTTCGCCGATCTGGCCGGCGATGCGCAGGTGTCGTTCGAATTCTTCCCGCCCAAGAACGAGAAGATGGAGGCGACGCTCTGGGAGTCGGTGAAGACGCTCGAGCCGCTCGGCCCCCGCTTCGTCTCCGTGACCTATGGCGCGGGCGGCTCCACCCGCGAGCGCACCCATGCGACGGTCCGCCGGATCACGCAGGAGACGCCGCTCAGGGCCGCCGCGCACCTGACCTGCGTCGATGCGAGCAAGGCCGAGATCGAAGAGGTCATCGGCGACTATTGGGACGCGGGCGTGCGCCACATCGTCGCGCTCCGCGGCGATCCGCCCCGCAAGGGCGATACGTTCGAGCCGTTCCAGCCGCATCCCGAAGGCTATGCGAGTGCCGCCGAGCTGGTCGAGGGGATCAAGGCTTTCAAGCCGTTCGAGGTGTCGGTCGCCGCCTATCCCGAGGTCCATCCCGAAGCCGATTGCCCGCAATCCGATCTCGACAATCTCAAGCGCAAGCTGGACGCCGGGGCGACGCGGGCGATTACGCAATTCTTCTTTTCGGCCGAGAATTTCTTCCGCTTCCGCGACGAGGCGGCGGCGGCCGGGATCGATGCGGAGATCGTGCCCGGCATCCTGCCGGTCTCCAATGTCGCCACGACCCGGCGGATCGCCGGAATGTGCGGCGCGACGATCCCGGACTGGATGAACCGCCTGTTCGAAGGGCTGGACGAGCTGCCCGCCGCGCGCCAGCTGATCGCGGCGACGGTCGCCGCCGAACTCTGCCGCAAACTGTATGCAGGCGGCGTGCGCGAATTCCATTTCTACACGTTGAATCGCGCCGAGCTCAGCTATGCGATCTGCCATCTGCTCGGCATGCGGCCTCACACGCAGGACGACAGCCCATGACCGATATTGCCGACCGGATCCGCACGATCGCCGCCGAACGCATCCTCGTCTTCGACGGCGCGTGGGGGACGTCGATCCAGAATTACAGTCTCGACGAGGCCGGCTATCGGGGGGATCGCGACTTCCGGCTCGACCAGAAGGGCAATAACGATCTGCTCTGCCTGACCCGGCCCGAGATCGTCGAGGAAATCACGACCGCCTATCTCGATGCCGGCGCCGATATCGTCTCGACCAACACGTTCAGCGGAACCACGATCAGCCAGGCCGATTATGGCGACGAGGCACTCGTTCACGAGCTGAACGTCGCGGCGGCCGAGATCGCCCGGCGCGCGGCCGATCGCGCGTCCACGGCGGATAAGCCGCGCTTCGTCGCCGGATCGATCGGCCCGACGAACAAGACGCTGTCGCTGTCGCCCGACGTCAACGATCCGGGTTTCCGCGAGGTCGATTTCGACCAGATGAAATCGGTCTATGCCGAACAGATTGACGGGCTGATCGAGGGCGGCGTCGACATGCTGCTGGTCGAAACGATCTTCGATACGCTGAACGCCAAGGCGGCGATCATGGCCGCGCATGAATCGGGCGACCGGCACGGCAGATCGCTGCCGCTGATCCTCTCGATGACGATCACCGACATGTCGGGCCGCAACCTTTCCGGCCATTCGATCGAGGCTTTCTGGGCGGCGGTGCGCCACTCCACCCCGCTGGCCATCGGGCTCAACTGTTCGTTCGGCGCGGACCGGCTGCGTCCGCATATGCAGGCAATCTCGGACATCGCCGACACGCTGGTGATCGGCTATCCCAATGCCGGCCTCCCCAACGAACTCGGCGAATATGACGAAGAAGCGGAGCATACCCGCGACAAGATCAGCCAGTGGGTCGATCAGGGTCTCGTCAATATCGTCGGCGGCTGCTGCGGCACGACGCCCGCACATATCCGCGCCATCGCCGAAATGGTCGAAGGCAAGCCGCCGCGCGCGATCGCCGCGCCGATGACACAGACTTTCCTCGCCGGTCTCGAACCGATGACGCTCGCCGCCTGAAAGCAATCATGACCGAAACGACCGCAACATTCGTCAATATCGGCGAGCGCACGAACGTCACCGGCTCGGCCCGGTTCAAGAAGCTGATCCTCGCCGACGATTATGAGGCGGCGGTCGAAGTTGCGCGCCAGCAGGTCGAGAATGGCGCGCAGATCATCGACATCAACATGGACGAAGGCCTGCTCGACGCCGAAAAGGCGATGACGACCTTCCTCAAGCTGATCGCCGCCGAACCCGATATCGCGCGCGTGCCGATCATGATCGACAGCTCCAAATGGTCGGTGATCGAGGCGGGGCTCAAATGCGTGTCGGGCAAGCCGATCGTGAACTCGATCTCGATGAAAGAGGGCGAAGAGGAATTCCTCGCCCATGCCGCCAAATGCCGGGCCTATGGCGCGGCCGTGGTCGTCATGGCGTTCGACGAGACGGGCCAGGCCGATACGAAGGAGCGCAAGGTCGAGATCTGCGAGCGGGCGTACAAGCTGCTCACCGAAAACGGATTTCCGCCCGAAGACATCATTTTCGATCCGAATGTCTTCGCGATCGCGACGGGGATCGACGAGCATCGCCGCTATGGCCTCGACTTTATCGAGGCGGCGCAGGAAATCCGCGCGCGTTGCCCGGGCGTCCATATCTCGGGCGGCCTCTCCAACCTCTCCTTCAGCTTCCGCGGCAACGAACCGGTGCGCCGCGCGATGCACAGCGTGTTCCTCTATCACGCGATTCCCGCCGGCATGGATATGGGCATCGTCAATGCCGGCCAGCTCGACGTCTACGATGCGATCGATCCCGAGCTGCGCGAGGCGTGCGAGGATGTGATCTTCGATCGCCATGACGACGCGACCGAAAACCTGATCGCGCTGGCCGAGAAATATCGCGGCACCGACAAAAAGGCCGAAAAGGAAGCCGAGGAATGGCGGAGCTGGGAGGTGGTCAAGCGGCTCGAATATGCGCTCGTCAAGGGGATCGACGCCCATGTCGTCGACGACACCGAGGAAGCGCGACAGGAAATTTTCGAGTCCGGCGGCAAGCCGATCGAGGTGATCGAAGGGCCGCTGATGGACGGGATGAATGTCGTCGGCGATCTTTTCGGCAGCGGCAAGATGTTCCTGCCCCAGGTCGTCAAATCCGCGCGCGTGATGAAAAAGGCCGTCGCCCATCTGCTGCCCTTTATCGAGCAGGAAAAGGACGAGAATGCCAAGGGTAAGGGCACGATCATCATGGCGACCGTGAAGGGCGATGTGCATGATATCGGCAAGAATATCGTCGGCGTCGTCCTGCAGTGCAACGGCTTCGAGGTCGTCGATCTCGGCGTGATGGTGCCGTGGACCGATATCCTCGAGGCGGCGAACGAGAATGACGCGGACATGATCGGGCTGTCCGGCCTCATCACCCCCTCGCTCGACGAGATGGTGACGGTGGCCGAGGAAATGGACCGGGCGGACATGCAAGTGCCGCTTCTGATCGGCGGCGCAACGACGAGCAAGGTGCATACCGCGCTCAGGATCGAACCGGCTTATGCGGGGCCGACCATCCATGTGCTCGATGCGAGCCGCGCGGTCGGCGTCGCCTCGACCCTTGTCTCGCAGACCCAGCGGGCGCCGTTCGTCGAACAGGTCGCCAACGATTATGACGAGATCCGCACGGCACGCGAGGGCAGGGGCGCGAGCAAGCTCGTGCCTCTCGCCGATGCGCGCGCCAACGCGTTCGAAGCCGATCGCGCGCTGAAGGCATCCGTGCCGGCCAAGCCGGGCCTCCATGTCTTCGACGACTGGCCGCTCGACGATCTCAGAAACTATATCGACTGGACGCCCTTCTTCCGCGCCTGGGAGCTCGCCGGCACCTATCCGGCGATCCTCGACGATGACGTGGTGGGCGAGAGCGCGCGCGATCTGTTCAAGGACGGGCAGGCAATGCTCGATACGATCATCGCGGAAGGCTGGCTCAAGCCGCGCGCGGTGGCAGGCCTGTGGGAATGCCGCCGCGAGGGCGACGATATCGTCGTGATCGACGGTGGCCGCGAGCATCGGCTGCCGATGCTCCGCCAACAGGTGCAGAAACGCTCGGGCCGCGCGAATATGTGTCTTGCCGATTTCATCGATCCGGCGGGCGACTGGATTGGCGGCTTCGCGGTCTGCGCGGGCCACGGCATCGACGCGCATATCGAACGCTTCAAGGCCGAGACCGACGACTATTCCGATATCCTGCTGAAGGCGCTGGCCGATCGCCTTGCCGAAGCCTTTGCCGAACGCATGCACGCGCATGTCCGCACGGAACTGTGGGGCTATGCGGCGGACGAGGATCTGACGAACGCGGAGCTGATCCGCGAGAAATATCAGGGCATCCGGCCCGCGCCCGGCTATCCGGCCTGTCCCGACCACAGCCTGAAGCCGTTGCTGTTCGACCTGCTCGGCGGCGGATCGGGGCATAACGGCCCGGCCGGGATCGAGCTCACCGAGAGCTTCGCGATGTGGCCGACCGCCGCCGTTTCGGGTTTCTATTTCGCCCATCCGCAGTCGCAATATTTCGGTGTCGCGAAGGTCGGGCAGGACCAGCTCGAAGACTATGCGGACCGCCGCGCGGTCGATCTCGACACCGCAATCCGCTGGCTCCGGCCGAATCTGGAGGTCTGAACGGCCCGAAAAGAGCGTTAACGCGCTGAAAAGCCGATCTTAACCACAGATTTTCGGACTTTCTTAACCGCATCGCGCGCATCGCGAGGGTTCCTGATCGGGAGTGCCCCATGCGCGTTTCGCCTGTCGTCGTCATCGCCGTCCTCGTCGCCACCT
Source organism: Parasphingopyxis algicola (assembly GCF_013378075.1). Taxonomy (GTDB): domain Bacteria; phylum Pseudomonadota; class Alphaproteobacteria; order Sphingomonadales; family Sphingomonadaceae; genus Parasphingopyxis; species Parasphingopyxis algicola. The sequence continues at coordinate 1,757,218 of NZ_CP051131.1, read as the reverse complement.
GCGCGCCATTGGCCGCCCAGCGCACTGCCGCGCCCTTCACCGTCGAGGAAACCGGGCAGGGCTTTGCCCGGCTCGACCGGGCCGTGGATGCGATCGGCAACGGGCGCGGGACAATCGCAATCGCACCCGGCACCTATCGTCAATGCGCGGTGCAGGAAGCCGGCGCGATCACCTACCGCGCCGTCGAGCCGGGCACCGTCATCTTCGACGGCGTTGCCTGTGAACGGAAAGCGGCGCTCGTGCTGCGCGGCCGGGCAGCGCGCGTCGACGGGCTGGTCTTCCAGAACCTGTCGGTGCCCGACGCCAATGGCGCGGGTATCCGGATCGAGGAGGGTGATCTGGAGGTCCATAACTCGCTGTTCCGCGACAGCGAGCAGGGTATTCTTTCGGCCCGCGATCGCGGCGCGAGCATCCTGATCGACCGCTCGACCTTTTCCGGGCTCGGCCGCTGCGACCGGGGCCTCAGTTGCGCCCACAGCATCTATATCGGCGAATATGGCTCGCTAGAAGTCACCCGCTCGCGCTTCGAGCGCGGCACCGGCGGCCATTATGTGAAGAGCCGCGCGCCCCAGGTCCGCATCGCCGATTCCAGCTTCGACGATACACAAGGCCGCGACACCAATTACATGATCGACCTGCCCGCGGGCGCGGTCGGCGCGATTACGAACAACATCTTCGTGCAGGGCGAGAACAAGGAAAATTGGAGCGCCTTTATCGCCGTGGCGGCCGAAGGCGGCGGCAATTCGAGCACCGGCCTCGTCATCGCCGACAACCGGGCGTCCCTGGCGCCCGGCGTCCGCCGTAACACCTGGTTTATCGGCGACTGGAGCGGCGACGCGTTGCGCATCGGCCGGAACGAGCTGGGCGCCGGCATTTCGGTCTTCGATTCGCGCTGACGCCCCCCAAATTGACAATATCGGGGCTATCGCCGAAACCCAGCCCATGGGGGTTTGGGGTCTTGCACGCGTAATGGCGATGATCGCCGCGCTGTGCTGTGCGGCGGCGGCGGGCGCGCAGGAGACGGTCCGCCCCAACATCGTCCTGATCGTCGCCGACGATGTCGCCTTCACCGATCTCGGCGTCTATGGCAGCGAGATAGCGACGCCCCATATCGATGCGCTGGCGCGGCGCGGGACGATCTTCTCCAATTTCCACGCGACGCCGATGTGCGCGCCCTCGCGCGCGATGCTGATGACCGGTGTCGGCAGCCACCGCGCCGGGCTGGGCAACCTGCCGGAAACCACGCCGGAGGAGCATCGGGGATCGCCCGCCTATCGCGGCATGCTGGCCGACGGACTGCCGACCATCGCGACGCGCCTCAACCGTGCCGGTTACCGCACCTATATGACCGGCAAATGGCATCTCGGGCACACGTCAGAAACCTTGCCCAGCGCGCGCGGGTTCGACCGGACCTTCATCGTCGACGCGACCGGTGCGGACAATTGGGAGCACCGGCCCTATCTGCCCTATTACGACCGGGCCGAATGGTTTGCCGACGGCGAGGCGGTCCACGAACTGCCCGACGATTTCTACTCGTCCGAATTTCTCGTCGACCGGATGATCGATTTCGTCGGCGGAACGGGCGCCGACGATCCCTTCTTCGCCTATGTGGCGTTTCAGGCGATTCACATCCCCGTGCAGGCGCCGCGCGAATTCACGATGCGCTATCGCGACGTCTATGATCGCGGATGGCAGGTGCACCGCGAACGACGTCACGCCGCGGCGATCGAAGCTGGCCTTATTCCCGCCGACGCGCCGCTCGGCGCGATCCATCCCGATCTCCGACAGTGGGACGATCTGACGGCGGAGGAACAGGCCTGGTATGCGCGCGCCATGGCGGTGAACGCCGGGATGCTCGAGGCGATGGACCATCATATCGGCCGGCTGATTGCGCATCTGCGGGCGATCGGCGCATATGAGAATACGATCTTCATCGTGACGTCGGACAACGGACCGGAAGGCAATGCGCCCGGCGGCAGTCTGATCATGGACGCCTGGATGTGGCTGGTCGGCTATTCGACCGATATCGAGAGGATGGGCGAGCGCGGCAGCTTCGGCTTTATCGGCCCCGAATGGGCGAGCGCCAATGCGTCGCCCGGCAGCCTGTTCAAATTCTACGCCAATGAAGGCGGCACGCGGGTCCCGCTGATCGTTTCGGGTCCTGGCATCTCCGAAGGCGGCATCGCGCACCAGCTCGGCCTGATCAGCGATATTCCCGCGACGATCGCGGTGCTGGCGGGGGCCGATGCCGGGGGGATGACGGGGCGCAGCCTGATCCCGGCGCTGTCCGGAGAGGACACGGACATCTATGGGCCCGGGGACAGTTTCGGGATCGAAACCGCCGGGCGCATGGCCTTCTACCGGGGGCGCTACAAGCTGGTCCGCAACGGCCCGCCTTTGGGCGACAATCGGTGGCGGCTCTACGATCTCGAAACCGATCCCGGCGAAACCCGCGATCTGTCCGCGGACCAGCCCGAACTCTTCGACGCGATGCAGGCCGGCTATGCGGCCTGGGCGGAAGAGAATGGCGTTCTCGACATGCCCGAGGGCTACGATCCGATCGAGACGCTGATGGCGCACAGCCGCGGCCCGGTGCTGCGTCGCTACTGGTGGGTTCTCGTAATCCTCGCCGGATCGATCGTCATTCCGGTCGTCATCCTTGTCGCTCGGCGCCGACGGATGCGGCGCAAGGCTTGACGCTCGCGATCAGTCGTCGGCGCGCCGCAGGAAGCCGTTCGTGCACCAGGTGACGTTGTTTCCGTAGAAATCGCAATATTGGGCATCGACGGCGAACGTATCGGGATATTCCTCGAAAAATTCGAATATCGCTCTGTTCGGGCCGCCATCATATTTCTCTTCCTGGCCGAATGTGTCGCAGATACCGTCTTCGACCACCAGATAGTCGCCTGCGTCCATGCGGGCCGCGAAGAAATCCATCACGGCCATGGTCGTCAGATAATGGTGATCCGCATCCTCGACGATCAACCAGGGATGCGGCAGGCCGGCGATCACATCGTCAGTCAGCGTCGCGCCGAGATCACGGCCGTCGCCATGCACGAACGTGATCCGCGGATCCGAGACCTGTTCGCGTTGCTCGACATCGACGCAATAAAGCCGCGCGCCGAGGTTCATGATCTCGGCCTGGTCGGCGAACCACAGGGCGCTGCCGCCGAACTTGTAGCCGATCTCGATGATGGACTTCGGCTTCAACTCCCAGAGCAGCTGTGCGTAGAGCGCCAGATCGAATGGGTTTTTGTTGCACATCACCCCTTTCCAATGGTGGTGCATCGCGCCTTTCTGGATGCGACGCAGCGCCAGGGTGTCGACCTCGCACAGCTGCGATCGCGTGCCGTCCGGCCGGATTTTGGGCTTGAATTTCTGGAAAGCCTGCGGCCGGAATAGCTTCATGGTCTGTCCTCCCGGTCGTCGCCTTATCGGCGGTCGAGGGTTATTCGCAATACTCTCCGCAATTATCCTGACCCCGGCAGCCTTCCTCGCCCGTCGCCGCCGAGTGCGTCGCAAGGCGTAACTCCGCTTGCATTGTTGGATATTGTCTGGCTGAATCGCCGCGCGCTGATCGACGTCATCCCGGTCGATGGCGGAAAAGACAGCGCGTCCGGCAGGGTCGCTATGCGTAAACTATGTAAACTTAGCGCAACGTCGTTTCGCGCTTCGTCTCAGGGGCAATTGCTCGCCGCGACGTCGGGCATCAGGTCCAGGCATCGCCCGTCGATCTCGATATCCGAGATATCGAGCCCGATCAGCGAGGCCAGCGTCGGCAGGATATCGACCGTCATCACGCCCAATGGCTGCTCGACATGGTCGGCGCCCGGCCACCAGAAGAGGATCGGTACGCGCCGGTCATAATCCCAGACGCTGCCATGGGTTGCCACATAGGCGCCCGGAATCGCCTGCGGGATGGGGGTTACGCGGGGCTGGAGCACAACGATGAAGTCGCCGGACCGGTCGGGATGGAAATTGGCCCGGACCCGGTCGAGCACGGTCCAGTGCTCGGGCGGCGCATCGGTAACCGGCTGTGCCATGATCTCGTCCCGGCCGTAGACGCGGTAAACCTGCGGATGCGCCGAGATCAGCGCGATCGCGCGGTCGATCACTTCGGCGCGGCGATCCTCGGGCACCGAGCGGTCGACATAGAAATCGCCGAACGGCCCGTCTGCGCGCAGGATCGGCGCTTCGAGGCCGGTTTCCTCGGCCAGCCGCGCGTCCAAAGTCTCGAACCCGGGGAGCAGGCGCGCGGCGCGCGGCGCGGCCTGACCGGTCTGGCGTTCGGGCAGGTCGAGCCCGCCATGATCGGCGGTCAGCATCGCGACGTAACTGATCCCGCGCGCGTCGAGCCGGGCGAAGAAATCGCCGAGCATCGCGTCGAGCGCCATCAGCTGGACGCACATCTCGACGCCGTGCGTGCCATAGGCATGGCCGATATAGTCGGTCGAAGCGAGGCCGATCGCGAGAAGGTCCGTCGTTTCGCCCTGTCCGAGCCCGAGTTCGGACACCAGATCGGCGGCGAGGTTCAGCGTCAGCAGATCGCCCTCGGGCGACGCCAGGATCGTCCGGCCGCTGGTCGCCGGACCGCGCGAAAAGACATGCGTCCCGACGGTGGCGTCCTCGCCGACCGGGATGGCCCGATTATAGGCCGCGCATTGCTGGGGAACCGGAAGCGGCACGCGGGACGAGGCCATGGCCCGCCCGGCCGCCTGGTTGATCCACGTCACGGCTTCGGGCAGGTCGCGCCCTTCGAACGTCGTGAAACCGGCATCGCCCGGCCAGAACATGCGATCCGCATTGGCGCCGCCCAGCATGACCGCCGAGCGGTCCTTGCCAGCCACCGAGACGACCTGACTCGCCTCGTCCACCCGCTGCATCAGATCGCCCAGGGTCGGCACCAGGAGGTTTCCGGTCGAAACCGTATAGTCGCTCGACGAGGATCCTTCGACGCCGGGGTCTTCGGAGCAATAGACACGGACATCCTCGCGCGCGACGCCCATATCGAACCAGCGATTGGCGATCACGCCTGTCCGTCCGGGATGCGCGCCGGTCAGGATCGTCGAATGGCCGGGGCAGGTCTCGGTCGCCGCATGCGCCTGATAGCCGGACGGGAAGACCGCGCCCTGAAGCATCCGGGCGAAGCCGCCGGTAAAATTCTGGCGATGCTGGGCGAAGATATCGGCGCTGAGCTGGTCGACGGCGATGGCGACGACGAGTCGCGGCGCGGTCGATTCGGCGCTCTCCTGGCTCTCCTCGCCTTGCGCGAACGCCGCGAAAGGCAGGGACAGAGCTGTAACCAGAGCAGCGATGCGGGCGAATTTCATCGGATATCCTCTTGATGGTGCATGGCGCCAATGCCGCTGCTATAGCGCGCTCGCGAAGGAGCAAATAGGTGCGATTTTCCCTTTTGAAGACCGTTATCGCGGCGATCGCGGCCTTTTTCTGTTTGCTGCCCGCCGTCGCGCCGGCCCAGGTCCCGCGCGCGAACGCGATCCAGACCGCCCTGCTCGCCGAAACGCGGGCGCCGGTGCCCGGCCGGGCCTTCACCATCGCGATCCGGATGCGGCCCGATGAGGGCTGGCACGGCTATTGGCTGAACCCCGGCGAGGCGGGCATTCCCGATCGCTTCGAGTGGGATCTGCCCGCGGGCGTTTCGATCGGCGAGCTGCGCTATCCGGTGCCCGAGCGGCTCTCGATCGCCGGCATCATGAATTACATCTATCATGGCGAATATGCGCTGCTCGCCGAGGTGACTCTCGATGAGAGCATCGCGCCGGGAACCGCGCTGCCGATCCGCGCGCAGGGCCAGTGGCTCGCCTGCACCGACGAGATTTGCGTGCCCGAGGGCGGTTCGCTCGGCATCGATCTGGTCGCCGGTTCGGGCGCGATATCCGATGCCGAGATATTCGATGGCTACCGGGCGAACCTGCCGCGTCCGCTGGGCAGCGAGGCCATGTTCGAGGTCGCCGGCGATACGCTGCGGCTGGGCATTCCCTTTCCCGAGACCGCCTCGGTGTCCGCCCCCTATTTCTTCTCGCGGACCGACCGGGTGCTCGATTACAGCGCCGAACAGCGCATCTCGCGCAACGGCGACATGATCGTCGTCGAAGTCCCGGCCGAAAGCGATGCGGGCGCCGCGGAGCGGATCGAGGGACTGATCAAGATCGGCGAGCATAACGGGCTGATGCTCGCCGCATTGCCCGGCGACGTGCCGGCGGCAGGTACGCCGATTTCGGGCGAACCGGTCGGCTCCGGCGTCATGAGCGCCGATATCGGCACCGTCCTGTTTGCGCTGGGCGGCGCGATCCTCGGCGGCATGCTGCTCAATATCCTGCCCTGCGTGTTCCCGATCCTCAGCCTCAAGGCGTTGAGCCTCGCCAAGGCAGGCGGCGAGGAACGCGCCGTGCGGCGCGACGCGCTGGCCTATACCGCGGGCGTGATCACCGTGTGTCTCGGCCTCGGCGCGGCGCTGCTGGCGTTGCGCGCGGGCGGCTCGGCGGCGGGCTGGGCGTTCCAGTTGCAGGACCCGCGGATGATCCTTTTCCTGCTGCTGCTGGTGACCGCGATCGCGCTCAATCTCGCCGGTCTGTTCGAAGTGCCGAGCGTGTCGGGCGGCGGTCGCTTCGCCGACAGGGACGGGGCGACGGGTTCCTTCTTCACCGGCGCACTCGCGGCTTTCGTGGCGACGCCCTGCACCGGTCCGTTCATGGCCGCGGCGCTCGGCGCGGCGCTGGTCGTGCCGACGATCGTCGCGATGGCGATATTTGCGGGACTGGGTCTCGGTCTGGCGCTGCCGTTCCTGGTCCTCGCCTATGTACCGGCGCTACGGGCCAAGCTGCCTAAACCGGGCCCATGGATGGAACGGTTCCGGCATCTGATGTCGGTGCCGATGTTCCTGACCGCGCTGGCGCTCGGCTGGGTGCTCGGCCGCCAGACCGGCGTCAACGGCATGACGCTGGGCATCGCCGCGGCGCTCGGCATCGCGCTGATGCTGTGGTGGGCGGGCAGCCGGCAGGTGGCCGGCAAGCGTGCCTGGCTGCCCATCGTCCCCGCTCTTGTCGTGACACTGGCGGCGCTTGCGGTGGTGCCGACATCCTCGCCCGCCCAGGCCGGGGCCAGCGAGGGCGGCGCACTGAGCGCGGAGACGTTCAGCGAAGAGCGGCTATCCGAACTGCGTGCCGAGGGTCGCCCGGTCTTCGTCTATTTCACCGCCGACTGGTGCATCACCTGCAAGGCCAATGAAGCGGGCGCGATGAGCCGCCAGGCGGTTATCGCTCATTTCGAGGCGGAGGATATCGCGGTGATGGTCGGCGACTGGACGAGCGGCGACCCGGTGATCGGGCGCTTCCTCGAGAGCCATGGCCGCTCGGGCGTGCCGCTCTATCTGTTTTACGGGGCCGAGGGCGAACCGGAGATCCTGCCGCAGATCCTGACGGTCGGGATGCTGACCGAGCTTTCGAGCTAGTTTGTCAGACTCGACCTGTCGGTCGAGCGCCGCACCAGCCCGCTCCCCCTCCCGGCCTCCCACAAGTGTACCCTGAATGGGAGGCCGGGAGGGGGAGCGGGCTGGTGCGGCGCCTGAGGCGAAGCCGAAGGTCTGACAGAAGAATCCCGGTGCGGCGATTTCCTGCTCAGGAAACTCGGACGAAAACTACCGTCCGACCTCCTCGTCCTCGCTGATCATCGGACCGACCGGCGCGTCCATCGGCGGCGCGTCCGCCGCGCCGCGCACCCAAGTCCGCTCGCCGCCGATCCACGTCTCGGCGACCTGCGTCGCGCGGATCTCTTCTGCGGTCGCATCGAAAATATCGCGATCGAGGATCAGGAAGTCGGCATACAATCCTTCGCCGAGCCGTCCCACCTGATCCTCGGCAAATCCGGCGAAGGCGGCATCGGTGGTGAAGGCGGCGAAGGCCTGTTGCAGCGACACGCGCTCATGCGCCTGCCAGCCGCCCGCCGGCTGGCCGGCGGCATCCTGCCGGCTGATTGCTACGGCGAGGCCTGGAAAGGGGCTCGGGTTCTCGACCGGAAAGTCGCTGCCGAAGGCGAGCCGCGATCCGTTGCGCAGCATCGAATTCCAGGCATAGGCGCCGGTCAGCCGGTTGGGGCCCAGCCGGGCCTCGGCCATCAGCCGGTCGGACGTCTGGTGGACCGGCTGCATCGAGGCGATGATGCCGTTGCGCCCGAACCGCGGCAGGTCGGCCGGGTCGACCACCTGCGCATGTTCGATCCGCCAGCGCCGGTCGTCATTGTAGCGCGAGGCGAGTTCCTCGATCGCGGCCAGCGCTTCGCGGTTCGCCCCGTCGCCGATCGCGTGGATCGCCGCCTGGAACCGGTCGAGCGAGAGGCGGCTGAGGCGGTTGCGCAGCGCAATGCCGTCGATCAGGGCCAGCCCGGTTTCGCCCGGCGCATCGGCATAGGGGGCGTTGAGCAGCGCGCCGCGCGATCCCAGCGCTCCGTCGCCGTATATCTTGAGTCCCACCATCCGAAGCCGCCCGTCATAGAGCCAGGGCGTCATCGCGTCGCCGGCGATATCGAGCAGCGTATCGAGTGCGTTCGCATAGGAAATCACGCGAATCTGCAGCAGGTTACGATCGCCGGCCCGGCGGAGCACGCCCCAATCGTCGGCGCTCGTGCCCATATCGTGCATCGTCGTCACGCCATAACTCAGCAGCAGTTCCTGGGCTTTGCGCAGCGCCATGTCGCGCACCGGCGGCTGCGGCGTCGGAATCGCTCGTTCGACCAGTGCCATCGCCGCGTCGACGAAGACGCCGTTCGGTTCGCGGCCGTCCCGCTCGATCCGGCCGCCGGCCGGCGCTTGGGCCGAAGCCGTCACCCCGGCCTCCGCCATCGCCGCGCTGTTCGCGACACCGGCATGTCCGTCGACCCGGACCAGCCAGACCGGCCGGTCCGACACGGCGGCATTGAGATCGGCGGCGGTCGGGAAGCGATCGAGGCCCCAGCGTTCCTGGTTCCACCCGCGGCCGACGACCCAGCGCAAGGTCGGGTTCTCGGCGCTGTATTGCGCGAGCCGGGCCATCGCCTCGGAGAGACTGGTCGTGTCGGAAAGGTCGAGCTGGATCGCGTTATAGCCGAGCCCCATCAGATGGCCGTGCGCATCGATCAGCCCGGGAATGACCGTCTGGCCCTGCGCATCGTGCCGGAAATCGAGTTCGCGCGGGCGATCGTCGTTGCGGTCGAGCAGCCGCGTGACGCGGCCGGTTTCGACATCGAACAGCAGCCCGGTGAAGCGGATGAGGTTGCCGTCCGCGTCCAGCGTATAGCCATTGGCGTTGTCGATCAGCGCATCGGCCTGGGCGGGGGCGGGGAGCAGGAAGGCCGCGAGCGCGAGACTTGCCAGGGCGCCGATACGGCGGGTCAAAAATTTCACTCTTCCAGTCTCCTTACCAGCGAACTCGTATCCTGCCGCGCGCCGCCCATTTCCTGCACCTGGGCATAATAGCCGTCGACGAGCTTCGCGAGTTCCAGGGTCGCGTCATTGGCTTCGGCTTCGTCGATGGCCAGCCCCAGATCCTTGCGCATCCAGTCGACCGCGAAACCGAAATCGAATTCGCCCTCGGCCATCGTCTTCCAGCGATTGTCCATCTGCCAGCTTTGCGCCGCCCCGCCCGAAATCGCCTCGAATACCCGGTCGAGATCGAGATCGGAGCGTTTGGCGAAATGCAGCGCCTCGGACAGGCCCTGCAGCACGCCCGCGATGGCGAGCTGGTTGCACATCTTGGTCTGCTGTCCGGCGCCCGCATCGCCGCAATGGACGATCCGCGCGGCATAGGCGCGCATGATCGGTTCGGCGAGCGTCATTCCCCGCAACGTACCGCCGCACATGATCGCGAGTTTGCCGTCTTCCGCGCCCGCCTGGCCGCCCGAAACCGGCGCATCGACGCAATGGATGCCCTGCGGTTCGCCGGCTTCGGCGAGCTTGCGCGCAAGTTTTGCCGAGACGGTCGTATGGTCGATCCACAGCGTGCCTTCATGCATGGCCGCGAATGCGCCGTCCGGGCCGAGGGTCACCGCCTCGACATCGGCGTCTGCACCGACACAGGCGATGACCGCATCGACGCCGTCCGCCGCCTCGGCGGGCGTGGCAGCGCTTTGTCCGCCATATTGCCCGACCCAGTCGGCCGCTTTGGAAGCGGTGCGATTATAGACCGTGACCGCGTGACCGGCGTTGAGCAGATGCCCGGCCATGGGGCCGCCCATCACGCCGAGCCCGAGAAATGCTATCTTTGCCATAGGAAGCCGCCTGCCATTCGTGCCGAGCGCGATCCATAGGATGTGTTTGCCGGAGACGCCAGATAGGCTAGGGCGGGCGGATTATGGCGACAGCAGCGAAACCCGACCGCGATTCGACCGTCACTCTGGAGAGCGTGCGCGCCGCGCATGAGCGGATCGCCGATTCGATCATCCGCACGCCGACGCTGAAAAGCAAGACGCTGTCGGAGATGACGGGCGCCAATGTCTGGCTGAAATTCGAAAATCTCCAGTTCACCGCCTCGTTCAAGGAACGCGGCGCGCTGAACAAGCTGCTCCAGCTGTCCGACAGCGAGCGCAAGCGCGGCGTGATCGCCGCCTCGGCCGGCAACCATGCGCAGGGCGTCGCCTATCATGGCGCGCGGCTCGGTGTGCCGGTCACGATCGTGATGCCCCAACACACGCCGACGGTGAAGGTCCAGCAGACCGAAGGCCATGGCGCGACGGTCGTGCTGACTGGCGAGCGGTTCGACGATGCCCAAGCGCGCGCCTATGAAATGGCCGAGGAGCGCGGTCTCGTCTTCGTCCACCCGTTCGACGATGCCGATATCGCCTCGGGCCAGGGCACTGCGGCGATCGAGATGATCGAAGACGTGCCCGAAATCGATACGCTCTGCATACCGATCGGCGGCGGCGGGCTGATCTCCGGCATGGGCGTCGCGGCGAAGGCGATGAAGCCCAAGCTCGAACTGATCGGCGTGGAGGCGGAGCTCTATCCGTCGACCTATTCCAAGATGCGCGGGCTCAAACTGCCCTGCGAAGGCGATACGCTGGCCGAGGGTATTGCGGTCAAGGAACCGGGCGCGCTGACACTGGAGATCATTCGCGAGGTCGTCGACGATATAGTATTGGTCGGCGAGCGCGATCTCGAACGCGCGGTTTCGCTGCTGCTGCAGATCGAAAAGACCGTGGTCGAGGGCGCGGGGGCCGCCGGGCTCGCCGCGATGCTCGACCATCCGGCCAAGTTCAAGGACAGGAATGTCGGCCTCATCCTGTGCGGCGGCAATATCGACACGCGGCTGCTCGCCAATGTCCTGCTCCGCGATCTGGCGCGCGATGGTCGGCTGGCCCGGCTGCGCATCCGGCTGCAGGACCGCCCCGGTGCGCTCTACAAGGTCGTGCGCGTGTTCGACCAGGAACAGGTCAACATCATCGAGGTCTATCATCAGCGGATTTTCACGACCCTCCCCGCCAAGGGTCTGATCACCGATATCGAATGCGAGACCCGCGATCGCGCGCATCTCGACCGGCTCATCGCAGCGCTGGAAAAAGAGGGCTACGAGGTCAAGCCCGTCGAACTGGCCTGATAGCCTACGAGGGTTGTCCGGCGGCCCGTCGATAGAACCGACCCGGACCAGTCGGATTCTCGGGACAGCGGAAACTGTGATAAGTTGTTCTCCGGAAAAGGGGACTCACATGGCTACGCAACCCGATCCGGAAAAGGAACGCGCCCAACTCGAACAGTTCAAGGCCAAGCTCGATCTCGAGGGCGATAATCCGCTCGACGATTTCTTTCACTATCTCGTCGAGAGCGAGGACCAGGCGCTGGCGCTGATCTATTATGTCGATCATCCGCATGAACCACCGCCCAAGGTGCCTTCCGAGGGCAATATAGAATTCGGCTTCATACTCTACTGGATCCACTATCCGCCCGCGAAAGTGCAGGGCTGGCTCAACGACCACCCGTTTCTCGACGGCGTTTTCAAGACGCTGCAGGATCTTGCGCCGCCGACTCACATAACGACGGCGCAATATGACGCTCTTGTCGCCAAGATCGAAACGACCGCCGTGTCGTGGGATGACGGCACGCTGATCGGCACAGGGAAATATGAGCAGCTCGACGAGGGCTGGATTCTCGCGGCGATCAACTATGCCGCCAATATCGTCATCGGCGGCATCGTCTCGCCCTTTCCATGTGCACCGATCAGCGCGGTGCCGATGACGCGCAAGGACGGGGATGGCGCGAAGGATCCGGTGATCGGCATCATCGGCGATTGGGGCACCGGCTATTATTCCGAACCCGATGGCGGCAATTGTCCGGCCAAGCGGGTGCTCGAGGACGTTACCGGCCAGCCGATCGACTATCTGATGCATCTGGGCGACGTCTATTATGCCGGGACCGACTGGCGGCCGTTGCCGGGAGAGGAATATCTGAACTTCAAGACGCTATGGCCCGATCAGGGAACCGGGCGGAACTTCACGCTCAATTCCAATCACGAGATGTACGGCGCCGCGAGCGGCTATTTCGATGTCGCGCTCGAAAAAGGCGGCCCTTTCGCTCACCAAAACGGGCTGAGCTTCTTCGCGCTCGAATATCATGACTGGCTCCTGCTCGGCCTCGATTCGGGCTATTTCTCCGATCAGGAAAACGGCCGGAAATTCTATATGGACGGTGCGATCGGTACGGCGACGCATCGCGAACAGATCGACCAGATACGATCCGTCTGCTCCGGTCATCAGGGCCCCGTCATGGTGATGACGCACCACAATCCCTGCAATAGTTTTACCGCGAACACCAACATCCTGTTCAAACAGGTCGGCCAGGCGATCGGCGCCGTCGGGCCGGCCGTCTGGTATTGGGGCCATGTCCATAACGGCATCGTCTACGAGCAGCTCAAGATCGGCGACTCTATTCCCTATGTGCCGACCAAGGGACGGTGCTGCGGCCACGGGGCGATCCCGTTCGGCAATGGCTGGGGTTTCGAGCGGAACAGCAACATCGCCTATTATGCGCATACGCATGACGACGAGTTTCCGGCCGACAGCCCTCGGGTGAAGAATGGCTATGCGCTCGTGACGCTCCACCGGGATGGCGGGTTCAGCGAAAGTCTTTACGAGGTCGGAAATAGCACGCCGGTCTTCCAGAAGAGCTGGACAGCGGGCGATCTGGGCTTCTAGACGCCGCTACCGGACATCGGGATACCATCGGTCGAGCCCTTTTTTCCGCCCGAACGCCCAGTTCATGCCACACTTCATATAGATCCAGTTCGCCTTGAGCGGGCCCCATTCGGCGACTCGCCGGTCGGACGTCCGCACGATGCGCGGGACGAGTTTGACGCTGCCGATGCGGCAGAGCCTCAGGCACAGATCGACATCCTCCATGATATTCATGTCGGGATCGCAGCCGCCGACATATTCGAAATCGGCGCGGCGAAAGAACATCGCATGATCGCCGAACAGCAGCCGTAGCCCCCGAACGAACAGATGCGGGCGCAGCAGGATCGGGCCGTAATAGGTCTTGGCCCAGTTATGAAGGCTCGTGCCCCAGCGCGTCTTCGTGCCGGTCAGCAAGGGCGTGAAACCGCCGAGCGCCCGCCCGGGCTTGGCGAGCGTCCGCTCAACAAGGGCAAGCGCATCCGGCGGCAGCTCGGTATCGGCGTGGAGGACGCAGATAAGCGGTGCACTGCTTTCCGCGACGCCGCGATTGATCTGCACGGCCCGGCCTTTCCGGCCATGCTCGACGACGTGGAAACCGGCCTCGCGGGCGATCGCGCCCGAACGGTCGCGGCTGCCGCCATCGACGGCGATCACCTCGGCGGGCTGCGGATCGAGCGCGGCGATATTGGCGATGACGCCGGGCAGCGCCGCCTCCTCGTCCAGCATCGGAATGACGAGTGCGACTTCGCTGCGGGCCCGGGCGCTCATGGGGTGAGCCAGGGCCAGCGACCGAGATCGCCAGGCCGATCGCAATCCGACAGCGTCTCGAGCGAGGCCGGTGCGATCTCGCGCTTGCTCAGCCGGGCGAGCGTTTCGGGTAGCACGGCATCGGTACCCCAGGCCATATCCTCGAACAGCCAGTCATGCCGGGCGGCGAGGCCGATCAGCCAATAGCCGCCATCTTCGGCCGGGCCGATCACGACCTGATTGTCGTCGAGCGCTGTCGCCGCCTGTTGGAGATGTTCGCGACGCAGATCGGGGCAGTCCGCGCCGACGAAGATCACCGGCGGCTTGCCGATCGCGGCCCGCAGCCGGTCTCCCAGATCGCCGCCGCCTTGTTCGACATAGGCGAGATCGGCGCCCAGCCAGTCCGCGAAATCGCTCCGCCGCGCGCCGGTGAACCATATCTCGATCGGCAGCCCGCTCTCGCGCATCACATCCACCGTCCGCTCGGCGAGGCGTTTGTGCACGGCGGCGGCTCCATCCGCCCCGATCGCGGGAATCAGCCGGGTCTTTGCCCGTCCCGGATCCGGATAGCGGGTAAGCAGCACGAGGCGGGGCGCGGACACGTCCGGTGTCTCAGATGCGGGCGGACGAGAAGGGCCGGTTCAGCTGGACGATCTTCCAGTTGAGCAGGATCGCGAAGCTGACCCAGAGCAGATAGGGCGCGATCAGCCAGCTCGCCGTCATCGAATAAGGCGCCAGGCCGATCGCAAGCGACAGGACCGAACCCCAAAGGAAAAAGGCCTCGATCAGTGACCAGTCCGGGCGCCGCGCGATGAAGAACAAGGGGCTCCAGAGCAGATGGAGCAGGAAATTCACGCCGAACAATATGAGTATCCGCTGCTGGTCGGCCGCGGTCGATGCAGCTTCCCAGGCGATGACCCCCGCCCAGCCCGCCAGGCCGAGGATGATCGTCCAGGCGGGGCCGAACAGCCAGTCCGGCGGGTTCCAGCTCGGTTTGTTCAGGCCGCGATACCAAGGGCCGATCCTGGTCAGCGCGCCGCCGGCCGCCAGCAATATGACGACCGCTCCCACGGCCACCGCTATGGTCATGTTCATCGGGCGACCATAGCAGGTTCCGGCAGCCGGTGGCCACGCCCGCCCAGGTTCAAGGCGCGACGGGCAATTCGGTGAATACCTCGGCACCGGGACCGAGCGGTATGCCGAGCGCGACCCAGCCGAACACCAGTATGATTCCGGCCGCCATCATCCAGATCGAATAGGGGAGCATCGTCGCGGCGAGGCTGCCCAGCCCGAAATCCTTCTGCCAGCGCTGGCAGAAGATCAGGATCAGCGGGAAATAGACCATCAGCGGAGTGATGATATTGGTGGCGCTGTCACCGACCCTGTACGCCGCCGTCGTCATTTCGGGGCTGATACCGAGCAGCATCAGCATCGGGACGAGCACGGGCGCGACCAGCGCCCATTTCGCGCTCGCCGAGCCGACGAACAGATTGAGCAGGCCGACAAAGACGACGATCAGCGCGAGCAGCAGCGGCGCGGGCAGGGCCAGCGCCTGCAAGCCTGCTGCGCCCTTCACGGCGAGAATGAGGCCCATGTTCGACCAGGCGAACATCGCGACGAAATGCGCGGCCGCGAACGCCAGCACCAAATAATAGGCGAGATCGGCCATCGATTCGGACATCATCTTCACCAGGTCCCGATGATCCCCGATCGTGCCCGCCGCGCGGCCGTAGGCCCAGCCCGTGGCGAGGAAGAGGATGAAAAAGGCGGCGACGAGCGAGCGATAGAAGGGCGACATCTGCGCTTCGGCCGGCGCGCTCTCGTCGATCAGCGGGGTGCCCGGCCCGAGCGTGAAGAACAGCCACAGGCCAATCACCGCAAGGGCCGCCAATCCGGCGTTGCGCAGGCCCTTTTTTTGTTCGGGTGCGATCGGAGCGTCGGGATCGGGCATCGCGTCGATATCGGGTTCGCCGCCGCCGAGCATGGCGGGATCGCCGTCGGTACTGGCCGATGCACCTCCGCCAGCCGCAACGGCCGCACTGCCCTGCGGTGTGTAGGATCCGAGGCGCGGCTCGATGATCCGGTCTGTGACAAACCAGATGACCGGCAGGAAGATCACGGTCATCACCATGATGAAATACCAGTTGCCCGCGATATTGGCTTCCCATCCTACAAATACCGTCTCGACCGCGGCTTGGGTGATGCCGAACAGCAGCGCGTCGAGCTGTCCGGGCAGGAGATTGGCGGAGAAACCGCCGGATACGCCGGCAAATGCGGCGGCGATACCGGCGATCGGATGGCGTCCCGCCGCGGCGTAGATGACGCCGGCCAGCGGGATCAGCACGACATAGGCGGCGTCGGCCGCGAGATTGCCGAGCATCGCTACCAACGCGACGATGGGAGTCAGCAGCATGGTCGGGGCATTGCGGACGCCCGCGCGCATCGCGGTGCCGAACAGGCCGGAGCGTTCGGCGACGCCCGCGCCGAGCATCACGACCAGCACATAGCCGAGCGGATGGAAGTGGGTGAAGGTGGCGGGCATGTCGACCCAGAGCCGCTGGATATTGGCCGCGGAGAGCAGACTTTCGGCGGAGATGATCGTCGCCGTGCCGGTCGCTTCGTCGATCTCGGTCGGATGGTCGGCCGACCATCCGGTCAGCGCCGCAACGACGCTGAGCACGATGAGGATCGCGATCAGGTAGAAAAAGATGAACACCGGGTCGGGCAGCCTGTTTCCGGTCCGCTCGATCCACGCCAATATGCCCCGGCGCTCTTCGGTTGTTGCCGTCACGTCGCTCATCGCTCCCCGCCCTTGCGCAAACAAAGGCGTCACTATCCGCGAGAATGCGATAGAGTTCAATCGCCTGATTGCGATTGCCCGACGCTATCGGGCCCGCACTCCAGAATTTCGGAAAAAGCGCTGGTGACCCCTACGGGAACATAACCTGTATTCCATGCATGTTCATTATATGCCGTGATACCTAATAAAGCTTGGTGTTCGGATGATATCCATTCCAGTCTATTTCAGTCCATCGCTTCAAATCCCATACATTATGTGGTAACGGATGTGGTATCCAATTCGCAGGAACAGAACCTATGTCCCTGACTGCATTGAAGGTGAAGACCGCGCCGCCCGGCCGTCACGGCGACGGCCGGGGACTGTATCTTGTGGTCAAAGACAGCGGCACCCGGTCCTGGGTGCTGCGCATACAGCATCGGGGTCGGCGCCGCGATCTGGGTCTCGGGCCCTTTCCAGATGTCTCGCTCGCTGAGGCGCGGATCGGCGCGATGGAGTTGCGCAAACAGGTGCGCGCCGGTCTCGATCCGGTGGCCGAGCGCCGCCGGGGCAATATGGTCATACCAAGTTTCGAGACGGCGGCCCGGGCCTGTTATGATGCCTTGAAGGAGGGTTGGAAGAACCGGCGTCATGCGTCCTGGATCGCGAGCTTGGAAAACCATGTCTTTCCGGCGATCGGAACGCTGCCGGTCGATGAAGTGGACAGCGCTGTCGTGCGCGATGTGCTGGAGCCGATCTGGCTGACCATTCCCGATACCGCGCGGCGGATATTGCAGCGGATCGGCGCGGTGCTCGACTTTGCCCATATCCGCGGCTGGCTGCCGAACGAAGTATCGCTACGCTCGGTCCGCAAGGGTCTACCGCGCCAGACAGCGACGACCAACCATCTGGCGGCGATGCACTATAATGAAGTACCGGCCTTTATGGCGAAGCTTACAGACTTGCCGCCGACCGTCGGCCGCGATGCTCTACGGTTGACGATCTTGACGGCCGTGCGATCGAACGAGACGCGCTTGGCAACCTGGCCCGAGTTCGATCTGCGCAAGGCGTTATGGACCATTCCCGGTGCGCGGATGAAGATGAACGAGCCGCATATCGTGCCGCTGTCGCGGCCAGCGATCGTCCTGCTCAGGCGAGTGAAGAGGGAGCGCAGCGGCCATGGCGATCTGGTCTTCTCGGTATCGAGCGACAAGCCGATCAGCGATATGACGATGATCAAGGTGTTGCGCGACATGGATATCGAACAGGTGACGGTGCACGGGTTCAGGAGCAGTTTTACCGACTGGGTGGCCGAAGAAACGGATACTCCCAAGGAGGTCGCGGACAAGGCGCTGGCGCACAAGATCCCAAACCGGGTCGAGGCGGCCTATCGCCGTACCGACTTTCTGGCCAAACGGCGCAAGCTGATGGCGGCCTGGGCGGCCTATTGCGGTGCGGCGGCAAAAGCGTAGGCGGCAGACGGTTTTTAACTCAGCGCCGTATCAACGGCAGTGCAGCCAGTGCGGTTTATTGCCGCAGTTCAGTCTCGACTTCCTCGCAGTGATAGGCGGGCGGATCGGCGATCCAGCGGTTGATCTCGGACTCGCGCCAGCCCGAGCAATAGTCGCTGATCTTAACCTGACGTGGAAAGGTGCCCTCCTTCATCTTGCGGTAGAGGGTCGAGCGGCTGAGGCCTGAGCGGTGGAGCACGGTTCGGATGCGGAGGATTTTGTCGGGATCGATCATCGCAATACTCGATTATGAAGTAACAAGGGATGGCATAGCTTCCTATGCGCAAAGCCCCGTAGCAAGAGGGATCGGTGGAGATGCGGCGTAAAGGCGGTAAATACTGGCGAACGGCGGGTATTTGCGGCGAAAGGCGAACCGATCGCATAGGCAGCGGCCAATGCTAGCCATTCCTACAAATTGGCTCAATCCAGTCGATAGGAGCATCTGGAAGCATGCGGTCCGCTTGCGATCAGCAGCCGGGTTACAATGGACAAGGCGCGCAGGTTCGCCCTCGTGTTCAGGCCGGTGCGGGACTCGACATGGGGATCATCTTGGCCATTTTACGGAGGTTTTGTTCTGCGACGGCGAGGTGGAACTCATCTTTTTGCACCATTGGGACCGCGCAGGCGCAAGCGGTCCAGTTTGAGGATGCGTTTGAGGTGGGCGAATAGCACCTCGACCTTCTTTCTATGTCGCCGTGAGACGAGACGGGCATCGGTGGTGGCGATATCGCGCGCCAAGTCGCGAGCACCATCGTGGATCGAGTGGGTGACCTTGCGTGCGGGCATGTTGGGCGTGCATCGCTCCCGGTGCGCGCAAACCTGGCAGTCCAGCTGGCTGCGCCCGGTAGCGGATGGAGACGTCCTTGTTGATGCCGGTCCTGGGTTTCTTGAAGTTGCGATTGGACTGGCGCAGGCGGATAGCACCAGCTGAACAATGGTGCGCCCGGATTATTGTGCTGTCGATCATCTGCAAACTGGGGTTACCGCCCCCGCTGTCGTTGAATGCTTCGAGCAGCAGTTCCCATAATCTGGACAGCGTCCAGGGCCGAAACTGGCGGTAAACCGATGACCATTTGCCGAAATGCTCATGCAGATCTCGCCACGCAACACCGGTTCGTGCAATCCAGAAAATACTATCAAGAACAAGGCGGTGATCCCTTGGGCGGCGACCGCTGCGCGGACCCCGTTCGATCACAAACGGTTCCAGACACGCCCATTCCTCGTCACTCATCAAATCTCGGATCACGGCAGCCTCCTGCAAAAGCCACCTTGAATCAGAAACTACGCCGCTTGGGAATCCCCTTTGTCAACACATCCTAGGCTCAGGACTCATTGATTGAGCCAGAAGATGACGGTTGCGGCGATGCATATGGCGGAGGAGAAGGTGTGGGCGCAGCGATCATAGCGGGTGTGGATGCGTCGCCAGTCCTTGAGTTTGCCGAACATGTTCTCGACCTTGTGCCGTTGGCGATAGAGTGCGGTATCATGCGGGATATGGACTTTGCGATTGGACTTTGAGGGGATGCAGGCGGCAATGCCGCGCTCGGCCAGGGCGGCACGCAGCCAGTCGGCGTCATAGCCTTTGTCGCCGAGCAGGACCTTGGCTTTGGGGAAGGCGCCGATCATCAGCGCCGCGCCTTTGTAGTCGCTCATCTGCCCTTCGCTCAGGAGCATGATGAGCGGCCTGCCTTTGTGATCGCACACCGCGTGGAGTTTGGAGTTCAGGCCGCCTTTGGTGCGTCCGATACGTCGGGGAACTGCCCCTTTTTTAACAGGCTTGCCGCCGTGCGGTGCGCCTTGAGATGAGTGGCGTCGATCATCAGTTGATCCGGCTCGCCGCCCTTTGCCGCCAATGCCGAGAATATCTTGTCGAACACGCCCATGCGGCTCCAGCGGACAAATCGGTTGTAGATCGTCTTGTGCGGGCCATATTCGGCAGGCGCATCGCGCCAGCGCAGACCATTGCGGATCACAAAGATGATACCGCTGACAATCCGCCGGTCATCGACCCGCGGAACTCCGTGCGATAGCGGAAAATATGGCTCGATCCTGCGCATCTGCGCCTGCGACAACCAGAACAAGTCACTCATGACAGCACCTCCTCAGCGCCGCCATTGAATCAACATCCCCATCAATCCGCAAGCAATTTAATAGGTCCTGAGCCTAGAGCCATAAATAGATGCGCCCAAAGGCTACCTCCATCTATTTGCTGCTATCGAATTCATTTGAGTGCATGCGAACTAGCAACGTAAGGACACAGATAGGGCGGAGCAAAATGATTAACAAAAGCAAGGAGCGGAAAGCAATTCCACTTCGATTATTGTATAGCGGATCTGTAATTTTGGCAGCAGTAACGCCAGCAGCAGCTCTGGCCCAATCCGAAACACTGGCGAATGAACAAGAAAGTGTTGGCATTGCCCCGATTATCGTGACCGCAGAACGCCGAGAAACGGCACTTCAAGATACGCCGATTTCGATATCCGCGTTTTCAGTGGATGATTTACAGTCACGCCAAATTAATTCCCTGAGTGATTTTGGCACGTCCGTGCCCAATTTGTCATTTCACAATGCAAACAGCAATTCCGGCAGCAGTAACGTAGCCAGCGCGTATATCCGGGGCATAGGGCAATCTAACATAATTATTAATACTGATCCAGGCGTAGGAATATATGTTGATGGAGTCTATCTCTCAAAGACGCTGGGTTCAGTTTTAGATGTATTTGATTTAGAGAGAGTTGAGGTTTTACGCGGCCCGCAAGGAACACTCTTCGGCCGCAACACTATTGGCGGCGCTATCAATATAACTACACGAAGGCCTGGGGGCAGTCGGCGCGCCGCGATGGAAATCGGTTTGGGCATTACTCAAGATGAGGTGTTGTATCGTGGACGAGCCAGTTTCGACATGCCTCTTGCGGACAGCGTTTCCTTGGGAGGTGCATTCTATGTAGCTCAGCAGGACGGTTGGATGGAAACTCCATTCAATGACCATCCGCTAGGAGACACAAATAGACTTGCAGGCAGGTTCCAATTGGCAATTGATCCCGTCGAAAACTTGACAATCGATCTGTCGTTCGATGCAAGTCGCACGCGAGAAAACGGAGCTCCCGTTTCTATCGTACGTGTTGATGACTCGAGTGGCTTTATCGCGTTTTTAAATAACAGCTCTGTTGGTTCTCCGTGCTTTCCGCCTCCAGCTAGTTCATCTGATGCCAGGTGTTTTAGTGACCGTTGGGTTAGCGGCCGAAATATAAACTTTGAAAACGATCGTTCGTTTAGCCACGCAGATGGATGGGGCGTCGGCGCGAATATTCATTGGCAAGGCAACGACATATCTATTCGCTCGATAACGGCTTTTCGATCGGTCGATGCAAGATATGGAAAAGGTTTGGATGGATCCCCTCTCCCTTTATTGAATTACCGTAGCGACTATGACTTAGATCAGTTCTCCCAGGAATTACAGTTGGGTGGTACCTTATTCGACTCAGTGGACTATGTACTCGGTGCGTATTACGGCCACGAAACAGGAGGTGAAGACTACCCTCTTGAACTTTACGTGAACGACGTTCTCAGCGGTGGGCGGATTTCCAACGATAACTGGGCGCTATACGGTCAAGCAACGTGGAACATTATTGGCGGTCTAGATCTAGTTGGTGGGTTACGATACACCGAAGAAACAAAGCGCTTCACGCCCAATCAGGTCGTGACTGGTCCAGGCGTAATTGGGCTCCTCCCAGTCGGAACACCTATTCTTCCTTCTGGTGAGGCAACCCTTTCGATATCGGAAATATCGCCTTTAATTGGGCTATCTTATGAGTGGTCCGATGAGGTCATGACTTACATTCGCTATTCAGAGGGTTTCAAGAGTGGCGGATTTACTCAAACGGTGTTTCCGCCTTTATCATTCATTCCCAGTTTCCGGCCCGAATTTGTTAGCGTTTATGAGGCCGGCATCAAGACGGAATCGTTTGATCGTCGATTGATTATCAACGCAGCGATCTTTCAAACCGATTATGAAGACGTCCAAGTTTTGGTATTTCAGGGAATTGCGCCTACAACTAGCAATGCTGCTGCGGCGCGCATTAGAGGCGCGGAACTCGAAGCGTCGGCCCTAATTGACCGTAACCTACGAGTTTCAGCTGGCATAGGTTATCTCGATGCCGGATTCATCGAGGTTGGACCTGACGCTTCCGAAATCACTATTGATGCGCAACTTCAGAATGCCCCTGAGTGGTCAATAAATGCGGCAGTGGATTACACTTATGACCGCCTTAGCTGGGCCGATATACGATTTCACGCCGATTGGAATTACACAAGTACTGTGTTCAATGATGCCAGAAATACACCCGAGATAATGCAGCCAGGGTATTCAATAGTAAATGCAGGAGTAACTATTAGTTCGAAAGATGAAGATCTAGAGATTGTGTTCGGTGTTACTAACATATTTGACACACAGTATTTCATTAGTGGCTACAACCATTTAGAATTTATCGGATATGTAGAGGCCGCTTGGGGAGAGCCGAGAACTGCAACAATGACAGTCAGGACTAGATTTTGACCCAATTCTAATGCGTACTGAGAGGTAAATATGAATAGCAGTCTTCTTCGAACCATTTCTCAAGCCGAAATACGGGCATTCAACAAAGATGGGGTCGTGTGGCTCCGGGCAATCGTTGACCCTGTGTGGGCGGCTCGGCTTTCATCCGTAATTGATGAGGAGAATGAAAATCCATCAGGATTGACATTGAACCTGACGGAGCTTGGGCAATCCGCAAATGGCATTGAGAATCTATCTGGAGCGTCTGCAGATTTTGAAGAGATGAGGTTAAAGGCAGGCACGGAATTTGCCAACTCCAGCAGAATTCGTGAAACTGTGCTATATGACGATGGTATCGGCGCGGACGGCAACGGCCACTTTACGTCAACCTATGAAAAATGGAGATGTAATCCGTTTCTAAACGAGTTGTGTACTAAATCCCCCCTAGTTGAAGTGGCGCATATTTTGCTGCAGTCGGAAGAAGTCTTTTTGTATGGCGACCAAATCATAACCAAACCTCCTCTAACGAGGGAAAAAACAGCTTGGCACCAAGACCAATCGTTTGATCACATAAGCGGCGACCAAGTGCTCGCGATAAGAATGCCATGCGACTCAGAGGACGAGGAAGTAGGGACAGTCAAGTATTTGCGAGGCTCGCACCACCCTGAAGTAATATATAAGGTACCTTATTTTATTAGTGATGCGTACACGCCAGGCGATACTGGCGCAGATATTCCCAACATAGCTAACAATGAATCAGATTTTGACATTGTTCAGTTCAAGCCAAGCCCTGGAGACCTCGTTGTGCACCACAACCGAACGTTGCATGGAGCTGGTGGAAACCGATCGAAGACAAGAACTAGGAGGGCGATAACAGTCCGATATGCAGGCGATGATGTAAGATTCAAGTTTCGTCAGTTTGCACCTCCGCAAGAGACAGGCGCTAAGCTTAGGGACGGGGACAGACTCAGCGTCGACCCGACTCTTTATCCTAAAGTATGGCCGCGCAATGGCGTAGTATGAATGCAGGCTCACACCTTGATCAGCCAGACAGTTATTAGAGCGATAAACCCAGAGGCCGATATGTACAAAATGCATGTAATTTACCCGAAATCCGAGCGCGGTTTCTTCGACTGGGGCCACTATATAAAAGTGCACGTACCAATGTCGATCAAAGCACTCAATAGGTTTACTCAATTCAATCGGCTTTCAATAAGTAAGCCGGTTCCAGGGGATACATCTGAAGCTTTTCATTGTATCGGAACAGTTTACTTTGATAATGCAGATCAACTTGAGGGTTTTTATAAGCTCAGGGATAGTGAATATATGAAAAAAGTCGCAGATGATATATCCAATTATACAGATTGTGATCCAATATTCTTCATCACGAGCACATCTGACTTTTTGCCCGAATCTTTTGAGTCGGCATAGGTAATATTTGCTAGGCGGCGTGGACAAATTTGAGCCAGTATCTTGCTGAAGCGATATGTACCATTGAGAGGAAGCTTTCGGCGAGTTGATCGTAGCGTGTTGCGATTGCCCGGTTGATTTTCAGGCGTCCGAAGAAGCGTTCGATTTGGTTGCGCTGCTTGTAGAGTTCGCGATCATAGTCGATCTTGATCCGGCGGTTTGACCGCCCGGGAATGACGGCCTGTATATTGCGACTAGCAAGGTCGGTGCGGATGGCATCGGCATCGTATCCCTTGTCAGCCAGGAATGCTTCCGGTGGCTGCTCCGGCATGGCGATCAGGGTGTCATAGGCCTTGCAATCGGCCGCTTCGCCCTCTGTCAGGTGGAAGGCGAGCGGGCGCCGTCGTCGATCAACCAGACAGTGAAGTTTACTGGTGAACCCACCCCGCGAGCGGCCAAGAGCTCTTCGACGAGCCCCCCTTTTCCGCCCGCCGCCGAGACATGGGCGCGAACCGTGGTGCTATCGATGCTGTAATGGCCGTTGTCCGCCATGATCTCGGCCAGTGTGACGGACACTGCCTCCCAGACCCCGGCCTCGCTCCATCGCCTGAACCGCCGATAGATCGTGTTCCAGTTGCCGTACTTGGGCGGAACATCGCGCCAGGGCGTCCCGCAGCGAAGCCGCCAGAGTATCCCGTTGATGATAGCCCGGTTCTGTTCAGGCCGCCTGCCTCGCCCTCGCCTCGATCCATCAATCGGTAGCAAGTCCCTCAAAACACGCCATTCTTACTCTGTAAGATCGCCCCGGCTCAAGCCTGCCTCCAAAAGCCAGCCTTGAATCAAGCGATCACCCCAACGTCAACAAATTTGTCCACGCCGCCTAGAGGCTCCAGACTTCGTTGGGCCGGCTCGGCTGACAGCGTGCCTGCCGATGGGCGATCATCTTGCGCCGACGCGGCCTTTGGCCCGCAGGGCCAAGCGTTCCTCACGATACAGCCGGTAGACGACATGACGGCCTACCTCCCAGCCTTCGCGCTTCAGCATCACATGGATGCGCCGATAGCCGTATCGGATCCGCGTCGCCACGATCTCGTGCATACGCCGGCGCAGTTCGGTCCGTGGATCGCGCGTGCTCGGTTTGCGCTGCGTCGAGCGATGTTGCCGCGTCACCTGGCAGGCCCGGCGCTCGCTGTAGCCGTGTGAAGACACGACATAGGCTACAACCTCCTTCATGAACATTGGCCGGGGAACTTTTTTGACAGCACGTCCTGCAGAACCGCCTTGTCGAGGCTCAACTCCGCAACCAGCTTCTTGAGCCGCGCATTCTCTTCCGTCACCTGCTTCAACTCGCGGACCTGATCCGATTCCAGTCCGCCATATTGCCGCTTCCAGCGATAGAATGTCTGCTCGATAATGCCGACCTGGCGGATCAGATCCGCCACCGGCAGGCCCAGCTCGGCCTACTTCAGAACCGCTACAATCTGTTCGGTTGAAAATCTCTTTCTCTTCATCGACGTATCTCCTCACACAAGAAAATCCGCCGGAAATACTAACCTTGTAACCGGACCACTTTCACCATGTCACGTCACCCTTTAAACTATCACCGGCAGCTGCCGCTCAATTGCCCAATTGACCTCTGCGCGAGTACCTGCACCGCATCGATCCCAGCCACGTCAGCGAACAGCCCGAGTGAGCCTTTGGGCGCCTGTTGCAGCAATGTGATCGCCGCCCACCCCCTCTACATTTTCCGCACTGATAGTGCCTAATCCTAAGGGGTGATTTCACACGCAAACCGTCCAGCGTATCGTCAAATACGAGCTGGCAAGCTAAGGCGGGATGTTGCGTTGCGATGGTCGGAACTGTTGAGAAGGTCGTTCTCGTCCTCGGTTATAGCGGGCAGGCGGTCTGACCAGCTTTCGTCGACATACACATAGCGCGTCGCGCAACTGTAACAACCGCCGCAAAGAGCAAGCAGTTCATCAAATCCGCTGTCGCGTATGATTTCCATGATCGTAAGGCCGGCTTCGGCCTCGACAACCGATTGTTCGCCGTCTCGACTTACCACCGTTAACTGGGGCATCTGTTTGTTCCTTAACTTAGTAAACGACTACGCTGCGGATACTCTCACCCGCATGCATCAGATCGAAGCCTTTATTGATGTCTTCGAGACTCAGCCTGTGGGTGATCATCGGATCGATCTCGATCTTGCCGTTCATATACCAGTCGACGATCTTGGGCACATCGGTGCGTCCTTTGGCGCCGCCAAACGCCGTACCTTTCCAGACCCTCCCGGTGACCAGCTGAAACGGGCGGGTGGCGATTTCCTTACCAGCTTCCGCCACGCCGATGATGATGCTTTCGCCCCAACCGCGATGGCAGGCTTCAAGCGCGGTGCGCATCACATCGGTGTTGCCCGTGCAATCGAAGGTATAGTCCGCGCCGCCATCGGTCAGCTCGACGAGATGCTGCACGATATCGCCATCCACCTTGGTTGGATTGACGAAGTGCGTCATGCCGAACTTGCGGCCCCATTCTTCACGGTCGTTGTTGATGTCCACGCCTATTATCTTGTCCGCGCCGACCATGCGCGCGCCCTGAAGTACGTTGAGGCCGATGCCGCCAAGCCCGAAAACGATAACGTTGGCACCCGGTTCCACCTTCGCTGTGTTGGTCACCGCACCGACGCCCGTGGTCACACCGCAGCCGATGTAACAGCTGCTCTCAAAAGGCGTGTCATCGCGAATCTTGGCGACGGCGATTTCGGGAAGAACTGTAAAATTCGAAAAGGTCGAGCAGCCCATATAATGGAAGATCGTCTCGTCCTTGTAACTGAACCGGCTGGTGCCGTCGGGCATCAAACCCTGGCCCTGGGTCGCGCGGATCGCGTTGCACAGATTGGTCCTGCCGGAAAGGCAGCTCTTACACTGGCGGCATTCGGGCGTGTAGAGCGGGATGACATGGTCACCGGGCTTCACGCTGGCGACGCCGGCTCCAACTTCGCGGACGATTCCAGCGCCCTCATGGCCGAGCACCGATGGAAACAGCCCCTCGCTGTCCAGCCCGTCAAGCGTATAGGCGTCGGTATGGCAAATGCCCGTCGCCATGATCTCAACCAGCACCTCGCCAGCTTTGGGACCTTCAAGGTCCAACTCGATTATTTCGAGCGGTTTCTTCGCTTCAAAGGCAACGGCGGCACGGGTTTTCATCTAGAATCTCCAGTTGGGTCTTTCAAAATAACTCTGCTAACGTCCCGAGTGGTCGTTCCACGATCTGCACGCTGTCTGCACCTTCCCATTGCGCAGTGGTTCATGCTGCCAGCGGCGGGCGTTCGCCTAAGAGCACGCTAGGGTGCTGCGCACCCACAGTGATCGCCATTCTTACATCTTGGTGTGTTTTGACTGTGTCATCGAACTGTTTGGACTCATGTGTGCCCACTATCGAGATGGTTTCTTTGCACGTAGCCCAAGAATTCACACTTAGAGCAAGCATCACCCATCAATTTCTCCATGCAACCGTACGATCCTTCGGAGCTCGGGTGATGGAGGAAAATACTGCACGATTGCATCTAAACAAGCGCCCCATCCATCTCGTATTTCGGACAATTCAATTAGTTTTTTCTCATCCCCGTCCTTAACGCGCAAAACTATTTCGGGATCGCGTACCGTCGCCCATTCTTGCAATCCAAACCATCCAAATATCCGACTACCTACATCAAATAATGGATTCTGGCTTTTGACGACTTCGCATATGGCCAGTGCGCGTACCACCTCATCTACCAAGAAATAAGCTGAATGCGGCTCAAATTTGTCGACTGAATCGGAAAACGCACTCTCGACAAAAAGATAGAGGTTTCGGACGAGAATTTCATTTTGTCCGGGTTCCTGGACCGACCGGATCGCCATTTCGAAACTGTCCGGCTGCTCTCCTCTTTTTGGTAATGATTTTAACTTCAAGCTACGGCTACTGGGAAGAAACATAATGTCATGTGCTCATCAAAAATTTATCGGGCAAACGCGTTATCGACTTTCTCAGAAGTCATCTTGCCTCGCGCTGCCCAGAATGGTGACCATTACCGTCGGAACCTTACTTTCTTACCCGGTGGACCACGCTAAGGAGGCACGTCATTGAGAAAAGCAGGCGCTACAATTGTTTTAACGTACAGTGAAATCGCGCAAAGGATGATTTCGAGCGAAAAGCGATGTCGAAAAAAATTAACTGCATGGCATGGTAGTATCCTGTGTCTGATTGGACGGCTCCGAATTAATGCGATGATGCTTTCGACGACGGTCCAGGTGGTTCGCCGTTGACTGCCATTTTAAAAAGCGTCCGGAGAGCAGAGGCTTCGAGCTCGGCGGGATTAGAATAGGGGTTCGCTAAAGCCATTCTTACTGCTTGGTCTATATCGACTTCCCGCATATTCAAATCTGCAAGTGTTTCGTTGATTTCGAGAGAGCGATTGAGATCGAATAGACCTCGCGCAATATCGCCAGCGAATACATTTTCCAGCGGCGCAAGCGCGGCCCTCGCTGCATTGCTATTATACGCTATCGTGTATGGGAGCATGATGCTATGCACCGCAGCATGGGGCAAATCGAACGTTCCTCCCAATATGTGGCAGAGCTTGTGGTGTAGCGACATGCTGACCATTCCGAGTACGCCGGCGGCGAGATGCGATCCGAGAAATGCTTGTGAGCGGGCGGAAAGGTCGTTTCGATCGTTCGCTATCGCGGGCAAAGCGGTTTTGAGCAATCTTATCGCTTCTAACCCCATTACGGTGCTCACCGGGTTGGCATCATGCGCATAGAGCCCTTCCACCGCATGCGCGATGGCATTTATGCCGCTGCGTACGCTTATTGCGACCGGCAAAGACAATGTTAGCTCGACATCATAGATCACGGTTTCCGGCTGGATCGACGGCGAACGTCTGGTGCGCTTTTCGCCGTCGTCCGTCTCACCGAGAATATCGGTCATTTCCGATCCGGCATAGGTCGTGGGCAAAATGAGCTGAGGAAGATCAGTGCGCGCGGCCAGGGCCTTGGACAAGCCGATCGCCGAGCCGCCGCCAATCGCAACGAGCCCGTCGCAGCCGTGGCGATCAAGCTCCGCATGCGCCGCGTCGGTGACCACGACCGGCGTATGCATCCGTGCTTGGGCATGGAGCACGGCATTGTCCAATCCTGCCTCGTCGATAAATTGCCTGGCGGTATCGCTCTGCTCGGTACTGGCGACCACGAAGGGCCGCCTAATATCGAGATCGCGAAGTTCCCCGTCCGCTTCGTTTCGTGCACCGCGCCCGAAGATGACACGCGTCGGGAGGGCGCGATAGCTGAAAGCATCAGGCGCGGCGATAGTTCGATTCCTGCGGCTTGAGTTCAGCCTCACATAGACCAAGGGCCTGACGCGCAACGGTTCTCGCAGCGGGATCTACGCCGTCCAGATCGGCGAGGAAGCCATGGCCAGACTCATCGAAAACGGTAAGATCAATCGCGTGGTTGTTCTCGGCGATAGTTTTGAGCCGTGCGACATTTTCAGGCCCGACCGACGAATCCAGACCACCCATCAACATAACATGACGTTTGCTGATATCCGGAAGATAGTCGAACGGAGCAGGGAGCGGATCCTGATTATCCATGCCCTGCGGAAAGCCATACAATCCGACGAGCGTGCCGGGAAAATCCCGCCGTGCGAGTTCGAAGACGTAGAAGCCGCCGAGACAGAAACCGATCACCGCATTGACATTTTCCGCATTGGAGAAAGCCAGAAAATTGTCGATGAATTCGGCATCGCGAAGCTTGTGCCGCCGCTCAAAAGCCGCTTCGCGGCTGATCTCGGGCAATTCGCCCAGCCCGTCGAAAGGATCCACGAGAAATGTTCGCATATCCATTTTAGCGAGATAGGTGGCAAAACCTCTGTAGAAAGGATTGCAGCCATAAATATCGGGAAGGACGGCAACCCGTCTGGATGCGGCATCATCGCCATAGCCATGGGCCATAACCGCCCCTTTAATTGGGGTGGAGGCGGCAATCGGCGGGAAATAGGCGCAGGCGGCTCCATGACACATGGACTAGTTTCCGGCTGGATCGAGCGTGAAGTCGATATCCAGAACTTTCCCGGAATCATCTTCGCGTAGCAGATAGGTGTTGGATGGCCGGACACCGTTGACGCAGTCGTTCTCCATATAGTCGAAATTTTCGAAATGGGCTTGCGTGGTCAGAGGCAGAAATTCCGGATTGAGTAGTTTGAAATGCAGGTGGGCAGGACGCCAGGGATGACGTCCCATGGCTGTGAGCAGGCGGTTGGTAATACCGCCCAAAGGAATGGTGTAAGGCGCGGGCATCGTCGTTTTGACCGAAAAGCGACCTGTTTCGTCCAGTTCCACAATGCCGCGATAATAGTCCTTGGGGAAGTCGTCCGCATAGCCGCTGTAATAGCCTTGCGGATTCGAATGCCAGATATAGAGTTTCGTTCCAGCAACCGAACGTCCATCGGTTGCGGTGACAGCGCCTTGAATCACCAAGGGTTCCCCATCGTCTTTCGTTTTCAGACGATCGGTTACAACGGGAATGTCATCCATGAAGTAGGGACCCTCGACCGCCGTCGCAGACCCGTCCCGTTTCGCGCTTTCAATGTCGCAAATCGCGGCATTGAACCAGAGATCGCACATGAGCGGCACTTCGTGAACCGGCTGATTGACATAATCCATGAGGAAATGGACCGCGGTCCGATACTCTTCGAAGGTTACGTCGTCAGTGCGCAAAACATCGCGCACCGCTTCGACAATATCGAAAACGATCTGCTCAGTGCGCGCCTCGGCAGGGGTCCGTTCGTGGGAAACCGCCGGTTTCGCCTGTTTGGTCATCACCTATACCTTTCGTAGATCGCGTTACGACGGAGAGCCGGACGCCGAATCCAGTTTGCCATGGGCCGGAACGAACCGCCGGGCATCAAAACTGAACGGAACCTGCGCACTGCCATTGTAAAGCTCATGGTGGGGAGTCGCTTCGGCCAAAGCGCAGGCGAGATAGAATAAATGCCTCTCGGCTGCGTCGAGATCTTTCGGCTGGCTGTTCGATAAATGATCGAGGATCGCGTCGATATGGGGCATGACGGTTTCGTAAAATGCCGCGAACTCTTCCGGAGTGGCGTTCCATCTGACCTCATCGCGCTCGGTCTCACTCGGCTTCGCCCATTTTAGCGCGATCGTCTCCAAGCTCTTATATGCTGCGGGAAGCTTCATCTCAGACATCGATATATGTCCGGACCGTCCGGGCGGCATGTCGAATCATGAATTCGAGATCCATGAGTTCGACGGTATCGAGCACACCGGACATAATCCCGGCAAAGGTATCCTCCATCGTCGCCGTATCTTCCAGCCAGGCATTGCGATGCAGCGCATTGACGTGACGTTGAGCGACATCTTCGGCCGCATTTTGTGCTGGCCAAAAATAGTTGATGCCCTCCCAGAGCGTCTTGCCATGCTCGAGCGGCCAGAATTGATGCGTGAAATAGGCCATTCCCGGATAACCGCATCCAGCGGCAAGATGGATTAGGAAATTAGGAAAGATATTGGGGAATTCGAACTGGAAGTCTTCCCGTCGCATGGGATTGATATTCGGCGGTAGCTGGTCAGGCTTGGGTTTGTGAAGCGGGGAGC
Source organism: Parasphingopyxis algicola (assembly GCF_013378075.1). Taxonomy (GTDB): domain Bacteria; phylum Pseudomonadota; class Alphaproteobacteria; order Sphingomonadales; family Sphingomonadaceae; genus Parasphingopyxis; species Parasphingopyxis algicola. The sequence continues at coordinate 1,725,431 of NZ_CP051131.1, read as the reverse complement.
CAGCCAGTAACCCGGCAAAAGTGTTCGTCGACTGCGCCGCATCCATCCCGCCGCCATAGATGGTCGACGATGCGTGCGGCCCCATAAGCTTGAAGTCGGTATGTTCGAGGCCGGTAAATCCGGGCAACGACCCGGCATGGATCGTCGGCACGTGATAACCTTCGCTGAACGCGAACAGCGCGACTTTCCAGTTGCAATCCAGCACGGTGGAATAGCGATAGGCGGTGGTCGCTTCGTGATAAGGGAATCCGGCGAATAATTTTCCGAAATCACCGAGATAATCACCCAGCGTTTGATCGGGCTCATCGACGAAGTTGATGAAAATGAACCCCTGCCACACATCGCAGGCAATTTCCTTGAGACCGAGGCAATCCTTGTCCAAAGACCCGAAACCCTCTTCCATGGGAACCGAACGGAGCGTGCCGTCGGTTGAAAATACCCAGCCGTGAAAGCGGCAGGAAAACACATTGGCCCTTGCGTTGCCTGAGGTTTCGAAATCGTTGGATGAGACGATCCGGTTACCCCGATGCGTACAGACATTATGGAAGGCTCTGACCGTTCCGTCCTTGCCGCGCACGATGATCACAGACGCATCGGCGACGGCGATGCTCTTGACCTTATAGTCGCCTGGTCGGGGCAACTCCCATTCGGTTGCGACCTTCAGCCAGACCTTGCCGAAAATTGCCTCCCGCTCCCGCTCGAAGAGCGCGGGATCGCGAACAATGTCCAGCGAAACCGATTCGACGCCTAACTCGTCGCGAATGGCATCGGTCGATCGCAGGATATGATCCAGACTGCCAGGCGGCGCATCCATTTCAGTTGAAGTTTCAACCACTGCATCGTCCCTTTGTAGAGGGGCGATTGTGCGGATAGGCGGTAATAGGCGCTAGCCGTTGACCGCTTCGCCCGTCCCCGGAGCGCAATTGATCCACTCGCCGGTCAGGTCGCATCCAAACTCGCCGGCTTTTCATGCCACCCTTCCGGATAATGCGATATCAATTCCGCTTCGAGCGCCAGATGGGTGAAGACCCATTTATCCTTTTCCTGTCGCGCTTCCGCTTGATATCGACCGCCTATCCAATAAGCGCGGCCGCTTGCAGATGTAGCCGTCTCCCAGAGCATGAAGCCGAGCTTCGCCGCGGTGGCGGTGTCCGATAGGGCGATCCGCGGCGAAACCAGAAAATGAAGCGTCCAGGCAAACCCGGTATCGGCGTTTCCCATGACACCTTCTACAATCGCGTCCCGGCCTTCGAGCGTGCCGTAATTGTCGATATGAAAGATTGCATCCGCATGGAAGAGCGGCCGAAGAACTTCGGCCGACGGCCCGGCATCGAAAGCTCGCGCAAGATTGGCAATCAGGTCCTCAATTGCCTGGCGAGCTTCGACGCGCGCGAGCCGCTCGGCCAATTCGACGAGCGTCAAAACCGCACGCTCGCCGTCAGCGACCATTCGCGCGGCCGACCGTAGACACCCTCGATGATCCCGCCAAAACCATCAAAATAACCCGAGCCCAGATAGACTTCGTCAGTAATATTCTTGACCTCGAAGCGAAGACCAAATCGTTCGTCCTCATCGAGAAAATTTAACGAGGCGTTGAGTAGGTGATAGCCGCCCTGGATCAGCTGGGGTGTGTTGACAGCGTCGTTGGCGACGGTGGAACGGTAGGACCAATCGACGCGCGGCGTCAGCGTGCCAAAGCCGATAATGTCGATATCATAGGCCGCACTGGCGCTAAGCGTCCATTCGGGCGCGTTTTGCAGACGGTCGTCAACCGTCACACCGGCATTACGGCCCCGGATATCGACCTCGAGATAGCGCGCATCGAGATAACCAACGCCTGCCTGTAAGCGCAGTGGCTCGATCGGCCGGGCCTCAAACTCGAGCTCGAACCCTTCGATTCTTGCCTGCGCAGCGTTCTGGACAATCGGCGCGAAACCCAATGTGGGATCATTCACCGTAAGCTGGAGATCCGTGTAATCGTTACGGAAGATCGCCCCGTTTATCCGCAAACGCCGGTCGAAGAGATCGCTTTTGAAGCCAAATTCGTAGGATGTACTGAATTCCGGCCGGAATGTGGGTATGTCAGGCAATGGCGGGAAGACACGCTGTGTGAAACCTCCGCCTTTGAATCCTTCCGAATAGGAGACATAGGTCAGCAGACTATCGTTCCAGCGATAGGAAAGGCTGGCCATCGGTGTCCAGGCGTCGTCGCTGACCGTCGAGCTTGAACCCAAAGGCCCCATCAATGGATCGCCGTCCATCAAACCGCTGCCATCCGGGTTCAGGGGTGCTCCCGTAAAGACGCCGGCTTCGACGATGAACTGGTTATCATTAAAAAACGTCTTTTCATCTTCCGTCCATCTGATGCCTGCGGTCAGATTCAGATTCTCCACGATTTCGAATGTAGCCTGGCCGAAAAAGGCGACGCTTTCGGCTTCCAATGTTGCGCCGCTAAGAAACACCGCGTCGAGGATGCCGACAACATCGCGGTGATCGCCTTGCTCGTCCGCATAATAGGCACCGATAACCCAATTCAGCCTGTCATCGAAGGCATTTCCCAAAAGCTGAACCTCTTGGGAGAATTGGTCCTGTGTCCAATCATTCTTAGTCTGTACCAGAGAGGCCGGGCTGTGATCTGAGTCGCGCGTCCAAAATCCTTCGACGCTGCGATAGGCGGTAATCGATTTGAAACTGATATTGTCTGTCAGTTCCCATTCGAGAGTGCCGTAGATACCCCAGATATCGGTGTCGGATGCGGACTGATATCGGCGGCTTCCGAAATTGTCGAACTGGGGAAAAATCGTCTGAAACGTGCCGGCATGTTCAAACGGCGCCAACTCCCACTGGCTATTATAGCAACGCGCGTCGTTAAGCCGCGCCGGATTGGTAGGATCGGCACAAATCTGCGGGGCACCCGAAAATACGCCATTATATATCTGTGCGGCGTCCGCATCTTCAAACGCTTCTATCAGCACGTTTGGCGCTGATTCCTCGCGCGACCGCGTGCCGTCCACCGCGATATTGATCGATAGATTGTGAGTCGGCTCTAGCCGTATGGCGAAGCGACCAGCAAGCGAATTCGTATCGCCGAGATCGGGCGCATTGATTAGCGTCCCATCCACATAGCCTTCTCTATTGTGGTAGAAAAAGGCGAGGCTAGAATACACGCCATCGGTAATCGGAACATCGATTATCCCGTTTGCCTGTACTCTATTATACCGGCCCGTAGTGAGCTGCACCCGGCCGCTTAATTCGTCGGCGGGCTTTCTGGTGACGACGCTAACGGCACCACCGATTGTATTGCGTCCGAACAAAGTGCCTTGCGGTCCGCGCAGCACTTCGATGCGCTCTATGTCGAGAACATCCAGCATGTTGCCGACGCCGCGCGAGATATACACGCCATCGAGATAAAGTCCGACCCCCGGATCGGCCGACAATTGATAGTCGTTCTGCCCGATTCCGCGTATGTAGATCGCTGCCGTCGCATTGCTGGCCGACACTGGCACCGAACTGTTGAAGCGGACGTTCGGTGTGAAGTCTCCGATATCGGTGACGGTGTTGATGCCCCTTTCCTGCAAGTCATTTGCGGTAACAGCAGAAATCGAGATGGGGGTGTCCTGCAGTGATTCCTCGCGCCGTCTTGCCGTCACTACAATCGTGCCGACGCCGATATTGTCTGCTGTTGTAGTGGTATCTGCCAGCGCTGTCTCAGGCTCGGTCGCCGCTTCCGCACGGTTTGTTACATCGGCCGACTGAGGTGGAGTTTGCGGGGATGCCTCAGGCGGTTCTTGGGCGTTCGCAGGGGCAAAAGCAGCAAGATTGCCGATGGCCGCAGTCAGGGCGAGCACGCTGACTCGTGAAGATATCTTTCTTCGGCCTTCAAAAAACCGGCCGTTCGGCTGCTCGAGAAAAATACGACCCATGCTAAACCCCCTTTTGAGTAACGGTTGAACGGCCTTCATCTCTTTGCGTACTGTATTGGAGCCGTGCAGCTACAAATTCTTACGATTTTGTGACTGTTCCTTAGAAAAAGCACTTCTCCGGGCTTTCGCGCTAGGCTTCGTGGACAAAGGGTATCCATAGTTTAATTGAGACGAGCGCGACGAAGCCGAGGTAGGATTCCTTGGTTTTGTCGTAGCGGGTCGCGATGCGACGCCAGTTCTTGAGTTTGTTGAACAGGCGCTCGATCAGGTTGCGCCACTTGTATTTTGCGCGATCGTGCTGCGCGGGATTGCGCCGGTTGGCCTTGGCGGGGATCACTGCCTCGACGCCTGCAGCGGCAATCTCACCGCGGATGGCGTCGGCATCATAGCCGCGGTCGGCGAGAAAGGCTTCGATCCGATCGCCGATTATCCGGAACAGCGGCGCAAAGCCTTGTACGTCATGCGCCTGGCCCGGTGTCAGCACGAAGCCGAGTGGGAGGCCTCTCGCATCGCACCGCGCGTGGAGCTTGGTGGTGAAGCCGCCTCGCGATCGGCCAAGCGCCTCGGTTTGCTGAGTCCCCTTTTTATGCCGACGGCACAATGATGTGCCCGGACTACCGTGCTATCGATCATGTCGGCGGCGCTATCGCGGCCAGCCAGTTCGGCCAGCGTCTCGAGCATGGCATCGAACACACCGGTCGTGACCCATCTTCGATAGCGCCGGAAAACGCTGTTCCACTTGCCATACTCATCGGGGAGATGTCGCCATTGCGCGCCCGTCCGGGCGATCCACATCATGCCCTCGAAGTAACGGCGGTTATCCTGCGCAGGTCGGCAGCTGCGTCCCCGCTCCGGAGGCAGCAACGGCCCTATCAACGCCCATTCTTCATCCAACACCCCGATCCGCTCGCCCAATGCCGCCTCCAAAAGGCAGCCTTGAATCGAAGGACGAGTCTCAGGTCAAGCTTTGTCCACGAAGCCTAGCCTGAATGCGCGAGTATGAACCCGACGCCGCAATTGACTTGCGTTATCATGCCGCGAAGCCGGGCCGCATATTTTCGGGCTTTTGAGAGAATGGGTGCATGTTCAGGCTAACCGAGACGCCAGCGGGCTAGTGTTCGATCGCCCACTCGCGCCACATAAAGCGGCTTTCCGCGGGTTCGTTTCATTCAGGCTCATCCGCAAGACAATTAAAGGGCATGTAAATGGCGGAGACGGTCACAATCACGCGAAGCGGTCGGCTGGCTGCAGACGATCCGAATTGCTTTAACCGTCTGCATTATGCGCTCGATCCGGTCGCGACGGCCAAGCCCGGCGACTATATTGTCTATCATACGCGGGATGCCTTCGATTCGCAGTTCGATTTCGGGACCAGCTCCGGGCAAGTCGCGGATTGCGACTTGAATCGCGTCCACCCGATGACCGGCCCCGTGCACATCGAAGGAGCCGAGCGCGGAGATGCTCTGGCGGTAACGGTCGTCGACATCGCCCCCGACGATTACGGCTATACCGTGATCGTGCCGGGTTTCGGTTTTTTGCGTGATCTCATCCCTGGACCGTTCATCGCCAACTGGAAGCTGGACCGCCTCCATGCGGTTTCCGATCAAATTCCAGGCGTGCGTATTCCGATGTGCGCTTTCCCGGGGTCCATCGGCGTGCTTCCGGGCAAACTGGAGGTTGCAGATGCTCTCGAGCGAGAGGGCGCACTGGCGGAGGCCGGAGGATTCGTCTTGATGCCCGATCCTGATGGCGCGGTTCCGGCGAATTTGTTCGGCAAAGAGGCGCCCTATGCCTCGGAAGGGCTTCGCACCATTCCCCCTCGCGAAAACGGCGGCAATATGGACGTGAAGGCGATGCAGATCGGAACGACCATCCTGTTTCCGGTTCTCCATGACGGTGCCGGTCTGTGGACCGGAGATATCCATTATGCGCAGGGCGATGGCGAAGTGTGCGGTACGGCCGTGGAAATGGCGGCCACGGTCACACTGCGATGCGAAATCATAAAGGGCGGCGGCAAGAATATGCGTTTCCCACAGATCCGGGGCGGTGCGCAGCTCAAGGCAACAGAGCCGACCAGGTTTCACGCGGTCACCGGTATGCCGGTGAAACAGGCGGGAGAAGTGCCGCCGCATCTCGCCTATCTCGACAGTCCCAAGGTGGCGCCGCTTACCAATCTGTCCGAAGATTTGACGCTCGCGACGCGCGATGCACTGGTTCGCATCATCGACTGGATGGTGGAGGAAAAGAGCCTCAGCAGGGAACAGGCCTATGTGATCGCAGCGGCCGCGGTCGATCTCAGGATCGGCCAGCTTGTCGACGTTCCCAATTTCGTCGTTTCGGCAATCTTGCCACTTGATATTTTCGAAGATTAACGCGCGCTCAGATAGAAGGATATTGGCTATGAACACACCGCATCGCTGGGGCGATCAATATAGCGAACTCGGCCATGGGCCTATTCCGATCGAACCTTATATTTCGCCGAACTATTATCAGCGCGAAAAGGAAAAGATATTCCATAAGGAGTGGCTATGTGTCGGCAGAAACGAGGAAATTCCGAACGCCGGCGATTACAAGGCGAAGCGGATCGAAGCGGCGGATACATCTGTAATCGTCATTCGCGGTAAGGACGGAAATGTCGGCGCCTTCCACAACATGTGCGCGCACCGGGGCAACACCGTGGTCACCGAAACGGGCCATGAAACCCTCGGCAATAGCCGCGCCGCGATCCTGACCTGCCGATTTCATGGCTGGGTTTACGGAGCGGATGGTTCGTTGATCAGCGTTCCCCAGGAAGATCGCTTTTACGAATGTTTCGACAAATCCGAAAACGGCCTGACCGCAATCCATGTAGGAGAATGGGAAGGGTTCATCTTCGTCAATTTCTCCGAAAGCCCGGCGCAGGGTCTCGAAGATTTTCTTGGTGAATATGGCCAACATTTCGCCGGCTATCCATTCGACAAGATGCCCTATCAGTTCACCTATTATACGGAGCTCGATTGCAACTGGAAGATCGCGCATGACGCCTTTGCGGAGGCCTATCATGTCGATACCATTCATGCGGGTTCGTTTCCCAATGTGTTTTCGAACGGACTCGAGCGGGTAAAGCTGATGGGACCGCACCGTACGTCGGCGGTCCATCTGTCGATGAACGGCAAACCGACGCCGATCGCGGGTCTAGCGAACGAACTGGCGACCGGCTCGCTGGTAGCGCAGCGCGGAGAGTCCATGCTTCCGCCGACGATCAACCCAGACCGCGCGCAGGATTTCTCGTTCGAGCTCAGCGTGCTGTTTCCCAACACCCTGATCCACGTGTCCGAGGGCATATGGTTCACTCATCAATTCTGGCCGTTAGCTTATGACCGGACATTGTGGGAAGGGCGCTATTATGTCGCGGAGCCCGAGACCAATGCGCAACGCTGGGCGCTGGAACACGCCATGACGCTGCAGCGCAATGCCTGGCTCGAGGACACCGCAACGATGGAAGATACGCATCGCGCAATGAAATCCGGGGCAAAGCAGCATCAGAATCTTCAGGATGACGAGATTTTGATCCGTCATGGGGCTGTTGTCGTCGATCAATATGTCAATGCGTGAAGGGGTTCTGCGTGACCGATAGCATATTACCAAAAGGCTTCGAAGATTTGGAGCCTCATATGGACTGGAACCTCGCTACGGCGAACGAACGTCAGGACAAGCGCCGCGCTTCAAGCGTGGAAGAGATTCACGCTTTTTATGAGGGGGTTCATCCACATCTGGAATCTATTCTCGAGGAAGTGGATCGCTTTCCCTTGGGCGAGCTGCCCGAAAGCCATCTCCCCATTTACAATCTTGCTCTCGCCCTTGCCGAGATCGCCCCGCATGTCGAACTCTACAAGGGCGATCCGGCGGTACCATATGCGTTTGAGGAAAGTCGAATGATTGCGGTTCACGGGGATCAGGAAACATGGCGTGGCAAATCGCCGATGGACAATAAAGACTGACCTATGGCGTCCATAGAAGAGCGGCTCGACCGCCTGGAATCCCACGAGACTATTCGAAAGCTGGTCGCGCGTTATGCGATTGGTGCCGATCGAAAGAACGATCCGGCGATAATGGGCGCGCTTTTTCATGAAGATGCCTTTTGGGAAGCGCCCGGTTTTTCGAGTTTTCGCGGGCGCGACGCGATTTCGGCCGGATTGGCCGAAATCGCACAGTCTCAGATCTTCTGGTCGCTCCACTACATGGTTTCGCCATATATCGATATCGAGCAATCGGGCGATAGAGCGAGTTGCCACTGGTATTTGTGGGAGCTGGCGACAATGGCGCAGGAGCAGGAAGAGGCAGCCGATAGCTGGCTGGGCGGATGGTACGAAAGCACCGTGGAACGCCGCGGTCCGCTTTGGGCTTTTTCGCGGGTCAAACTGGATCTTCGTTTGCAAGGCAAAGCCGCGCCTCCTTGGGATACGAAGGTTGCACGGAGCGCATGACCCTATTTCTTTGTAAAACTGCAGATGTCGACGCCGACGAACCCAAGCAGGTCACTCTGGCTGATGGGCGCATACTGGCTGTATACCGGCTAGATGACGGTTTCTATGCTACCGACGACGTCTGCACGCACGGCGAAGCGTCGCTGGCGGAAGGTGAGATCGAGGGGCATGAGATTATATGTCCCTTCCATCTGGGGGCATTCGATATCCGTACCGGCGAGCCGACCCGCGCGCCATGTACGGCCTCGTTGAAAGTTTATCCGGTGGTTTGCGAAAATGGCGAGGTGATGCTCGCCGAATGAAGAATTCTCGGCATCCTAAACCACTCTTTCGCGCATAGGGTTTCTATGATCGCGCTGTTGGGTGCGGCTCAAACTGTTTGAGCGTTGCAGAAGGAAGTTCGCCAAATCGTTCCTGATAATCTCGCGCGAATTTGCTCAGATGCGTAAAGCCGCACGCCATGGCGATTTCAGTTACCGTCGTTCCGTCGTCGACGCCAGTTTTGAGTTTCCGGCGAGCCCTATCGAGCCGGCACTGTTTCAGATATGCCATAGGAGTTGTATCGCGAAAACGGCGGAAACCCGCATGAAGTGACCGCGCGCTTACGCCTGACACCTCGACCATATCGGCCAGCGTAATCGCGCCGTCGTGGTCACGGCTCTCGTAGATATATTGTTCGACCCGCTTCACATAATAGGGCGCGGGGCCGTGCGCTGGCGCATTATACAGATCCGAATAACTATGTGGAACGACCGCGAGAAGCAGCCTGGTAAGGGTATCCTCAACCGTTTCGACCGCACGCCTGTGATGATAAGCGGAGAGTCCGGAATCTATGTCGTCACAGATCGTTCGGACCATGTGCGCGAAGCCGCTTGCCGCGCCGTCGAGCTTGATCGGGGTGGGCTGCAATTCGAGATTCAATTCACGAAAACCCAATTCCTTATGCAAGACCGATTCTATCTGGCGGATCGGGATCTTCACAGTAACATGTTTGTAATCGTGATCGAACACTTGGCGAACCGGAGTTTCCGAGTTCAATACGCACATATGACCGGGGGGCATTTCGAAGGTTTTGCCGCCCGCACTCATCGCGGCCGTCCCCGATATCGAGAACTGAACGAGGCAAATATCGCTGATCACGGGAATATCGATCATCACCCGGCCATAGGGCATGCCGTAATCCGTTGCGTGGAAGGTTATCCCATTGAGACGCGTTCGATGGTGACGAAAGCTCATTGGCGGCATTCCGCCCTCTGTGCGCAGCGTATGGTCGCAAAAGAGCGAACCCATATAGCTTCGAACGGTGTCGGCGTTTGTACTGCGAAACTGTTTGCACCGGCTCATCGGTAGACCGGTCCCATCCCAAAAAGGGAGAGATGCTGAAGCTTGTGCTGGCATTTTTATCTCCCCAACTTAATTTCTTACGCTAAATCCGCACCTGAAGCCAGATTGTTATCGGAGTGAGCTTGCGGTTGGATAAAACTGGCTTTGCTGTGACTCAAATCCAGCGCGAGCAATAGCTCGCATGTTTTGAATGCAACCAATCCGGGATTGAGAACCGGCACATCGATCGTTTTTTCCAGGAAGGCGTGCGACTGGTGCATCGTCGTCGAGCCGATAATCAGGACATCCGCACCGTCCTCCTCGACTGCAATGCGGGCCGCGCTCTCCAGTAACGGAAAGACGAAATCCTCTTTGCCTTGCAGCAGATCCTCCGTATCGGGCGGCACATCGATCGACCGAATTGATGCCAGTCGATGCCCTAGCCCCTGTTCAGCAATTACTTTTTCATAGAGCCAAGACCAGCGATGCCACATGCTGAGTATCGAAAACCGCTTACCGAGAAGGCAGGCGGCGAGATAAGTGGACTGGGCGGTGCCGATCACCGGTATATTCAGTCGCGAGCGCAGAGCTGTTACCCCCGAGTCGCTCATCGAATTGATGCAAACAGCGTCGCATCCTCGCTGAGCCGCCTCGATACCGGCCTTGAGGCAATAAAAGTCGGCCAGCGCGCCTTCATAATAGGAATCGAGAGTTGCACCGCCGCGCTCGGCGCAGCTGAATTCGATATCTGTCTGACCGGCAAGACTCTCGGGGATCTGTGCGGCGAATGAGCTAAGCGCTGCTTCCGGTACCGGAACCGGCACGATCATCGCGATGCGACTGCGGGGCTTCGTCATTGGCTCTCGCCGGCATCGAGCGCGGACGGGTGAAGTGCGAGCGGCGTGACTTCCATTTCCATATACGGAAACAGCGGGAGGCCGGACAATATACGGTGCAGCTGGTCGTGATCATCGACGTCGAAAATACTGATATTGGCGTAGGCCCCTGCTATCCGCCATAGATGGCGCCAGAGACCCTTTTGCTGAAGCGAGAGCGCTATCGCTTTCTCCTCTGCCTTCAGCTTTTCGATCGCCTCCCCGTCAGCGTCTGCCGGAATACATACCGTCATTTCGACATGATAGAGCATAGGTCGCAGTTTCCTTGATAGCGGGGTGACGAACGCGCGGCTCGATGAGAATGATGGAAGCACCGCGAGCGTATCCGAGGTGCGTATTTTGGAAGTTCGACAGATATGGTCATCATCAACCCTTGCGCCGGTAGTGGCGGAGCTTGTCGGGATCGATCTCTATCCCGGCCCCTGGTCCCTCCGGCACGACGGCACAGAAATCTTCATAGACGATAGGATCGGTGACGATTTCGTCGACAAGAATTTGCGGCCCGAAATGCTCACAATGCCATTGCAGCTTTTCGAGGCTAGCGAAAAAATGAAGATGCGCGGCTGCGCCGATCGAACTCTCGAGCAAGCAGCCGCCATAGAGCGACAACCCGCCAGATTCCGCAATGGCTGCGATTTTTCGCGCGCCTGTCGGTCCGCCATGTTTGACCAATTTGAGCGAAACGACATCCGCGGCGCCGGCACGCGCTACGGCCAGTGCGTCATGTGGGGAGAAAACGCCCTCATCGACCATGATCGGCACCCGCGAACGACTTTTGAGGCGCACTGCACCTTCGATATCCCATGCAGCGAGCGGCTGTTCAACCAGCGCGATCCCGAGATCGTCAAACTGGTCGAGCAGCCTGTGGGCAACCGGCTCGTCCCACCCTTCATTGGCGTCAACAATGAGATCGGCATGCGCGCCTAAAGCGCTGGCGAGTTTAGTAATGCGCGCGCTATCCTTAGCCAAGTCGAGCGCACCCATCTTGATCTTGAACAGATTGTGTCGGCGGGTTTCCAACTTCTCCTTGGCTTCTTCGATTTCTTGACCGGGGTCACCCGAAGCGAGCGTCCAAGCGACACGGATGCGGTCGCGCACCGCGCCGCCGAACAATCTGTGCATCGGCACTCCCAGGCGCTGCGAGATGATATCGAATAGCGCGCATTCAATCGAGCTTTTGGCCGCATTGTTGCGCTTGGCGGTCTTGTCCATGATCGCAGAGATGGCGTTGATGCCGTCGACCGGTTTTCCAATGATCGCAGGCGCGAGGTAGCGATCAATTACGGCGGCGATACTCTCAGCCGTTTCTTCCGACCATCTCGGGCCGCCGAGCGTGGAGGCCTCGCCAATGCCGACTACGCCCTCACGGGTTTCAATCCGAACGATCACATAGTTCTGCTCAGCCGTCGCCAGCGAGGACAGTTTATGCAGCCGTTTGATCGGTATGTCGACGATCGTGCACTCGATCCTTTCGACGATATCCGACGATAAACCTCCGCTTGCCGCTCCGTCGCTGCCGATGTCCGGAGCATGATCACTCGTATTTGTGTCGGCCTTCATCAGGCCTGATCGGCCGACGTCAGCTCAATATCATAATTTACGATATAATCAGTGGCGGCATTTTTCGGCGCGGGCGAGAAATCGACAAGCAGGGAATCTTTGACTGCGAACACCGCATCGCTGTCGAGATATGAGGCATCGCGATCGAATATCTGAGTTATCAATTTTTTGTGGCCGGGCGCATTTACGATAAAATGAATATGACCCGGCCGGTATGGGTGCCGGCCCATCAATTGCAACAAATCCCCAGCCGGGCCATCGAACGGTATCGGATATTCGACTGGCCGAAGGCCGATAAAACTATAGCGCCCGTCCGGTCCGGTTGCGAACTTGCCACGCAAGTTCATATCCGGTTGATCCGGATCCTGTTGTTCATAAAGACCATTGGGCGCCGTTTCCCATATGTCGAGCGTTGCGCCTGCCAACGGCTTTCCGTTCGCATCGAACACGACACCCTGAACCAAGACAGTCTGTTCCTGGCTCCCGTCTTGGACGATGCTGGCGCCATCGGGAAGCATTGGCGCACCTTCCCTGTAAAATGGACCTAGAACGGCCGACTCCGTCGTATCGCCCGAAGCTCCGAACGTAAGCGCATCGACCACGCTTTCGAGCCCAAGTATGTCCGCGACAAGAATGACCTCATTGCGTTTCTCGTTGCTCATCTGCCCTGCGCGAACGAGAAAATTCATTCCCTCGAGCCATTCCGAAGTATTCAGATTCACGTCGCGAGCGAAATCGTGAAGATGAGAGACCAGTGCCTCCATTATCTCACGCAGCCGAGGATCGGTATCGTCCGATATCGCCGCAATAACGGCGCTGGTAATCATGTGGGTCGACCGAAGGACTTTGTCGGTGGATTGCTCTGATACCGTCATATCTGCGTCTGGTCGCAAGGGGTCTGGGATGGGTCGTTATTCATGACCGCCATCACGCAGGGAGCGCGCGCGCCTGTCAATATCGTGACCCAATCGATAGCGGTCAGGGTATAAATATTGCGTCAAGGTGATAGTTGCAGCCCGGCTTAGCCAGCATGGTAACCCTGCCTTCATGCAGGAGTTTGCGATGCCCGGCACTTTTCCGGACGATTTTACTGCGCTCGAGCCTTTTTCCGATTGGGCGTTACCGACCGAACATGACCGGAACAGCTATCGCTGGCGCGCGACGCTGGCGGAAAGCCAAGCCTTTTACGACGCAATGCTCGGACATGGGGCGACGGCTCTAGAGTATCTGAACGGCTTTCCGATTGACGAGCTGGATGCGAGACAAACATCGCTGCTCAACCTCTGCCTCGCCTTCACGGAAGTCTCGGTAACGATCGAGATGTATGGCGAGCCGCAGCCGAAATATGTTTTCCCGATCGCCCGTTTCATACCGCTGCATGACGGCTGGAATGAAACGTTCGCCACAGGAGCATCAGCATGAATGTCGAACCGGATTCTTTACGATTTTCGCGCCGCTATCCGGAAGAGGGGGGCGATCCCGTACCGATCGAGCGCTATACGTCGGAAGAATATTTCGCGCGTGAAAAAGACCGTGTTTTCCGGCGCAAATGGTTAAACATCGGGAATCGTCTCGATGCACCCAACCCAGGCGATTATTTCGTGGTTGAGCTTCCCGTGGCCAACACCTCCCTGCTCGTCATTCACGGCAAAGACGGCGAGTATCGCGCATTCCACAATATGTGTTCGCACCGGGGGGCGCCGCTTGCCTGGGACGAAAAGGGTTCGTGCCGCGGTTATATGGCCTGCCGTTTTCACGGCTGGGTCTACGATACAAAAGGCAATCTGGTGCAGGTTTCGGATAGCGAGAATTTCCCCTCTGTAGAGAAGGCCGAAAATGGATTGACGCCCGTCAATTGCGATGTCTGGCGCGAATTCATTTTCGTCAATCTCGCAGAGGAACCCGAGCAAAGCCTGCATGACTTTCTGGGCCCGGTCGTCGACGAGATCGCAGCCTATGATTTTTCAGGCTTCACGCCGGCTTTTCACTATCGGATCGACGAGAATGTAAACTGGAAAACCTTGCAGGAGGCACAGCTAGAAGGATGGCATCTGCCATATCTGCATGAAAAAACGCTTGCCCGCGCGGTAAAATTGGAAGGCAAACAGTTCCGCCACAGTGCGATTGAATTGCATGGTCCTCACGGCGTACTCGGTTCTCCGCCTCCCGATGCGTTCGAGCCTTCCCCGGCGGCGCTCCTGGCAAGCCAGTTTGGCACCGGCACCATGCAAGCCTTCGCCAAGCAGCGCGATCCGACCGAGGGTTATGATTTCCGCGGGTCTTTCGACTTCTGGCACATCTTTCCAAACTTTTTCGTGGGATTACTCGACGGGTTATATTTTACTTTCAACATATGGCCCGTCTCGGTCGACCGCAGCATTTGGGAGATCAAAGGCTATTACCCGCCGATCAAAAATGCCGGAGAGTTGTTCGCGCGCGAATATAGCAAGGTCGGGCTGCGCGACCCGATGATGGAGGATTGCTACACCCATGAGCTGATCTCGAAAATGCTCAAATCAGGCGCCAAATCGGTCCTTCACTTGCAAGATGAGGAGATGATGGTCCGCCATCTCAGCAATGGCGTCGACCGGTGCGTTCAAGGGATCGAGTAGCCGCCGGTGACGAAGACCGAAGGCGAACGAAACTATGATGTTCTCATCGTTGGCGCCGGACAGGCCGGCGCGCAGCTTGCCTCACGTTTGCGTGAAAAGGGATTCGAAGGCTCAATCCTCATAATCGGAGACGAGGCGGTCCCGCCATATGAGCGGCCGCCGCTATCGAAGAGTTATTTCATGGGTGAGCATGATGCCGAACACATGCTCATCCGCCCGGCGTCTTTCTGGTCGGAAACCGGGGTCGACATGATGCTCGGAGTTGCCGTTGAGCAGCTTGAGCCTGAACGACGGCGTGTGCGTCTGGCGGGTGGCGATTTCGTTGAATATAATTGGTGCGTGCTCGCAACCGGTGCCCGGGTCAGAAAACTGAGCTGTCCCGGAAGCGATGCGCCGAATATCTTCTATTTGCGCAGTCTTGCCGACGTCGACCGGATCAGGGAAACGCTCGCGCCGGGTATACGCATCGCGGTCATCGGTGCCGGTTATATCGGTCTTGAAGTGGCCGCCGCCGCCCGCAAGGCAGGGCATCCGGTAACTGTTATCGAAACGCAGGATCGCGTCCTGTCACGCGTTACCAGTTCCGTGGTTTCGAATTTCTACGAGCGACTCCACCGGTCGCATGGCATCACTTTCCAGTTGGGCGAAATGGTGGAAGCGATCGAAGACGGAGATGGTTGCACCGTTCTCCGGCTTTCGTCCGGTCTCGGAGTGGAAGCCGATATCATATTGGTTGGAATTGGCGTTGTCGCCGAGGCGGAACTGGCCGCCCGCGCGGGGCTGGCGTGCGATGACGGCATTGTCGTGAACGATTGCTTTCGTACCGGCGATGATCGCATATTCGCAATCGGCGATTGCGCCCGTCATTCAAACATCTTTGCCGGTGCATCGTGGCGATTGGAGTCGGTTCAGAACGCGGTGGATTCCGCCAATCTCGTTGCGGATGTGATACTCGGCGAAAGACGGACCTATGACGATTTACCTTGGTTCTGGTCCGATCAGTATGATGTGAAGTTACAGACCGCCGGCCTCTGGCATCTGGCTGATGATATCGTGGTCAGGGGCAACCCCGAACAAGCGCCTTTTTCCGTCACTTATCTGAAAAACGGCCAGCTCGTCGCAGTAGATTCCATCAACAATCCGCGCGATTTCATGGGTGCCAGAAAGCTTATCGTCGCAGGTGCATCGCCTGAGCCATCTCAGCTCGCCGACCCGGCCGTGCCGCTCAAATCGCTGCTTTGAAAACCGGTTGGCGGATTCGCTGCGCGCGACAGCTAACAATTGCGTTTCACGGCCTATCGTTCGCCCGCGTCGAAAGCATAGAAAAGCCGACATCCAGAATCTTGAAGAGGATAAACCATGCCCGGAGTCGAACCGCTAAAGCCCTCTGATGCACCTGAATTGCAATCCTTTTTCGACGTCTGGACCGAGCGCATGGGCTATGTGCCCAATACCTTGCTGACCTTGGCGCGCAAACCCAAGGTCGTGCGCGCGCTCGCCGCTTTGTCGGAAGCGGTGCACGATCCGGAGACCAGCATATCTCCGGAATTGCGTACCCTGGTCGGCGTTATGGCCAGCATGACGCATGGCTGCAATTTCTGTCTGGCACATACAGCGGCCAATGCCTCGCGTGCGGGCGCGGCGGCGGAAAAGATCGATCATGTGTGGGAATATGAAACCAATGACCTGTTCGACGAAGCTGATCGCGCCGCGCTTGACTTCGCACGCGCGGCGGCATCGGTGCCCAACGCGGTGACAGAAGAGAATTATGAGGCGCTGCGCCGCTATTTCAGTGATGAGGAGATCATAGAGATACTCAATGTCGTGGCCTATTATGGCTGGTACAACCGCTGGAACGCTTCGATGGGGACGGTGCTCGAGGAAATCCCGCGCGATTTTGCCGAAGAGCATCTCAAATCGACGAAATGGGAGGTTGGAAGGCACGAAGAATCATAGCCGTGCTTCCGCTATCCAAGCGATGAGGAAAAAAACTTGTCCGAATGCGGCCGCCGCCCTGGACGGCCTTTTGCGCGATGGCCTGACGCTTATGTCGGGCGGCTTCGGACTGGTCGGCAATCCTGAAAATCTCATTCCGGTAATCCGCGATTCCGGTATCAAAAATCTGACCGTGATTTCCAACAATTGCGGGGCAGACGGTTTTGGACTGTATCTGCTGCTGGCCAACGGTCAGATCAAAAAAATGATCGCCTCCTATATTGGCGATAACAAGCTGTTCGAGCAGCTCTATCTGTCGGGCGAGCTCGAACTGGAGCTTAATCCGCAAGGCACTTTGGCCGAACGTATCCGAGCCGGCGGCGCGGGTATTCCTGCTTTCTATACTGCCACAGGCGTTGGAACGGTCGTCGCCGAAGGCAAGCCCATCGAAGAATTTGACGATCGGATCTATGTGCGCGAGCGGTGGCTGCGCGCCGATATCGCTCTGGTCAAGGCCTGGAAGGGCGATCCGGAAGGCAATCTCGTTTATCGCAAGACCGCGCGTAACTTCAATCCATCCATGGCGACCGCCGCCGATGTCACGATCGCGGAGGTCGAACATCTGGTCGAGCTGGGCGATCTCGATCCCGATCATATTCATACGCCGGGCATCTATGTCGATCGGATCGTCCAGGGCGCGCGATACGAGCGACGGATAGAACAGCGCACAGTGCGCGAGAGACCAGCATGAAGGCCGAATATTTCACCACCGGAGACGGTTGCCGGATCGCCTATGACTATCGTGCGAATGGCAAGCCGCCACTGCTCCTTTCTCCATCTCTGGGGACATCCATGGCGCTGTTCGACGACCAACTCGACGCGTTTGGGACACATTTTTCGTTGCTTCGATACGATCCTCGCGGCCATGGCGAAACCGATGTCCCGCAGGGCGCCTATTCGCTCGATCGCCTAGGCCGCGATGCCATCGAATTGCTCGATCATCTGGGGATCGGGCGCGCGGCATTTTGCGGTGTGTCGCTTGGCGGGATGGTCGGGCAATGGATGGGGATTCGCGCGCCCGAACGGCTGACGCACGTCGTGCTCGCCCATACGGCGGCCTATATGGGGCCTCCGGCAGAATGGGATAAGCGGATAGAAACGGTTCGGCGTGGGGGCATGGCCGCTGTGGGCACGCTTGTCGTGGAGCGTTGGTTCAGCGATGATTTTCGGGCGCAATATCCGTCAAAGACAAACGCGTTCAAAAAGCTGTTGGTCGGCACTGACGTGCGTGGGTACGCAGGATCCGCGGCGGCGATCAGAGATATGGATCTCAGACGAATAATTTCGCTGATCGAAGCACCTGTTCTCATTATTGACGGAACGTTCGACACTGCTACGCCAACGACTTGCGCGGAAGAGTTAGCGGCCGAGATTCGTTCTGCAACGATGGTCCGATTGCTAACAGCGCATTTGGGTAATGTTGAGCGCTCTTCTGAATTCAATAGGAATATGCTGTCGTTTCTATGTCAGAATGGTTGAAGCAAATTTCAGCATTTTCGACATCTTTCACATAAATGGAACTATGGCGACGGTTTCGCTAAATGATTGAGAGATGACGTCGGAGGCGCGTTCCCGTTACGAAATTAGTTTTCCGGCAAGCTAACAGGCTTGTTTTGATAGTTGTCAACGGATGCATGGGGGTACGGCCATCAATCCCGCCCTTTGCGCGTTTATAGCCCAAGAGACGCCGCATCACGAATTGTCTCTCAGCAATTGGGTCTTGGCGTCGCACCCATCGCCCTGCTTTGCGCTCTTGGACCTATGGCAGACGGCGTCCGTATACAACCGGCGCTCTCAGCACTTTTTCCCCGCCGCTGCGCGGCTCCTCGCGCTCGCTTCGCTATCAAAAAAGCGCCTCGCGCCGGTCCTGCGCTGCGCTTTGGCCCTCCAGGTGCATGCGCCCGCCACCCGCCATCAATGGTCCCGCGTCAGCAGGGCGATGGGCGCCCCGCTCGCAACCAAAAGGAGACTGTAAGATGGCACAAGCACCGGGATATGTAACGCGTACCGAAACCGGGTTCGAAGGCACGCTCGCGACGATGGGCCTCAAGAAGCGCATCCGCATCGTCGAGAACACCGCCAAGGAGACCGACGCCCAGCCCGATTACCGCATCCGCACCGAAGACGGCGTCGAGATCGGCGGCGGCTGGAGCCGGACCCGCCGGGTGAGCGGCAACCCCTATGTCTCGCTGACCTTCGCCGCCCCCGAGTTCGGGCCGAACAGGATCTACGCCAATCTCGGCCGCGCTGCCGGCGAAGACGACCGGATGGCGATCCTCTGGAACCCGCGCGGCTGACGCGGTTCCAGGCCCCCGCGCTTTCCGGAGCGCGGGGACTTTTCCATCATCAAAACCTTGGCAATCCTGATCAGAACAGCCCGAACCGTGTTGCGATCACTTTATCGCACCATCCGCATCCGTCATGGTCACCGCTCGATCTTGACTCGATCCCTTGCCGAACCGCAATTCACGGAATTGGAAAAATTGCGATGTCGCAATTTCTCGTCGGCGCCATAGGTCACGCCGACGTCTGGGGACGGCAAGCAGCCTTGCCGTCTCCTTTTGTTTGCGTTGCGAAAAACCGTGCATGCGATGGTCATCATCCTTACTGTCCGGCATAGCCGCGACCGCGATTTTTAGCGCGCCGTCTCGTTGCGTTTTGTTTTCTCCACATCCGCCTTAAACGCCCGCTTCCCGCGTCTGCGCCAAAGCATGATCGCCTGTTCGCGCTGCTCGCCAGACAGCTTGCCGGCGAGGCCGAGGAACGCGCCATAAAGCACCGCCCGATCGTCATCGGTCAGCTCAACGAGCCCGGCTTTGCTGACCAGCCCGCCGAGCTCGATCAGCCGGCGCGTGCGCTCGCGGCGCTTCACGACCCAGTCCCGCATATCGTGGCGGGCGCGGGCGGCCTCAACCCGATGCCGGGCCGCTCGTGCCCGGCGCAGCGCTGCTAGCGTCGCGACCAGCTTTGCGCGGAGCTTTTCGCGTCTTGCTTTGAAAGAACCCTTCGCCGCGCTCGCGCCACGCCTCCTTTGTTGCAGCATCGGTTGTATCGCTGGCCGCCAGCAACGCGCCGGCCAATATCTCGACCCCGATGGCATCGGCGCCGGTGGCGGTGACGAGCTCGCCCAGCTGTCGGACCTTGTTCTCCTTGAGCGCTTTGGTTTTGTCCTGCAGCGCTTTGAGCTCAGCATCAAAATCGCGCGGTTTACGCATCACATTCTCCTTGTCTCGCGTGATGCGCTTAGCCTAATCGATGCCGCCGCCAATGGCTGCCATGTTACCGGAACGGCGTGGCACGGCCTGGTCCCGAACAAGAAAATTTCTGGTGAGGGCGCGCTTATACGTCGTGCCGACGTGGCTTGCAGGGTGTAGATGGTATGCCGCCATGGCGATCTACCATCTGCACGTCAAAGTGATCGGCCGCGCGACGGGCGCGAGCGCCGTTGCGGCGGCCGCCTATCGCGCCGCCGAACGCCTGCACGACCACCGGATCGACCGGGCGCACGACTTCACCAACAAGGCCGGCGTGGTGCATTCGGAAATCCTGCTGCCGGACGAAGCGCCCGAGCATCTGTCGGACCGCGCGGCGCTGTGGAACGCGGTCGAGGCGGGCGAGGTCAGAAAGGACGCGCAGCTCGCGCGCGAGGTTGAGTTCGCGATTCCGCGGGAGCTGACCGAGGCGCAAGGCATCGCCTTGGCCCGCGATTTTGTTGAACACGAGTTCGTCGAAAAAGGCATGATCGCCGATCTCAACGTGCACTGGGATAGGGGCGAGGACGGGCTGGCCCGGCCGCATGCCCATGTCATGCTGACCATGCGCGAGGTGGACAGGGACGGGTTCGGCAAGAAGGTGCGTGACTGGAACAGCAGACGCCAGATCGAAGAGTGGCGCGAAGCCTGGGCCGACCATGCCAATGCGCGCCTCGCCGAGCTCGGCATCGAAGCCCGGATCGATCATCGCAGCCTCGAAGACCAGGGCATCGATCTCGAACCGCAGCACAAGATCGGGCCGGCGACGCCGCGCCGGATCGCGCAGGGGCTCGAGGCCGAGCGGCTCGACGAGCATCGCGCGATCGCGCGCGCTAACGGCGACCGGATCATCACCATGCCATCGCTCGCCTTGGATGCGATCACCCACCAACAGGCGACGTTCACCACTCGCGATCTCGCTCGGTTCGTCCATCGCCATTCGGACGGCAAGGACCAGTTCGACCGCGTCATGGCGGCGGTATGCGGATCGTCGGAGCTGGTGGCGTTGGGGAGGGACGGGCATGGTTGGGAGCGCTTCACGAGCCGCGCGATGCTGGCCGCCGAAAAGCGGTTGGAGCGGGCTACCGAACGCATGGCACGCCGCGAACAGCATCGCGTGACCGAGCGTAGCCGGGAACGCGCGCAGGCCCTCGCCGCAAAACGCGGTCTCGCGCTATCGGGCGAACAGCGCGCTGCGTTCGCGCATATCACCGACGGGCGCGATCTCGGCATCGTGCTCGGCTATGCCGGCAGCGGCAAATCGGCGGTGCTCGGGGTCGCAAAAGATGCGTGGGAGCAATGCGGCTACCGCGTGCAGGGGCTCGCGCTCTCGGGCATCGCGGCGGAAAATCTCCAACAGGGCTCGGCGATCCCGTCGCGCACCATCGCCAGCATGGAGCATGGCTGGGCGGGCGGACGCGATACGCTCACCGAGCGCGATATACTCGTGATCGACGAGGCCGGGATGATCGGCACGCGCCAGATGGAGCGGGTGCTGACCGAAGCGCACAGACGCCGCGCCAAAGTCGTGCTGGTCGGCGATGCCGAACAGTTGCAGGCAATCGAGGCGGGGGCCGCGTTCCGGTCCATTGCCGAACACCATCCCCATGCCGAGATCGGCACGGTAAGACGGCAGCGCGCCGACTGGCAAAAACAGGCGACGCGTCAGCTGGCGACCGGACGTACCGGCGAGGCGCTGGCCGCCTATCGCGATCATGGCATGGTGCATGCGGCGGAGAACCGGGAGCAGGCCCGTGCAAGTCTGATCGATCGCTGGGATGGCGAACGGCGCGCCGCGCCCGATCAATCGCGGATGATCCTGACCCATACCAATGCCGAGGTGCGGGCATTGAACAGGCTGGCGCGCTGGCGGCTGCGCGAGGCCGGGGAGCTGGGCGAAGATGTGCGCGTCACGGTCGAGCGTGGCAGCCGGACGTTCGCACCTGGCGACCGGCTTCTGTTCCTGCGCAACGAACGCGGTCTGGGCGTCAAGAACGGGACGCTCGGCACGATCGAACGGGTCGGCCGCGGCGATATGACGGTGCGGCTCGATAGCGGTAGCCGCGTAGCGTTCGATGTGAAGGATTATGCCCATATCGATCATGGCTATGCGGCGACGATCCACAAGGCGCAGGGCGTGACGGTCGACCGGGCGCATCTGCTGGCGACGCCCGGGCTCGACCGCCACGCCGCCTATGTCGCGCTGTCGCGCCACCGCGATACGGTGCAGCTTCATTATGGGCGGGACGATTTTGGCGACCACCGCCAGCTCGTGCGCACCCTGTCGCGGGCGCGGCCCAAGGATATGGCCAGCGATTATGTGGAGCGGCGCGCGATACGGTTGCCGGAAAGAGGAGAGAGATCGCCCGAGCCGCGCGGTATGTTCGCCGGGTTCCGCCCGGCCAGGATAGGGAAGGGGGAAGAGCGGTCAACCGAGCGCGCGCAAAACGCGTCGCATCGGCGCCGAGCGGTTATCCGCTATGCGCGCAGCCTGCAGGCCGCTGTCCGGATGCGCGATCAGGGCCTGCCGGTGCTGCCGCATCAGCGCCAGGCGCTGGAGAGCGCCCGCGACACGCTTAACGCCATCGACAAACACGCTTCGCGCGATCTGGACCGGGCCTTTGCGCAGGAGAAGGGGCTGATCGGCGAGGCGGCCGATGGACGCACCGGCCGCGCCATCCGCGCGATGCAGCACGAGGCTCGGGTGTGGACCGATCCGCATCTGCGCGCCCAGCGGTTCGTCAGACGCTGGCAGGCGCTGCATCGCGAGCGCACCCAGCTCTACCGGGCCGGCGACCGGAGGGGCATGCATCAGGTCACGGGCAGCATGGGGGCGATGGCGAAAAGCCTGGAGCGCGACCCGCAGGTTGAATCGCTGCTCCGGCCGCGGGCCCGCGAGCTAGGGCTCAACATCGACACCAATTTGATGCCGGGCCGCAGTCTGGCGCGCCAGCTTGTCCACTATCTGGGGCTGGCGCGTGGGCGCGGGCTGGGGCGCTAGCGAACATATGCCCGGAAAGGAGACAAACATGACCGACGTGGAAGATAGCGGCGACGCGGCGGTCGAAGCCTTTGCGGCGTTGCGGGTCGAGGTGGCGTTGCTGCGCCGCGCGGTCGAGGGGCTGGCCGCCGAGCGGGCCGAAGAGGCCGCGCCTGACTATAGCGTGACGCTCGGGGAGATCGTGCGGCAGGTGGAACGCCAGGCCCGGGCGATTCAAGCGTTGGCCGAGCGTCCGGCGCTTGGGCTGACGCCGGAGACGATCACGCGGCAGATTACGGCCGCCGGTGCCGAAGCGCGGCGCGAGGATGTTGCGGCGTTGCGTGAAGCGCAGATGGCAATGGAGCGGACGGCCGCCGCGCTCAGCAGAGCAATGAAATCCGGGCGCACGGCGAACGAGCAGCGGCGATGGGTGATCCGGAGTGCGGTGGGAGGGATGGTCGCAGGTGCGCTCCTGTGGGCGTTCGTCCCGGGCATGATCTTGCGCGCGTTGCCCGAGAGCTGGACCGCTATGCTGTCTGGTTAGCCAAAGCATCGATCCGCTCGACGCAAATCGCCGCGACCATATCCCTGAGCGCTTCGGCCCGCTCGCCCAGCCAAGCCAGTTCATCGGCGGTGATCTTGTAGTGTTTGGAGTAGCGTGCTTCGACATAGGCGCGTTTCAAAAGTTCAAAGGCGCGGCGATCGGCCTTCGTCTCGCGCGGCCAGACATCGATCAGGCGTGGGTCCTGGTCCTCGGCCAATGAACGCAGGAATTTGATGTTGTGTGACGCTGGCGAATAGTTGGTCTGTACCAATAGCAAGGCCGTGTAGTAGCGTTCGACGGCCTGATGAAGGTCGAATGCCGCGACGTTTGCCGCGCCATCGTTAACGGCGTGGGTATATTGGCGAAAATAATCATCCGCGTTTTTCATCCAGAACTCATGGTGCTCTTTGGCGACCTCCAGCGCCGCTTCTGGGCTTGGCGGCTGCGGTGTGACAAACGGCTTCTCGCCTTTGAGCTCGTAGAGCGCGATGCCCTCCTCGATCACATCGGAGAAGAAATACTGTCCTTGGGCAAGCGCGTTGTTCACGTCGCTCAATGTGTGGACGATGAAATTGACCGGGCGCTTGATCGTCGGCTCGTGCATCAGCCGGTCTTCAGCCCGGTACCAGTAGGTCGAGAAGTCGACGACGCGCTCATGATTGACGACGATCAGCAGATCGAAGTCGCTCTGGTATCCCTTGGCGGTATGGGGTTCGTCGACCCAATTGCCTCGGGCGTACGATCCGAACAGGATGATCTTGAGGATGCGCCCGTCCTTCTTCTTCTGCGAGGAGGCATGCTTCATCGCATCGGCGAACTCGGCATGGAGGATCTCCACCGCCCGCTCCAGCTCGCGCTGCTTGGCCTGGGGCAGATGATCGATATCGCTTTTCATGGGAAGAGCTTAGCGATGCAAGAGTCCGCCGCCAAGCGCGGCCAAATATGGTCAGTGTTCCGCGGCAATGTTTGACGGCACTTCTTGGCCGAACGCGGACATTCGTACCGCCGTCTATCGGCTGGGCTCGCTCTCGGCTTCTCGCCGGGCTTGCGCCGCCGCATCGCTGATATTTGAGTAGCTCCACGTCTTGTAGTGGTAACGATCGACCGACGTTTTCGTAATCCCGTGGCAGGCCATCAGCTCGATTTCATCTTGATCGCTATTCGTCGTTTCAGTTGACATTGTGGTTCTGCCTCCTGCTGGGTCGCGACAGAGTCGCCGCTTTTACGATCAGATAGCCAGCACCACCGAATGCGCGTCCCGGATCCGCTGATCGGAACGGGACACAATTGATATGGAGACGCCATGTGAAACCACAAGGCCGAAATCATAGTACTGTATTGCGCATCGTAGCGACAAATCTAGGAATCGGGTTCGCTTTTGCCGGCTGACGGGCAGAACCGGTAAGCATAGTCTTTTCGACAAAGGGTGACGTCATCGCGCGCAGCAATGTCGTATAACTGATCCCGAAACGCTGCTTATCGCCTACCGTCGGCGAATGATCGCCCGTATCGAGCACGAGGTGATCGCTGCTCGCGCCAAGGATAGCCATGCCATTTGGGGGATCGAGCCCCGAAGGATCGCAGTCCTGGCGGCCCAGAGCGAGAATGGCCCGCGAAATGTTGCCGCGATCAATTACATGGCCGACTTCGCCGAATGCGTTTTGAGCAATTGCGCCCCAAGGCTGTGTAGGTTTGATTTTCGATTCAATGACTTCGGCGACCAGCGCAAAGGCGTCGCCATGAAGGCCCTCGATTGGGGTACGATGCAGTGCCTCACGACCGAACAAAATCGCTTCGCCCAGCCGAAGGTTGTTGATCCGGCCCCTGTCCGGTGCCGCGTAAGCCCATTCAATGTTGGCGGAATTACCACCCGAGACGATTTCGAGCACAAGGTCAAAGTTCTGCTCCACGGTGCAAGCGAGTGCTGATAGCGCAGCCATATTCGTTTCATCGGGCGATGTTCCGCTGAGACAGGCGAGATTGGTGCCGATGCCCATTAGCGAGATATTGGGCAGGCTCAATATCTCGCGCACGACGCCGTCGAGATCGTGCGGCATGATGCCTTCTCGCAAATCACCCAACTCGACCATAAGCACCACGCCATGCGTCCGGCCCATCGCTTCGGCGATGAGGGAAAGCTGTTTGATGACGATCAGCTCGGTATTAAAACTGATGTCCGCACTTCGTACGACGTTCTCGGCCTGACTGAGCATCGGCGAGCGAATTAGAGTCATGCTGGGCCCTGCGCCGAGGGCTGCGCGCATTCGCTCGATATTCTCGATTCTCGAATCTCCTAGGCCGCAGACACCGGCTTCAAGCAGCGTTCTGGCTATCGCGGGACAGCCCAGCGCGACCTTGGTCACGCCCGTAACGGAGATGTTTCGGCTGCCCAGACGGCTGACGAGCATCGCTGCATTGGCGGAGATTTTGTCGAGATCGATCTCCAGCCGCAGGGCGCTCATACGGGATCGACGATCCATTTTCCCGCGAGTTGTGGAAAGGCGGCCAAAGTCATCGCAACAAGCTCGTCGGTTGATCGGGTCATGGCATCGGTAGCAGGCATATTGAGCTTGTCCCGGTAACGGATGATTGCGCGATCGACATCAGCGGACGTCATGTTTTCATGGTTGATTGTCAGGCCAATGACCCGGGTTTTCGCGAAGGTCTCGATAAGCCGAATCTCTTCGGCTGGCTCGGGCATCGCCATTGTTTCGAAATCGCACCGATGCTTACGTCCAGGGGCATGCTGGAGAATGATGGCATCAGGGACGCTGCCACGCAGTATGAAGGAAGAGGTCGAATAGGCCGGATGGCTGAGCGATCCCTGACCCTCGATAATGATAATGTCAGGGTTTTCCGCTTCACAAGCCTCAAGAATTGTCGCTTCGAGCTCGCCCGCGCAAAATTGTGAAGGCACAGCGTCAAGCGCAAGACCGTAGCGAGCGCCCTGAATAAGTCCGGTCTGACCAGTGCCGACCATCAACGCCTTGATGCCGCGATCGTTGAGCGCGCGAGTAAGGATAGTCGCCGTCGTTCGCTTACCGATCGCGCAATCGGTTCCGAGTATTGCAATGCGCGGACAGGTGAGATCATTGATGCGCCCGGTAAACAGCCGCAGATGCTTTTTATCGCGCGGTTTTCGGATGTCCAATATCGTCACATCGCTCGCGATGCTCGCTGCTATGAATTCGGGATCCTCGCTCAGGAACTCGTGAAGGCCGTTGACGATGTTCATGCCGAAGGCCATCGCCTCGAGCACGATATCGCGCTCGTCGAGTGACAGCATCCCGGTGGCGGGTGCGGTACCGAAAATGAAGAAATCGGGTATCGTTCCCGCGTGCGCCATGGCCCCGGTCAGATCGCGGCATATGGGGATACCGTTTTGTTCGTCATCCAGAACCATGCCGGCATCCCTACCGGCTTTCGTGCTGTCGATGATCGACAGTATCTTGTATTTTTCCGAGTGGCGTACGAGCCCGTTCGCGGTCTTGCCATCGACCTTTCCGAAATTGCCTTCGCAATAGACGATTGCCGTATCCGGCTGCGGAGCCGTTTCCATAATCGGACCGTGTCTGGACTCGGTCGTGAACGGTGACAAAAGGCTGGGCTTTGCGCTGGTGGACATAGACGTTCCTCGAAATGCGGATAACCGCGATAGAGCCAGAATGGCCGACCAAATTCTGCCGCTTCGAGTGGAAACGCGCAAAATTGCACCGTGACGAGCACGGAGAAAATTTTAGGAATTGTCAGAAAATCTGAAATAAAGTCGGAAAATCGAAACTTCCGACATCATATATGTGTATAGTTCAAAAATATTCAATAAGAAAAATATACATTCATTCATGACCCTCGAGAAAATTCTAGTTCTCAATTACGATCTAATATATTCCAACGAAACGACAGCAACATTTGATAAGGCCGCTATAAATCAGTTTATTTGTTTCGCTATTTCGTGCGTGCGAGGTGCATATGGCTGGTTGATCGGTTGATGATCGACATCTCCTTTCCATGTCCCGCTCTTACAAAATCGAGACGTACCCCCATATGCAGTACATAGCCGGAGCTTTCCGGCCGCCGCATCACTTTTTGCACATAGCGTTATGGCGCATCTCTCGAGGCTGGGTTTTTTTCTCCCCGTGCCGAATTTGGTCCGGTATCCATTGGAGTACCGACTATGATTGATCTCAATTATCTCTACCACCGGGAGCAGGTCGAACTGATGCGCGCGCAATGGGGACTCAGCCCATCTAAACGCGCTCATCATCTTGAACAGGCCGCGAGTTATGCGGAGAGGATCAGGGTTCTACGCGATGTGACCGATCGAAACGCCCCGGCGGGAGCGGTTTTCGGGAATTAGCCCTGGATCGGCGCCTTCGGGATTTCGGCAAACAGTTATCTGTATCGTTTCATTCGACAAGGGAAATCTATGCGTCCGTCGTCTGCCCATTGTCGAGCGCAGGAAGCCGCTCAACGCGATCGTGCTGCCGAAACGACACTCGACAATGTCCGGATTATAGCGGAGAAAGCGGCTGATGCGTGGGGTCGAGAAGCCCTCTCGGCCGAAGAGCGGGAACAGCGGCAATTCCAAGCAAATGCAAAGACAAAGGCGGCACAGGTAGAAAGCTCGGAATCTAACGAAGAACATGATCGTTCACTGAGTGAAAATCCGGATCGCGGGTCGACGAGCTCCTGATCTCAAGTGCACATCCCGCCGTTTTTCCCAAATCCGTAATGTCGGCAATGAAGGCGCAAAGCAGAAGTCAGGTAAGCGGCTCGCAGGGAACTGTTGGAAAGAAGCCAGCCAACGCGCCGTTCGTCTCATTGTCACTCGTTTCGACCCATAGGATCGCAGAAAATAGAAAACAAATTGTGGGAACAAATGGCGTGAAAATCCCCTTTTCCCATATTTTATTTATTATAATCAATTATCTGCAGGGAGATACTGGTGACCCCTACGGGAATCGAACCCGTGTTTCAGCCGTGAAAGGGCCGCGTCCTAACCGCTAGACGAAGGGGCCGTCCCAGCGCGTGCGCCAATAGGCGAGGGCGCTGGGCGGGTCAAGCATTGTGTTGCACCGCATCATCCCTTAGCGCTGTGACAGACCGCCTGAAGCTTGTTGCCGTCGGGATCGCGGACATAGGCGCCATAATAGTTGGGATGATAATGCGGGCGGAGACCCGGCGGGCCTTCGTCCGATCCGCCATGGGCCATGGCGGCCGCGTAAAAGGCGTCCACCGTCTCCCGGTCCTTGGCCAGATAGGCGATATGCACGCCATTGCCGGGCGCCGCCGGTTCGCCGTTGAAAGCGGGACCGATAAAGGTCTTTTGTCCTGTCGCCTCGCCGAAGGCCGCGCCGGCGTCGGTTTCCATGAAAAGCGGGTGGCCGAGAACGTCCATGACGGCGAGCCAGAACGGCTTGGCGCGCTCCCAATTGTCGCAACCCAGCGTGATATGACCGAACATCCCTGTCTCCTCTTGCCGGCGTCATACCCTAGTCCGCCCAGGCCGCGTCCTCCAGATGGAGTTCGGCGGCGGGGCGCGGGCCCCAATCGTCGATCTTCGCGCGTCCCGCGACCCACAGCTTGCGCGTCGTCCCGGCACTCAGAACCGCCTGGCCGAGCGGGGTATCGGCGGCGCGAAAGGCGATGGTCTTGAGGCTGCGCCCGTCCTCGCCCGCAACGATCGCGCGGACATGATCGGTACCGACGATATCGGCCTTGATCACGCGCACGGGCCCGGTCGCGATGCGCGGCGCGGGCCAGCCCATGCCATAGGGTCCGCCTTCCTCCAGCGCCTCGACAAAGGCGGCCGTCATGCCGCCGGGTGCGACCACCGCGTCGAGTTGCAGCGCGCGTTCGCCGCGCGCCCGCGTCACATCGTCGGCCATCCGTTCGTTCAGAAAATCGGCGAGCGCGTCGATCTTGTCCTCGGCCACGGTAAGCCCGGCCGCCATCGGATGGCCGCCACCGGCCATCAGCAGGCCGGTATCTTTCGCAGCCAGCACCGCGCTGCCGAGATCGGCACCCGCGACCGAGCGGCCCGATCCCTTGCCGATCCCGTCCTCGTCGAGCGCGATGACGATAGCCGGGCGATGCAGCTTCTCCTTCAACCGGCTGGCGACGATCCCGATCACGCCCGGATGCCAGCCCTTGCCCGAAACCAGCGCGACCGAGCGATTGTCCTGGCCCTTGCCGAGTTCGAGCGCCTGTTCGGTCACCTCCGCCTCGATCGCGCGGCGTTCCTCGTTGAACTGTTCGAGTTCGGCGGCGATGGCGCGGGCTTCTTCGGGATCTTCGGTCGTCAGCAGCCGGACGCCGAGATCGGACTTGCCGACCCGCCCGCCCGCATTGATGCGCGGGCCGAGCCGGAAGCCGAGATCGGATGCGATCGGCGCCCGATCGAGACGCGAGGCTTCGAGTAGCGCGTTGATGCCGATATTGCGCTGGGCCGCCATTACCTTGAGGCCTTGCGCGACGAAGGCGCGGTTGAGACCGTGCAAGGCCGCGACATCGGCGACCGTGCCGAGCGCGACGATATCGAGCAGCTCGATCAGCTTGGGTTCGGGGCGGTTCGCAAAATATCCTTTCCCGCGCAATTGCCGGACGATCGCCGCGCCGAGCAGGAAAGCGACGCCGACCGCCGCGAGATGGCCGTGTGCCGCGCCTTCATTCTCGTCGAGCCGGTTCGGATTGACGAGGCTGTGGGCGACGGGCAGTTCGGCCGCGCATTTGTGGTGATCGACGACGATCACGTCGACGCCGGCATCTTTCGCCTGTTGCAGCGCCTCGAATGCCTGCGCCCCGCAATCGACCGTAACGATCAGCGAGAAACCCCGTTCGGCGAGCTTGACCAACGCCTCTCCGGACGGGCCATAGCCTTCCATCAGCCGGTCCGGAATATAATAGCCGGCATCAAGCCCGAGATCGCGGAGCAGGCGGATCAGCAGTGCGGCCGATGTCGCGCCGTCGACGTCATAATCGCCGAAGATGGTGACCTGTTCCCGGGCCTCGATCGCGGCGACTATGCGTTCGGCCGCCCGGTCCATATCGCGGAAGATGGACGGGTCCGGCATGAAACCGCGGATCGTCGGCGTGCGATAGGTGTCGATCTCCTCGCGCGCGCAGCCGCGCGACAATAGCAGGCCGGTCACCAGGTCGTCGGGCTGGAAATTGCCGCTCAGCCCGTCGATCGCGCCGCCGCGCCAGTGCCAGGGCTGGCCGGAGATGGAATGGGCGATATCGAGTGCGGGCTTCATCGCGCAATTCTAGCACCCGGCAGCCAGCAGATCATTATGTTCCGTGTTTGGCTGTGGGCGCTTGCGCCGGTTTCCGGAAATCTGGCTAAAATGCTATATCCGACCGGGCGCCGGGAGGGGGAAGGCGGTGGAAGCCGAACAACCGAAGCAAAACAAATGGCTTGGCCGGACCATCCAGTTGGCGGCGATCCCCGCGGTTCTCATTTTCATCGGCGTCATCGCCGCGCTGGACGACGAATATGATATTTTCTTCAGCCAGGCGGCGGGGGTCGCCGCACTGCTGGCCATTGTCGGTATGGGCGCCGGTATCTGGCGCTATGGCGCGCGGCATTTGCAGCCCGGCGCAGAGGAGTTGCTCGCCGCCGACGGCCGTCCGCCGATCCTCTATTTGCGGTCCTTCGCCGGCGAGAAGACGGTCGGCGACGAAGAATTGGCGATCGCGCGGGCGTTCGAAGATGTCGGCCCGTTCGTCGCGATCGTCGTGGCGGGCGATACGCCGGGCCTGGGCTGGGAGCTGGGCCAATGCGCACAGATCGACGATCCGCGCAAACTCGTTATCCTGATCCCCAACGACGAACGGGGCTACGACCGGTTTCGCGAGATCGCCAAGGGAAGCGGACTGCGACTGCCCGACTATCCACGCAAGGAACATCGAAGATATGCGACGAGCCGGCTTGCGGCGTTGCTGATATACGATCCCGGCTGGAAAGCGAAATATGTGCGCCTGCCCAAGGCCGCGGTGCGCGACATCAACGTTGATGGCGCCGAGAATCGCGGCGGCCGGGCCTGGGCCGCCATGCAGACGGTCGCGCGGCGTCAGGGGATCGAGCTGCCGCCGCCCCCGATCAACCCGGTCGCGGTCTATCGGCGGATCGTCCTATATATTGTCGTGATCCCGGGCCTGCTGTTTTTGGCCATCTTCGCGGCTGCGATCGGTTTTGGATATTTCGACCCAAACTGCACCAGCCCGGAGATCGGCGATTGCATAAATTGGGGCCCTTGAGGCCGGCGGGCGCGCCTATTCCTTGCCATCGGCTTTGGCTGCCTTGCTGTGGGCATAGCGGGCGGCGAAAGGCGCGGCGGTGATGCCATGGAGGATGATGCTGAGCAGTACGGCCAGACAGGCGGTCGCGCGGATGGGCTCGTTCGTCACGCCTTCGCCGAACACCAGGAGTACGAAGACTAGGGTGGCGAGGCCGCGCGGGCCGAACCAGCCGAGATAGGCGATGGTCGGCAGGCGGAGCTCCGTCCCGATCAACGATAAAGCGACGGCGCCCATGCGGATGACCGTCAGGCTGAGCAGCGCGTAGACGAGATAGACCCACTGGAACTCGGCGATCGCGATGGGCGCGAGCCCCAGCCCGAACACGAAAAACAGAGTCAGGCTGAAGAATTTCCCCTCCTGCTCGACGAATTCGGCGACCATGCCGGTGCGCTCCTCGCAAATCGCCGCGAAACTGAGGCCGGCGATAAAGGCGGAAACGAAGGCGTTACCGCCGATAGCTTCTGCGGCGAGGAATGCGCCGGCGGCGACGCCGATACAGGCCAGCGTTTCGAAACGCGGATCGAGCCAGTTTGCGCGCGCTGCGCTGACGATGGCGAACCCGCCGGCAAGCCCGGTGCCGACGCCCGCCAATACGCCGAAGCCGATCTGCTGCGCGGCAAAACCGGCCCAGAAGGCCCAGTCGCCATGCGTGCCGAGTTCGACATAGCCCGCCAGCGCCGCGAACAGCAGGACGGGCGGCACGGCGAGCCCGTCATTGAGACCGGACTCGGTGATGATCGCGCGCCGGACGCGCAGCGGCACCTTTTCATTCTCGACCACGGCGGCGCCCAGCGCGGCATCGGTCGGCGCGAGCATCGCGGCGAGCAGCGCGGCCTCCATCCAGAACATCTGCGGGAACAGGCCGAGCGCGGCGAGAGCGCCGAACAGGATCGCCAGCGGCAGGGCGATCAGCAACATGCGCTGCGCGATGATGTTCATGCCGATCACCTTGCGCAGCGACAGGCGCGAGGCGTCTCCGAACAGGACCAGCGCGAGCGTGCATTCGGCAAACAGCAGCAGGACGTCCGAGCCCGGATCGACGGTGAAGCTGACGAGCCCGGCGGTGCTCAACGCCAATCCCGCCAGTGCGAACACGAGCGGGGCAGGGGCGATCGTCGCGCCGAGCGGCCGCGAAAGGACGCCATAGCCGACGAAAAGCAGCGCAAGCGCCGCAAGCAGATGCTCGGCTTCCATGGCTGTTATTCTCCGCTCGGCCCCGTTCGGTTACCCGTGTCGGCCGCTCCTTGCCGAATTGCAAATGTCAGCAATCGCTGGCGCCGGTTCGTCTCGCGCTTGAACCTGCGATGGCGGACGTGCAGAGAAACCCCATGCAGCCCATCATTTCGATTTCGAATCTCAGCAAAATCTATGACGGCGGCGTCAAGGCGCTCGATTCGGTCAGCCTGGAAATCGACAAGGGCGAGATTTTCGCGCTCCTCGGGCCCAACGGCGCCGGAAAGACGACCCTGATCAGCGCGATGTGCGGTATCGTGACGCCGACATCGGGCACGATGCTGGCCGGCGGCCACGATGTCGTCCGCGACTACAAGAAAGCGCGCGCGATGATCGGGCTCGTGCCGCAGGAGATCAGCACCGATGCGTTCGAAACCGTCTGGGCGACGGTGAATTTCAGCCGCGGCCTGTTCGGCAAGCCGCGCGACCGCGCCTATATCGAACAGTTGCTGAAAGATCTCTCGCTCTGGGACAAGTGCGACGCGAAGATCATGGAGCTGTCCGGCGGCATGAAGCGCCGGGTGATGATCGCCAAGGCGCTGTCCCATGAACCCGAAATCCTGTTTCTCGACGAGCCGACGGCCGGCGTCGATGTCGAGCTTCGCCGCAGCATGTGGAATCTCGTGCGCGGGTTGCGCGAGCGCGGCGTCACCATCATCCTGACGACCCATTATATCGAAGAGGCCGAGGAAATGGCCGATCGCGTCGGGGTGATCCGGGGCGGCGAGATCATCGTGGTCGAGGAAACCGCGGCGATCATGCGCAAGCTCGGCAAGCGCCAGCTGACGCTGACGCTGAGCGATCCGATGGAGGCGGTGCCGGACGGGCTGGCCGAATGGCGTCTGGAGCTGGCCGATGAAGGCCATCGGCTGGTCTATACGTTCGACGCCAATGACGAGAGCACTGGTATTCCCTCGCTGCTCCGCCGGATGAGCGATCTCGGCATCGGTTTCGCCGATCTCGATACGTCGAAAAGCTCGCTCGAGGATATCTTTGTCGGTCTGGTGAACGAGGAAGGCGCAGCGAAAGCGAACGAAGAATCGGAGCCGGCGGCATGAACATTCGCGGCGTCTGGGCGCTTTACAGTTTCGAGATGCAGCGGACCTGGCGGACGCTATGGCAGAGCATCGTCACCCCGGTGATCACGACCGTGCTCTATTTCGTCGTATTCGGCAGCGCGATCGGATCGCGGATGGAGGATATCGGCGGCGTCGATTATGGCGCGTTCATCGTGCCGGGCCTGATGATGCTCTCGCTGCTGACGCAGAGCATCTCCAACGCGTCCTTCGGCATCTATTTCCCGAAATTCAGCGGTACGGTGTACGAGATGCTCTCGGCGCCGATGTCGCCGATCGAGCTCGTCATGGGCTATGTCGGCGCGGCGGCGACCAAGTCGATCCTGCTCGGCCTGATCATCCTCGCGACGGCCAATCTCTTCGTCGATGTGCGGATCGAATATCCGCTCGCGATGATCCTGTTTCTCGTGCTGACCGCGGTGACCTTCAGCCTGTTCGGTTTCATCATCGGGATCTGGGCCGACGGGTTCGAGCAACTCTCCTTCATCCCGATGCTGATCGTCACGCCGCTCACCTTTCTCGGCGGCGCCTTCTACTCGATCAACATGCTGCCCGATCCCTGGCGGACGATCAGCCTGTTCAACCCCGTGGTCTATCTGGTCAGCGGTTTCCGCTGGAGCTTTTACGGCGAAGGGGACGTCACGATCGGCCTCAGCCTCGGGATAACGGCCGTCTTCCTGTTCGCCTGTCTCGGCGTGATCATCTGGATTTTCCGGACCGGCTACCGGCTCAAGGAATAGCCATGGCGCGGCTGCTGATCGTCTATCACAGCATGACCGGCGGGACGCGGCAGATGGCGGAGGCCGCGGCCCAGGCGGCGCGCGATGCGGACGGTGCGGAGGTGATCGTCAAGGAAGCGCCGGATGCCGGGCCGGATGATTTGCTTGCGGCCGACGGATACCTCTTCGCGACGCCGGAAAATCTGGCCGCCATCGCAGGTGTGATGAAAGCTTTTTTCGATCGCTGTTATTATCCGGTGCTAGGCAGGATCGAAGGGCGGCCCTATGCCGCGATGATCTGCGCGGGCTCGGACGGGGCAAATGCGCGAAAACAGCTCGAGCGGATTGCGACCGGCTGGCGGCTGAAAAAGGTCGCCGATACGCCGATCGTCTGCACCCATGCGCAAACGCCGGAAGAAATTCTCGCCGAGAAACAGATCGGCGAAACGGATCTCGCCACCTGCCGGGAGATCGGCGCGGCGCTGGCGGCCGGGCTCGAGATGGGCGTGTTCTAAGCCGAAAATCATCCGACGCGTACAATTTCCACGCTCGTTCAAACGGTGTTTCCAACGTTGGGCTGACACAGATCTCCGCATCGATTGAACGATGAGGAATATGACGATGTGCAATTCGCTGACCCTGACGCCCGAAGTTCCGGCGCAACCCGACATGACGCCCGCGCAGCAGGCTTTTTCCGAAGAGCTGCTGCAGACGATCAACCATGCGGCGGCCGCGCTGATGATTTCGGTCGGCTACCGCACCGGCCTGTTCGATGCGATGCAGGACGGGCGGGCCGTGACGAGCGAGGAGCTCGCGGCCAAGGCCGGGCTGGACGAGCGCTACGTTCGTGAATGGCTGGGCGCGATGACCACGGCGCGGATCGTTCGGGTCGATCCGTCGAGCGGCCGGTTCACCCTTCCGGCGGACCATGGGGCCTTTCTCGGCAACGACGCGGCGATCGCCAATATGGCGGGCATGTTCCAGTTCATCGCCGTACTCGGCGGCGTCGAAGACAGGATCGTCGATTGCTTCCGCAACGGCGGCGGCGTGTCTTACGAAGCCTATGACCGCTTTCACGAATGCATGGCCGAGGAAAGCGACGGTACGATCGTCGCCGCGCTCGAAGACGCGATCCTGCCGCTGGCGCCCGGGCTGGTCGAACGGCTCGATGCGGGCATCGACGTTGCCGATATCGGCTGCGGGGCGGGCCGGGCGCTCAACCGCATGGCCGCGCTCTATCCGAACAGCCGCTTCACGGGTTTCGACCTGTGCGAGGAGACGGTGGTCCGGGCGCTGGCCGAAGCCGAAGCGCTCGGCCTCGACAATGTGCATTTCGAGAAGAAGGACGCGACTCTGCTGGAGGGCAGCGGCCTATTCGATCTGATCTGCACGTTCGATGCCGTTCATGACCAGGCGCATCCGGCCACCGTGCTGTCGCATATCCGCCGCCTGCTTCGGGACGACGGCGTCTACCTGGTCCAGGAAATCGACGCGCAGACCGCTGTAGCCGACAATCTCGACAATCCGCTCGGCACCTTCACCTACACGATCTCCTGCATGCATTGCATGACCGTGTCGCTGGCGCAGGGCGGTGTCGGTCTCGGCGCGGCCTGGGGCGAACAGCTCGCCATCGCGATGCTAAAGGATGCGGGTTTCGGAAACATCGAAACCCATCGCCTGCCGCATGACATCATGAGCATGTACTTCGTCTGCCGCCCCTGAACCCGGCGCAGGCAGCGAGAAGCCCCGGGGAAGCCGCAACCCTCCCCGGGGCTTCTTTTCAGAACCGAGGCGGGTGTAGTTTTGGTTCTCAGGTATCGGGCGCGGAACGGAAAAGGGCTGCTGGCGCAAAGTCGATATCGTCGACCTCCATCACGGATTCACTGCGCGCGACAATCTCGCCGGTTGAGGCGTCGATGGCAACGATCTCGTTGCGCCGGGGCAGGCCGATCAGCAGCCGGTCGCGGCCGACATCCAAAGCGAGGCCGAGCGGGGTCGAAGGAAGGGCGACCTCCAGCCTGACTTCGCCGCTGCTGTCGTCGAATGCGACCAGCCGTGAGGAGGCGTTGTTGATCGCCCACACCCAGTTGCGCTGCGTGTCGTGCGCCAGACCGATCGGAAAGGTTCCGCTGCTGTTCCAGCAGGACGAAAGCGCTTGGGCTTCAACGTCGATCGCGCACACTTCGCGATCAAAACCGTTAGTCACGAAGATCCGGCTTTCGTCGGCGGTTGCCGCGAGTCCCTCGGCGCCGTTTCCAGTGGGTATGTGCCGGGCCGATCCCGTCTCGAGATCGATCAGATCGATGCCGCCCGCTTCGGGATTGCTCGCCACGAGCAGCGAGCGGCTTCGCAGAAGCATGACTTTATGGACGCCTTCGGCAAGCTCAAATCGCCGAACCTCTTCAAGCGTTTCGCCGTCGAACTCGCGAACATGGCCTTCGGTTTCGCATGTGATCCAGAACCGTTCGGCCTGGGGCGCGATCGCAGCTCCATGGGGTCGCAAACAGCCTTCGAGCGACCGGTGCGCTATTGGCTCACCGGAAACAAGATCGATGACGCGAAATCCATCACTGAACTCGCTGATCCACCGCATCTCCGATTGCTCGATCGGCCCATCATGCGGGGCCGGAAAGACGCCATGAGACGGCACGACAGCGAAGCGACCATCATCGCTTATCGCAATGTCGTGTGGTCCCATCCCCGCCGGCAGACGCTGGCTGACAGCAAGCGTTTCCGGATCCAGCAGCACCAGCTCGCCCGCCGATCGCGCGATGGCGGCGATAGCTCGTTCCGCTGGTTCCCAAGTCCCCTGCTCGGCTTTGACGATGTCGGTATCGTCATCGCTGCTCTTCGCAAATACCAGCGATCCGTCGCTCAGGAAGCGCGGCATAAGATCGCTGCCCGTGCCGTTCAACCGGGACAATGATATGGCGGCGGACCAGTTGTCGCCGATACGGCGGGAAAGATAGAGATCGCCCGACACGCTTCTATTCCCAGGCCGGCCGGAAGTTTCGAAGATCATTGTCTCGCCATCCGGCGAGATCTCCAGATTCCATTCGCCGAATTCCGAATTCACCTCCGAGACCGCTTCGACCTGCCAGCCATCGGCTTCGCTGGTTGCGCGGTAAATGTCGCCCATGCCCGTTTCGAGCCGCGCCGATGCGAAGTAGAGTGTGCCATCCGGCCGCAAAACGGGGCTATACTCGGTTGCGGCGCTGTTAACCGGTTCGGGCAGTCTCCGAGGCTCGGCCCAACCGTCGCCCGCCCAGTCGACGCACCAGATGTCGATATTTCCTGGATCGCCGCGGTCGCTGGTGAAACAGGC
This sequence comes from Parasphingopyxis algicola, assembly GCF_013378075.1. Lineage (GTDB taxonomy): Bacteria > Pseudomonadota > Alphaproteobacteria > Sphingomonadales > Sphingomonadaceae > Parasphingopyxis > Parasphingopyxis algicola. Next base: position 1,687,227 of record NZ_CP051131.1, on the reverse strand, counting down.
TTTCTGTCGCTCGGCCGAATAGTAGAAACTGGCTTCGTCGGCGGCTGGATCGGCAAAAGAAGGCGCGGCGAGTTCGGTCCCGCCGGCTGCGGCGTACAGGATCGAAGACTGCGCATTCGTGGCCCATGCGCCGTCGAGCCGCGTCAGATAGAGGCCGTCTGGCCCCTCGCTCATTGAGACTTCCGGGAGATCGCTGTTGAAAGCGAAGGTTTCCGCGTCTCCACTGGCGCAGGACAACGCCAGAATGAGGGCCAGCATAGCCACGGGAATACGGACGGACGCTCGGTTCATACGAGCTCTCCTCTGACAAGCTTTGCCGGAAGCCGAAAGAGGTATTACGACAGCTTTCGTGATCGTTCAACCACCACTGCAGCGAAAGATCGTTCGGTTGGGCGCAATCCATGGTGATCCCGGGGCGATGGCGGGGCATCGGGGCGTCACCAAAAAACGACAGAAACTGGCTTCCCGGTTTTCCGATTTGAGGGCGTACGGCGCCGCTATGCTTTGTGATGCTCGCCCTTCACCCAGCGGACCGTCCCCGATGATGCGCGCATTACGACGCTCTCGGTGGTCATGCAGCCCTTGCGCAGACGCTTGACGCCGTCCAGCATCGAGCCGTCGGTCACGCCGGTCGCGGCGAAGATGACGTCGCCCTTGGCAAGCTCTTTCAGCGAATAGATCCGGTCGAAATCCTCGTCCGGAATTCCCCATTTGCGCGCCCGCGCTTTCTCGTCGTCATTGCGGAAGACGAGCCGGCCCTGGAACTGGCCGCCGACGCAGCGTAGCGCCGCCGCGGCGAGCACGCCTTCGGGTGCCCCGCCCTGGCCCATATAGACATCGATCGTCGTATCCTCGTCGGTCACCGCGATCACGCCGGCGACATCGCCGTCGGGGATCAGCTGCACGCCGCAGCCGATCTCGCGCAGTTCGGCGATCAGCGCTTCGTGGCGCGGGCGATCGAGGACGCAGGCGATGATTTCGTTGGGTTTGACGCCCTTGGCCTTGGCGATCGCCGCGATATTCTCGGTCGGTGACTTGGACAGGTCGATTGTCCCCTTCGGATAGCCCGGGCCGATCGCGAGCTTGTCCATATAGGTATCGGGCGCGTTGAGCAGGCATCCCTGTTCGGCGATAGCCAGCACGGCAAGCGCATTGGCGCCGGCCTTGGCGGTGATCGTCGTTCCTTCGAGCGGATCGAGCGCGATATCCACCTTGGGCGCGCCCTTGGCCGCGCGGCCGACTTTCTCGCCGATATAGAGCATCGGCGCTTCGTCGCGCTCGCCCTCGCCGATAACGACCGTTCCGTCGAAATCCAATCCGTTAAAGGCCTCCCGCATTGCCTCCACCGCCGCGGCATCGGCCGCCTTTTCGTTCCCGCGTCCGATCAGGCGCGAGGCGGCGATCGCCGCCGCTTCGGTTACGCGGACCATTTCGAGAACGAGCACGCGATCCAGTACTTCGCTGGGCTTCGGCATTATCCGGTCATCCTTCAGTCCTGTTTTCGGCGCGATAGGCCAGCGTCATGACATTGTCGAGAATGGCATCCCGGATTCCCCCGGCGATCGGCTTCATTCATCGACGAAACGCCCCGCCGCGCGATCCTTCCGTGCCGTGGCGGGATCGAAAATCCGGCCGTTCATCGCGACATAAACGCCGAAAGGCAGTGATTGCGCCGCTGCGAGCGCGAAGCCGACATTGAATTCGGCGTCGCTATGCTTGAGCGTGGCCGGTTGCAGCGCGCCGGTCAGGACAATCGTTTTGCCGGCAATGCCGTCAAGCTCCCGCGCCGTATCGACCATCGTGTCCGTCCCGTGCGTGATCAGGATGCGGCCGGAGCCGCTTTCCTCGACGGCCGCCCGGATAACCGCCCGATCCTCATCGGTCAGCTCGAGGCTGTCCTTGCGCATCAGTTGTGTCACGCGGTGCTCGCACTGGACATTATTTCCGGCCAGTATGTCGGCGACCGCGGTGGGGCCGACCTGATATTCGGAAAGCGCATCGAAATAGACCTTGTCGATCGTCCCGCCGGTCGTGAAAATGTCGATGGCTTCGCTCGTCACAGCAGGGGCTTTCCTCATAAATCCAGGATATGCATCAGCATCGGATCGCCGGCCAGGCTTTGCGATCCGCGGAGCCTCTCGAGCGCGTCGGCGACGCAGCGTTCGGGCCCGTCATGGGTGACCATGATCAGATTGACGATATCGTCGCTGTCCTCGGTCGGTTCCGCGCCGCCGCGCTGGATCATGCTTTCGATCGAGACATTGGCGTCGCGCATCGCCGCCGTGATTTCGGCCAGCACGCCCGGCCGGTCATGCACTGCAAAGCGCAGATAGGCGCGGCCCCGCCGTTCGCCCGCATCGACGGGCCCGGTTTCGGTGAGGCGCGCGAACGGCATCGCGAAGGCCGGTCCGTATTCGCCGCGCGCGACATCGATCAGGTCGGCGACGACGGCGCTGGCGGTCGGGCCCTCGCCGGCGCCCGCACCTTCGAAGAAAAGGCGGCCCACGAAATTGCCTTGCGCCACGATGGCATTGAGCGACCCTGCGACATGGGCGAGCGGATGGCTGCGCGGAACGAGGCAGCAATGAACGCGCTGGAACAATTTGCCGCCGCTCGCTTCGGCGGTGCCGACCAGCCGCACCTTGAAGCCAAGCGCCCGCGCCTCGGCGATATCCTCGGCGATGACCGCGCGTATGCCGTCGGTCGCGACCGCATCGAAATCGAGCACCGTACCGAATGCAAGGCTCGCGAGAATGGCGAGCTTGTGGGCAGCATCGATACCGTCGATGTCGAAGGTCGGATCGGCTTCCGCATAGCCGAGCGCCTGCGCCTCGGCGAGCACCTCGGCGAAATCGCTGCCCTTCGCCTCCATTTCGGTGAGGATGTAATTGCAGGTCCCGTTCAGGATCCCGTAGACCGACGTGATGGCGTTGGCTGCCGCGCCCTCGCGCAATCCCTTGATCACCGGGATCCCGCCCGCCACGGCCGCCTCATATTTGAGCGCTACCTTTGCCTTTTCGGCGGTTTCGGCCAGTTCGAGGCCGTGATGCGCGATCATCGCCTTGTTCGCGGTGACGAAGGATTTGCCGGCGTTCAGCGTATTGCGCGCGAGATTGAGCGCCGGGCCGTCCGATCCCCCGATCAGTTCGGCGACCACATCGACATCGTCGCGTGCCGCGAGCGCATCGGGATCGTCTTCCCAGGCGAAAGGAGCAAGATCGACGCCGCGGTCGCGGCTGCGGTCGCGCGCCGATACCGCCACGACCTCGATCGGCCGCCCGGCCCGCCGCTCGATCAGCTCGCGATTCTCGTCGAGCAGTTTGATAACGCCCGCTCCGACGGTTCCCAGTCCGGCCAGCGCCACGCGCAAAGCTTCGCTCATTTCGTTCGCCCTTTAACTCGTGCAGGGGAGGCCTTAATTGTGTCCCGGTTCAAATGCTACCGGACAAATATGATGACCGAACACCCGGCCCCGACCATCCTCGTGCTTGCGGGCAAACGCGATGGCAAGCTCGATCCGCTCGCAGAACGTGCGGGGGTCTGCCACAAGGCCGTCGTCCCGATCGGCGGGAGGCCGTTGATCGGCCATGTCCTGGCAACGTTGGAACAGGCGTGGGCGGACGCCCGCATCATCGTCTCGATCCACGATCCCGCGATCCTCGAACAGGTTGAAGAGGTGCAGCGGCTCCGGGCGGCCGGGCGGCTCGAAATGGCGAAGGCCCAGCACGGCATCGTCGAAAGTGTCGAGGAAGCGTCCAAGCGTGCCGAATGGCCGCTGCTGATCACGACCGGCGACAACGCCCTGACGACCGGGAATGCGCTTAGAGCGCTCCATGCACATGGCATGGATGCCGGCGCGGACGTCGTGCTCGGCCTGGCGCGGCGCGAGGATATCCAGGCGGCACATCCGGACGGCCAATATGGCTTCTACCAGTTCAAGGATATGGCGATCTCGAACTGCAACCTCTTCTGGCTGCGCGATCCGCGCGCCTTTTCGGCGGTCGAGGCCTTCCGCAGCGGCGGCCAGTTCTTCAAGAACCGGAGCCGGATCATCAAGGCGTTCGGGCTGATGAACCTGATCCGCTTTCTGCTCAAACTGGAAACGGTGGACGGGGCGATGGAACGCCTTTCGAAACGGTTCGGCGTGAAGGTCGTCGCGCATCGCTTCGAAGATGGGCGGCTCGCCATCGATGTCGACAATGAGCGGACCTATCGCGTGACCGAGGAATTGCTGGAGGCGGCTATATAATGACGGCTTCCGTACCGACGATCCTGGTTCTGGCCGGGAAGCGCGACGGCGCGCTCGATCCGCTTGCTGACCGCGCGGGGGTCAGCCACAAGGCCGTGATCCCCGTGGCCGGGAAGCCCTTGATCTCCCATGTTCTCGGCAGGATCGAGGAGGCGTGGGATGACGCGAAGATCATCGTCTCGATACATGACGCCCATGTTCTCGATCACGTCGCGATCGTCAGGCGATTGCGCGAGGCGGGACGGCTGGAGATCGTCGAGGCGCAAGGCGGCTTGGTGGACAGCGTCGACGCCGCGGCGCGGACCGCCGAGTGGCCGCTCCTCATCACGACAGGCGACAATGCGCTGGTAACGGTCGATGCGCTTCACACGATCAATGCGGTCGGGGACGAGAGGGGGGCGGACGCCGTGATCGGCGTCGTCAGCCGCGAGGCGATCCAGGCGGCCTATCCCTACAAGCAGAAGGGCTTTTACGAGTTTCGCGATGTAGCGATCTCGAACTGCAATCTTTTCTGGCTCCGCGATCGGAGGGCCTTGGCGGCGGCCGAACCGTTTCGCGGCGGCGGTCAGTTCGCCAAGCGCAAGGGGGAGCTGCGACGCGCGTTCGGGCTCATGAGCCTGATCCGCTTCCGGTTCAAGATGGACACTCTCGACGGCACGATGCGGCGGCTGTCCCGGCGCTTCGGGGTTCCCATGGCAGCCTATCTGTTCGAAGACGGCCGGCTTGCGATCGATGTCGACAATGAAGAGAGTTTCCGGGCGACCGAGGAATTGATGGCCGCAGACGCAAACAGCGCCTAGCCCGCGCGGTTTTCGAACGCGGCGAGCTCGCGGTCCATGACCCGGAACCATAGCGGCGGGATCGTCGCGAGCATGATCATCCCGGCCAGTCCGTAGGGGAATTGCGGTACGTCGTCATAATGGCGCAGCTTATAATAGGGCCGGTTGGACTGGTAGTGATGGTCCGAATGGCGGCCGAGGTTGAACATGTTGATGTTCGACAGGATATGGCTCGAATTCCAGCTATGCTCGGGTTTGACCCGCGAATAGCGGCCATCGGGCAGTTTGGTCCGCTCCATGCCGTAATGTTCGGTATAGTTGATTGTCTCCAGCGCGATGATCGCGACCGCGCCTTGGACGATGAACAGAAGCAGGCTCAACGGGCCGATAAACAACCCGATCGCGATCATCAGGGCGATCGTGACGCCCCACCAGACCAATATGTTGTTTTGTCCGGAGAAGGCCGGCAGGCCCTTGCGCGCCAACCGTTCCTTTTCGAGGTTCCAGGCGCTTCGCAATCCGCCGATAATCGTCCGCGGCAGGAAGGCGTAGAGCGTTTCTCCGCGCCGCGCGGTCGCCGGATCTTCGGGTGTGGCGACGCGGACATGATGGCCGCGGACATGCTCGATTGCGAAATGCGCATAGCTGACGAGCGAGAGCAGCAGAAAGGCGAGCTGCCGCTTGTTCTTGCTGTTGCGGTGCATGAGTTCGTGCGCGGTGACGATGCCGACGAACCCCCCATATTCGCCCATCAGCAAGGCGAAGGCGGCGAATTCCCACCAGGTCAGCGGGGTCACGGAAACCGCCCATAACGCCCATCCGACCAGCAGGATGAAGGACGCGGCGGTTAGGTAGAGGATCAGATCGTAGCGGTCGACCGTCCGGCGATCGATCTGCGCGATCCGCGCATCGGACGGCCAGCGCGATTCCCCGATCAGCCGCTCGGCGAAGGGCAGCACGAAATAAAGCGCCAGCACCATCGCGACCAGCCACAGGCCGCCGGCGTAGAAGCCGGCCACGATGGCGAGGGCCGAGAACAACCCGATCATATAGGCCAGTTGATACCGCATGGTGCCAATATAGGCGCCTGCCGCGCCGGTGACAATTTGCCCTGGCTGCGGCCCGCCTCAGTTCGTGCCGTCGGTATCGATGCTGATCGTCACGCCGCGCCCGTCATCGCCTTCGATACGGAAGCTGCGCTGATTGTCGCCCGATGCCGTCTCGACGATCCGCCGCTCGCCGTCCGCCGTTTCGCCGCTCGCCTCTTCGCTTTCGGCCGTTTCGTTTTCGGACGCCGTCGCTTCTGCCGTATCCGCTGCTTCCGCATCAGCGGTTTCGTCAGCCGTTTCGTCGGCCGGGGCCTCGGCGTCGGCGGTTTCACCGTCGTCGCGGAAACCGGCGCGAACCTCGTCGCGGATGGCGTCCCGGATCGCATCGCGGGCTTCGTGGATGTCTTCCCGGTCGCCCATGACGGTCACCTGGACGGGATCGTCGTTCCAGTCGCCGGCATTCCAGGCGATCGCGGCCAGGACGATGGCGCCGCCGATGTAAAGCGCCCGTTTTCGGCGCGGGTCGGGCTCGGGGGTGTGGTCGGAAGTCACGGTAAAATCCTTGTCTCTGTCCGGCTATTCTATAGCAGGCGCGCGGCAAATCAAAGGTGTGTTTGTCGAATAATACACCTGATTCATCAATTGGCGTTCCGGATCGCCCGCCTGACGAGGGGCAACTGGTCGTTGCCGAAATACATGTCGGTGCCGTCGACGAAGATCGAGGGCGATCCGAAGCCGCCGCGTTCGATCACCTCGTCGGTATTGGCGCGCAGTTTCCGCTTGAGCGGATCGGTCTGCGTTTGGGCGACGAGCGCGGCCCCGTCCATGCCGATGCCGTCGGCGATCGCGGCGAGTATATCGGGCTCGTCGAGATTCTCCTGTCGGTCGAAATAGGCCGAAAAAGCGGCTTCTGCGAAGCGGACGAGCGCCGCCTGATCGTCTTCGAGCGCGCAACAGGCGCGCATCGCATGTACGCTGCGCACCGGATGCCAGGGCGCGGGAAAGTTCAGCGGCAGGCCGGACCAGGCGGCCCAATCCCGAAGGCTTTTCGCATAGTGGCGCGCCTTGGGGCCTTTGCTGTCCTCGCGCGCGGTATAGACCGACTTGTTGACCGCATTGAAGACGCCGCCGACGAGGAAGGGGCGCCAGGTGACCTCGGCCCCGGTCTCGGCGAGGATCGGCCGGATATTGTGGAAGGCGAGATAGGTCCAGGGGCTGGACAGATCGAAGAAGAATTCGACTTGGGCGGTCATGCTATAGCTCTTTTCCGTATTTCCTTGTTCGTCACCCCGGACTTGATCCGGGGTCCAGGGCGGCAGGCGATATGGCTTTTGGCCCTGGATTCCGGATCAAGTCCGGAATGACGATTGTGTGTTTACTCAGTCCTTTTGCTCTATCCCGAACAGGATTTTTGCGGCTTGCGCCTGCTGCTGCGGATTGCGGTTGATACGGTCGCGGCCGAGATCCATGCCCCGGCGCAGCGCCTCGCGCTGTTTGAGCTGTTCGTACCAGCGTTTCACGTTCGGAAATTCGGCCAAGTCGATCTCCTGGCGCTTATAGGTCTGGATCCAGGGGAAACAGGCCATGTCGGCGATACTGTAATCGGCGCCCGCGACATAGTCGTTGTCCGCCAGCTGGCGGTCGAGCACGCCGTAGAGCCGCTTCGCCTCGCGCGCATAGCGGTCGATGGCGTAGGGGATGTGCTCGGGCGCATAGAGTTTGAAATGGCCGTGCTGGCCGAGCATCGGACCGAGACCGCCCATTTGCCACATCAGCCATTGCCGTACCTTGGACCGGCCGACCGGATCGAAGGGCAGGAACTGGCCGGTCTTTTCCGCGAGATAGACGAGGATAGCGCCGGTTTCGAACACCGCATGCGGTTCCCCGTCGCCGAGCGGCTCATGATCGACGATGGCGGGAATGCGGTTGTTGGGGCTGATCGCGAGGAATTCCGGCGCGAACTGCTCGCCGACGCCGATATTCACCCATTTTACGGTGTAGGGCAGCCCACACTCCTCGAGCATGATGCTGATTTTCCAGCCATTGGGCGTCGGCGCGAAATAGAGATCGATCATGCCGGCGCCTCGCCGTCAGGTTGACACTGGTTGACACCGGCAGGGGTTTTCGCTGGCCACCAGGCCTTTGAAAAACAACTATTATGCGGTTTCGTGTGTGACCTTTCGCCCGGCAGTATCAGCGTCCCTCTCCGGCATTGCGCTTATCTGTTCTCGGCGCCGACTCTCCCAGCCCGCATCCTATTTTGCAAGCAGGCGCGCCCGCGCATGGTCGGGGATCGGCATCGGCTTTCCATTGTCCAGATCGACATGGACATGGACGAGTTCGATTTGCGCGCGCAAATCGTCGTCCCCGCCCTTTTTGTTGTTTTGGCCGTAAAGATCGATCTGCGTCGTGACGCTGCTGGTGCCGATCCGCAGGGTTTCGGCGGTGCCGTCTATCTCCTCGTCGGCCCGGATCGGTTGTTTATATTCGACGACGGCTTTCACGACATGGAATTCCAGCGCCTCATCGCCGCTGAAATGCAGGTCGATCGCCCGCCAATATTCGGTGAGGATCAGGTCGGCATATTCGAGATACCGCGAATTGAAGACGACCGACTGCGGATCGACCTCGGAATAGCGGACGCGGAAACGGTGGGTGAAGGGTTGGTCTGTCATTTTCTATTTTTCATATTATCCGTAAATTGCATAACCGCCCAGAAGGCGAAAAAGGCGACAACCGGGATCGAACAGATCACGACCAGATAAAGCATATGAAATCGGTCTTGGTTCGCTTCGCAATTGGCGTCTTCGCCGCAATCGCCCATGACCAAACCAAACGCCAGCATCAACATGAACAAGCTGGCCGCACAGGCAACAAGATACCCCGCTACGGAAGAGGCCCGTGACGGAGGTCGATAGTCGTTGTTGAAGGGCACTAGGTGCCCGCGCTGTTGGACCGGAAACCGTCGAGATATTTCTTCACGCCGCGCGCCGCCTGGCGGATGCGCTGTTCGTTCTCGACGAGCGCGATGCGGACAAAGCCTTCGCCTTCCTCGCCGAAACCGACGCCGGGGCTCACCGCGACGCCGGCATGGCGGAGCAGTTCCTTGGAAAATTCCATCGCTCCCATATGCGCGCATTGCTCGGGGATCGGGGCCCAGGCGAACATGCTGGCCGGCGGAGGGGGCACGTCCCAACCCGCCCGGCCGAAGCTTTCGACGAGCACGTCGCGGCGCGATTTGTACATGGCGCGGACTTCGTCGATATGGTCCTGCGGGCCGTTGAGCGCGGCGGTCGCGGCGACCTGGATCGGGGTGAAGGCGCCATAATCGAGATAGGATTTGACCCGGGTCAGCGCGCTGATGAGCTTTTCGTTGCCGACCGCAAAGCCCATCCGCCAGCCCGCCATGCTGTAGGTTTTCGACATCGATGTGAATTCGACCGCGACATCCTTGGCGCCCGGCACCTGCAGCAGCGAGGGCGTCGGCTCGTTGCCGTAATAGATTTCGGCATAGGCGAGATCGCTGATCACCCAGAGCTTATGTTCGCGCGCGAAATCGACGACCTTCGCGTAGAAATCGAGATCGGCGACATAGGCGGTCGGGTTGGACGGATAGCCGATGACCAGCACCGAGGGCTTGGGGACGCTGTAGCGCAACGAATAATCGAGGCGGGTGAAGAAGTCCGGCCCCGGGGCGGCGGGGATCGAGCGGATCGCGGCGCCTGCGATGATGAAACCGAAGGTGTGGATCGGATAGGAGGGGTTGGGCGCGAGCACGACATCGCCGGGCGCGGTGATCGCCTGGGCGAGATTGGCGAGGCCTTCCTTCGAGCCGAGCGTGACGACGACCTCGCTTTCCGGATCGATATCGACGCCGAAGCGGCGCTGATAATAGGCGGCCTGGGCCTTGCGCAGCCCCTTGATCCCCTTGGACGCCGAATAGCGGTGCGCGGTCGGATCGTTGGCGACTTCGCACAATTTGTCGATGATATGCTGGGCGGGCGCCGAATCCGGATTGCCCATGCCGAGATCGATAATATCCTCGCCCCGCGCGCGCGCCGCCGCCTTCATCGCGTTCACTTCGGCGAAGACATAGGGCGGCAGGCGGCGGATGCGGTAGAAATCGTCGGTCATGGCGCTTTCCCTATACGCATTGGGCGGCCATTGTCATTGGCAATATCGCAAGGAGGGTTCGGGATGGATTTTTCGCTCAAAACAAAGATCACCACTCCGCGATTGGCCGAAACGCGCGAATATTATGTCCAGGTTTTCGGGATGGAGGTCGCGGAGGAATGGGACAGTCCCGACGACAAGGGCGTCATCCTCGTTTTTTCGGATGGCAAGGCCGAGGCGCTTCTCGAAATTTATGACGGCCCGAACGCGCATGATTTTTCGGGTCTCAGCCTACAATTCAAAACCGGAGACCTGGATGCCTTCACCGCCGATCTCGACGCCGATATCGAAAGGCGCGGCCCCGTGCCCCGGCCCTGGGGGTCGACCTATCTCTATCTGACCGATCCCAATGGTATCGCGATCATCGTGTATGAAGGCGGACTTTGACGATTGGCGGGTTGTTTGCGTGCGCGCATAGGATAGGCTGATCGGCGGAAGGAAAGGCGAGTATGGCACAGGACACGGATAGCCCGATGGCGAGCTCCCATATGCCGACGTTGGAGGACATGCAGCACTGGACCGGCGTGCTCGGCCGGGCGCAGCAGATGATGCTCGAATATGCGGCGACGCAGATGCAGCGCGCCGGCGAGGAGGGCCAGGAGAAGCTCGCCGAGGCCGTGCCGACGCCCGACCAGCTTCCCGCCATGTTCCCCGGATTTCCGACGATGACGCTCGATCCCAAAAAATTCGCCAAGGCGCAGAGCGATTTCTGGGAAGACAGCCTCAAGCTCTGGACACGCTTCCTCAATCCGGGGGGCGAGGGCGAGGACGGCGAGGATGCGCCCAGGGCGAAAGACCGCCGCTTTTCCGCGCCGCAATGGCAGGACAATCCGATCTTCGACATGATCCGGCAAAGCTATCTGATGATCGCCGATCATATGCTGCGCAGCGTCGATGCGATCGACGGCGTCGATCCGAAACAGAAGGAAAAGGTCCGCTTCGCGACCCAGCAGTTCGTCGACGCGATGAGCCCTAGCAATTTCGCGCTGACCAACCCGCTGGTCCTGGAAAAAGCCGTTGAGACCAAGGGGCAGAGTTTCCTCAAGGGGCTCGAGCATATGCTCGCCGATCTCGACAAGGGGCAGTTGACGCACACTGATCCCGACGCGTTCAAACTCGGCGAGAATATCGCGACGACGCCGGGCAAGGTGGTCAAGGAAACCCCACTCTACCAGTTGATCCAGTATGAACCGACGACGAAAAAGGTGTTCGAGACGCCGCTGATCATCTTTCCGCCCTGGATCAACCGCTTCTACATCCTCGATCTCAACGAGAAGAAGAGCTTCGTCCGCTGGGCCGTCGCACAGGGTATCACCGTCTTCATGGTGTCGTGGAAATCGGCCGACGAGAGCATGGCCGACGTAACGCAGGACGATTACATCATCGGCGGGCAGGTCGATGCGATCAACACCGTGCGCGACCTGCTCGACGTCCCGTCGGTCAACGCGATCGGCTATTGCGTGGCGGGCACGACCCTGGCGATGACGCTCGCCTGGCTTGCGGCCGAGGGCGAGGCTGACAAGGTGGCGAGCGCGACCTTCTTTACCGCCCAGGTCGATTTCAGCGACGCGGGCGATCTCAACCTCTTCATCGACGATATCCAGGCGAAGCTGATCGAGCAGCTGGGAGAGGGCCAGGGCTATCTCGACGGCCGCTATATGGCCGCTACCTTCAACCTGCTGCGCGGGCGGGACCTGATCTGGAACTATGTCGTCAACAATTATCTGCTGGGCGAGGACTATCCGGCGTTCGACCTGCTGCACTGGAACGGCGACACGACCAACCTGCCGGCCAAATGGCATCAGGACTATCTGCGCGACTTCTATCGCGACAATAGACTGGTCGAGCCGGGCGGGTTGTCGGTGGACGGCGTGCCGGTCGATCTGACCAGGGTGGAGACGCCTGCCTATGTCCAGGCGGGCCGCGAGGACCATATCGCGCCGCCCGAAAGCGTGTGGAAGATTACCGAGCATTTTGCCGGACCGCTCAAATTCGTGCTGGCCGGGTCCGGCCATATCGCCGGCGTGGTCAATCCGCCCGATGCGAAGAAATACCAGTATTGGACGAACCGGAAGCGCGCCGACACGCTCGACGACTTTGTCGCGGGCGCGAAAGAAACGCCAGGAAGTTGGTGGCCGGACTGGCTCGACTGGCTGGCCGGACATTCTGGCGAACAAGTCGCGGTAAAGGGTGCCAGGAAGCCCGGAAAAGGCAAGCTGAAAGCGCTGGAAGACGCGCCGGGAAGCTATGTAAGAACCCGATAACCTGGGCTTTTCTTCCGTTATTACAATTACAAGCGGCCCCCTGACCGCCTGCGGCGAACCGTTTGCCGAATGCGCTATGCTGCAGTGCACAAAAAATGCTTGCAATTTCGAATCGGTTCCTATATTGTGCACTGCAACATAGAGATTGAAACAGATTTTACGGAGCCACCCGAATGACGACGACTACGAAGACTGCCGCCAAGGCGAAAGCCGGCCCGGCCAAGAAAACTGCCGCGAAAAAGACGGCGACCAAGAAAACTGTGACGAAAAAGGCTGCGGCCAAGCCCGCCGCCGCGAAGAAAGGAACGATGATGACGAATGCAGCTGAAAAAGCACAGGACAGCGTGAAGAAGACCGCCGAAGCCGCCACCGAGCGCGCCAAGGAAATGTTCGGCGACATCAACGAACGCGCCAAGACCGCGATGGAAAAGGGCGGCGAAGTCGCTCGCGAACTCGGCGAGTTCAACAAGGGCAATGTCGAAGCCATGGTTACTTCGGCCCGCATCGCCGCCGAAGGCACCGGCGAAATCGCTCGCGAAGCCGCCGAGTTCGGCCGCCAGCGTTTCGAAACCCTGACCAGCACGGTCAAGGAAGTCGCCGCCGCCAAGTCGCCGACGGAAGTCATGCAGATCCAGGGCGATTACGCCAAGAACGCTTTCGAAGCGATGGTTCAGGAAGGTTCGAAGATGAGCGAAGCCTGGCTGAAGCTCGCCGGTGATGTCGCCGAGCCGATCTCCAACCGCTTTGCGGTTGCCGCCGACAAGGTGAAGCAGGCCACCGCCTAAGCTTCCGCCTGAACGCGAATAAAAAGGGGCCGCTCCGCCACATGCGCGGGGCGGCCCTTTTCGTTGGGGCTGCGATGCCGCGCCCGGCGTTCAGGGACGAATAACCTTTTTGCGCGATACCAACCCCTTGCTTCGTGCCGCACTGATACGATATTCTTGGGACCATGCTCGACAGCGACGTAATCCTGGCCTCTGGCGACGATGAAGATCGTGACGACGAATCCGGCGGGACCGGGCTCGGCGTTGCAACCCAGACGCGCACGCGCACGAAGAAACCCTCGCCCTACAAGGTGCTCATGCTCAACGACGATTTTACGCCGATGGAATTCGTCGTGCTCGTGCTGCAGCGTTTTTTCAGCATGAATATGGACGATGCGACGCGCGTCATGCTGCACGTCCATCAGCGGGGCGTCGGGGTGTGCGGCGTGTTCAGCTACGAAGTCGCCGAGACCAAGGTCAACCAGGTCATCGATTTCGCCCGCGAGAACCAGCATCCGCTGCAATGCACGCTGGAAAAGGCCTGATCGGTCAGCTGGCCCAGCGCTCGGGGAGCGCGTCGCCGAACCGGTCGCGGCAATAGGCGTAGACGGGCGACAGCACCTCTTCCGCGCGTTCGCGCTGCTCTCGATTCATGTGCTGCACCGCCGGAGAATGCGCGAACTGCGTGCCGAAATCGGCCGGACGGCGTGCGATACCGATAAAATCGGAAATCGCGTCGACGGTCCGTTGCTCGAACAGATCTTCGAAGAAGACGATTGAAAATTCCTCTGGATCGACAACCGATTCGATCGTTTCGACGATCGTATCGTAGCGGAAATTGTGGACTTCCAGCCTGCGTGCGAGTCCCCGGTCGAAAAACAGCTCATAGTCGACCTTATTGCCCAAGCCCCGGATATGACGGAGCACCGAGTCCAGCCGCGCCAGCGGATCGCGCAATGTCAGCAACAGCCGTATCCTGGGATGATGGGCGCGGATCGCGGCGAAGCCATCGGGCGTCAGTGCGCAATAGCTTGGCGAAATCTCGCCGAACGCCCGATGGGCCGGCTTCGCGCGCGTCTTGTAAAATCGGCGATAGCGGCCGGCCCCTTCCGACATCCGTAACGCCTCGCGGAGTTGCGACAGATATTCGCGCCAATGCGGCTGATCGGCATATTCCTGATTGCCGGCGATCCGTTCGATCTGCCGGGTCAAATGCCGCTTATGGATGCCCCGGTTCCGGCAATGGTGACGGGCGGAAAAATAGTGCGTTTCCTTGACCGGCGATCCGTAAAATTCGGGGTGGCGGAGCAGATAGTTGTAGAGCCACGTCGTGCCGGTCTTGGTCGGCCCCAAGCCGAGGAACATCGTCTTTTCGGCGAACAGGATATCAGGCGCTTCAGGCAGCGTTCGGCGAAACAACTTTCGCAACGGACCGTTATGCACTATCGGCATGGCCGAAGGCAGTGGATGGAACCGGCCCGGACTCGCCGGTAGAGGCCAGTGCTCGTATCTCCCATCGCGCCATAGTGATCGCCCCATCCCGTATCGCGACCCAGCCTATCATAGCGCCGGGGGTTCCCAAAACTGTCCGCGCCGGCGAAGCGAGTCCGAGATTGGCAAAAAATGCGCCGCCCGTTATGAGCCCTTCATGGACAGTATCGTAATCCGCGGCGGCAACAGGCTTGCTGGTACCCTGCAAATCTCCGGCGCCAAGAACGCCGTTCTCACCCTGATGCCCTGCGCGTTGCTGACGGACGAGGCGCTGTGCCTCGAAAATCTGCCGCGGCTCGCCGACGTTGACAGCTTTATGCACCTGCTCAATCAGCATGGCGCGTCGACGATGCTCGAAGGCGGCCATAACGGGGGCGGGCGAAAAATGACAGTGAAGGCCGCGGCCATCGCCTCGACCGTCGCGCCCTATGATTTCGTCCGCAAGATGCGGGCCTCGATCCTCGTGCTGGGGCCGCTTGTGGCGCGCGCGGGCGAGGCGACGGTATCGATGCCGGGCGGCTGTGCGATCGGCAACCGGCCGATCGACCTGCATTTGAAGGCGCTCGAAGCGCTGGGCGCGGAGATCGAACTCGCGGCCGGCTATGTGAAGGCCCATGCGCCCGATGGCGGCCTCAGGGGCGGAACGATCTCCTTCCCCTTCGTTTCAGTCGGCGCGACCGAAAACGCCCTGATGGCGGCAGCGCTCGCCAGCGGCGAGACCGTTATCGAGAATGCGGCGCGCGAGCCCGAAATCGTCGATCTCTGCAACTGCCTCGTCGCGATGGGCGCCGAGATCGAAGATATCGGCAGCGACCGGCTGGTCGTCCATGGCAAGGACCGGCTGCACGGCGCGACCTACAGCGTGATGCCGGACCGCATCGAGGCGGGCAGCTATGCCTGTGCCGCTGCGATCACCGGCGGCGAGCTGATGCTCAAAGGCGCCCGCGCGTCCGATATGCCCTCGATCATCGCCGGACTACGCGATGTCGGGCTGGAGGTGGACGAGCGCGACGATGGCGTGAACGTCGCCGCCAACGGCCGGCTGCATCCGGCAACGATTTCGACCGCCCCCTTTCCGGGTTTCCCGACCGATATGCAGGCGCAGTTCATGTCGATGCTGACGCTCGCTGCGGGCACCAGCATGTTGACCGAAACCATCTTCGAGAACCGCTACATGCATGTGCCCGAACTCACCCGCATGGGTGCCGACATCGAGGTTCGCGGACGCACGGCCGTCGTGAAGGGCGTCGACGGACTGGTCGGCGCCAATGTCATGGCGACCGACCTGCGCGCGTCGATGAGCCTCGTCCTCGCCGGGCTTGCCGCGAAGGGCGAGACCAAGGTGCTGCGCGTCTATCATCTCGATCGCGGTTACGAGCGACTCGAGGAAAAGCTGGGCGGCGTCGGCGCGGATATCGAGCGCGTCAGCGAGGGCTAGGCCCAGGTTACAGGTCGTTACGCGGCGGACCGACCGGTTTCCGCTATCGACGGCCGGTTTTCCCGCCGCTGTGCACCGTGTTTACGGCTCCCGTCATCGCACGGGCGTTGGCGAGGACCGGCGATCCCCGCAGGGAGTCGCGAGCGGGCGGGCCTAACGCGAAGGACTCCTCCAATGCAGAACCACAAACTCATCCTGCCGGCCGTCATGGCCATGGCGATCGGCGTCACTCCCGCGCTCGCGGACAGTCAAGAAAGCGCCGAGGGCCAGCAGGTGCCGCCGCCGACGATCGACACGAACGGCGACGGCACGCCCGATGCCTGGGATCGCGACGGCGACGGCCGGCCCGATGCCTGGGACCGCGACGGCGACAATATGCCCGACATGGTCGACGACGACGGAGACGGCGAACCCGACGAAATGTAGGCCGGTCCGCCCGAGCCGCTATCTTCCCTCCTGTGCCGCCGCGTCCCCCGCGGCGGCATTTTTTTGCTCAGACGATCGTGATGATCGTGTGGATGGTCAGGCCGACCAGACCGCCGACCAGGGTGCCGTTCATCCGGATATATTGGAGATCGCGGCTGACCGCGTTCTCGACGCGCGCGGTAATCGTTTCCGCGTCCCAGCCTTTGACCGTATCGGACACCAGCCGGACGATGCTGTCGCCATAGTCGGCGACGGCGCCCACCGTTGCGCGGCGCGCGAAACTGTTGATCGCGCGCTTCAGTTCGGGGTCCTCCTGCAACGTCCGGCCGAGTTCGTGCAGGGCTTCGCCGAGCCGGCCTTCCATCGCCCGATCGGGATCGCGCGCGGCGCGCAGCAGCGCTTCGCGCGCTTGCTCCCAGAGCCCGTCGAGCCAGTCGGTGATCGCCGGATTGTCAATCATCTCCAGTTTGAAATGCTCGACGCGCGCCTGGATCTCCGTGTCGTGCTGGAGATCGAAGGCGAGCCGGACGAAGCCCTCATTCGCCTGGCTGCGCAGCGGATGGTAGGGATCGCCCTCCATCTGCACGAGCAGCCGGCGCAGCCCGTTGATGATCGCGTCCGACAGCCGGTCGTCGATCGCCAGCCAGCGCATGAAATTATTGGCGCGTTCATAGACCATGGCGCGGACGATCTCTTCGTTCGAATCGAGGATATTGGCGGCCCAGCGCACGATGCCGTCGATGATCGGAATGTGGCGGTCCTCCCGCATGGCGGCCTCGATCGACTGGCCGAGCAACGGCGCGACGTCGAGCTCGCGCAGCCGGTTGGCGATCATCGTCTTGGTCGTGCCGCCCAGCTTCTCGTCGTCGAGATTTTCGAGGATCATCGCGAAAAGTTTCGACGCGCCCTGCCGCATCCGGCCCTCGCCGCCGGCGGGATCGGTAAGGAAGGCGCCGATCGCCCCCGCGACGTCGAACCGCTTCATCCGCCGGGCGACGATCGAGGGCGTCAGGAAATTGTCCTTGAGGAACCAGGCAAGCTGTTCGCCGATCCGGTCCTTGTTCTTCGGCACGATGGCCGTGTGCGGGATCGGGATGCCCATCGGATGGCGGAAGAGCGCCGTCACGGCGAACCAGTCGGCGAGCCCGCCGACCATCGCCGCTTCGGCGAAGGCGCGGACGAACCCCCAGGCCGGATGCGCTTCCTCCATATTGTGCGCGAGGACGAAGATCCCCGCCATGAGGAACAGCATCGCCGTCGCCGTCCGGCGCATGGCCCGTCCGCGGTCTTCGGTCGAGTTGAACCGGCTGACGGGCCGGGCGTTGTCAGGCGACGTCATTCGGCCGGCTGGATGGTCGCTTTTTCATCGTCGCCGGGCTTGTAGGTCAGCGCCCGTCCGAAGAAGCGCCGCAGCCGTTTCTCGATGCTGTCGGCGAGGCTGAAACAGGCCGGTACGATAACGAGCGTCAGCACGGTCGACAGGATCAGGCCGCCGATCACCGTCCAGCCCATCGGTGCCCGCCACGCGCCGTCGCCGGTCAGCGCCAGCGCCGTCGGGATCATCCCGGCCGTCATGGCGACCGTCGTCATGACGATCGGCTGGGCGCGCTTGTGACCTGCATCGATGATCGCCGTATCCTTGTCGACGCCCTTGTCCATCTCCTCGATTGCGAAATCGACGAGCAGGATCGAGTTTTTCGCGACGATGCCGAGCAGCATCAGCAGGCCGATGAACACCGGCATGGAGAGCGGCTGGCCGACGAGGTGGAGCGCGATGGCGCTGCCCAGCGGCGCGAGGATCAGCGATCCCATATTGACGAGCGGCGCCATGATCCTGCGGTAGAGCAGCACCAGCACCGCGAATACGAGCAGCACTCCGGAAAGCACGGCTACAAAGAAGTTGAACAGCATCTCCGCCTGCCATTCTTCCGGCCCGGCGATGACGCGATTGACGCCCGGCGGCAGGTTGTCCCAGAAGGGCAGGGCGTTGATTTCGGACATGGCATCGCCCGTCACCAGGCCCGGTGCGAGATCGGCACCGACGACAATGCGGCGTCGCTGGTCGTAGCGGCGGATTTCGGTCGGGCCGGAGCCGAAGCCGATATCGGCGACAAGGCGCAGCGGGACAGAACCGCCATTGGCGGTCGTCACGGGCAGATTTTCGATCGTTGCGAGATCGCGCCGCGACTCCTCGGCCAGTGCGACGCGGATCGGGATTTGCCGGTCGCTGAGCGAGAAACGCGCCGCATTCTGGTCGATCTCGCCCTGGGTCGCGATGCGGATGGCGCGGCTGAGTTCTGCCGTCGTCACGCCAAGATCGGCGGCCAGATCGAGCCGTGGCGTGACGACGATTTCAGGCCTCCGGAGATCGCCGTCGATGCGCGGCGCGATGATCGTATCGAGCTCACTCATCTGGCTGACGAGTTCGTCGGCGGCCGCATCGAGCACGTCGGGATCGTCACCGCCGATGACCATCGAGATATCGCGGCCGCTGAACCCGCCCTGCTGCGACTGGAACGTCACGCGGGCATCGGGAATGGCGCGCAGTAGCGGCGCGGTTTCCCGCTCGAACTCGGTGCTCTCGCGTTCGCGATCGTCGCGCAGCGTCATGAAGATACGCCCGCTGCCCGGCTCGATCCGCTGGAAGGCGGTGCGCACTTCAGGCTGTTCGCGCAGGATCGCGGCGACCTGATCCGAAACCCGTTCGGTTTCCTCGAGTGTTGTGCCTGGCACCATCTCGATATTGACCCGGCTGAAATCGTCGTCGGTCTCGGGCTGGAAGGTGATCGGCAGGGTGTAGAAGGCGATGACCGTCGCGATCAGCGCACCGCCGCCGCCGAAGATGGCCGTTTTCCAGCGATGAACGAGCGACCATTTGAGGAGCGCCATGTAGCGATCCATGACCGGCCCTTCGCCATGTTCGCGCACGCCTTCGGCCCGCAGGAAATAGGCAGCGACCAAGGGTGTTATGAGCCGCGCCACCGCAAGGCTCATCAGCACCGCGACCACGGTTGTGAGGCCGAACTGGATGAAGAACTGGCCGGAGATACCTGGCATCAGCGCGACCGGCATGAACACGGCGACGATCGCCATGGTCGTCGCCAGCACGGCGAGGCTGATTTCCTCGGCCGCGTCGATCGACGCCTGATAGCTGGATTTGCCCATCCGCATATGGCGGACGATATTCTCGATCTCGACGATCGCGTCGTCGACAAGGACACCGGCCACCAGACTCAGCGCCAGCAGGCTGATGAAATTGAGCGTGAAGCCGAACAGGTCCATGAACCAGAAGGTCGGAATGGCGGACAGCGGAATGGCGATCGCCGAGATCAGCGTCGCGCGCCAGTCGCGCAGGAAGAACCAGACGACGATGACCGCCAGGATCGCGCCCTCGATCAGTGCCATCATCGCGGATTCGTAATTCTCCCGCGTATATTCGACCGTGGTGAACAGCCGGGTGAACTGCACGCCGGGATTATTCTCCTCGATTTCGGCGAGAACGCGCTCGGCTTCGTCATAGACGGTGACGTCGGAGGCGCCCTTCGCGCGTTCGATGCCGAAGCTCAGCACCTGGCGATTGTTCATCTTGGAGAGCGACCGCTGCTCGCCGTAGAGATCGCGGACCTCCGCGATATCGGCCAGCTTGACCGTCCGCCCGCCGCCCAGCGCGATATCGGTCTGGCCCAGCTCATAGGCGGTTTCGGCGTTGCCGAGCACGCGGACCGATTGTTCGGATCCGGCGACTTCGGCGCGGCCGCCGGCGGCGTTGAGATTGACCGCGCGCAGCTGCGCATTGACCTGGCTCGCCGTGATACCCAGCGATTGCAGCCGTGCGGGATCGAGGATCACGCGAATTTCGCGGCTGACCCCGCCACCGCGGTCGACCGCCGCCATGCCGTCGATCGAGAGCAATTGCCGCGCAACCGTATTGTCGACGAACCAGCTCAGTTCCTCGAGAGTCATGTCGACATTCTCGACGGCGAAATAGGCGATCGTGCCGCCGCCGTTGATTTCAACGCGGACGATCTGCGGTTCGAGAATGCCTTCCGGAAGATCGCCGCGGATCTGCGCGATCGCGTTGCGGACATCGTTGACCGCCCGATCGACCGGCGTGCCGATCGTGAACTCGATGAAAGTCCGCGAATTGCCCTCGTTGACGAACGAAGACAGTGTGTTGACGCCGCTGATGTTCCGCACCGCCGCTTCGACGCGCTGGGTAACCTGGTTCTCCAGCTCCGTCGGCGCGGCGCCGGGTTGCGCGATAATCACCTGAACGGCCGGGAAATCGACTTCCGGGCTGTCATTGACGTCGAGCCGGGCGAAACTGACGATTCCGGCCAGCATCAGCCCGAGAAACAGCACGAGCGGCGGCGTCGGGTTCTTGATCGCCCAAGTCGATACGGTGCGGAAACTCATCAGTGGCTCCTAGCTCTCGTCATCCCGGGACATGCGTTGCGGGATGACCTCGTCGCCCGGATTGAGGAACGCGCCCGCCGACCGCACGACCCGCTCATCGCCCTGCAGGCCCTCACGGATGGTAATGCCCGTGCTGCCCACCGAGCCCACGGTAACATCGCGGCGCTCGACGATATTATCCTCATTGATAATATACACATAATTGCCGTCGCTGTCGCTCTGGACCGCCGATTCCGGCAGCATCGGCGCGTCGATCGAGCCGCTGACGATCTCGGCGCTGGCGAAACCGCCCGGCCGCAGGCCTTCCTGATAGGACAGCGCGATGCTCGCCGTGCCCTGCCGGCTTTGCGCATCGATCGTCGGCGAGAGCTGCCAGATCTGGCCTTCGTAGCGATCCGTCGTTCCGACCGGTGTGATCGTCGCCTGCTGACCGACCGACATCCGAGAAAGATCGGACTCCGACACCTGCGCGTTCATTTCCATTTCGCCACCCTGCGCCAGGACAAAAAGGGCGCCACTGCCGGCGCTTACCACCTGGCCGGGTTCAGCGTTGCGTTCGAGTACCAGGCCGGGTGCCGGGGCCCGGATGGCCAACCGGCCGGCCCGCGCGCGCAATTCGTTCAGTTGCGCGGCGGCCACATTGACCCGCGCCCGTTCCGCATCGCGCGTTGCCGTCAACCGGTCGATATCGGCCTGGCTGATAAATCCGCGTTCGACGAGCTGGAGCGAGCGATCGAGATTGGCCTGCGCCAGCGCCAGATTCGCGCGCGCCACTTCAAGCTGAGCAGAGGCCGAGCTGACCTGCTGGGACTGGACCGAACTTTCGATTGTCGCCAGCACCTGTCCGGCGCCGACCCAGTCGCCGGCATCGACCATGACGCGCGCGATCTGGCCGCCTTCGCCGGCCACGCCGACCGGCATCGGCCGGCGCGCGTCGAGCGTGCCGCTGGCCGAAATCGTGTTCGATATCGCCTGCGATCCCGGCACGATCACGGTGACGGTCGGCAGAACGCGCGCCGGGCCGTTTTCGCCCGCGGCGACACCGGCATTTTCGCCCGCGCCGCCCTGGAACATGAAATAAGCGGCCAGAATCACGAGCGCGCCGACCACGGTGCCGATGATAATGAACCGCCGCCGCCGTTCGCGCCGCCGTTCTTCTTCCTCGAATTCGCTCATCTGCGCGGTCTGCTCCTCCGCGAAGCGCTGTTCAACGTTCATATCTGCCACCTTGGCCAAACTCCGGAATCCTTCACTGTCATGCTGTATTACATGAATATAACACAAGGCTCAAGCCGGAACTGAATCTGCGGTTCGTTTGCGTTTTTTGCAGTGCAAAATCAAGGTTGACCGCCGTAGGGATTCGACCGTTCATCGAAGCGAAACCCATAGTCTGCTCGGTACGGAAGAACGCATTTTACACCAACGCACTATTCTGGGAGCCTAACGATGAGACATATGATTTTCGGCTTGGCCGCGGCCTGCGCGGCAGTATCGCTGGGATCGGCGGCATCGGCGCAGATTGCGATGCCCATGCCGGCCATGGAGGGGACGCGGCTCGATATCGTAGCCACCGGCGAGTCGCGCCAGACGCCCGATATCGCGGTGATCAATGCGGGCGTCGTGACCGAAGCGCCAACCGCTGCGGCGGCGCTTGCCGAGAACAATCAGCGGATGCGAAGCGTTTTTCGCGCGCTGACCGCCGCCGGTATCGAAGAGCGCGATATCCAGACCGCGTCGATTAACCTGAATCCGCGCTACGATTATTCGGACCGCAGCGAACCGCGGTTGCTCGGCTATACGGCCTCGAATCAGCTGAGCGTCCGCTTCCGCGAGATCGAGAATGCGGGCACGATACTCGATGCGCTGGTGGCCCAGGGTGTCAACCAGATCAACGGGCCCAGCCTCCAGATCGACTCGCCGGATGCGGCGATGGATGAGGCGCGGCGCGATGCAATCCGCAAGGCGCGCGAACGGGCGGAGCTTTACGCAGACGCCTTGGGCATGCGGATTGTACGGATCGTTGCCGTCAGCGAAGCCGGTGCGGCCCGTCCGCCGATCATGGTGGCGAACCGCGCGATGGCGATGGATGTCGCGGAAGAGTCCGGCGTGCGGATCGCGCCGGGCGAGCAGCGGCTGACGGCCAATGTTTCGGTGACGTTCGAACTGCAATAACGGCCGATCGAAAAAAAGGGGCCCGGCGCGAACGCGCCGGGCCCCTTGGCTGTTCAGCTGGGTCTTTGGCTTAACGTACGCGCCCGCGCTGGATGAGGTTCATGATCATCAGCAGGACGACGGCGCCGATGAACGACATCAGCAGGCCGATCGGCGACCAGGACGTGAGGGTGGCACCGACACCGAAAAATCCGCCGATGAAGCGCCCGAGGAACGAGCCGATGATGCCGACCACGATATTCCAGAAGATGCCCATCGATGCGTCGCGGTTCATCACGATGCTGGCGAGCCAGCCGATGATGCCGCCCACGACGATTGCGATAATGATACCCATATTTGCGTTCCTCCCGTTGCCGCGCCCTCACCGCGAAGGCGCGTTTCGACATATGCCCTAGTTACGCGCGGTAACGAGCATTCGTTCCGGCGGGGCGATTATTATATGTCGGGCTGGACGCTAGCCTTTCGGGCCGGAAAAACAAATTCCCCGGCCGCCGACGGAGATGGCGACCGGGGAATCCGTTGCTCGCTGGCGGCCGCTGCTCGGCCGTGCGACAATATCTAGTATTTCTGCTGGCGTTCGTAGAGCGACTTGTAATGCTGGATACGGGTCACGCGAAGGCCGGGCATGCCGGACCGGTCGATCGCCCGCTGCCAGCTGGCAAATTCCTCTACGGTCAGATCGTAGCGCTCGCAGGCCTCGTCGACGGTCAGCAGACCGCCATTCACCGCGGCGACCACTTCGGCCTTGCGGCGCACGACCCAACGGCGGGTCGAGGGCGGCGGCAGCGAGTCCATCGTCAGCGGCTCGCCCAACGGGCCGATCACTTGCGCCGGTCGTATCTTCTGGTTCTCGATCATTCTTTCCTCAATGGGATCAGGCGATCCTTGCTTGGTCGTCAGCATTACGATGAACGCCTTATAAGCAAAGCTCGCTGAAAGAAGCCTAAAATGCCAAGGTAAACAGGCATTTTACCAATCCTTCTTTTCGGTTAGCGGGATGTGCGAAATCGGCACTGCGGGATTAAAACATCCCTTCAGAGCCTGCCCCTGCCCCATGACTTCCAGACCTTCGCTGCGCGGCCGCGGCGCAAATAGCGCGATCAGCGATTCCGTGGCAGCCATTTGCCGGTCGCTGCCCAAGGCGAGCCGCGTCGCAAGCCTGCCAGTCGGCTGTGCGGCCTGTGTGGCGGCCACGAAGGCAACAAGGGCGCGAAAGTCCGGCTGGATGCCGCCCGCCGCGTCCATGCGATTGCCAAATGGAGTGAAAGTCATGTCCATGGACAAGGCTAATAGGGAAGAAGGTTGAAAACGTGGTAAAGGCGCAGGCAACGCTTTGGTGAGGATTTCCGCCGCGAAAGGCGGATCGTGGTTAGCCAAACGTAAATCCGCGACGGATTGCCCTTTGCGTGCGACGCTACGAAACACTAAATGAACCTGCATGATGAACGCCGATTTCCAGCTGGCCCGTCCGGCGGGCGAAAGCCGCATCGTCGTCGCCATGTCCGGCGGCGTCGATTCCTCGGTCGTCGCCGCGCTCGCCGCGAAGACGGGCGCCGAGGTGATC
This sequence comes from Parasphingopyxis algicola, assembly GCF_013378075.1. Taxonomy (GTDB): domain Bacteria; phylum Pseudomonadota; class Alphaproteobacteria; order Sphingomonadales; family Sphingomonadaceae; genus Parasphingopyxis; species Parasphingopyxis algicola. Next base: position 1,662,442 of record NZ_CP051131.1, on the reverse strand, counting down.
GGCATCACCTTGCAGCTTTACGATCATGGCGAAGCGACCGGGCGCACGGGCAGCTGCTGCGCCGGGCAGGATATCCGCGATGCCAGGGCCGTCGCCGAAAAACTGGGGATCGCCCATTATGTTTTCGATTATGAGTCGCGGTTCCGGGAATCGGTGATCGACGATTTCGCGGACGAGTATATGGCGGGCCGGACGCCGATCCCGTGCATTCGCTGCAACCAGAGCGTGAAATTCCACGACCTGCTCGGCATGGCGCGCGATCTCGGCGCGGATTGCCTCGCGACCGGCCACTATGTACGCCGGGTAATCGGCGAGCAGGGCCCCGAACTGCATCGCGCGCTCGATCCGGCGCGCGACCAGAGCTATTTTCTGTTCGCGACGACGAAGGAGCAGCTCGACTATTTGCGTTTTCCGCTCGGTGGCATGCCGAAGGCCGAGGTCCGCGAGATCGCGAAGGAACTCGGCCTTGCCGTCGCGCTCAAGCCCGACAGCCAGGATATCTGTTTCGTGCCCGACGGCGATTATGCGAAGATCGTGAAGAAGGTGCGGCTCGAGGCTGGCGAGGGCGGCGAGATCGTCACGCGCTCAGGCGAAGTGCTCGGCGAGCATAAGGGGCTCATCCACTATACAATCGGCCAGCGGCGCGGCCTCGAAATCGGCGGCCAGCCCGAGCCGCTCTATGTCGTGCGACTGGAGCCGGAGACGCGGCGCGTCGTCGTCGGGCCGAAATCGGCGCTGGCGGTCCGCGCCGCGCGGATCGAGGATCTGAACTGGCTGGGTGACGGTTTCGGGGGCGAGATGACGGCCAAGGTCCGCTCGCTGGCGAAGCCGGCGCCCGCGCGTTTCGATGGCGAAACGGTGATCTTCGATGTGCCCGAATATGGCGTGGCGCCCGGCCAGGCGGCGGTGCTTTATGCGGGCGACCGCGTCATAGGCGGCGGCTGGATCGCCGAAACGATTGCGGCCGAAGCGGCGCTGGCGGCTTGATGCGGTTCGCACGCTGGATCTTCGGCATCGCCGCGGTCTGGGGCATCGCGGTCATCGCGCCGCTCTATTTCCTCGAAAGCTCGATTTCCGATAATGCGCCGCCGGCCATCACGCATCCCGAATATTATTACGGTTTCGTCGGCGTCGTTCTGGCCACGCAATTTCTCTATGCGCTGATCGCCACCGATCCGGTGCTCTATCGCCCGGCGATGCTGATCGGCATCTTCAGCAAGCTGTCCTTTTTCGGCGCCTGTACATTGCTCTACTTCGCCGGCCGCGTCGAAGCGCCGGTGGCAGCGGCCGCCGCACCGGACCTGCTGTTCGCGCTGCTGTTCGGCTGGGCCTGGCTGATAACCGGCAGAGCGTCCGGCACGGCAAGATAGAGACCGTGGTTCCCGTTCATGGTTCGCTGGTCTCACCGTTTCGGCCATCGCGGATCGCGGACATCCAAGACGCGGGCGTATCGCACGCATTTTCGTCGCCGATCACTGGACATATGCTTCACGACATCTATGTTATGTTGTATCATTAAGGGTGGAGGATATGGTGGCTGGCCGAACACGCACTGGTCATGACTGGATGGAGAGTATCGCGATTGGCGCATCGCTTTTGTGTATCGTTCATTGCCTGATCCTGCCGGTGGCGGTCGCCCTGCTGCCCGCGCTTGCCGCTTTCGTCGCGCTGCCCGAGACGCTGCATATCTGGCTGCTTGGCTTTGTTGTACCGGTGGCCGGCATCGTCTTGTTGTCCGGTTATCGGGTTCATCGCGACAATCGGCCGCCAGTCGCGGGAGCTGCCGGCCTCGTCCTGCTGGCGCTCGCGGCGCTGCTGTTTCCGGAAACGGTCCTTGATATGGTCCTCTCGACGGTCGGCAGTGTGCTGCTCGTCGGTGCGCATCTGCTGAACTGGGCGTACCGGCATGGATGCCGCCGCTAGTCCGACGGTCGGGCCCGTCCGTTATTCGCCGCCCAGCGGCTCCAATACGCAGCCGAGCCCCTCGCGGAACTGCGCCGAGCGGCTGGCGAGCAGGGGGACGCTGGCGGTGATCCGCTTTTCTTCCTCGTCCTCCGCCATCGAGATCATCTCCATACCGGGCTCATAGTCTTTGTAACAGCTCTGCATGTCGCGTCCGCCGATATAGCGGCACGAACAGACAACATGCGCGCCGTAGCCGACGCCGAGTTCGATCGTCGGCCGCATGCGCATCGCATAGATGATGACCGCGAGCAGCAGGACGAGCAGCACGATGATCGATCCCACGAGAAAAGGCCGCTTCACTTTCATGGCGCCGAGCCGTAGCCTGAAGCGATGATGAAGCAAAGATGGCTTGTCCCGCTGGCGCCGGCCATGGCGCTGCTCGCAAGCGCGGCGGCCCCGGTTCTCGACCTGGACGACGGTGGAGCGACGATCGCTGCGGACGAAGCGCCGACCGTCAGTCGTGCGGACATCGCCCCGATCGTCGAAGGGCTGTTTAGCGACGAGGGCGTCGGCGAAACCCGGGCCGTGCTCGTGCTTCATGGCGGCGAGCTGATCGCCGAACGCTATGCGCCCGGCTACTCGGCGGACATGCGCTTTATCTCCTGGTCCATGGCGAAAACGGTGACCGCGATGCTGGTCGGCTTTCTCGTCGACGACGGCGTGCTCGAACTCGACGCGCCGGCTCCCATCCCCGAATGGCGGGGCGAAGACGATCCGCGCCGCGCCATCACGCTCCGGCACCTGCTTCATATGGCGTCGGGCCTCGATCATACCGAGGTGAACGATCCGATCTGGGATTCAGACACCAACCGGATGCTCTTCACGAGCGGGACCGACGATATGGCCGCTTATGCCGTGTCGCGGCCGCTCGAGGCCAATCCCGGCGAGAAATTTGAATATAGCAGCGCGACGACGGTGATATTGTCGCGGATCATCGCCGATGCGCTGACGGATTCGAGCGATCCCGGCGAGCGGGCCGCCGCCTATCGGCGGTTTGCGGAACAGCGCCTGCTCGGCCCGGCGCGGACGCCGAGCGTCTATTTCGAGTTCGACGCGAGCGGAACCCAGATCGGCGGCAGCCTGATCCATGCGACGGCGCGGGACTGGGCGCGGCTCGGCGAGGTCATGCGAACGGGACAGGGACCGGACGGCCGGCAGATCATCTCGCCCGAATGGCGCGAATTCATGCTCACCCCGTCGCCGCGCAACGGCGAATATGGCGGACAGACCTGGCTCAATCGCGAAGGCGGCGTCTACGATACTCCCGTGCTGTTTCCCGGACGGGCACCCGCTTCGCTATTTTCGTTCAACGGACATCTCGGCCAATATGTGATGGTTTCGCCCGAACAGGGCCTCACAGTCGTCCGGCTCGGCAATACGCCCGATCGCCAGCTGCGCGAGGCGATCGTGCTCCGGCTGGCGCGGATATTCGAAACCGCTGGATAATGTGCCGCAGATCATAACCGGGCCCGCCGGTCGGCGATACCGAGACGCCACATGCGGGCCGCAATCGCTTTGTCGCTGTTCAGCCCCGCTTCACCGCAGCCGTGCCACATGATAGGCGGGTCGGCCGATGGGGGAAGACGATGACAATGAAATCCAAACTCTATGCAGGTCTGGGCGTTGCGCTGGCGGCGCTGGCCGTTACGCCGCCCGTACAGGGCCAGTCGCAGGATGGCGCGCTCGCCGTCGGCCGGACGTTCGAAGGCGAGCTCGCTGCTGGCGATCAGGTTTCCGGCGGCAAGCAGCAATATTACGATCAATGGAGCGTCCGCGCCACGCCCGGACAGAGACTCTCGATCGTGATGGAGTCCGACGCGTTCGATACCCAGCTCCAGGCGCGGCTCCCCGATGGCACGATGCTGGTCAATGACGACGATCACTGGGTCGCCGAGACGACGAACAGCCGGGTCGATGTGGTGGTGCCGAGTTCGGGCCGATTGTCCGTGCGCGCCCAGGCTTTCCGCCCCGCGGAGACCGGCGCCTATACGATAAGGCTGGTACCGACGGAATCGCTGCAAGCGGAGGCAGAAGCCGCGACTCCCGCCCAGTCGATCACGATCGGTCAGACGCGCAACGGCGCGCTGTCGTCGGATGAAGATAGCAGCATCGCGGGCCGGTATACCGATCGCTATGTGTTCTCCGGTATGCGCGGCCAGCGTGTCGATCTGCGCGCGTCGGGCGATTTCGATACGATGCTGTCATTGACCGGACCGGACAATTTCTCGGTCCGGAACGACGATGACACGACCGCCGGCGAGCCGACCTTGAACAGCCGGTTGCTGGCGACGCTCCCGGCCGATGGTCGCTATACGATCTCCGTGACGAGCTATGGGCGCGGCACGACCGGCGATTATGCGCTCGAGACGAGCCTCAATCGCAGCGGCATCGCCGATACCGAGACGGTGACCGCCAATGCCACGCCGCTAGCCTTCGGCCGCACGCTGACCGGCGAGCTTGGCAAGGAAGACGATACGCTCAACAGCGGCGAATATGTCGAACGCTACAGCTTTACCGGACGGCGCGGCCAGCCGGTGACCGTTGATCTGAGTTCGGACGATTTTGACACCTATCTGATCCTGCGTTCGCCTTCCGGGGAACAGCAGGACATCGACGATACGGGCGACTCGCTGAACAGCCGGTTCGAACGCGTGCTGGAAGAAGACGGCGTCTATACGATCATCGCGACGAGCTATGCCCCGGGCGCCACCGGGCGCTTCCAGCTGGCGCTGAGCGAGGGTACGACCCGCATTCCCGCCAATCCCGAACAGCGGCAGGTTTTCGCCATCTCGGTCGGGATCGCCGATTATGGCGGCAACACGTCGAACCTCAGCTACACCGATACCGATGCGCGCAAACTGTATCAGAAGTTCGAGGAACTCGGCATGTTGCGCGAGGAAAGCATATTGCTGACCAACCAGCAGGCGACGCTCCCCGAGTTTCGGCGCGCCTTCCAGCGCGTGGCCGCCCAGGCCGGTCCGGACGATATCTTCCTCTTCTTCTATTCGGGCCATGGCAACCAGATCGAGGACGCCAATGATCGCGGCGAACTGGATGGCCGCGACGAGACTCTCGTTTTCGCGGACGGCCAGGAGCTGACCGACGACGATCTTGCGGCGATGTTCGCGGATTTGCGGGCGGGGACGACGATGATCGTGCTGGACGCCTGTTTCTCGGGCGGGTTCGAGCGCGACCTGATCACGCGTCCCAACATGATGGGGCTGTTCAGCTCGGAAGAGGATCTGACCAGCCTGGTCGCGTCCGAATTCAATGCCGGCGGCTATCTCTCGCGCTTCTTCTCGGATGGCGTGGGCGGGCAGGCCGACGACAATGCCGACGGCAATATCACCGCCGGCGAACTGGTGTCCTATCTGCGTTATCGCTTCCGCGAACAGTGCGACGGGCGCAATTGCATCGAAGCCGAGACGGGCGATGCGCAGCGCAACCACCAGGAACTGGTGGTCCAGCGCGGCAGCGTCGAGGTCGACGATATCCTCGTGACCCTGCCCGAACAGTTCGGCCTGGTCCGCGGCGGAGACTAGAAGAAGAATTCGCCCTCGATAACGGTCGCGCAACGCCCGGACAGCACCGCGCGATCGCCGGCGAGCCGGCAGCCGAGCCGTCCACCGCGTGCGCTTGCCTGGAAGGCGGAAAAACTCTCGCAATCCAAGCGGTCGGCCCAGAACGGGGTCAGCGCGGCATGGGCGGACCCGGTCACCGGGTCCTCGTCGATGCCCCAGGCCGGCACGAATACACGGCTGACGATATTGGTGTCGTTGCCTCGGGCGGTGACGATCGCCATCAAGTGAATGTTGGCGAGAGCCTTGAAATCGGGACGACAGGTCCGCACGGCCTCTTCGTCCGATAACTGGATAATCGCCGTGTCCTCCGCTGAATCGACGATCGAAAGGAAGACCTCGCCGTCCGGCGTGCCGAGCGCGTCGAGCAGGTCGGGACGCTCGGCGGGTTCGACCGGGGTGATCGGCAGGTCGAGCTCATAACCGTCGTCCGCGCGGCGCACTTCGAGCACTCCGGCCTTGCGGGTGCGGAAACGGACCGTGTCCGTATCGGGATGCTCGCTGAGCAGCAGATGGCCGGTCGTCAGCGTCGCATGGCCGCACATGGCGACCTCCGCGGTCGGCGTGAACCAGCGCAGCTCGTAATCGGCCTCCGCATCGCCTTTGGTGGGCAGATAAAAGGCCGTCTCGCTGAGATTATTCTCCTCGGCGATGGCCTGCAGCATATCGTCGTCGAGCCATGTATCGAGCGGCATCACCGCCGCCGGATTGCCGCCGAAAGCGGTTTCGGAAAAGGCGTCGATCTGGACGATGCGAAGAGTGGGCATGGCGATTATCCTTTCGATCGCCGCTTAGGCCCGGCATTCGTCGGCGCAAAGCGCGATTATCTGATCAGGGGTAAAGCAGCCCTTCGTCCCAGCCGTCCGCCGTGCGGGTAAACAGCCGCCGGTGATGGAGGCGGTGTTCGCGATCTTCCCAGAATTCGATCCGTTGCGAATCGAGCCGGAAACCCGACCAGTGCGGCGGGCGCGGCACGTCATCGCCTTCGAAGCGGGCGCACACTTCCTCGTAACGCGCTTCGAACGTCTCGCGGCTGTCGAGCGGGCGGGACTGGTCGGACGCCCAGGCGCCAAGCTGGGAATCCCGGCTGCGGGTAGCGAAATAGGCGTCGCCTTCCTCGTCTGACACCCGGCTGACCGGCCCTTCGATCCGGACCTGGCGGCGCAGGGACTTCCAGTGGAAGAGCAAAGCGGCCCTTTCGGTCGCGAACAATTCCCCCGCCTTGCGGCTTTCCAGATTGGTGTACCAGACGAAACCGCGCTCATCATGGCCCTTGAGCAGCACCATGCGCACCGAAGGCTGATTGTCGGGTGCCGTCGTCGCCAGCGCCATCGCGTTCGAATCGTTGAGCTCGCTGGCGCGGGCTTCGGCGGCCCAGGCCGTGAACAGGGCGTGCGGATCATCTGTCATGCCGGGGCTTCTAGGGCAGCCGGGCATCGTCTATCAATGACGCAAATCAAATCGATCTTCGCAGGGGAATCAGGATGGATTGGCCGACCATATTCAGCACCGCGAACCTGTTGGCCATGCTGGCCTGGGTCGCATTGATCTTCGGTCCGCGCCGCGAGATCATGTTCACGGTTCTGCGCGAGGGCGCGGTCGGCCTTTTGTGCCTCTTTTACGCCGCCCTGCTGATCTACCTGATGGTCATCGCTCCGCAGCCGGGCGGCGAAGGGCCCGATTTCACGACGATCGAGGGCGTGCGGACGATCTTTGCCACCGACGCTGGCCTCACTTTGGGCTGGGTCCATTATCTGGCGTTCGACCTGTTCGTCGGTTTGTGGGTCGCCCGCGACGCTGATGAAATGGCGCTGTCGCGGATCGCCCAAGCGCCGATCCTGCTGGCGACCTTCCTGTTCGGGCCGTTCGGCCTGTTCATCTATCTGATCGTCCGGCGCATTCACGGCGCCCGGAAAACCGCTTGAAATCGGGGAACATCCGGCCCATCTCGGCTGTTGTATAATTGCAACAGTTGGCTAATGGCACATGATATACGACACGGAAACAATGGCAGCTGATCCTTATGCGACCCTCGGAGTCTCGCGCGGTGCGAGCGAAGACGAAATCAAGAAGGCGTATCGCAAGCTCGCCAAGGAGTTGCATCCGGACCGCAACACGGACAACCCGCAAGCGGCCGAAAAATTCTCGGCGGCGACCAACGCCTATGACCTGCTGAGCGACAAGGACAAGCGCGCGCAGTTCGACCGGGGCGAAATCGATGCCGAGGGGAATCCGACCCATCCGTTCGGCGGCGGCGGCTTTCGCACCGGCCAGGGCGGCCCCGGCGGTTCCCATTTCGAATTTTCGACCGAGGCGGGGGATATCGGCGATATCTTCGAAGGCCTGTTCGGCGGCGGTCGCGGCGCCAGTTCGTCGCGCGGCCCGTTCGGCGGTTTCGGCCGGCGTCAGGCGCCGCCGCCCCGAGGCGCCGATATGGCCTATCGCCTTGCGGTGCCCTTCGAAGCGGCAGCGCGGCTCGACGATCAGCGGATCACCCTTTCCAGCGGCAAGACGATCGACCTGAAGCTCAAGCCGGGCGTGGAGAGCGGGACGCAGATGCGGCTATCGGGCCAGGGGCAGGAAGGCCCGGGCGGCGCCGGCGATGCGATCGTCACCATCTACGTCCAGGACCACAAATTTTACGAGCGCGACGGCGACAATATCCGCCTCGACGTGCCGATCGGCCTCGACGAGGCGGTGCTCGGCGCGAAGATCAAGGTCCCGACCGTCGACGGGCCGGTCATGCTGACGGTTCCCAAAAATGCGGCATCGGGAAAGACCCTGCGCCTTAAGGGGAAAGGTTTTCACAAGAAGAGCGGCGGCCGCGGCGACCAGCTGGTGAAGCTCGAGATCGACCTGCCGGAAGACGACAAGGATCTGACAGAATTCGTCAAGACCTGGAAACCCGGCAAGCCGCAAAATCCACGTTCGCAACTGGGTGTCTAACTTTTGACGCACGAAGCCTCGCAATCGCCTGAGGCGCGCCGCAGGCTGGCCGAGGCCCGGATCCGCGAAGGCCGCCCGGTCGAGCGTCCGCACCCCCGCACCTGGGGCTGGACCACGCTCAAACGGACGGCCGAGGGTGTGTATGCCGAGGGTTTCATTCATGCGGGCAATCTTGCTTTCATGGCGCTGCTCGCGCTCTTCCCCTTTTTCATCGTGCTTGCCGCGCTCGCCCAGGTCTTCGGGCGGACGGAGGATGGCCTGCAGGCCGTATCGATATTTCTCCAGAACGTCCCCCCGACCGTGGCGTCGGCGCTCGAGGATCCGATCGCCAGCGTGCTGTCGGCCCGGACCGGCAATCTGCTGTGGATCGGTGCGGCGATTGGGCTGTGGACGACCGCGAGTTTCATCGAAACCGTCCGCGAAGTCCTGCGGCGCGCCTATGGGACGCCGTATGGCCGGCCCTTCTACGAATATCGGCTGTTCTCGATCGGGCTGATCATCATATCGGTGGCGCTGGCGCTGCTCGCCTTCGCGCTCCAGTTCGTGATGACGGGTATCGAGCAGTTCATCTATCAGGTACTGCCGCTGATGGAGGAATATCGGATTCTGGTCTCGCTCTCGCGGCTCGTCCCGGCTTTTGCGATATTCCTCGGTTTCTATCTCGTATTCTGGTCTTTGACGCCCCGCCAGTATCGCAGCCGGCAATATCCGAAATGGCCGGGCGCGCTGCTCGTTACCGTCTGGTGGCTGGGGACGACGGCCCTGATGCCGGTCATCCTCGCCAATATCATCAGCTACGACCTCACCTATGGCAGCCTCGCCGGCTTCATGTTGTCGATGATGTTCTTCTGGGTCATCGGCTACGGCGTTGTCGTGGCCGCCCATTTCAACGCGGCACTGGCGGAAGTGCCTGAAAGCGAGCTAAAGGACGTCGCAGACGAAGCACCGTCTGAAACTGCAATCGAGGAACCGTAATGACGGGATTGATGGAAGGAAAACGCGGGCTGATCATGGGACTCGCCAATGACCGGTCTCTGGCATGGGGCATCGCCAAGCAGCTGCACGAGCAGGGCGCCGAAATGGCGTTCAGTTATCAGGGCGAGGCGCTGGAACGGCGCGTACGGCCGCTTGCCGAGAGCCTGGATTCGGACTTCCTGATCGAATGCGACGTTGCTGACATGGACGCGCTCGATACGGCCTTCGCCACGCTCAGGGAGCGCTGGGAGACGATCGACTTCGTCGTTCACGCCATCGGTTTTTCCGACAAGAACGAGCTGCGCGGCAGATATGTCGATACCAGTCTCGACAATTTCCTGATGACGATGAACATTTCGGTCTATTCAATGGTGGCCGTCACCAAGCGGGCCAGCGAAATGATGCCGAACGGCGGATCGATCCTGACGCTGACTTATTACGGCGCGGAAAAAGTCGTGCCGCATTACAATGTGATGGGCCCGGCGAAATCCGCGCTCGAGACCAGCGTGCAGTATCTGGCGATGGATCTGGGGCCGGACAATATCCGCGTCAATGCGATCTCGGCCGGTCCGATCAAGACGCTGGCCGCGAGCGGGATCGGCGATTTCCGCTATATCCTGAAATGGAACGAACTCAATTCGCCGCTCCGCCGCAATGTCACGATCGAGGATGTCGGCGGCGCCGGCGTCTATCTGCTCAGCGATCTCTCCGCAGGCGTCACCGGCGAAACCCATCATGTCGATGCGGGCTATAACGTTATCGGCATGAAGGCCGAGGACGCACCGGATATCGCGCTGGAGAAGTGATTCCGTCTCCCATCGGGCGAGAGGAAGCGAGGGACTTTTGAGCTACAATATATTCGGGCGCGTATTTCGCTTCACTACCTGGGGCGAGAGCCATGGGCCGGGGCTCGGCGTCGTCATCGACGGCTGTCCGCCCGGAATCGCTCTGGAGGAGAGCGATATCCAGCCCTGGATGGACAAGCGCCGTCCGGGCCAGTCGCGCCACACCACGCAGCGGCGCGAACCGGATACCGTCAGGATCATGTCCGGGGTGTTCGAAGGCCGGACGACCGGTACGCCGATTCACCTGATGATCGAGAATGTCGACCAACGGTCGAAGGACTATTCGGAGATCGCGGCGAAATACCGGCCCGGCCATGCCGACTATACCTATGACGCGAAATACGGGTTTCGCGATCCGCGTGGCGGCGGCCGCTCATCGGCGCGCGAAACGGCGGCCCGGGTCGCGGCGGGCGCCGTTGCGCGCAAGATATTGGGCGACGGGATTGCAATCCGCGCCTATCTGACCGAACTCGGCGGGATTCCGATCGATCGCGGGCGGTTCGACGATGTGGCGATCGATGCGAACAGCTTTTTCTGTCCCGATCCCGTCGCGGCGGGCGAGTGGGAAGCGGCGATCGACACGGCGCGCAAGGACGGCAATTCGCTCGGCGCGGTTGCCGAGTGCGTGGCGACCGGCGTGCCGGCGGGCTGGGGCGCGCCTGTCTACGCCAAGCTCGACGGCGAGCTTGCCGCGGCGATGATGTCGATCAACGCGACGAAAGGCGTGGAGATCGGCAACGGGTTCGAGGCCGCGCGGATAACCGGCCGCGACAATGCCGACGAGATGGCGCCGGGCAATGACGGGCCGCGTTTTCTGTCGAACAATGCGGGCGGCGTGCTCGGCGGCATATCGAACGGCGACGCGATCGTCTGCCGCACCGCGTTCAAGCCGACCAGCTCGATCCTGACGCCGCTGCAGACGGTGACCCGGGACGGCGAAGCGACCGAGATTTCGACGAAAGGACGGCACGATCCCTGTGTCGGCATTCGCGGCGTGCCGGTCGTCGAGGCGATGATGGCTCTGGTCTTGGCCGATCAAATGCTGCTTCACCGGGCGCAATGCTCCTGATAGACCGGATGTTTCAGGGGTAGCCAATTGGAAGACATCCGGCTCTTTATCGAGGCCAATCAGGCGGTTCTGGGTCTCGCGATCCTGGCGGTGATGTTCATCGCCTTTCTCTTCGAGCGGTTTCCCGCTGCGGTCGTCGCCCTGTTCGGTGCCTGTACGTTTCTCTTCCTCGGCATTCTCGATTCCGATGGCCTGCTGTCGGTTTTTTCGAACCCGGCGCCGATCACGATCGGGGCGATGTTCGTCCTGTCCGGCGCGCTCCTCAGAACCGGGACGATCGATGCGCTGGCCTCGGGGATCGTCGCGCGCGCGGCGAAGCGGCCGCGGCTCGCGCTCGTCGAGCTGTTTATCGGCGCGTTCGTCGCCTCTGCCTTCATGAACAATACGCCGGTCGTCCTCGTCCTCATCCCGATCATGGCGCGGCTGGCCGAGGCGACGGGCATGTCGGTCAAGCGACTGCTGATCCCGCTCTCCTATATCTGCATTCTCGGCGGCACGATGACGCTGATCGGTACCTCGACCAATTTGATCGTCGATGCCGTCGCGCGGCAGGAAGGGCTGGAGCCGTTCGGGATTTTCGAGATTTCGCCCTACGGTCTGATGGCTGCCATCGCCGGCGCCGTGACCCTGTCCATTTTCGGACCGCTTCTGCTGCCCAAGGGCGATCCATCCTCGCTCTACCGCAGCACCGAGGATACCGACTTTCTGACCGAGCTGATCGTCACTGAAGACAGCGACGTGATCGGGCGCAACTATGGGGAGCTTTCGGCGCTCCGGCCGACGCGCGTGAAGGTGCTCGCGATCAAGCGGGGCGAACAGTTCGTCCGCCAGGAAATCGCCGAGGAGGTCGCCATGGCGGGCGACCATATCATCATCCGGACCGACATGACCGAATTGCTGTCGCTGCGCCGGACGCGGCAGTTCGAGATGGGCATCGCCGGACGCAACGGCCCAAGCGCCAACAGCGAGGCACTGGTCGAAGCAACGATCGCGCCGACCCATCCGAGCCTTGGCCGCAGGCTCAGCGATATCCCCTTTCTCAGCCGGCTGCGCGTGCGGATCATCGGGATCACCCGCCACCGTCAATTGCCCGGTCCGGACATGCCGAACGCGCGCATGCGCGCGGCCGACCGGCTGCTGGTGACCGGGTCCGAGGACGCGATCCGGCGGATGTACGAAAATCCGAACCTGCTCGGCGTCGGGCAGACGCGAACCCGTGAATTCCGGCGGGACCGCGCTCCGATCGCGATTCTCGCGCTCGCCGCGGTCGTGACCCTGGCTGCACTCAATATCGTTTCGCTGGCCGTCGCAGCGATCCTCGGCATGGGTGCGATTCTCGCGGCGCGCTGCATCGATGCGGAAGAGGCCTGGGGCTCGATCGACGGCAATGTGCTGATCCTGATCTTCGCCATGCTCGCTGTCGGCGTCGGCCTGCAGCAGGCGGGAAGCGTGACGCTGATCGTCAATGCGGCCGTGCCCATATTGGAGTCGGTTCCCGTCTGGGCGCTGATCTTCGTCGTCTACATCCTGTCCGTACTCCTCACCGAGATCGTTACCAACAACGCGGTCGCCGTCATCGTCACGCCGATCGTGATCGGCCTCGCGAACCAGCTCGGCGTCGACCCGCGGCCGCTGGTCATCGCCGTGATGTTCGCCGCGTCCGCCAGCTTCGCGACGCCGATCGGCTATCAGACCAACACGCTCGTCTACGCGGCGGGCAACTACCGCTTCCTCGATTTCATCAAGGCGGGGCTGCCGCTGACCGCCGCGGTGGGCTTCACGACCTGTCTCACCATCGCCTATCTCTTTTCCTGAGGGAGTTGCGGTCGGCGCAGCCGCGCTTTAGCGTCGCGCAAAATTCGGGTCTCGAGGGGAGCGCCGCATGAAGTTCTGGTTCAAGATCCCGCTTTGGCAGCGGGTTGTCGGCGCGCTGATACTCGGCGTGATCACCGGCCTGTTCTGGGGTCCGGATGCCGAAAGCATCAAATGGATCGGCGATCTGTTCATCCGCGCGATCAAGATGCTCGTCGTGCCGCTGATCTTCTTCTCGCTCGTGGCAGGCGTCGCGGCGATCGGAGACCTGCGCAAGCTCGGTGCGGTCGGCGGCCGGGCGCTTCTGATTTTCATCGTCACCGGGCAGATTTCGGTCTGGCTCGGGCTCGGCCTCGGCACTTTCTTCGCGCCCGGCGCGAGCCTCGACGCCGAACTGCCCGAGGGCGCCGAAGTTCCCGAAGCCGTCCCCGTATCGGCGACGGACATGATCCTCTCAATGGTGCCGGAAAGCCCGGTCCAGGTCATGGCGGACGTCCAGGTGCTGCCCTTGATCGTGTTCGCGCTGCTGATCGGCATCGGCATCCTGATGGCTAAGGAAGACGGCGAACCGGCGGCCAAGATCTTCGATTCCGGCGCGATCATCATGCAGAAGGTGACGATGATCGTCATGGAGCTGACGCCGTTCGGCGTGTTCGCGCTGATGGCCTGGGTGGCCGGAACCTTCGGGTTCGAGGCCCTGCTCCCGCTCGCCAAGGTCGTGGCGCTCAACTATGCGGGCTGCCTGATCATCATCTTCGGCCTCTATTCGGCGATGGTCCATTTCCTCGCCAAGGTGCCGGCGCACGATTTCTTCCGCGGGATCATCGACGCGATGGCGGTCTCCTATTCGACCGCATCGTCCAACGCCACGCTTCCGGTCACCTTGCGCTGCACCCAGCGGAACCTCGGCGTGTCGCCCAGCGTATCGAGTTTCGTCGTCTCGCTCGGCGCCACGATCAACATGAACGGCACGGCGATGTATCTCGGTCTTGCGACCCTGTTCGGGGCGCAGATATTCGGGGTGGACCTCACGATCGGGCAATATTTCCTGATCTCGATCCTCGCGACGCTCGGCGCGGTCGGCGCGGCGGGCATCCCGGGCGCGGGCCTCATCATGATGAGCCTGGTCTTCACGGCGGTCGGCGTGCCGCTCGAGACGATCGCGTTCGTCGCCGGGATCGACCGGATCATGGACATGATGCGCACCACGACCAACGTGTCGGGCGATGCGGCGGTGGCGACGACAGTCGCGGCGATGACCGACGAACTGGATCGCGAGGAACTGGTCTCGGCCGACGATATCTAGCTGTGGCGGATGCCGATGACGGTGCCCTTGGTGCCGTCGCTGACCAGGTCGAAATCGAAATTCGGGTGCATTTTCGCCCAGCGCCGGCGGACGATGCGTTCGCCCGGCCGGGCACCATCATCGAGCATCACCATCCCGCCGATGGCGATCTTGTCGAACAGGCTCGCGGCCGCACCCCGTCCGAGCGGATGGATGGTCCAGCACGGGCCGTCGATCAGCATCAGGTCGATATCGTCGGGCAGCGGCCCGTGATCGTACCACAGGCCCCGCCAGTGTCCGGGCGATTCGACCAGCGGCACGCAGCGCAGGTCCGAACTCAGCCCGTGATCGGCGAGCCATTGCCGGGTCGCGTCGACGAAATCGGCGTGCTGGTCGAAACTGATGAGTCTTCCGGATCCGTTGATCTGCAGCGCGCGCGCGGCGATCAGCGTCGAGGCGCCCGCGCCGAATTCGACGACCAGCCACGGCTTCGTATGGAGTATCCGGTCGGTGATCTTGTGAAGCAGGCTGGTATCCGCCTTCCAGCTGCCGAGATTCGGGAGCGCATCGATCGGCAGGTCGAGCCGTTCGAGCAATTGGCGTTTCTCCGTCTTGGTACCGCCGCGCAGCGATCTCAGCAGCCAGGGCCACTGAACCGCCCCGATCCCGAGCAGGGCCGCCCAATCCTGCCATTCGCGCTCGAAATGCGCTTCGTCGGCATGGGCGCGGGGCAGCAACTGGGTCGATTCACGCGATGTCATGCGATCTGCCTAACCTTGGTTGTCCATGGTAGCGATATAGCGCCGGATAAGGGCGATACCTTCCTCGTGACGCAGCTCGCGTCCGAGTTCGGGCATCGCGATACCCGGATCGCGGGCCTCCATCCGATAGAGCAGGATCGAGCGTTCCGGATGTCCGGGCTCGATATCGAAGTCGAAACCGCCGCTGCCGCGCCCGGCGGCCACCGGCCGTTTCAGGATTCCGCGCGTTACCGGGTTGCTTTCCTCATAGGTAAGGAACAGTCCTGAATTGCTCGCGCTGCCCGCGGCGTTGTGACAATGGGCGCAGTTGACATCCAGATAGGCGCGCGCGCGCTCGTCGAGCGTTCCGTCGCTTTCATCGTCCCAGCGCGGCACGCGGGGTGCATCGGCCGGGGTGCGATCGAGGATCGTCCAGTCGACCCATTGGGCGAGGCGTGTACCGTCGTTGAGATTGCGCGCGCTCGGCCCGATCAGCGCGATTTCGCCGTTGCGGGCATGGCAGGTCTTGCACTGGTTCTGGTTGGGTACGCGATAGCTGATTTCCTGCGCCTCGCCGTCCGCGTCGATCCAGCTGGCCGGAAGACGGCGGCCGGCGCGGGCGAGCACGGCATCGCTGCCATCCGCGTTCCAGATATAGGGGAGGGCGACCCAGCCGCTTTCCCGCCGCAACAGAACGCGCGTCTCGATCCAGCGGATATCGCCATCGGGGTTCCGGAAATCGGCGAGATAGCCGAAACTTTTGATCAGCGCCGAGCCGACCGGAAATTCGAACACGCCATCCGCATTGTAGCCGGCCGTCTGCCCTTCCGGCACATAGACGAACCGGTTCTTCACCGCATAGTCGGAGAAGAGCGGCGTATTGAGCTCGTAGCCGATCACGCGGTCGTTCGGCGTCTGGCCGATCCCGTCGGTGAAGAAACGAAAATCGGACAGCGAACGGGGCAGCGTATCGCCCGCGATCAGATCGGTCGCGACGGATGCCGGGGTGCTGGCGCTCACCAGCGCCAGCCAACCGAAGAGCGCGGCCAGAGTCCGGGTCACTGGACGGCAGCCACCATGCTTTCCGGCAGGACGACGGCTTCCGGCGCCGCGGGCACATCGTCGCTCGCCAGTTCCGCCATCGACGGCTGGGCTTCGGCGACCGACTGGCCGGGGCTTGTGAGGCCGAGCGACAGCACGGGCACCTCGTCATTGACGACGATCGCCGTGCCGTTCCCGTCCCATAGAACCGGCGGCAGCGTGCCGCCGACCGCCGCCGCGAGCTCTGTGCCGCCTTCGAAATCAGGTGCATAGCCGGCGCGGCCCTGCACATTGCTGTGAATGAAGACGTCGCGAATTGTCGGCTCGTAGTTCGGGTCGTCGAATGTCTCGGTATAGGCGACGAGCATCACATTGCTCGATCCATGCTCCTCGATAACATTTTCGAACACGTGCACGTTGCGATTGGCCATGACCATCACGCCGGTTCCGGCCGGCACATTGGCGACGATATTGCCGGCTGGCGCGAAGTTTGCCGTGTTGTTGTTCTGGATCAGGTTGCGAAACACCCGAACCGAATGGCCGCCCATTTGCGGCAGGTTCGGCAGGTCGAACACCAGGATGCCGCCCGTGTTTTCGGTCGCCATATTCTCGTAGACATCGGCGAAATAGCTGTTTTCGATCTCGATTCCGGCGACATTGTGGGTCACCATATTGTGGCGGACGATGATCTGTTGCGACTGGCCGACATAGATGCCCGCGTCCGAGGCCCCGATCACCCGGCTGTTCTGTACGAGCACATGGGTCGATTCGACCGGGTAGATGCCATAGGCACCGTTGCTCGGATCGGGGCCGTTCGTCCATTCGACCCTGACACCGTCATAGACGATCCGGTCGGCTTCCTTGGACTTGATTCCGTCGCCGCGGCTGTTCTCGACCGCGAAATCGCGCAGCACGACATCGTCGGACGTGACCATCAGACCTTCGCCCGCGCCGACCTGGTTGGTGAAATCGAGGATCGTTTCGTCGGCGCCCGCGCCGCGGATCGTGACATTGTCGATATCGAGCGAAAGTCCGTCGGTCAGTTCGAACCGGCCGGCCCCGATCTCAACCACATCGCCCGGCTGGGCTTCGATAAGCGCGCCCTGCAAGCGTTCCTGGGCGTCCGGCCCGGCTTCGACGCTATGGACGGCGGCAAAGGCGCTCGTCGACGCGAGCAACAGGGTGGCCATGGCAGCTATGGACTTCATGTGACTGATCCTCTCCGGTTTTTCGGAACAGTCTAGTTACATCGCTGTCAGCGATCAATCGGCGAACGGGTCGCGCACCAATATCGTATCTTCGCGTTCGGGGCTGGTCGAGACCAGCGCCACCGGACAACCGATCAGTTCCTCCACCCGCCGCACATATTTGATCGCCTGGGCCGGGAGCTCGTTCCAGCTACGCGCGCCGGCGGTCGTCTCGCTCCAGCCTTCGATCGTCTCGTAAATCGGCTCGACCGCTGCCTGGTCCTGCGTGTTGGGCGGCAGATAATCGTAATCCTGGCCGTTGACGCTGTAACCGGTGCAGATCTTGATCTCGTCGAAACCGTCGAGCACGTCGAGCTTGGTGAGGGCGACGCCGGTGACGCCGGAAACCGCAACGGATTGCCGCACGAGCACCGCGTCGAACCAGCCGCAGCGGCGCTGCCGGCCGGTCACGGTGCCGAATTCATGACCGCGCTCGCCGAGCCGCTTGCCCGTTTCGTCTTCGAGCTCGGTCGGGAAAGGGCCGGCGCCGACCCGCGTGGTGTAGGCCTTCACGATGCCGAGTACGAAACCGACCGCGCCGGGGCCGAGCCCCGATCCGCCGGCTGCGGTTCCCGCAATCGTGTTGGACGAGGTGACGAACGGATAGGTGCCGTGATCGACATCGAGCAGCACGCCCTGCGCGCCCTCGAACAGGATTCGGTCGCCGCGCTGCCGCGCTTCGTTGAGCGAGCGCCAGACCGGTCCGGCAAAGGACAATACGAAATCGGCAATGTCGTGCAGATCGGCGAGCAACCGTTCGCGATCGACGGGCGGTTCGCCGAACCCGGCGCGCAGTGCGTCATGATGGGCGCAGAGCCGGTCGAGCTGGGGGCCGAGTTCGTCGAGATGGGCCAGATCGCAGACCCGGATCGCGCGCCGTCCGGCCTTGTCCTCATAAGCCGGGCCGATGCCGCGCCGTGTCGTGCCTATCTTGCCTTCCCCGCTCGCATCCTCGCGCATCCCGTCGAGATCGCGGTGGATCGGCAGGATCAGCGGGCAGGTTTCGGCAATGTGCAGCGTCTCAGGCGTCACTTCGACGCCCTGGCCCCGAATCTTCTCCACCTCGTCGCGCAATGCCCAGGGATCGAGCACCACGCCGTTGCCGATCATCGAGGGCGTGCCGCGGACGATGCCGGAGGGCAGCAGGGACAGTTTGTAGGTCTCGTTGCCGATCACGAGCGTATGGCCGGCATTGTGGCCGCCCTGGAAGCGGACGACGACATTGGCGCGTGCCGACAGCCAGTCGACGATCTTTCCCTTGCCCTCATCGCCCCATTGGGCGCCGATAACGGTGACATTGGCCATGTGGATCTATGCTTTCGCTTGAGGGTTAAAACCCGCTCCTAATTGCCCCGGACAAGCGCGTCCACGCCGCTATTCACGGCGGCGTCTCGAATCCGTGTCGCGCCTCAGATTTGTTTCGGTTCGTTTCCGTCCAGCCGATGTGTGCAACCGAGCGCTTCCGCCGCGTCGTCCGGGTTCAGCGCGGCGACCGTCCGCCATCCCTCGCCGCGCAGCCGCTTCGTCAGTTCGGTATCGGTGCCGAGCGGCAGGAACAGGCGGCGCATGTCCTTGTTGCCGAGGCCGGCATCGACGAGCGGGTCGAGATAGAGCGAAAAGCCCATCGCCGGTTCCTCGTCGCCGTCCGGCGGGCAGATCGTATAGCTGCCGCCGCGGCCGATCTCGCCTGCAATATCGGCGCCGAAAAAGGAGAAGCCGAGCCAGCTTTGGTATTCGAAACCATGGCGTTCGGTCGGGTCGAGCATGATCGTCGCCCGGTCGCCCAGCGCCGCGGCGATCGCCTCTATGCCGTCGAGCCGCGTTTCGAGCGCGCCACCCGCATCGATCGCCCGCATCCGTTCGAGCGCCCGGTCGACGGGGCCCGCGGCATGGATCAGCGGCAGATAGGCGTCGGCGCCCAGGGCTGCGATCGCGCCCGCGTCCTTCTCGTCGAGCTCGGCCCGGACCGGCTCGATCAGGTCCGCGGCGAGCGGGAAGGGGCCGTCCGCGAGGGTCGGCACCAGATCCGGCAGCGTCAGATCGACCGTGATGTCCGCGACGCCGGCTTCGGCCAGCGTGTCGACGGCCATCGAGAGTATCTCGCTTGCGGCCGCGACGCTGTCGGCGCCGATCAACTCGGCCCCAGCCTGGAGCAACTGCCGCTCCGGGCGCAGTTGCGTGGCGCGGAGCCTGAGAATCTCGCCGCCATAGGCAAGTCTTAACGGTCGGGCTCGCGCCGCCATGCGCGTCGAGGCGATGCGGCCGACCTGCGCGGTGATATCGGGGCGCAGCGCCAATGTCCGCCGAGAAACCGGATCGATGATCCGAAGCAGGTCCTGCGCTCCGTCCGATTTGAGCTGGCCGACCAGCCCTTCCTCGAACTCGGCGAGCGGCGGCGACACCCGCTCATAGCCATGGGAAGCGACGCTATCCATCACGGTGCGCAGCAACCGCGCGGCCGCCTCCGCCTCGGGCGGAAGCCGGTCGCGCAGTCCTTCGGGAAGGAGGCCAGGCGGTATCTTGTTCATGACGAAGCCCTTAGCGGGATTATCGATTCGCTAGAAGCTTAGCGTCTTCACCGTCTTCACGCCTTCGAGGTTGCAGACCTTCCACAGCACCGGCTCCTCGACCGGCTGGTCGACCGAGAGCAGCAGCACGGCATCGCCCCCGCCGTCGCGCCGGCCGAGATGGAAGTTGCCGATGTTGACGCCCGCTTCACCCAATGTCGTGCCGATCCGGCCGATGAAACCCGGGGCGTCCTGGTTGACGACATACAGCATCGCGCCGTCGAGATCGGCTTCGATCTTGATGCCGAAAATCTCGACCAGACGTGGCGCGTCCTCGCCAAACAATGTCCCGGCGACCGACTTTTCGCCCTCATCCGTCATCACCGCGACCCGGATCAACGTGTGATAGACGCCTTCCCGGTCATGCCGCACTTCGCGGACATCGAGCCCGCGTTCCTTTGCGAGATAGGGCGCGTTGACCATGTTCACCGTGTCCGAATAAGCGCCCATGAAGCCCGCCAGCACCGCGCCGGTGATCGGCTTCTGGTTCAGTTCGGCGGCCGCACCCTCGACTTCGATCGAAATGCCCTGAACCGCGTCATGCGCGAGCTGGCCGACCAGCGAGCCCAGCTTTTCGGCGAGCGCCATATAAGGTTTGAGCTTCGGCGCTTCCTCGGCCGAGAGCGACGGCATGTTGAGTGCGTTGGTAACGCCGCCCTCGAGCAGATAGTCGGCCATCTGCTCGGCGACCTGGATCGCGACATTGACCTGCGCCTCGCTCGTCGACGCGCCCAGATGCGGGGTCGAGACGAGGCCCGGCGTTCCGAACAGCGGATTATCCTTGGCCGGTTCCTCGGCGAACACGTCGAGCGCCGCGCCGGCGACCTGGCCCGAGTCCAGCGCCTCCTTGAGCGCCGCCTCGTCGATCAGTCCGCCGCGCGCGCAGTTGATGATCCTGACGCCGGGCTTCGTCTTCGCGATCGCTTCCCTGGAGAGGATGCCGCGCGTCTGGTCGGTCAGCGGCGTGTGGAGCGTGATGAAATCGGCCCGGCCGAGCAGTTCGTCGAGCGTCACCTTTTCGATGCCGAGTTCGACGGCGCGTTCCTCGGTGAGGAACGGATCATAGGCGACGACCCTCATCTTCAGGCCATGGGCGCGGTCCGCGACGATCGAGCCGATATTGCCGGCGCCGATAAGGCCAAGCGTCTTGTGGGTCAGCTCGACGCCCATGAACTTGGACTTTTCCCATTTGCCGGCCTGGGTCGAGGCATCGGCCTGGGGCAGCTGGCGGGCCAGCGCGAACATCATCGCGATCGCGTGTTCGGCGGTCGTGATCGAATTGCCGAACGGCGTGTTCATGACAACGACGCCCTGTGCCGACGCAGCGGGCACGTCGATATTGTCGACGCCGATCCCGGCGCGGCCGATGACTTTCAGGTTGGTCGCGGCTTCGAGAATTTTCGGCGTCACCTTGGTCGAAGAGCGGACGGCGAGGCCGTCATACTCGCAGATGATCTCGGCCAGTTCTTCCTTCGAAAGGCCGGTTTTTTCATCGACCTCGACGCCGCGGGAACGGAAGATTTCTGCGGCCTTGGGGTCCATCTTGTCGGAAATAAGCACTTTGGGCATTGGGAATTCCTTTGCTTGGAATCTGCGGTGCCTCTCCAAGCACCGGCCCGTCACCCTGAACTTGTTTCAGGGTCCACTCTTCCTCCGGTTCCGTTGTCGCAGACTGAAGAGTGGATGCTGAAACAAGTTCAGCATGACGGTGGATGAAAATCAGCCGCGTTCGGCTTTTACTTCGGCGTAGGCCCATTCGATCCAGGGTAGCAGCGCGGCGACATCGTCGGTTTCCACCGTCGATCCGCACCAGATGCGCAAGCTTGGCGGTGCATCGCGATAGCCGTTGAAATCATAGCCGATATCGCGCTCTTCGAGCATCGCCACGATCTTCTTCGGCACGGCTGCCTGGTCCTCGGCCGACAGGCCGTCATACCAGTCGCCCTGGAAGACCATGCACACACCGGTGTTCGTCCGCTTGGCGGGGTCGGACACCATGTTGCGCATCCAGGGCGTCGCTTCGATCCACTGATCGACAACCGCTGCATTGCGGTCCGCGCGCGCCTGAAGTTCGGCAAGCCCGCCGATCGACTGCGCCCATTCGAGGGCCGCGATGTAGTCTTCGGTCGCCAGCATCGACGGCGTGTTGATCGTCGCGCCTTCGAAGATCGCGCGGTTGAGTTTGCCGTTCTTCTTGACGCGGAAGATCTTGGGGAGCGGCCAGGGCGGATCGTAACTCTCTATCCGCTCGACGGCGCGCGGGCTCAGGATCAGCATGCCATGCGCGGCTTCCGAACCCATCACCTTCTGCCAGCTATAGGTCGTCGCGTCGAGTTTGGGCCAGTCCATCTCCTGCGCGAAAATGGCGGAGGTCGCGTCATTGATCGTCACGCCCTCGCGCGCGTCCGAAATCCAGTCGGTATCGGGAATTTTCGCACCCGAGGTCGTGCCGTTCCAAGTGAATACGATATCGTCGCCCGGATCGATCTGGCGGAGATCCGGGATCTCGCCATAATCGGCTTCGAGGACGCTCAGGCCTTCGGGCTTGAGCTGTTTTGCGGCATCCTGGATCCAGACATTGCCGAAGCTTTCCCATGCGGCGACGGTTGCCGGGCGCGCGCCGAGCATGTTCCACATGGCGAGTTCGACGGCGCCGGTATCGGACGCTGGAACGATGCCGATCAGATAATCGTCGGGGATGCCGAGAATCTCGCGGCTGAGATCGATCGCATATTTGAGCCGGCCCTTGCCGAGCTTCGACCTATGCGAGCGGCCAAGCGATTCGGTGCTTAACTTGTCGAGCGACCAGCCGGGAAATTTGGATGTGGGTCCGGATGAAAAGAAAGGGCGGCCCGGACGGACCGTAGGTTCATTCGTCATGTCATTCTCTCCTCGCAGAGAGCACGCGCTGCGTTGGGGCAGCGTGGCCCGCCGCCGCCATGCGTGTTGCGGCGCAGCATGTCAACACGCTTGAGGCGATCCACGCGATGGTGGCACGCCCCAATGGCTAATGGGTCAGCCCGTCGGCCAAAATACTCCGATGGTCGTTTTCCCGACGATGCGCGTCTCGGCGAACGGCTCCGTTAACCTTCTGATAACCATGAATGGATAGGGTTTCGACCATGCCTTCGCGACTTCTCATCTTGCCCTTGTTGGCCATGCTGTCCGCATGCGGAATGATCGATGGCCGCACCGACGGGCCTCGTCCGTCGCAAAATGTCGAGCGGCTCCCGCCGCCCAGCGCCGAAACCCGGCAGTGCCTCGTCAATCTCTCGAATCAGAACGTCCAGTACCGCCGGCTGCCGGATCGGCACTTCTCGAACGGATGCCGCGCGATCGGGGCCGTGCAGCTCGTTCAGGTCGGTACGCCGACCCGCAATCTCGGCGCCATGACGTGCCCGCTCGCCGCCCGCTATGCGCGCTGGACGCGCGAGGTGCTCCAGCCCGCGGCGCGGCGTCATTTCGGTCAGCCGGTGACCCTGGTCGAGACGTTCGGCACCTATGGCTGCCGCAATATCGCCGGCAGCGGCCGGCTCTCCGAACATGGCAAGGCGAACGCAATCGACATATCGGCGTTCAACCTCGCCGATGGCCGCCGGATCACCGTACTAGAGGGCTGGAACAACGATGACGGCCGGGAACGGCGCTTCCTGCGCGATCTGCATCGCGGGGCCTGCGAACGGTTCGAGATCGTGCTCGGCCCCGACGCCAATGCCGACCACCGCAACCATTTTCATTTCGACATGGGTAGCCGCGGGCCATATTGTCGCTAAAGGATAGGGTCATGAACGACCCACATATCCCCGAAGAGATTTTCTATTCCTCCGGCGAAGACGCGGCCTATGCCCGCAAAGTCACCTCGACGCCGCAGACCGAGGACCCGGCCTATCGGCTGGCATTCCAGGATACCGATTTCCTGCTGCGTGAGGACTTGCGGCCGATCCGTTTCCAGCTGGAATTGCTCAAACCCAAGCTGCTCCTCGACGAGGCCAATATCGGTTCGACCCTGGTCATGTATGGATCGGCGCGGATTCCGTCGCCGGACCGTGCCGATGCCGTCGTCGAAGCTGCCTCGGAAGGCAAGCAGAAGCGCGTCGCGGAGCGCCTGCGGGCGAAAGCGAAATATTATGAGGAGGCCCGGAAGCTCGCCCGATCGGCGAGCCAGTGCGATTGCGACGAGGACGGCAAGCGCCAGTTCGTCGTGTGTTCGGGCGGCGGGCCGTCGATCATGGAAGCGGCGAATCGCGGCGCGGCCGAGGTCGGTGCGGAATCGATCGGCCTGAACATCGTGCTGCCGCACGAGCAGGCGCCGAACGAATATGTGACACCGAGCCTGAGCTTCCAGTTCCACTATTTCGCGCTGCGCAAGATGCATTTCCTGATCCGCGCGCGCGCAGTGGCGGTGTTTCCCGGCGGTTTCGGGACGTTCGACGAAATGTTCGAGCTACTGACGCTTGTTCAGACGGGCAAGATGAAGCCGTTGCCGATCCTGCTGTTCGGCAAGGAATTCTGGACGCGGGTCGTCGATTTCGAGGCGCTGGCCGAAGAGGGGACGATTTCGGTGGACAATCTCAATCTCTTTCGGTTCGTCGAAACCGCCGACGAGGCCTGGGAGATGATCACGGATTTTTACTTCGAGCCCAAGGGCTGGAAGTGCGCGCCGACGAAAATCGGCGGCAAGTAACCGGGTTCTATTCCTCGGTTGATGCTTCGGCCGCGGCCTCGTCGCCGCCTTCGATATCCGCCACGGCTTCCGGATCCGCGGCCTCTTCGGCCTCGATCTCTTCGTCTTCGGCCTCGGTTTCATCCGCGGCAGGCGGTTCCGGCAGCGGCATGTTCGAGCCGTTGGCGTTCATGTAGAGGATCACGGCCGCGCGATCGAGCGGATCGGACAGTCCGGCGAAGCTCATCGTCGTACCCTGCGCAAAAGCGGCGGGACGGGCCAGCCAGTCCGACATATTGTCGAAATTCCAGCTGCCCTCGATTTCGCTCAGCGCGCCCGAATAGTTGAAACCGGGAACCGAGGCGATGTCGCGGCCGATCTTGCCCCACAGGTTCGGGCCGATGCCGCTCGCTCCGCCCTCATTGATCGTGTGACAGCTCGCACAGCGGCGGAAGACGGCCTCGCCCTGTTCGACGGTGACCGACGGAAAGGCCATCGCCATCGTCATTTCGGCTTCTTCCTCGCCGCCTTCTTCGACGACGCCCTCGACGACATAGCCCATCGTTTCGGGGCGTTCGCTGTGGAAGATTTCGCCGGTGACGATCGATGCGCCGAGCGCCACGATGCCGCCCGCCAAAGACCAGCCTGCGATGGTGTTGAACTGACTCATCTATTTGATTCCCGCCTGTCAGGATTGCTTGCGCGGTGCTTTAGAGAGGGGCGCGCATTATCGCAAGCGGACAATCACTTCCCGTCAACCCAAGCGCGGAGCAGGGTATGGGCGATCGCGAAATGCGGCGGCGCGATGAAGGCGGCATCGACGGCGCCGTCAAACGCGCGCCGGACGTCTTCCTTCGATACCCATTTCGCCGCCTCGATCTCTTCGGTGTCGAGCGTGAGTTCCTCGCCGTCGACCGGCGCGATACAGGCCATCATCAGCGTGTTGGGAAAGGGCCAGGGCTGGCTGGTCAGATAGCGCACCGAGGTCGCATGGACGCCGGCTTCCTCGAACAGCTCGCGGGTGACTGCGCCCTCGAGCGATTCGCCGGGCTCGACGAAACCAGCGAGCGCCGAATAGCGGTCCGGCGGGAAACGCGGCTGGCGGCCGACCAGGGCCTTGTCCTCGAAGGTCGCGAGCATGATGACGACCGGGTCGACGCGCGGAAAATGGTCGGCGCCGCATTCCGGGCATTTCCGGCCCCAGCCCGCCTTGGCGACCTGCGATCGCGCGCCGCAGCGGCTGCAGAAGAGATGGCCGCGATGCCATTCGATCAGCGAGCGCGCGGCAGCGTAGGTGGACGCTTCCGCGGGCGGCATGATGTCGAGATAGCGCCACACGGCATAGGCGCGCTGGCCGGCGGGCGGCGCATTCTCGACAAGCGGTGCGAAACAGGGCGTACCGTCGTCGAGTCCGAGGAACAGCAGCTCGGAATCGGCCGGGCGGTCGGCCATCGATCCCCAGACCAGCGTGCCGTCCGGGCCGATTTCGGGATCGAGATCGTTGAGCTTGAGCAGGCGCGCGCGCAGATTGCCGCGCACTTCGCCGAGCAGCTCTTCATTGACCCGGATCTGGTCCGCGCGGTCGAGGCGCGAGCCCGTCAGGCCCGGCCGTAATGGCGTATTCACTGGTCATTCTCCCTCTGTGCCAGCGCCAATGCGGCGGCCTTGGCGAACAATGTCGGCAAACCCGCATCCTCGATCGCATCGACCGGCCACCATTCGCCCTCCACGCCCGTATCCGTCAAGGCGCGGCCCCCAACGATATCGAGTTCGAGGGCGAAATGGGTGAAGACATGGCTGACGGTGCCGAACGCCGCCCAGTCGATATCGGCCGGGGCTTCGGCGAGCCCGGGCGATTTGTCGTGCCACGGCCCGCTCGGCAGCGCGCGCATGCCGCCGAGCATCCCGCGCGCCGGGCGCCGGACGAGCAGCACCGATCGCTCATGCTCGAGCCAGAAGGCCGTGCCGCGGCGGACCGGCTTGGGCTTTTTCGGCGCTTTCAGTGGAAAACGGGCGGGGTCGTCGCTCGCCGCCGCGGCGCACATCGCCTGTAACGGACATTGCGGACAGTCCGGATCGCGGACCGTGCAGACCGTCGCACCGAGATCCATCATCGCCTGTGCGAAATCCCCGGCGCGGTCGGCCGGCGTCAACGGTTCGGCGAGCCGGCGGATTTCTGCCCGCGCCTTCGGCAGCGGCGTTTCGATGGCGCAGAGCCGGGATATGACGCGCTCGACATTTGCGTCGACGACCGTCGCCGCCTCGCCAAAGGCGATCGCCGCGACCGCCGCGCCGATATAGGCGCCGATGCCCGGCAGGGCCCGCAATTCGTCCTCGGTTTCGGGAAAGCGGCCGCCATGGTCCGCGGCCACGGCTTTCGCGCAGGCGTGGAGATTGCGCGCCCGGGCATAATAGCCGAGCCCGGCCCAGGCGGCCATCACGTCGGCGCGATCGGCCTCGGCGAGCGCTTCGACGGTGGGCCAGCGCTGCGTGAACCTGGCGAAATAGGGTTTCACGGCGGCGACCGTCGTCTGCTGGAGCATGACCTCGGACAGCCAGACCCGATAGGGATCGGGCGGCGGCGCGCCCGGCGGCGCGCGCCAGGGCAGGGCGCGCGCTTCGCCCTCATACCAGCGCAGGAGCGCTTCGCTGACCGGCTTCGCGGCCATTCAGGCGGTTTCCCGGGGGCGGTGGATTATCCACATCGCCCTGCAACTTTTTATGGCAGCCATCAGGGGCCTATGGCATGAGCGACGGGATGGCGAAAACCCGCAATATTTCCGGTCGCGACAAGGCGAAATCATCGGGCAGGGCCCAAGGGCGCAGCCGACGGGCGCGCGCCGTCGGCGATATGCTGCCGCAGATCGGCAAGGCGTCGTTTCGCCGCTTCGGTTTCGTCCAGAGTTCGATCGTCACGCGCTGGCGCGAGATCGTCGGCGAGCGCTATGCCGAGGTCTCGACGCCCGAATCGATCCGTTTTCCGGCCGGCAAGCGGTCGGACGGCGTCCTGCGCCTCAATGTTGCGGGCGCGCATGCGACGATGATGCAGCATATCGAACCGACGATCATCGAACGGGTGAACCGTTTTTTCGGCTACCCGGCCGTTGCCCGGATCGCCATCCAGCAGGGCAGGGCGGCGAAGCCCGCGGCCCGCCCGCCCGCGCCGCCGTCGCTGCGCCCGGTTCCCGAGGCGCTCGGCGCATCGCTGCGCGAAATCGCCGATCCCGAGCTGCGCGCCTGTCTCGAAGGTCTGGCGGCCTCGGTGGTCGCGACCGAAGGCGCGCCGCTGGTCGACGATCGCGCACCGCCCCGGCAATTGCAGGTTAAGCGTCTTGGCGATATTGGCCGCGACGCACAGAATGGAGTGAGTGAGTGATGAAGAATCTATGGAAGGCTTCCGCGATCGCCTTGGCCGCGACCCTTGCAGCATGCGGCGGTGAAACGTCGGCCAATGGCGGCGCGGCTACCGGTTCCGTCGAAGCCGATACCTCGCGCAACTGGGTCGAAGTCGTGACCAAGACCGAAGAGGGCGGGTTCCAGATGGGTAACCCCGACGCGCCGATCAATATCGTCGAATTCGCGTCGATGACCTGCGGCCATTGCGCGACCTTCGCCGAAGAGAGCTTCGATCCGCTGACCGAGAATTATATCTCGCAGGGTCTGGTGAGTTTCGAGGTGCGGAATTTCGTCCGTGACCCGCTCGATCTCAGCGCCGCGCTGCTGAGCCGCTGCCGCGGCGCCGAGCCCTTCTTCCCGCTGAACGAACGGCTGTTCGCGAACCAGGAAGCGATGTTCGAGACGATCCAGGGCGCCGACCAGGCGCAGCTGCAGGCGCTGGCGACACCCGAAGCGTTGCAGAGCGGCCGGACGTTCGTCGGTTTCGCCGAAGCG
This sequence comes from Parasphingopyxis algicola, assembly GCF_013378075.1. Taxonomy (GTDB): domain Bacteria; phylum Pseudomonadota; class Alphaproteobacteria; order Sphingomonadales; family Sphingomonadaceae; genus Parasphingopyxis; species Parasphingopyxis algicola. The sequence continues at coordinate 1,633,818 of NZ_CP051131.1, read as the reverse complement.
GCCGGCCTGATCGATCTCGTCGGCAGTCTTGGCGTTTCGGACCAGCAGGCGCGCCAGTGCCTTGCCGATACAGCGGCGATCCAGGAGCTGGAGGAAATGCGCAACCGCGCGCTCAACCAGCACAATATCACCGGCACGCCGTCTTTCCTGATCAACGGGGAGCTGGCGAGCGGCGTTTCGAGCTGGGCGCAACTCGACGCCCGCCTCCAGGAGATGGTCCAGTAGATTGAACGGTTTGGGGGCACATTGCGCGCGAATGCGGAACAGGCGTAGCCGATGCGGATAAAACGCCTGAAACTCGCGGGCTTCAAAAGCTTTGTCGATCCGACGGAGCTCCGGATCGAGCCCGGCCTAACCGGGGTCGTCGGGCCGAATGGCTGCGGCAAATCGAACCTGCTCGAAGCGTTGCGCTGGACGATGGGCGAAAGCTCGCCCAAATCGATGCGCGGCGGCGGCATGGAGGACGTGATCTTCGCGGGTACGGACGCCCGGCCCGCCCGCGATTTCGCCGAAGTCTCGATCCTCGCCGAGCGCGACGAAAGCGACCGGCCCGACAATGACACGGTCGCGCTCGAAAGCGAGGTCGAGGTCGTTCGCCGGATTGAGCGCGGCGCGGGTTCCGCCTATCGGGTGAACGGACGCGATGTGCGCGCGAAGGATGTCGCGCTGCTGTTCGCCGATGCGGCGACCGGCGCCCATTCACCGGCGCTGGTGAGTCAGGGCAAGATCGGCGCCGTCGTGTCGGCCAAGCCCGCCGAACGGCGGCAGATGCTGGAAGAGGCGGCCGGGATCGCCGGGCTTCATGTGCGCCGCAAGGATGCCGAGCAGAAGCTGCGCGCGACCGAGACCAATCTGTCGCGGCTCGACGATCTCCTCGCCGATATGGATGGCCGGATCCGCGCGCTGAAGCGGCAGGCCAACGCCGCGCGGCGTTATCGCAAGCTCACCGACCAGATCGAACTGGGAGAGGCGCGGCTGGTCTTCGCCCGCTGGCGCGATGCGGCGGCCGCGGCCGAAGCCGCCAAGGCGGAGGCGGAGCGGGCCGAAACGCAGGTTGCCGAGGCGGCCGAACGACAGCGGGCGGCCGCTGTGCATCAGGCCGATGCTGCGCGCAAACTGGCCGAGCAGCGCAATGCGGCGCAGGAGTCGCGCGAAGCCGCTTCGGCGCTTGGGCATGAACTGGCGGCGCTGAAGAACGAACGCAATGCGCTCGAGCGGCGGATCGACGAACTCGCGAACCAGCGCGAGAATCTGTCGCGCGATCGCGGGCGCGAGGATGCGCTGGCGAGCGATGCCGCGGCCGCACTCGAACGGCTGGGTGCCGAAGAGCAGGAGATCGCCGCGCGTCTCGAGGGCACCGATGAGCGTCTGGCCGAAAGCGAAAGCAAGCTGCACGAGGCGGAAACCGTGTCGCGCGAGGCCGAGCTCGCCATGGCGCGCGCGCTCGCCGCGCAAGCTTCGCAACAGGCCGATATCCGCGTTGCCGAAGCGGGTGCCGAAAGCGCGCGCCAGCGTCTGGCGCGGGCCGAAGCCGAGGCTGAGAGGATCGCCGCGGAACTGGCCGAGCTGGGCGATGCCGGGCCGCTGGAGCGGGCATATGCCGAAGCCGAAACGGCGCGCGAGGCGGCGGAGGCGCGGGTGACAGAATTGCGCGCTGCTATCGAGACGGCCGACGAACAACGCGAAGCGGCGGCGGACGCCCGCGATACGGCGGAAAGCGAGACGGCGGCGGCGCGGGCGGCGCTTGCCGCGCTCGAATCGGAGGCTCAGGCCCTTGCCAAGGGCATGGAGGATGCGGTCGAGGACAAGGCGCTGGGCCATGTCCGCGCGGCCAAGGGCTATGAAAAGGCGCTGGCCGCGGCGCTCGGCGACGATCTCGAGGCCGGCCTGGGCGAAACCAGCGCGCGCCGCTGGTCGGGCTCCGAAACGCATGATGCCGACCCGGCGCTGCCGCCCGGTATCGAACGGTTGGCCGATCATGTGACCGCGCCTGTGCAGCTGATGCGGCGGTTGGCGCAGATCGGCGTTGTCGAGACCGATGACGGTGCGATCGATCTCGCCGTTGGCCAGAGACTGGTGACGCGCGACGGATCTCTGCGGCGCTGGGACGGCTATGTGGCGAGCGACGAGGGCGCGGCGGCTGCCGATCGGCTGATGCGCGCCAATCGGCTCGAAGCGATCGAGGCCGCGCTGCCGGATGCCCGCGCGGATGTCGAGGCGGCGGCGGGGCGCGCAGCGGAAGCGGTTGCGGCGGTCACCGAAGCGCGGACGATGCTTGAAGATTCGCGCGAAGCGCTGGGCGTTGCAGAAGATGCAGCCCGGGCAGCGATCCGCGAGCAGGATGGCGCCCGCGCCGCGATCGAGCGTCTCGCCGATCAGCAGGCGGGCCTGGCGGAGCGCCGCGACCGCGCCAATGCCGAACTCGAAGAGGCGAAGGACGGGCTCCAGGAAGCGGAAGCTGCGGTCGCCGGATTGCCCGATAGCGGCGATACGGACGCCTCGGTCGAGCGGCTCAAGGCGGCGAGCGAGGCGGCGCGTCTCATCCTTGCCGAGGCGCGGGCCGAAGCGGCGACCATCGGTCAGGCGATCGATGCCGACAAGGCACGGCTCGAAGCGGCCCGGGCCGAAGCGGACAGCTGGAGAAACCGGGCTGGCGAGGCCGCGCGCCGCGTCCAGGAAATGACCAGGCGCGAGACCGAGGCCGAAGCCGAGGCCAAGGCGCTCGCCGATGCGCCCGCCGAGATCGATGCGAAGATTCGCGCGTTGCAGGGCCGCGTTACCGAAGCCGAAGAGCGCGCCGAGAGCGCCCGTGCGGAAGAACGCGCCGGCGAGGAGCGCGTGGCGGAGACCGAGCGGCTTGCCGCCGAAGCGGTCGAGACGCTTTCCGCGGCGCGCGAGCACCGCGCGGGCGGGCAGGCGCGTTTCGAGAATGCCGAGTCGCGGCGGCGCGAATTCGAACGGATCGCGAGCGAACGCTTCCAGTCGGCGCCGGGCGGGCTTGCCGCGAAGTTCGAATTCGATGCCGACCACGTGGCGGGCGCCGAGGACGAATCCGCTGCGCTCGACAAACTCAAGGCGGACCGCGAACGCATCGGCCCGGTGAACCTCGTCGCCGAGAGCGAGCTGGAAGAGCTGGAAACCGAACGCGATTCATCGCTCGCCGAGCGCGAAGAGCTGGGCCAGGCGATCAACCGGCTGCGCGGCTCGATCGGCAATCTGAACCGCGAGGGCCGCGCCCGACTGCTCGCGGCGTTCGAGGAAGTCGACAAGCATTTCCGGCGTCTGTTCGGCACCCTGTTCCAGGGCGGGCAGGCGCATCTCGCGCTGATCGACTCGGACGATCCGCTCGAGGCCGGGCTCGAGATCATGGCCCAGCCGCCGGGCAAGAAGCTGGCGACGCTGACCCTGCTGTCGGGCGGCGAGCAGGCATTGACAGCGGTGGCGCTGATCTTTGCACTGTTCCTGACCAATCCGGCGCCGATATGCGTGCTCGACGAGGTCGATGCACCGCTCGACGACGCGAATATCGAGCGGTTCTGCGAATTGCTCGACCAGATGGCCGCCGAGACCGACACCCGCTATCTGATCGTCACCCACAATGCGGTGACCATGGCCCGCATGCACCGCCTGTACGGCGTCACGATGGTCGAACGCGGCGTTAGCCGGCTCGTTTCGGTCGATCTGGGCGGCGCCGAAACCCTCCTCGCCGCCGAATAGCGCGCGCTTCTCCCCGAAATGCCGGGTTTCCGGTCTTTTACCTCGCCGATGTCCTGTTCCGACACGATAATGAAATTCGCTCGCAATCGGGATTTTGTTATTGCAAGTCATTCGCATCAAGTTTAAGCGCCCTCGACATCACATTTGTAGGGGGAAGTTTCGTGCGTTTGGTGGTTTCGAGTTCGGTTTTGGCGGTCGCCGCAATATTGGTCACGCCGGTTCAGGCAGAGGGCGTCGAGAACGGACAGGGAGACGCGGTAGTCACCGCCGCGACCGCGACGGCGGCCGATAATGCTGCAATCGCCACCAACGTTGCCTTTGACGACGCGGCGGTCCAGCTGCGCCGCGGGGACGATGCCGAGATCGTCGTTGCCGGCAGGGTCCTCTACACCGACCAGGTCAACGCGCTGAGAACACCGACGCCGATCATCGATGTCCCGCAAAGCCTCTCGATCGTCACCGCCGACGAAATCAGCCAGCGCGGCTTTACGAGTATCGGCCAGATTATCGATTACACACCCGGGGTGAACACGTCGCAGGGCGAAGGCCATCGCGATTCGATTGTGTTCCGGGGTGTGCGCTCGACGGCCGACTTCTTCATCGATGGCGTTCGCGACGATGTCCAATATTACCGGCCGCTCTATAATCTGGAGCAGGTGGAAATCCTGCGCGGCCCGAATGCGCTCCTGTTCGGGCGCGGCGGCACGGGCGGCATCCTGAATCGTGTGACGAAGAAAGGCGTGATCGGACAGACGTTTACGGACGGCGAGTTGAGTATCGACACCTTCGGCGCCGTCGGTGCCCAGATCGATACCAACTTTTCGATCGGCGACAATGCGGCGTTCCGCCTCAACGCCATGTATCAGTATCTGAACAATCACCGGGATTTTTATGATGGCGACCGGTTCGGCATCAACCCGACTGCCAGGTTCCAGTTCGGCCCGGCAACGACGCTCGATCTGTCCTATGAATATATCGATCATGAGCGGTTTATCGATCGCGGCATTCCGACGGGAACGAACGGGCGTCCGGTCGAAGCCTTCGAGGACATCGTCTTCGCCGATCCGGAACTCAACACGAACGAACTGCAGGCCCATTTGCTGCGCGCATCGCTCCAGCACGATTTTTCGGAGAATCTGAAGGGCAATTTCAGCGCTTTTTATGGCAACTACGACAAGCTCTACCAGAATTTCTACGCATCGGGCTACGATCAGGCGAACACGCCGAACCAGGTGACGCTCGACGGTTATGTCGACACGACCCAGCGCGAGAATCTGATCCTGTCGGGCAATCTGGTCGGCGAATTCGACACCGGTCGCATCCACCACACCGTCATCGTCGGCGGCGAATATATCAACACCTCGTCGGACCAGGACCGGTTCAATTCCTTCTGGTCGACGACGATGGACGACAACGAAGTCTTCGCGATCGCTCGCCCGCTCAACCTGCGCGGGGGCGTAGGCGTCAATGCGGCGGGCCAGCCGACGACGAACAGCTTCACCACCGATTTGAACGACGACACGCGCGTCGATATCGATGTCTTTTCCGCCTATATCCAGGACGAGATCGCGCTTGCCGACTGGTTGAACGTCGTCGTCGGCGCCCGGTTCGACAGTTTCGACATAGAGGTCTTCAACGTTCCGGCGAACGACCGGCGGAGCCGCCGCGATCAGGAAATTTCGCCGCGCCTCGGCGTGATCCTCAAGCCGCGGGAGAACATCTCGATCTATGCAAGCTACAGCGAGACCTTCCTGCCGCGCAGTGGCGAGCAGTTCGCCAACATCAATGGCGATAACAACGCGCTCGAACCCGACACTTTCACCAATCTCGAGGCGGGCATAAAATGGGATATCAATCCGGGTCTCAGCTTTACCGCCGCCATTTTCGAAATCGAGCAGAGCTCGCCGCAGGTTTCGGACAATGACCCGGCGACGCTCGACGTCATCGATTCGCAGATCCAGGGTTTCGAGCTGCAGCTGCAGGGGCAGGTAACGGACTGGTGGTTCGTGTCGGCCGGCTATAGCTATCTCGACGGCGAGCAGTTCAATCGCGCCGGCGCCACGGGCCTGCGTCCGCGCGAACTGCCCGAACATATGTTTTCGATCTGGAACAGCTTCCAGGTCACAAGCCGGTTCGGTCTCGGCGTCGGCATGACCTATCAGGACGAGAGCTTCGTCAATAACGGGAATACAGCGGTCCTGCCGAGCTACACCCGTTTCGATGCGGCCGCCTATTATGACGTGACCGACGATATCCGCGTTCAGGTCAATGTCGAAAACCTGTTCGACGAACTCTATTTCCCGAATTCACACTCTACGCATCAGGTGAGTGTGGGCGCGCCCCTCAATGCCCGTTTCGCCGTCATCGGGAGATTCTGACGCAGCCGGATGCGGTTCGACGAACCGGCACCGTTTCAGTCCTCGGTTGTCGGGATTATGCCAACTGCCGAAACACCGGCAGTCGTTTCGTCGGTAAACAGCCCGTCGATGCCGAGCGCGATATAGGCGGCGATCTCGCTGCGGCTATCGCCGCGTGCGCGCGGATCGGCGCCGCGCCGGAGCGCCTCGGGCAGAAAATAATTTTCCGGGCGGAAGGTATAGGGGATGACGGCCAAGCCAGCCGCATGCGCGTCGGCGACCAGTGATGTCGCGGTTGGTGCGGTTGCTGAACCGTCCCAGCGCGCGACCAACGTCTTGTCCGGCCCGATGGCGTCCGCATAGGCGGCGACGGCGCGCAGCCCTTCGGGCGTGGCCATATGCGCATAGCTTGTACCGGGCGCGTCCGCCGGGCTGCCCGCGCGCGCCACGAGTTGCACGAGGCGCACGTCCGTCAATATGTCGAGCGCGGCGAGCGGCGCGATCTCGAACGACTGGATCATCGCCAGATCCGTTTCGGTGTCATAGCCGGCCTCGGCGAGCTGTTGGGCCAGTACCTTTTCCATCGGCAGGCCGATCGAGGCGAAATAGCCCGGATGCTTGATTTCCGGGATTAGCCCGACCGGCCGGTCCTGGCGCCCGACAAGTTCGATGATCTCCGCAAGTGTCGGCACCCGATAGCGGCCGTCATGCGTGGCGCTGTCGGGACGAAGCTCGGGCAGCCGCTCGCGCGCCCTCAGCGTGCGCAGCTCGACCAGCGTGAAATCCTCGGTAAACCAGCCGGTGACGCTGCGGCCGTCGATCGTCTTGGTCGTCCGGCGGTCGGCGAATTCGGGGCGGTCGGCAATATCGGTCGTCGCCGAAATCTCGTTCTCGTGGCGCGCGACCAATATGCCGTCTCGCGTCATCACGAGATCGGGCTCGATATAATCCGCGCCCTGCTCGATCGCGAGCGTGTACGCTTCGAGCGTATGTTCCGGCCGTTCGGCCGACGCGCCGCGATGCGCGATGATAAGAGAGTCGCCGATCACCGGAGTGGGCACGATCGTGGTGCAGGCTGGTGTCAGACACAACAACAGGGACAAAAAAACATATCGCATATCGATATATCTCCTTGTCTCTGCAGTGGCGATAAATCGCGCCGCTGACAATGCCGGCGCGCGGCTAGGAGGCCCGTTCGAGTTCGTCCGGTTTGCGCTGTTCGAACTTTTCGGCGAGCTGTTTTTCGGTTTCCTCGGTCAGGCCCTTGGCCGCCGCGATGAACATCTCATTCTCTTCTTCCTCGATGTGATGAAGATAGCGATCCTTCATCGTGCGAAAGCGGGTCAGCCAGCCGGTCGAGGAATAGTCCATCTCCTCCAGTTCCGCGAGATAATCTTCGAGCTCCTTGTGCTCGGCCACCGAATGCTGCGATTTGTCGCGCAGGTCGGGATCGGCGAGCATCGTTGCGTAGAGCGTTTCTTCCTCGGCGGCGGCATGGGCGGTCACTTCGGTCTTGAACCGGCCGAACAGTTCGCGCCGGCCCTCGCTGTCGCCCTGGGTCTTGTCGATCAGGTCGAGCATCGTGCGATGCTTGTCATGGTCTTCCTTGAGCCGGGCGAAAATCTTCTCGTCTGCCATTGTCCGTGTCTCCTTTGTCGGTTTGTTGTACCAACGGGCGGCCCCGTCGATTGTTTCACTTGCGAATTATTATTAGCTGGAGGGCAGCACCAGCTTGCCGCATGCAAAGGACCATCATGACCGACATTCGCATGGCCGATACCGCCGCTTCGCCGGATATCCGGACGACGCAACTGACGCCCCTCGATACCCGCCAGAAAAGCGTTCTCAGGATCCGGGCGATACTCGGCGGGCTGCCGCCCCTGGCGATGCTCGCGGTCGGCGATGTCGTGGCGGCGGGCGAGCTCGGCTTTACCGCCGGCTGGATCGGCGGTGCGGGGCTGCTCCTCTATCTGGCAACGGTGCTGTTGCTTCCGGGGCGCCGCTATCGCCGCTGGGGCTATTATCAGGGAGATGCCGGGATCCTCATCGCATCCGGCCTGCTCATTCGCCGGGAAACCATCGTCCCCTATGACCGGGTCCAGCATATCGACGTGTCGCGCGGTCCGATCGAGCGGAGCTTTGGCGTTTCGACGCTGACCCTGCACACGGCGGGCAGTTATAACAGCACAGTCGATCTTCCAGGGCTCGCGCTCGAGGATGCCAACCGGATGCGCGACGAGATCCGCGCCCATATCAGCGAGGACCTGCCATGAGCGCAGAGCCGGAAAGCTGGTCGCGCCTCCATCCGGCGACGCTGGCGATACGCGGTGTCGAGCGCCTGCCCGGACTGGTTCTGGGCCTTCCCGCGGCCGCCTATTTCATCGGCGGGAGCGGGTTCGCGGTCGCCGCCTTTCTGGCGTTCGCCGGCCTGATCGCATCGATGCTGTTCGCTTATGTCTATTGGCGGCGGTTCACCTACTGGATCGGCGAAGAACAGCTGGTGATCGAAAGCGGTATATTGAACCGCAACCGGCGGACGATTCCGTTCGACCGGATTCAGGACATCAGTCTCGAGCAGAAGCTGCTGGCACGCCTGTTCGGCGTCTCGATCGCCCGGATCGAAACCGGCAGCGCCGGTGGCGACGAAGGGGAGCTCAATTGTATCAGCCGGGCGGAGGCCGACCGGCTGCGCGACAGGATTCGCACCTATAAGGCAGGCAATGCGGCAAGCGCAGCCGCAGCGCCGGAGGACAGGGCGGAACGCAGTGAGCCCGTGCTATTCTCGATGGATGTCGGCCGGCTCGTCGTCGCCGGGCTGTTCAATTTCTCGCTTTTCTTTCTCGCGATTTTCGGCGGAATCTGGCAATATATGGGCAGTTATCTGCCGGCCAGCTATCTCGATCCGGGCCAGTGGATCGACGATTATGGCGATCAGGCAATGGGGCTCGTCTCGGCGCTTTCCGTCCTGTCCTTCGTCATGCTGTTGCTCGCCATCGGTGTCGTCACCGGCCTCGCGCGGACGGTCGCGCGCGATTTCGGCTTCCGGCTCACCCGGACGGAAACGGGGCTGCGGCGCCAGCGCGGGCTGTTTACGCGGACCGATGTCGTCATCCCGCTTCGCCGCGTACAGGCGGCAATCGTGTCGACCGGCATCGTCAAGCGGCTGTTCGGCTGGCACGGCCTGGCGGTCCAGAGTCTCGGCAGCGACGGCGATGCGGGCACCCATCATGTCGTCGCGCCGCTTGCCCGGCGACCCGACCTCGATCCGATCCTCGACGAACTGGCTATGCCGTCGCCGCCACCGGTTGAGGCCTTCACCCGGGTCTCGCCGCGGCTGATATGGCGCAGTTGGGTCGAGGATGGCGCCGGGCTGGCGGCTGTGATCGCGATCGCGTCGCTATTCTGGAGCGGCGCCCCATGGCTGGCCCTGCTGGCGCTGCCGCTGCTGATCGCGCCGGTGCTGCAATATTGCGCGCACGGCTATTGCATCGCCGAGGACACGCTTTTCGTCCGACGGGGCTTCTGGCGGCCGCGCGTCACGATCCTGCCGCTTGCCAGGACACAATCGGCGACCCTGGTCCGCGGCCTGACGCAACGCGGCTTCGGCCTCGCCACATTGGTCGTCGGCACGGCCGGCGCTTCGCTCGCCGCTCCGCTCCGGATACTGGATCTCGACGAGGGCGCGGCGCGCCGACTGTTCGGCGGGAAGCTCCTGTCCACCTAGTCCTGGAGGTGGAAGCCGATCCGCAGCGTGACCTGATAATGGGCGACCTTGCCGTCGACGACATGGCCGCGCGTGTCGGTCACTTCGAACCAGCCGATATCGCGGACCGTTTTGGCGGTGCGTTCGATGGCCCCCGTGATCGCGTCTTCGATGCTCGTCTCGGAGGTGCCGACGACTTCGGTGACCTTGTAGATATTGTCGCTCATGGTTTTCCTTTCTCTTTGCCCTATCAAAGCGCGAGCGCCGATTTCGTTGCACGGGCGGCCATTATTGCGCGCCGCTCCGTCCGCGCGGCTCTCGAAGCCTGCCGATGATCCTTCGCGCTTCGTCGAGCCCCGGCTGGCCATTTCCCGAAACGCCGCCTAGTCCAAGTGACGAGAAACAGGGGAAATGACGATGATGCGCACACTGATACTGGCCCTCGCGCTCGGCACGGCCACACCTGCAATGGCAGCGCCCGACGACGATCTCGCGACGCTGATGGACGAAGTCTGGGCCGCCGCTCTGCGCGAAAACCCCGTACTCGCGACGAGCGTCGGCGTGCGCGACTATGACGACCGCGTGTCCGATATCAGCCTGGCCGCGCGCGATCGCCGGGCCGCCGAGGCGCAGGCCTATCTCGATCGCCTGCGCGCGATACCCGAAGACCAGCTCTCCGCCGATGCCCGCACCGATTACGGGATTCTCGAACGCATGCTCAGCGAGTCGATCGAGGCCAACGGTTTCGCGCAGCGCGTGATGCTGTTCACCACCTATTCTGGCTGGCACCAGAATTTCGCCGGGCTCGCCCAGGGCCTGCCGTTCCAGACGCCGGGCGACTTCGAAAGCTATCTGACGCGGCTGCGGTTGTACCCCTCGATAAACGACGAGGCGATCCGGATTTCGACCGAGGCGGCGGACGGCGGTTATACGCTGCCCTGCGCCGTGCTCGACGGTTATGAGCGTTCGATCTCGGGCGTGATCGGCGAGGACGTAACCGCGTCGCGCTTCTACGAGCCCTTTACCCGGCCGCGTCCGCCGGGCATCAGCGAAGCGGCGTTCGATCGCTATGCCGCCGAGGCGCGCGCGATCATCAGCACCGTACTTGCGCCCGAATATGACGAGCATCTGCAATGGTATCGCGAAACCTATTATCCCGCCTGCCGTCAGGAGGTGGGCATATCCTCCCAACCCGGCGGCCCGGAATTCTACGCCTTCCGCATCCGGCAGATGACGACGACCAATCTGTCGGCCGAGGAAATCCACCGGATCGGGCTCGACGAGGTTGCGCGCATCCGGGCGGAGATGGAGGCGGTAACCGAAGAAGCCGGGTTCGAGACGCGCGAGGCCTTTATCGACCATCTGCGCACCGACCCCCGATATTATGCCGAAACGCCCGAGGAGCTGATGGCGGCGACGGCCCTCCAGGCCAAGGAGCTGGACGGACTGATGCCGACCATGTTCGGTACGCTGCCGCGCCTCCCCTACGGTATTCGCGCGGTACCCGACGAAATCGCCGAGGGAACGACGACCGCCTATTACAGCCCCGGATCGCCGCAGACCGGCATCGCGGGCTTCTATTATGTCAACACTTCGCTGCTCGATCAGCGGCCGCTCTGGGAAATCCCGGCGCTTTCGGCGCATGAGGGCGTGCCCGGGCATCATCACCAGATCGCGTTGCAGCTCGAAGTCGACACCCATCCGCTGCGCCAGAATCTCGCCTTCTTCACCGCCTTTATCGAGGGCTGGGGCCTCTATTCGGAGCGGCTCGGCATCGAGATGGGGATTTACGATACGCCGGCGGAAAATATGGGGCGGCTGTCCTATGAAATGTGGCGCGCCTGCCGGCTGGTCGTCGACACCGGCATTCATGCGCTGGGCTGGTCCAAGGAACAGGCGATCGCCTTCATGCGCGAGAATACGGCGCTGACCGACGCCAATATCGAGGCCGAGGTCAACCGCTACATCTCATGGCCCGGCCAGGCGCTGGCGTACAAGCTGGGCGAGCTGCGGATCCGGGAGCTGCGCGCGCGCGCCGAAGAGGCGCTGCGCGATGATTTCGACGTCCGGCTGTTCCACGATGCGGTGCTGGAGCAGGGTTCGGTGCCGCTCGACGTGCTGGAGGCGCAGATCGACCGCTGGATCGCCGCCCGGCAGGCGGAAACGGAAAGCTAAAATTCGAGCAGCGCGCCGCGTTCGGCCCGGGCCGAGCGGAGCAGCTGTTCAGTGCAGCCGGTAAAGCCGCCGGGGCCCACCGGCGAGCAGCTCATCGTGCCGCCGCGGCCGACATATTCGACGCTCTGCGAGCGCGCCAGCCAGCTCTCATTGGCGGCGAGATCCCGCGTGTCGCGCAATTCGGGCGGGATGCGATAGCGTTCGCTTTCGTCGCGGCGGACGCAGACGACGATGATCTCGCCATTGCTCGTCGCGCATTCGTCATCGCCATAGACGATCTGCATGCGGACATTGTTCTGCGCGGCGGCGGGTGTGGAGGGGATGACGGCCATCGCTCCGATCAACGCCGTGGCGGCAAGCAAACGCGTCATTCTCATCCTCCTACTGCAGCTGGAACGCTACAGGTTTTTGAACCATGTCGGCAAGATGCCAGACGCAATATTGCGCTGGGCTGAATTCCCGAAACGGGTCAAATCCGCTTGGCGGCTGCGATCGCAAGGCGGCAGCCGAGCCGGATCGCACCGGATAGTAACGGATAGGCCGGAGCCTGTTCCGCACCTTCGGCGATAGCGGTTTCCCGATGCTCGACCTCTTCGGCCTGAAATTCGGCGATCATTTCGCTGAGCTCCGGATCGGTATCGCCCAGTTCCTCCAACTGTTCGCCATAGTGCAGATCGATTTCCGTCTCGATGGCGGCGGTGCAGGCCATTGCAGCTTCCGGGCCGAGCAGCGCGGTCGCGGCGCCGAGCGCATAGCCGGCGCGGTCCCAGAGCGGCTGCAGCAGGGAAGGACGCACACCGCGCTCGATCGTCAACTCGTCGAACCGGTCGCAATGGCGGCGTTCCTGCTCGGCCATGCGCGCTATCGAACGGGCGGCCGGGCTCCGGTCGCCTAGGATCGCGAGCTGGCCGGCATAGATGCGGGTTGCGCCATATTCGCCGGCCTGGTCGACCCGGATCATCGAATCGATATCGGGTCGAGGGTCGCCGGGAAGGGCTAGCGGGTCGGTCTGCGTATCAGCCATGCGATCACCATAGCAGCGCCGATCGAAATTATCGCGTTAAATCCGGCCAGTGACACACCAAACAACGTCCATTGGGGCTGATCGCAGGATATCACGGGCGTCGCCATGATATCGGCAAGGAAATCCCCGCTGCCGCCAGCCGTTGTCGCGCAGCTGGTCAGGCCTTCCCACCAGCCATATTCGACGCCGGCGTGGAAGACGCCGATCGCGCCACTCGTGAAAATCGCCAAGGTTGCGAGCCAGAGGAAGAGATTGCCGATGCTGCGGTCACTGAGAATGATGGCCAGCAAGGCCAGCGGTACCGCGGCGTAGTGCGGCCAGCGCTGCCAATGGCACATTTCGCAAGGGTATAGCCCGCCAATATGTTCAGAACCCAGAGCCCCGGCGAGCAGTGCCGCAGGGACGGCGAGCGCCAACAGGCGCGCAAGGCCGATCGAAGCGGTCGCCATGCCCGTTTCCCCGTGGCGCTCTACTGTCCGGACACCGACGCAGTGGCGGTCGGGCGACCCTCCCGGGCCAGCCGCGCGATCGTCTCGACCGCATAGTGCATCTGGAAATCGTCGATGCCCTGTTCGGCCAGCTCTTCGGCGGTCGCCGAGAAGCGCGGATCGTCGCGGACATCGTCCTCGATCACATCCTCCTGGACCGCCTCTTCGTTGATCAGGTGACGGCGCAGATCGGCCTCGCGGAAGCGCGGCGCGTCCCGCCAGTCGGGGTTGGAGAGCTGCGGGACGTCGAGATCGGGCTCGATGCCGCCCTCCTGCACCGAGTTGCCGGCCGGCGTATAGTAGCGCGCCGTGGTGAGGCGCAGCGCCGTGTTTTCCGACAGCGGCAGGATGGTCTGCACCGATCCCTTGCCGAACGTCCGCTCACCGATGACCAGCGCGCGGCGATGATCCTGCAGCGCGCCCGCGACGATCTCCGAAGCGGACGCGGTGCCCGCGTCGACGACGACGACGAGCGGCAGGCCGTTGGTCTCGTCCCCGGCGCGCGCGTAATAGCGTTCGATATCGCTGGTGCGCCGCCCGCGCTGCGAGACGACCTCGCCGCGTTCGAGGAACACGTCGGACACCGCGATCGCCTGGTCGAGCAGCCCGCCCGGGTTCGATCTGAGGTCGATGACATAGCCGGTCGGCCGACCGCCGAGCGACTGGTCGATCGCCGCGATCGCCGCGCGCACTTCCTCGCCCGTGTTGCGGTTGAACGTGTTTATATTGATGATGCCGACCCGGTCCTGCACCTCCCATTCGACGGCGTGCAACTCGATGATCTCGCGCGTCACCGTGAATTCGAGCGGTTCGTCCCGGCCCGGACGGACGACGCGCAGCTGGATCGACGTGCCCGGCGCCCCGCGCATCTCTTCGACCGCTTCGTCGAGCGTGCCGCCGAATATCAGTTCGCCGTCCAGATGCGTGATATAGTCGCCGGCCTGAATACCGGCGCGATCGGCCGGCGTGTCCTCGAACGGCGCGATGACCTTCACGGCACCGTCCTCGAGCGTCACGGTAAGCCCGAGCCCGCCATATTCGCCCTGGCTCTGCGTCGTCAGCCGCTCGAAACCGGTTTCGTCGAGAAAGGAACTGTGCGGATCTAGGCTCGACAACATGCCGTCGATCGCCCCGCGCATCAGGGCCTCATCGCTGATTTCCTCGACATATTCGGCGCGGACGCGCTCGAACACGTCCATGAACTGGTCGAGTTCGCGATAGGTATCGACATCGACGGCGGCCAGCGTCGCCGTGAATGCCGGGATGAGCGCCAATGTGCCGACGGCACCGATCGCGCTGATAAAAGGTCTTGCCATGACTCTAACTCTCTAGACTGATCGCCGCATGATAGCGGTTTTCCGCTGTTCGGCAAAGGATAGGCTGGTGCGTCTTAACCCCGGCTTACGAGCGAGGAGATATCGACGGGCTGGCCGCTGCGGCGCAGTTCGACGGTAACCGTCGGCCGTTCCGTGCCGGTCCGGCCGATTGGCGCGCCCTGCTGGACGACCTCGCCGACCTGAACGCTGATCGATGCAAGATCGGTGATCAGCGTCGTCCAGCCGCCGCTATGGTCGATGATCACGATCCGGCCATAGCCGCGAAAATCGCCGGCATAGCTGACCCGGCCGGCGGTCGGCGCGATCACCTGCGCGCGGGGCTGGGTCGCGATCGTGAGCCCGCGCGAGCGGACGCCGGCATCGGAAACTTCCCCCAGCCCTTCGACCACTTCCCCCATGACGGGGAGGCGGTAGGGGGGGCGGCGGCTGGTGTCGCGGCGAGCAGTCTGCTGGGTCGGCGCTCGCGCCTCGCCGGGCTGGGCCGGGCGCAGGCGCGGGCCGGGCAGCGCCATCAGATCCGCGCGCACCGCCGCCTGCCGGTCGAGTTCCTCCATCAGGCCGCGGATATCGCGGGCGTCCTCGCCGAGCGCCAGCACCCGGTCACTTTCGATCATCGCCGAACGCTGGAGCTGGCGCGCCTGCGCGCGCGAACCCTGTTCGAGTTCGGCGAGCTGGACGCGGCGCTCTTCCAGATCCTCCTGCCGCTGCTCGAGCACCGCCACGGCGCGGTCCGCCTGAAGACGCAGATTGGAGCCGCGCACGACCTCGGCGCGCAGCCCGGCCGTGCGCTCGCGGACGATCGGCAGGGTCGTCGCGAAGAGCGAGCGGATATGGACGAGATCGCTGATGCTGCCCTGATGGACGAGCGCGAGCGCGGGCGGGCGGCGCGCCATGGTCTGCAGCGCCGCCGTCAGCCCGATGATCGCGCCCTGGCGATCGGCGAGCCGGGCCCGCTGTTCGGCGCGCAGCCGCTCGATCAGCCGGATGCGGCTCTGCGCGGCCGTGAGATCGGCTTCGGCCGCCTGCACCTGCGCGGCGGCGGCGGCCTGGTCGGCGGCGGCCCGCTCGGCGCGGTTTTCGGCATTCTGCGCCTGTCCCTCGAACCGCGAGACGCGTTGCTGGGCGATGGCGCGCTGGCGCAGCGCTTCCTCCAGCGCCTCCGCCTCGTCCGCGCCGGTGCGCGGCTGGGCGAGCGCGAAGGGCGCGAGAACCGCCGAGAACAGCGCGATCATGGCGAGGAGGCGCAGTATCATGCGCCTATCCTTCGCGATGATAGGGGTGGTTGGCAAGGATCGAACTCGCCCGCCAGAGCTGTTCGGCGAGCATCGCGCGTGCCATGAGATGCGGCCAGGTCGCCTTGCCGAAGGCGATCGACAGGTCTGCGCTCGCCCGCTCCGCGTCGGTCAGTCCGTCCGCTGCGCCGATCAGGAAGCGGATTTCGCGAATGCCCTGTTCCCGCCAGTCGCCGATCTGGCGAGCGAATTCGACCGAGCCCAGCTGGCGGCCCGTTTCGTCGAGTGTCACGACCTTGGCGGCCGCTGGCAGAGGTGGGACCTTTCCGCCGCTGTCCGGCAATTCGGTGATCTGGACGGGCCAGCCGATCCGCTGGACATAGCGGTCGACAAGCTCGGCTTCCGGGCCGCGGCCGATCTTGCCGCGGGCGATAATGTGCAGGTTCAGGCTCAGCTATCGCCTGCCGCTTCATCCTGTTCGCCGAAACCCCACATCCGCTCCAGATTGTAGAAGCTGCGGACTTCGGGGCGGAACAGGTGGACGATGACGTCGCCGGCGTCGAGCAGGACCCAGTCCGCCGTGGGCAGGCCTTCGATCCGCGTCGGAATGCCGAACTCGGCCTTCATGCGCTCGGCAAGCTTTTCGGCGATCGATGCGACATGGCGCGTCGAGCGGCCGCTGGCGATGACCATGTAATCGCCGATCGACGATTTTCCGGCGAGCGGGATCGAGGTCACTTCCTGCGCCTGATCGTCATCGAGGGACTGCAAAATGAGCTGGTGAAGATCTTCGGCCCTGTGGGCGTCGGTATTCGGGAGCGTCGCAGCTGATGAAGCGGGCAAGATGTCTCCTATGGGATGCGCCGTCGCGTGACCGGATCACGCGAAGCTGTTGGGGGAAAGGCGAGATGCCATTGCGGATTGTCACGCCGCAAGCGGGTGGCGGAGCGGGGATCGGGTCGAAAGCGCAAATACACGAGCGCTGGCGGTCTCCAATCGGTCCAATCACGCGATTGGCTTGCGGGCCGGACGAAGCGCCGCAGCCAAGCCATGGCCGGAGCGGTCAAGGCCTCATCTTCATACCCCGGACGCGCGATCACGGCAATCACAATATGCCTTGCGATGCGGCGCCAGTCTTTCCAGCGGTGGAACTGCGCGAGATTGTCCGATCCCATTATCCAGACGAACCGCCGCTTGGGATAGCGCCGGATGAGTTTTCCCAGCGTTTCAACCGTATAACGCGTGCCCAGTTCCCGCTCGATGGCGGTCGGCCGGATCCGCGCGCCGTGCGCCATCTTGCGCGCCGATGCGAGCCGCGCGGCGAGCGGCGCCATGTCCTTCGCGTCCGTCTTCAGCGGATTGCCGGGCGACACCAGCCACCAGATCTCGTCGAGGCTGAGCGCGTCGAGCGCGAAAAGGCTGATCCCCCGATGCCCCCCATGCGCCGGGTTGAACGACCCGCCGAGAAGCCCGGTGGGCTTCAAGGCGCAGGTTCTCCGTCCGGACCCGCGAGAAGCGGCCAACGCTGCCACGTGCCGAGGGCGTAGGCGATCCCGTAAACCAGCACGATCAGGGAACTCCAGACTGCGAAGGGTGTGATCGGTGTGCCGCTAGCGGCCATGGCCGGAATGAAGGCCAGGCCGCGCAGCAGGTAGATGGCCGTGATCATCACCAGCGCTGTGCGCAGCAAAGGCAATCGCGGCAAGAGCCCCGCGCCGGAAAAGGCATAGGCCGCCCAGATCGCCGATATGGCCGCAATCGCGAAGGTGATGAGCGCTGGATAGGCGAGGCCCTGTTCCGCCATTCCGGCCATCTGTTCGCCCGCGCCGAAAAAGCGATACCAGGCCGGGCCGCCGACAATCACCGCGAGGTGGAGGAGCGCCGCGATGGCCGACAGCGACCCGCCGATTGTCAGCCAGGTCTTGCCGCTCACGGCCGGACCGTGCCCTCGCCGCGTGCGATCCATTTATAGGTGGTGAGCCCTTCGAGCGCGACCGGGCCGCGTGCGTGCAGGCGGCCTGTGGAAATGCCGATCTCCGCGCCGAGGCCGAACTCGCCGCCATCGGCGAACTGACTCGATGCGTTGTGCATGACGATCGCGCTGTCGACCGCAGCGAGGAAATGCGCCGCCGCCGTTTCGTCATCGGTGACGATGGCGTCGGTATGCCCCGATCCGTGGCGCGCGATATGATCGAGCGCCGCGTCCATCCCCTCGACGATTGCCGCCGACACGACGGGTTCGAGATATTCGGTATCCCAATCCTCCGGCTCAGCCGGCACGACGCGCGTATCGAGCGCCTGCACGGCCTCGTCGCCGCGCACTTCGCAGCCCGCCGCGATCAGGGCGGCGACGACCTTGGCGGATTCGGCGAATTGCGAATCGATCAGCAGGGTTTCCATCGCCCCGCAAATCCCCGTCCGCCGCATCTTGGCGTTGACCGCAATCTCGCGCGCCATCGCGGGATCGGCGGCGGCGTGGATATAGGTGTGGCAGAGCCCGTCGAGATGGGCGAGGACGGGCACGCGGGCTTCGTCCTGCACCCGCGCGACGAGGCCCTTGCCCCCGCGCGGCACGATGATGTCGATCAATCCGCTGGCGCGGAGCATGGCGCCGACGGCGGCGCGATCGGTCGTCGGGACGAGCTGGACGGCATCCTCGGGCAGGCCCGCCTGCCGCAATCCCTCGGCAAGGCACGCATGGATCGCCCGGCTGGATTCGATCGCCTCCGAACCGCCGCGCAGGATCGCCGCATTGCCCGCCATCAGGCACAAGGCCCCGGCATCGGCGGTTACATTGGGACGGCTTTCATAGATGATCCCGATGACGCCCAGCGGAATGCGCACCCGGCTGAGCTCCAGCCCGTTGGACGGCGTGCTGCTGTCGATGATCGCGCCGACCGGATCGGGGAGCGCGGCCACTGCCTCGAGCGCGGCCGCGATGCCGGCGATCCGGTCCGGGTCGAGCTTGAGGCGATCGAGCAACGCGGCGCTCAGGCCGCCCGCCTCGCCGCGCGCCATATCGGTGGCATTGGCGTCGAGAATGGCTTGTTCCGACGCGCGCAATGACGCCGCGGCCTCGCGCAGTGCAGCGGCCTTGGTATCCGTCGGCGTCTGGGCCATGATCTTCGCGGCTGCGCGGGCGCGGGCGCCCATATCGGCGACCAAGGCCTCGGGATCGGGAATGGCGCGCTGTTCGTTCATCGCAGGCGGCATATCATGCCTGATACCGGGCGTGAACGGCTATCGACGAACCGGCTTCGACGCGGCTATGTGCGGGGCAGGGGAGCGAGGCGATGGATAATGGGATCGAAGGCGTAGGAGAGGTGGTAACGGGTGGCCTCGCGGCGCGGGCGGTCGAACCCGCGTATGGCGAGGGTCGGGCCGAGGACGGCGAAACCCATTGTGGCAATTGCGCGACCGAGCTGATCGGAACGCATTGCCATTATTGCGGCCAGAAAGCGCATGTGCACCGCAGCATCGCGGCGATCGGCCATGACCTCATCCATGGCGTGCTGCATCTCGACGGCAAATTCTGGCGAACCCTGCCGCTGCTGATCTGGCGTCCGGGCCAGCTGACCCGCCGCTACATCCACGGGGAGCGGGCGAAATTCGTGTCGCCGCTCGGCATGTTCCTGTTCGGGGTCTTCCTGATGTTCGGGATCCTGACGATTTACGGCGTGTCGCTTTCCAATATCGACGTCGACGACGTGACGACCGAGGCGGCGCAAGGGGAGCTGGACAGCCAGACCGCCGCGGCGCGGGAAGAGCGCGCCGAGCTTGATCGCCAGCTGGCTGTGCTCGAAAGCCAGCCCGGGCGACAGGCCGATGCAGCTGCACTCCGACAACGGATCGACAATGTCGACGCGCGTATCGAAGGCCTTGATATCGGCCAGGAGGGCGTCGAGGCCTTTATCACGGGCGGGGTCGCCGCGGACGGCAACCCGGTCGAGGATCAGGGCGTCAATTTCACGACCGGCTGGGACCGGCTCGATTACGGGATCCAGAAGATCGAGGATAATCCGGGCCTGGCGCTCTACAAATTGCAGGCCAATTTCTACAAATTCTCCTGGTTGCTGATCCCGATCTCGGTGCCGTTCGTCTGGCTGCTGTTCTTCTACACGCGCCGCTTCAAGATGTACGACCACACGGTCTTCGTCACCTACTCGCTGGCCTTCATGTCGCTGTTCGCGATTATGCTGACGGTTTTGGGTTTTGCCGGACTCGGGGCGAACTGGATCGCGATCGCGGCGCTCATCGTGCCGTTCGTTCACATGTACAAACAGCTGCGCGGCACCTATTCGATCGGCCGGATCAGCGCCTTTCTGAGAACGAGCGTCCTCGCCCTGTTCTGTTTTGTCACGGCGCTGATCTTCTTCATATTGCTGCTCGCGATCGGGGCGCTCGGATAGCGCGCAAAGAAAAGGCCCGCCGAAGCGAGCCTTTCCCGTATTGCGATTGCGGTCCGGTCAGGCGCCTTCGGGCGCGGGATCGCCGAACGGCCGTTTGCGCGGCTTGGTCTTCGGAATGCTCGATCCGCCCACGGGCACGGCTTTCGCCTTGTCGTCGCGGTCTATGTCGCGGCCGATATCCTCGCCCCTGATCGCCTTCTTGGCTTCTTCGCCGTTCAGCGTCTCGAATTCGAGCAGCGCGCCGGCGAGCTTGTGTAGCTCGTCGATATTATCGGTCAGTACCTGCCGCGCCCTGCCTTCGGCTTCCTCGATCAGGCGCCGGACTTCGGCGTCGATGAGCTTGAAAGTTTCTTCCGAGACCTGCTGGTTGCGGGCGACGCTGTGGCCGAGAAACACCTCGTCCTGATTGTCGCGATAGCGCAGCCAGCCGAGTTTCTCGCTCATGCCATATTCCATGACCATCGAACGGGCCATGTCGGTCGCCTGCTGGATATCGTTGGACGCGCCAGTGTTGAGCGAATCCTCGCCATAGATCAGCTGCTCGGCGATCCGGCCGCCGAAGCAGAGCGCGAGACGCGCCTTCATCTGCTGCATCGACATCGAATAGCGATCGCGATCGGGCAGGTTCCAGGTCACGCCGAGTGCCCGGCCGCGCGGGATGATCGTTACCTTGTGCAGCGGATCGCAGCCCTCGACATGCAGGGAGACGAGCGCGTGGCCGGCCTCGTGATAGGCGGTCGACTTCTTCTCTTCCTCGGTCATCACCATGGATTTCCGTTCGGAACCCATCATGACCTTGTCCTTGGCTTCCTCGAACTCGTCCATCGCGACGAGACGCTTGCCCTTGCGCGCGGCGAGCAGCGCCGCCTCGTTGACGAGATTGGCGAGATCGGCGCCCGAGAATCCGGGCGTGCCGCGGGCGATCGTGCGCGAGTCCACGTCCGGCGCCAGCGGTACCTTCTTCATGTGGACGTCGAGGATCTTCTCGCGGCCTTCGATATCGGGGCGCGGGACGACGACCTGACGGTCGAAGCGGCCGGGGCGCAGCAGCGCCGGATCCAGCACGTCGGGCCGGTTGGTCGCGGCGATGATGATGATGCCTTCATTGGCCTCGAACCCGTCCATCTCGACGAGCAGCTGGTTCAACGTCTGTTCGCGCTCGTCATTGCCGTTGCCGAGGCCCGCGCCGCGATGGCGGCCGACGGCGTCGATCTCGTCGATGAAAACGATGCAGGGCGCGTTTTTCTTGGCCTGTTCGAACATGTCGCGGACGCGCGACGCGCCCACGCCGACGAACATCTCGACGAAATCGGAGCCGGAAATAGTGAAGAAAGGCACGCCCGCCTCGCCCGCGATCGCGCGCGCGAGCAGCGTCTTGCCGGTACCCGGCGAGCCGACGAGCAGCGCGCCCTTCGGAATCTGTCCGCCGAGCCGTGAGAATTTGCCCGGGTCCTTCAGGAATTCGACGATCTCCTGTAGCTCTTCGCGCGCTTCGTCGATCCCGGCGACGTCCTCGAACGTCACCTTGCCCTGCTTCTCGGTCAGCATCTTCGCCTTGGACTTGCCGAAGCCCATCGCGCCGCCACCCGCATTTTTCTGCATCTGGCGGATGATCAGGAAGGCGATGCCGAAGATCAGGATGAAGGGGAGGAGGTTGAGCAGCACATAGGTCCAGATGCCCGCCCGTTCCTCGGGCCGGCCGCTGATCTCGACATTGGCGTCCCGCATCGCTTCCACGGGGATCGCGACGCCGGGCGGCAGATCGGTGCGGAAGGTCGACTGGTCGGTCAGCGTGCCGTTGATGAAGCCCTGGTTGATCTCGACCTGCTGGACTTCATTCTGTTCCACGCGGTCGAGGAATTCCGAATAGGGAAGCGCCTCGTCGGCACGCGCGCTGCCGCTGTCGAACATCGTGACGAACAGGATGAGCGCCACCAATATGCCCGCCCAGATAAACAGGCTTTTCACCCAGGGATTGGTGCCGCCCTCTTGGGGATCTTTCTCGTCATTCATGCGCTTGAACCTCTCATTCGGTTCCAAGATAGGATTTTGCCCCGAAAAGACAATTAGCGGTGGAAGATGAACGTCGGGTGGCCGGGGCGTCTCACCCCGTTTTGCGCGGTGGAGCCTTTGAAAAACACCAGATTTCCGGGCTTTCCGTGAAATAGAGAATCTTGCCGATCGTTCCTTTATTGCCTTGTGAAAGTGCGTCGATGACGCCGTCGAGCGCCGGTCCGCGAGTCCGGTGCCCGGGATCGACCCGTTCGAGGCAGATCGCAACGAGCCGGCGGAGAAGCTCTCCGGGATAGTCCGTCCGGTCGAGGCGCACGGCTCCATCGCGGCTTTCGATGTGCCCCTCGGCCTCGCGCGCCGCGGTCCAGCGGAGCGCCTCGGCGGCGTCGCGCAGGGCCTCGACGCTGCGGGCGAGCCGGTCGGGATCGAAGTCGGGAAAATCGTGCAGGGCTTCGCGCATCCGGACGCGATCGAAAGCGAGATCCGCGTTGCTGGGATCGGCCACCGCCTCCAGATCGCGCTTCGCGACATGGGCGACGAGTTCGGCCTTGCGCATGCCGAGCAGCGGCCGGATCACGGCGCCGTTCACCGGCCGGATAGCCGACAGCCCGTCGACCCCGCTGCCGCGCATGAGACGCATCAGGATAGTCTCGAGCTGGTCGTCGGCATGATGGGCGGTCGCGATCCAGCCCAGGCCCTTATCCTCGCGCCAGCTTTCCAGCAGGGCATAGCGCGCCGCGCGGGCCGCCGACTGGATATTGCCGCCGATCGGTTCCTCCGGAGCGAGGATCGCATGCGGAACGTCCAGCCGGCAGCAGATCGCCGCGACATGCTCGGCTTCCGCCGCCGCTTCGGGACGGAGCCCGTGATCGATCGTCGCCGCGGCCACCGCACCGGGATAGGCTTCGGCCGCCAGCGCGAGCAGGGCGAGACTGTCGGGGCCGCCCGAGACCGCGAGCCCGAGCCGCCGGTCGGATGCAGGCGCGGCACCGGTCAGCCGTTCGGTCTCGGCCCTGAACCGGTCGGTGAGGGATTGCGCGGGCATGGGGCGATCCTTAGCCGCACCCATGGCAAAAGCGAAACCGTCAGCTGCAGCCGGCGGCTTCGCGGGCGGCGGGGACCTGCTCGCTGATCGTGCTGCGCAGGCCGTCGCCATAGACCTCCTGCAATTCATCGAAGGCGAGGCAAGCGCGGTCGTTATAGTTGAGCTCGGTCAGCGCGACGCCGAGGAAGAACAGGCTGTCGGCCGCGCGATCGCCGTTCGGCAATTCCTGATAGTTGCGGACGAAGATCTCGGTTGCATTGGCGGGCTTGTCATCGTCGAGATAGGCGCGGCCGAGCAGGTTGCGGGCAAAGCTTTCGAACCGGTGACCGGGATAATTTTCCACCGTTTCGCGCAATTGCGTCCGCGCTTCGGCGTAACTGCCGTCGCGCCATAACCGGTAGCCGCGCACATAGGAGGCTTCGGCCGGGTCGTCGGGAAGCGGTTGTTCGGCGGTTTCGCTTTCGGCAGGCGCCGTCTCGGCTTCGGTGCTGTCCGGTTCGGTGGCGTTTGCCGGTGTTTCCGGGGACGCGTCGGCGTCGCCCGTCACCGTATCGCCCTCGACCGGCACCACCGGTTCGATGGGCGGCGCCGCAGCCGCCTGCAGCGCCTCGACCATCGACCGTAGCTGCCGTAGTTCGAAACTGTTTTCTTCGACCTGGCCGGTCAGCGTCGCGAGCTGGCGCTCGAGCGCGTTGACCCGGTCGGTCAGGTCGGTGATCGGCGAGGACGCCGGATCTCCGGCCATGCCGCTCTGCCTGTCGGCCTGGATTTCGGGTTCGAAGAAATCGGAGTTTCCGCCGGGAAAAACCTCGCGTTGCAGAGCGCGGACTTCGCGCTCGACCCGGTCGATCCGCCGGTCCAGATCCGCGCCCTGCGAAAGCGCGGGCGTAGCGGCGCAGCTGGCCAGCAGCGCGGCGACAAGCATGGGACGCATATCGATTTCCCCTCCGTAAACCCGAACGGCAATCTATATCGCGCGCCGATCCTGACGCCAATATGAAGCGGGCTCAAGCTGTTAGTTGGCGGGCGGCGGTTCCGCGGCGGGGCGGGGGCGGGCCAGGTCCGCCGGCAACAGGCTGACATCGCTGATCACGGTCTCGGGCGGCCCGATCGGATCGACCGCCTGTCCGCCCACGGTTACGCGTAGAGCATCGGCGCGGCCCGTGCGGATTGCGGGTTGCACCGCGTCCGCCGGAACCTCGTAGCGGTCGCCCGGCTGCATTTCGGCTTCGTAGATCCGGTCGCCGCTGTCGCGCTCATAGATGCGCAGCCAGACCGTATCCGTGGCTTCGAGGACGACGGCGCCGTCGGCCGGCGGAGCAGCGGGGGCGGCGGGCTGTGCGCCGCTCGGCACGGCGTCTTCGGCAGCCGCCGGCGCGTCGGTTCCCGCTGCGAGCCGAGCGCGGTCGTCGCTGTCGAGGCCGAACATGCCGCTGCGCCACAATGCGTAGGCGACGATCAGCGCGATCGCGATTCCGGCGGCGATCCAGGCCAGGCTGCGCGGCGGGACCCGCGCCGGATCGGTCGGCTCGAAATAGTCGCCGGCTGTCTCGCCCGCCGAGCGGAAATTGATTTCCTCGCGAAACTCCTTCGCCATCGCCTGCGCGTCGAGCCCCACGGCCAGCGCATAGGCCTTTACGAAGCCCGTACTGTAGGTCGGCGCAGGCAGTTTTTCATAGTCGCTGTTTTCGATATTCTGGAGCTGGCGCAGCGGGATACGGGTCGATTTCGCGATGTCGTCGAGCGATATGCCCTGGCTCTCGCGGGCATCGCGAAGCTTGGTCCCCACCTGGGACTCGAACAATGCGGCGTCTTCGCCATCCTCTTCCGACATTGGCGTCCCCTGCCGACGCAGCCCGCAGACTGGGTGCGTTCAATCGGGCTTTCGCAAGCTGCTGACATTTATGTCAAGGACTTCGCCGATACGGCGCTTGGGAAATCAGGCGATTGCGACCGACCGTTGCTCTGCCCAGTCGAGCAGAGTCTGGCGCATATCGGGCGGCGGTTCGGCGAGCCATTCGTCCATCCTGCCGCGCAGTTCGCCGGCATCGAGCGAGCGGATCATCGCCTTGATCGCGCCGACCGCGGCCGGGGTGATCGACAGCTGTTCGACACCGAGCCCGATCAGCGCCATCGCCTCTATCGGCCGGCCGCCCATCTCGCCGCAGATCGTCGCGGGCACGCCGGCCTCGCCGGTCTGGCGGATGATGCGACGCAGGAAGCGCAGGATCGCCGGGCTCAGCCAGTCGTACCGGTCGGCGATGCGCGGGTCGGCGCGGTCGGCGGCGAACAGGAATTGGGTGAGGTCGTTCGTGCCGATCGAGAGGAAATCGAGGCGCGGCAACAGCTGGTCGAGCGCTTCGGCAAGCGCCGGCACTTCGAGCATGCAGCCATAGCGGATTTCGTGCGGCAGCATGTGATGATGGTCCTCGAGCCAGACGCGCTGGGATTCGAACAGCGCCCGGGCCTCGTCGAACTCCCAGGGTTCGGACACCATCGGAAACATCACGTTCAGCGTCTTGCCCGCCGCCGCCTCGATCAGCGCCCGCGCCTGCACCTTCATCAGGCCCTCGCGATCGAGCGACAGCCGGAGCGCGCGCCAGCCCATGGCCGGATTTTCTTCCTTGGTCGTTTCGGCGCGCAGATAGGGCACGGCTTTGTCGCCGCCGATATCGAGCGTGCGGAAGATCACCGGCTTGTCGCCCGTCGCGTCGAGCACGTCCTTGTAGAGCTTCTGCTGCGCCTCGCGGCGGGGCAGGGTGGCCGAGACGAGGAACTGGAATTCGGTGCGGAACAGCCCGATCCCGTCGGCACCGGCGAGGTTGAGCGCGGCGACATCCTCGCGCAGCCCGGCATTGACCATCACCTTCAGCCGCCGGCCGCATCGGGTCTCCGGCGCGCTTTCGCGCAGCGCGGCGAATTCGGCGCGCTTCTGCTGCATCCGGGCGAGCTTCGCCTCGAACGCCTCGATCATCGTCATGGACGGCCGGACGAAGACCGCGCCTTCCTCGACATCGAGCAGCAGTTCGTCGCCTTCATGGATCAGCCGCCGGACATCGGCGACCCGGCCGAGCACCGGGATGCCCATGGCGCGCGCGACGATCGTGACATGGGCGGTCAGCGACCCTTCCTCGAGCACCACGCCCTTCAGCCGCCGCCGGTCATATTCGAGCAGTTCGGCCGGCCCGAGATTGCGCGCGATCAGGATCGAATCGTTCCGCAGGCCGAGCTGCGCCGCGGTTCCGAGCTGCCCGGCGACGATCCGGATCAGCCGGTTGGCGAGATCCTCCAGATCGTGCATCCGCTCGGCCAGCAACGGATCGTCGATCTCGTGCATCCGGGCCCGGGTGCGCTGCTGGACGCGCTCGATCGCGGCTTCGGCGGTCAACCCGCTGTCGATCGCCGCGTTGATCCGGCGGCTCCAACCCTCGTCATAGGCGAACATCTTGTACGTTTCGAGCACGTCCTTATGCTCGCCGCCCGCCCCGAATTCGGCCTGGTTGGCGAGCGTGTCGATCTGTTCGCGCATCTTGCCGAAGGCCTGGTAGACGCGGGCGCGTTCGGCCTCGACATCGTCGGCCACCGTATGCTCGATATTGACGCGCGGCTGGTGGAAGACGGCCACGCCCTCGGCCATCCCGACGACGAGCTTCTGCCCGGTGAGCCGCATCGCTTCGGTCTGGCGCGCGGTTTCCGGGTCCGCCGCGCTGTCGTCGATCAGTTCGGCATTGGCGATCAGCTCGGCGAGTACCATCGCGACCGTCTGCAGCGCCTCGATCTCGACATCGTCATAGGGGCGCGGATCGGCATGCTGGACGGCGAGCACGCCCACCGTGCGCTCGCGATGGATGATCGGGATGCCGGCGAAGCTGTGATAGGTCTCCTCGCCGGTCTCCGGCTTGTAGGCGAAATCGGGATGCGCGGTCGCCTCGTCGAGGTTGAGGATCCGCCCGCTCTCGGCGATCACGCCGACCAGCCCCTCGCCCAATGCCAGCTTGGTGACATGGACCGCGTCCTGGTTCAGCCCGCGCGTCGCATAGAGTTCGAGTACGCCCTCGCGCAGCAGGTAGATCGAGCAGACCTCGCTCGACAGCGCCTCGCCGATAATCTCGACCACGCGGTTGAGCTTGGCCTGCGCATGATTGCGCGACGCCATCACGTCGTGAAGCCCGGTCAGTATCTCCCGGGAGGCGGTCTTGGCTTCGGCGAAACTCATGCGCGACCGGTTAGCAGAGCGATGCGGCCCGCGCCAATGCGGAAACGCTAAGCGGCGCGAAAGAAAGGCTTTGACTTGAAATCGGCTCGCAATCCGCGAAATTCGCGGTCGCCATCGATCTGCGCTATAGAATGGCGCCTGACAGGGACGACGCGATGACAGACTATACGATCCGGCCGGCCAATCGCGACGACGCGGCGCAACTCGGCATAGTGGGGCCGGCCTCCTATGCCGCCGCTTACGGCTATCTGTGGCCCGAACCGGCGCCGCTGATGCGGCACCTCGAAACCTATGGCGAAGCGGCGGTCCGCTCGGCGATGGAGGACGCGAATACCGCCTTCTGGCTCGCCGAGAGCGACGGCGTCGCCGCGGGGTTCGCGATGGCGGTTCGCGGCTCGGAGAACCCGGAGACCGGGAGCGAGAGCGGCGTCGAGCTCCGGCGCATGTACCTGCTGCCCAATGTGCGCGGCGGCGGGCTCGGCAAGCGGCTGTACGACGCGGTCGAGGCCGATGCGCGCGAGCATGGCCATAACCATGTCTGGCTCGACGTGATGGACAGCGCGGACTGGGCCTATGGCGCCTATCTGCGCTGGGGCTTTATGGAGCTCGGCACGCGGACCTTCGACAAGGCCGTTTACGCGGACCGGCGCAAGATGATCCTGCTGGCCAAGGAAATCTCCTGAAGCCCGCCCCGGTTGACACTGGTTGACACGGGCCGGGGGTAACCGTCCGCCATTGTCGCCGTAAGTTCACAAAGTTCACACATGGCCGTCCACGCAGAAGGCGCGCGCACCGCTCAGTGGGAGAGGATCGATGGGGCCTGCACGAGCGAGGCGGATGTCAAAGAGCCGGCGGCAAGGCCGCTGACTTCATAATAGCATGGCCGGGTGTTTGTAGGACAGCAAATGGGATCGCCTATTATGCCTTTTCGACCACCGCCGTCATTGCGAGCGTAGCGAAGCAATCCAGGGCCGAGCGCGAGACGCTCTGGATTGCCGCGTCGCTTCGCTCCTCGCAATGACGGCGCGTTTTTTACGGTGTCCGGCTGGCATGCGGATGGTGCCGGCGATAGACAGCACGAAAAATCCCCTCCGAAAGGACGCCCCCATGCTCAAACTCGCCACGGCCCTGACTGCCTTCACCCTCGCCGCAACGCCGCTCGCCGCGCAATCCGAAGCTTTCCATGCCGGCCCGGTCTTTACCGAGTTCGGCCAGATCGCCGATGTCGAGACGACCATGGCCATCCCGGTTGATGCGCAGTTCGCGGTCGCTTTCGATACCGCGACACGGGCCGAACCGGGCGAGATCAACCGCACGCTCAACAGCGCCGCGCGCTTCATCAACATGCATGTCGCGGCCGGAGTGCCGCGCGAAAATATCCGCGTCGCGGTCGTCGTCCACGGCCAGGCATCGCTCGATCTGACGCGCGCCGAATTCTACGCCGCCCGGCAGGACGGGGCGGAGAACGCGAATGCCGCGGCGATCGAGGCGCTGCTCGCGAACAACGTCCAGTTCATCCTGTGCGGACAGACCGCCGCCTATTACGAGATCGATGTCGAAGATTTGGTACCGGGCGTCGATATGGCGCGGTCGGCGATGACCGCGCATGCGCTGCTGCAACAGGACGGGTTTACGCTGAATCCGTTTTAGGCGCATTAACGTGCATTGCCATGGCTCAGTACTCTCACCATTTCTTGCCCCTATCACCACCCGTGACCGGCGAAGAGTTGAAAAACGTTAGCTGTCAAAAGCGAATTCCTTTTCGGACAAATTCCGGGATTGAGGTGGTGGTTTCACTGCTCGGTCGAAAGCACACGATCGATGCGATCGCCGTGTCTACTCCGTCAAGCATGTCAACCGGTGATCGTTCAAAATGGGTTCGAATGATCACCAACCATATGCTCACTACTTTGCGCTTGGCGTATGATACCGAAGCCAATGCAATTCGGCTCGGGGACGGTCTGATTAGCTTAGCAAACGAGACTGACTCACACATACCACATTACCCGGCAGACATTCGAGTAATGGCGCCTTCAGATCGAGTCATCGATTTTGACAACATAGCCTCAATTTTTGCTGGGACGATGGACCCGGCAAAAATGCAGATCCTCGCATTGTTGATGGAAGCTCAAGTTCCAGCGATCCCTGTCCACTACAAAGTCTTATCTCTGATAAGAGCGTTAGAAGTATTGCTACCGGACCCAGTCGACCGACAAAAGTACCTCGAAAAATATGAACTAGAGTTTGCAAAGATCGAAATATCGGAGCGTCCTCTCAAAAACGCCTTGCCCGAACTGCGAACTCGTTGTGCGCATGGAACATCTCGCGGGGGAGCTCCACCGCTAGTTGCACCAATCTTCGCCGAATTGGACAAACTAGTCGAGCTTTTGCGTCTGCTGAGACGGGCAGTGGTGGGTCGGATTGGCTCAGATTTTGGGATCAAATTCGAGGTAAACGAAAGCAGCCATTCTTAGGCCAGAAGACCTAGAGGCCGATGCGGACGCGTCGCCAAGATGCCTTGATTGGCATACACCTAACCCCGGTTCTTCTCCAGCGCCTTGACCGCCTCGTCCATCAGGCTGGCGATGATGTCGGCGACCGGCTCTTCAGCCTTCACCATCCCGACCGACTGACCAGCCATCAGCGAGCCGTTCTCGACATCGCCGTCGATCACCGCGCGGCGCAGGGCGCCGGCCCAGAAATGTTCGATCTGGAGCTGCGCCTCGCCCATTTCGATCTCGCCGGCGTCGAGTCGCTTGGCGACCTCGATCTGCTTCTTGTTGAATTCCTGCGTGCCCTTGTTCTTGAGCGCGCGGACCGGGATCACCGGGAGGCGATCGTCGATCTGGGTGCTGACGATCGCGTCGCGGGCCGGGGCGCGCATGAACGCCTTTTTGAAATTCTCGTGCGCGATGCATTCGGTGGCGCAGACGAAGCGGGTGCCGAGCTGGACGCCGACCGCGCCGACCTCGAGCCAGGCGGCGATCGCATGGCCGCGGCCGATGCCGCCGGCGATGAAGATCGGCAGCTCGTCGCGCAGCTCGGGCAGGATTTCCTGAGCGAGGACGGAGGTGCTGACCGGTCCGATATGGCCGCCTGCTTCCATCCCCTCGATCACCAGCGCGTCGACGCCCGAACGGTGCAGCTTCTTCGCGAGCGCGAGCGCCGGGGCGAAGCAGATGAGTTTCGCACCGAATTCCTTGATCTTGGGGATCGCCCAGCCCGGCGGCAGGCCGCCCGCCAGCACGACATGGCTGATCTCATGCTTCGCGCAGACTGCGATCAGTTCTTCGAGCTGGGGGTGCATGGTGATGAGGTTGACGCCGAACGGCTTGTCGGTGCGCTTTTTCGTCTCGGCGATTTCCGCGTCGAGCATATGCGGCTCCATCGCCCCGCAGGCGATGACGCCGAACCCGCCGGCGTTCGAGATGGCGGAGACGAGGTTGCGCTCCGAGATCCAGCTCATCGCGCCGCCGAGAATCGCATATTCGGTGCCGAGAAACTCGCAGCCCCGGCGCATCATCCGCTTGATGTCGTTCTCGGTGGTCATGGGGTTTTTCCTTGGTCAGACTCGACCTGTCGGTCGAGCGCGGCATCGGGAGATTGATTTGTCAGAATTTCCCTCTCGGTAAATCGCCGCACCGGCCCGCTCCCCCTCCCGGCCTCCCCTAGGGTAAACTTATTGGGAGGCCGGGAGGGGGAGCGGGCCGGTGCGGCGCTCGACCGACAGGTCGAGTCTGACGAAAAACCGCTCACGCCGCATCATCCTCGGCATCCAGCCCGTAAGCCGTGTGCAGCACGCGCACCGCGAGCTCGGTATAATCCTCCTCGATCAGCACGCTGACTTTGATCTCGCTGGTGGTGATCGCCATGATATTGATCTTGCGGTCGGCCAGGGTCTGGAACATGGTCGAGGCGATACCCGCATGGCTGCGCATGCCGACGCCGACGACCGAGACCTTGCAGACATTGGTGTCGTGCGCGATCTCGCGATAGCCGATTTCGTCCTTGGCCTTTTCGAGCACGTCGAGCGAACGGGCGAGGTCGGCGGACGGGACGGTGAAGGTCACGTCGGTATTGCCGGTCTCGCGCGCGAAATTCTGCACGATCATGTCGACATTGATGTTCGCCTCGGCGAGCGGCGCGAAGATCGCGGCGACCGAGCCGGGCTTGTCCGCCACCGATTTGAGCGTCACCTTCGCCTCGTTCTTGTCATAGGCGATGCCGGTAATCAGCTGCTTTTCCATGTCGCTGTCCTCGATTTCCTGTTCGTCGACGATCATCGTGCCGGGCTTGTCGTCGAAAGACGAAAGCACCTGCAGCGGGACCTGATGCTTCATCGCCAGCCCGACCGAGCGGGTCTGGAGTACCTTCGCGCCCACGCTCGCCAGCTCGAGCATCTCCTCGTACGTCACCTTGGCGAGCTTGCGCGCCTTGGGCACGATGCGCGGATCGGTCGTGTAGACGCCGTCGACATCGGTGTAGATGTCGCAGCGGTCCGCCTTCATCGCGGCGGCGATGGCGACCGCGGACGTGTCGGAGCCGCCGCGGCCCAGGGTCGCGACGCGGCCTTCCTCGGTCATGCCCTGGAAACCGGGGATCACCGCGACCTTGCCGCCCTCGATCGCCTTGCAGACGATATCCGCGTCGATATTATCGATCCGCGCCGAGGCATGGGCTTCGGACGTGCGGATCGGCAGCTGCCAGCCCATCCAGCTGCGCGCCTCGACATCCATCGACTGGAGCATGATCGCGAGCAGGCCCGACGACACCTGTTCGCCCGACGCGACGACGACGTCATATTCGCGCGGATCGTAAAGCGAACTGGCTTCGCGGCAGAACTGGATCAGCCGGTCGGTCTCGCCCGCCATCGCCGAGACGATCACCGCGACGTCGTTGCCCTTGTCGACCTCGCTCTTCACGCGCTCGGCCACCGCCCGGATCCGCTCGATCCCGGCCATGGACGTGCCGCCGAATTTCATCACGATGCGGGCCATTGATCTCCCGGAAACCCCCGAAAAAATGCGCTTTGCCCCATGGAACAGGGCGGGCGATCCTGTTAGGCAGGGCGGGTTATGAACGCAAGTGCAGCATCACCGCCTCCCGCTCCGTCTTCCGGCTCGGTCGATCCGAAGGAGGCCGCGCATTTCGGCAAGCTGGCGGCCGAATGGTGGGACCCCAAGGGTTCGTCCGCCATGCTGCACCGGCTCAATTCGCCGCGGCTGCGCTATATCCGTGATGCGATCGACCATCACTGGGATTGCGACGAGCATGACCGGCGCCCGCTCGTCGGCAAACGTGCGCTTGATATCGGTTGCGGGGCGGGGCTGCTCGCCGAACCGCTGGCGCGGCTGGGCGCGGATGTGACGGGTATCGATGCGGCGGTCGAGAATGTCGAGGCGGCCCGGGCGCATGCGGCGCAATCGGGACTGGCGATCGATTATCGCGCCGGCGGGATCGAGGCGGCCGACGGCGCCTACGATCTCGTCACCTGCATGGAAGTGATCGAGCATGTCGCCGATCCGGCCTCGTTCGCCCAGGGGTTGGCCGATGCGCTGGCGCCGGGCGGTTTGCTGATCATGTCGACTCCCAACCGCACGGGCCTGTCGAAGGTGGCGATGATCACGGTCGGCGAGGGCGCGGGCCTGATCCCCAAGGGCACGCATGACTGGGACAAATTCCTGATGCCCGAGGAACTGACCGGCCTGCTCGAAGATGCGGGGCTGTCGGTCTCCGATGTCTCGGGCCTGAGCTTTTCGCCCGCGCGCGGCTTCGAGATTTCCGAGCGGACGGCGCTCAACTATCTGGTGACGGCCCGGCGCTGACGGCCGCATTCAGCCGCTCGGCACCGGGCGCACCGTTTGCGCTATTCGCACTGGCATTTGCCGCTGGTCGTCATCGTCGCGGAGAAGCGGTTCTGGCCGACCGCCGGATTGAGCGGCTCGCTGCTTCCCGAACTTTTCTCCTCGACATAGGCGCAATTGTCGCTGCCGGAACACTTCTTGGCCCGGCAGGCGCGCGCGGCGGCGGCCTGTGCCGCGGCGAGCGCGTCATTTTCCGCGCCCTCCCGCGTCGGGCTGTGGGCGGTGGCGCTGCGCTCGACGGTGCCGTTACAGGCCTCGCTGTCCTTGATGGTCTTGGTGGGCGTGTCGCCCGACTTCTTTTTCTCGATCATGACGGTCTCCTTGATTGATGGGTTCAAACAACTGGCGACCGGGAAGGATCATGGACCGGGCGGAAGCAGCCGGCTGTGACTGGCGGCATAGGTGGGCGGGATTGTCGGCAACGGACCCCCGCCTGCGCTGGGGTTGACGCTTCGGAAGGCTTTCACCTTCCGCGGCGCGTCAGAAATCGACTTTGTCGTAATGCGCCGGGGGAGAGATAACTTCCATGCGCTCGCTCAGCAGCGGGCGGAAGCTCGGGCGCGACTTGAGGCCCGCATACCAGGCCTTGGCCTGTTTGTGGCTCGACCAGTTGAAACCGCCCAGATAGTCGGCGACCGAGATTTGCGCCGCGCCCGCAAGGTCCGCGAGGCTGAGGGTGGAACCGCCGACCCAGCGGCGATGGTCGAGCAGATAGTCGATATAGTCGAGATGGGAGTCGGCGGCCTTCATCGCCTCGCGCAGCACCGTGCCGTCGGGCGCCTCGCGATGGACGAGCCGCTTGAACATGCGTTCGTGCATCAGCGGGGCGACGACATCGACATAGAAATTCTCGTCGAACCAGGCGACGAGCCGGCGGATCTCGGCGCGGCTGTCGGCCGGCCCGGTGATCATCCGCGCGGCATCGACCGTCTCTTCGAAATATTCGCAGATCGCCCGGCTGTCGATCAGCGTGCCGCCCTTCTCCTTGTCGATCATCACCGGCGTCTTGCCTGCCGGGTTGATGTCGAGAAACTCGTCGCGCCGCTCCCAGGGCGATTCCCGCACCAGATCGTAGCCGATGCCCTTTTCGCCGAGCAGCAGGCGGACCTTGCGACTGAACGGACAGAGCGGAAATTGGTAGAGTTCCCACATGAGGCGCGGTTGTAGCGCGGTGGCCGAATCCGTCCAGCGGTTATTCGGCTTTGCCGATCACCGGCCCGGCGCCTCGTCCGGCATCTTTTTCAGACGGTTTGCTTGCCCCAAGCCATAAGCACCGACCGGCCCCCGCATTCGGCGTCTTCGGCGACGAAGGCGATTTTGCGAAATCCGCTTTTTCGCAGGATATCCCGATATTCGATTTCGGACAGGCTGGCGTGATACACGGTCTCGCCGCCTACCGTGCCCGTCACCTCGCCTTCCCCGGGACCCACCGTGAGAAGCATGGCGCCGCCATCGCCGATCCGGTTCGCCAGATCGGGAAGCGCGGCGCGCTGTTCCTCGACCGAAAGGTGGAAGAACCCGTCCCAGCTGCAAATTCCGTCGAACGGGCCGCTCGCGTCGAGCATTCTCATATCCTGGACGTGCCACTCGGCCCCGGAGTGTCGCTCCCGGGCAAGTGCGATCATGGTTTCCGAATAGTCGACGCCGACAAGTGCGAAGCCTTTCCCGATGAAATAGGTGCCCACGGGATCGCCGGCTCCGCATCCCAGATCGAGCAAACGGCCGCCCGGCGGAATCCGGGCGGCAAACCGATCGAGCCATGGTTTTTCGTACAGCGAGCGGGGACGTTGCCGATCCCATGTCCGCGCCTGCCGCTCGTAGACATCGCGCGTTGCGGTCTTGGCGGCTTCGATGGCGGAGGCGCGCGCGTTCATAGCGTCACGATAGGCCGAATGAAGGCAGCGTTCCAGCGCCCCTGGTCGGCGACAGCTATTCCGGCAGCGAGCGGCCGAGGCTCTCGCCCCAGCGCTCGAGTTCAGGAAGCATCGTTTCGATCTCGCTGAGCATCGTACCGATCATCGCGGTTGCCATGCGCGCCTTGCCGCGCAGATCCTCCTCGGCGCCGGGATTGTCGCGCACCATCATGTCGCGCAGCGTATCGTCCGGGCGCACATCGCCTTCGACCTCGACATCGGGCATCGCGCTTGCGAGCCGGCCGACGGGGAGGTCGAGCAGCGTGTCCATGATCCGGTCGACGGCGATCACCGCCTCGTCCTGATGCGCATAGGGATCGTTGTCCCAGATATCGTCATCGGCATTTTGAGCGAGGGCCGGCGTGGCGAACGCCAGTGCCAGCGGAGCGAGAAGGGGCCATGCGCGCATCGAAAACTCTCCCGTAACAGGATCGGATATAGCCGGTTGCTAGCCGAAACGAAATGAGCCCGGGCTGAACGGTGCGCTTATTCGGTCCCTTCATATTGGTAGACGAGCAGCTCGTTGCCGCCCGGATCGCGGAAATGGAAGCGCCGTCCGCCGGGAAATTCATAGCTTTTCTTGACGATCGTGCCGCCCGCCTCGCGCACCGCCTGCTCGGCGGCGGCGATATCGTCGGTCTGGAAACCGGGCAGGGGCGGCGGCGTCTCGCCGAAACAGGCGAGACCGATCTCGAATGCGTCCGTGTTGGCGCCCGCATATTCGGGTCCGTAATCGGTGAATTCGACGCCGAAAGCCGCGGTGTAGAAGGATTTTGTCGCGGCCATGTCGTCGGTCGCGAGCTCGAGATAATTGGGCATCTGCATGACGAATCTCCTCGATGTTCGCTATATGTTCTTTTGCGGGGCAGGGCAATGGGTGGAGAGAAAGCGCCTCGGTTTGAATGTCCGCAATGGCACAGCCGTGTGGCGCAGTCTGCGACGGCTCACCGCACGATGCGCTCGAATTGCCCCGACAACCTGTCTGGTGCGGGAACCCTTCATCTGCCAGAAAGGTTGGCGTGAGCAGTCAGCAATTCCGAGGCGTTCAACGGAAGCTTGGATGTCGCAAATCTTGTCCGCCGGGATGGATATGTTTCTGACAGCCGGACACGCCATCACGGCCTCGACCGGACGAAAATTCGCGACCACGCAGATCCGGTTGCGGGAGTTTGAGGGAGCAACATAGTGCATATAATTTCCAGAAGGCCGACGGCATTTTTCCTTATGGCCATGCTTGCCGTTCCAATTCCGAGCAGCCTGGCTGCGCAGCAGCTGGAACCGGTCGAGGGCGAGAATTCGATTTACGTGTACGGCACGCCTCCGGATGATCTGTCCGGGTCGACCGAGGGGCCCGAGATCGAAGGCTTCATTTCCGCGCGCAGCGGCGACCGGATGGAGGTCACGAGCGCCGACGGCAGCACCACAAGCATTCTCATCGCCCCCGTCACCGAAATCAGGGCGCGCGGGGGCTTTCTCGGCCTCGGTCGTACTCAGCTTGCTGCGGACTCGCTGCTCAACGGCCTGCCGGTCACGGTGGAGACGGTTGAATGGGGCGATGGCCTGGTGGCGAGCAAGGTCAGGTTCAGCGACAACGACCTCGAGACCGCGACCATGATCCGTACAGGCACCGGGCAGCAATTTGCGGAACAGGGCGCCGCAATCGAGGAAAATACAGCGGCGACAGAGGCGTTGCGCGGCCGCGTGGGCGATATCGACCAGTACAATATCCGCGGCACGACGAACGTGTATTTCGACACTGGCAGGTGGCGGCTGTCGGCTGAGGCCGAGCGCGAGCTTTGCGCCACGGCAAGCGAAGCCGATGCGACGGACAACGCCCTGCTGCTTGTTGTCGGCTACACCGATTCGGTCGGAGACCAGGAATACAACCAGGTACTGAGCGAAAGGCGGGCCGGTCGCGTCGTCAATTATCTTCAGCAGGAATGCGGCTGGGCACCCTGGCGCATGCTCACCCCCACCGGGATGGCCGAAGCGGACCCGCTGGCGAACAATGAAACCGCCGAAGGCCGGGCACAGAACCGCCGCGTTTCGGTGAATATCCTCGTCAGCAAGGCGCTTGACGGTCTGTGAGCGCGAGGGTTGGGCTTCGCCTAACCCGAATTCTCGGCAGGGAAACGCCGGTTCGGTCGTGATCTGAGACCCTGTTGGCGGTCAGATATTTCCTGATGCGCGCCTCGCTTATTCCGCCGCCGCGATCTCTTCCTCGTCGCTGAGCGGATGGTCGAGCCGGTTGAGCATTTCCTTGGGGCAGACCTGCCAGAAATGCCCGCGCCACCGGTCCCAATCGTCGATAATCGAATGCGCCCAGGGGCTGTCGGTCGCCTTGGCATGGCCGCCGATCAGTTCGAGCAGCTTTTCCTCCCAGTGCGAGGAGGCGAGGCGCTGCCAGACGATGCTCTCGGGGTTGGCGTGGCGCTCGAGCAGCTCGTCTTCGTCGAGGACGAAGGCCATCCCGCCGGTCATGCCCGCGCCGAAATTCTTGCCGACCGTGCCGAGAATGACGGCCGTCCCGCCGGTCATATATTCGCAAGCGTTGGCGCCGGCACCTTCGATCACGACGTCCGCGCCCGAATTGCGGACGGCGAAACGCTCGCCGGCGCGGCCGGCCGCGAACAGCTTGCCCGCTGTCGCGCCGTAGAGGACGGTATTGCCGATGATCGTATTGTCCTTGCTCTCGAGCGGCGAGGAGACGGTCGGGCGGACGACGATATGGCCGCCGGACAGGCCCTTGCCGACATAGTCGTTCGCGTCGCCGAATATTTCGAGCGTGATGCCCTTGCAGAGGAACGCGCCCAGCGACTGGCCGGCCGAGCCGCGCAGGCGGACATGGAGATGATCGTCGGCGAGGTCTGACATGCCGAACCGGCGCGTCACCTCGGACGACAGCCGCGTGCCGACCGCGCGATGCGTGTTGCGGACCGTATAGGTGAGCTGCATCTTCTCGCCGCGCTCGAACACGGCCTTTGTGTCGGCGATCATCTGGGCGTCGAGGCTGTCGGGCACTTCGTTGCGCCAGCCCTCGATATTGAAGCGCCGCTGATCGTCGGGCGCGTCGACCTTGGCGAGGATCGGGTTGAGGTCGAGATCGTCGAGATGCTCGGCGCCGCGCGAAACCTGGCGGAGCAGCTCGGTCCGGCCAATCACCTCGTCGAGCGAGCGGAAGCCGAGCCGGGCCAATATCTCGCGCACCTCCTCGGCGATGAAGGTCATCAGGTTGATCACCTTTTCCGGCGTGCCCGTGAATTTCTCGCGCAGCCGTTCGTCCTGTGTGCAAACGCCGACCGGGCAGGTGTTGCTGTGACACTGCCGCACCATGATGCAGCCCATGGCGACGAGGCTCAGCGTGCCGATGCCGAACTCCTCGGCGCCGAGGATCGCGGCGATCACGATATCGCGGCCCGTCTTGAGCCCGCCATCGGTGCGCAGCCGGATGCGATGGCGCAACCCGTTGAGGGTCAGCACTTGGTTGACCTCGGAAAGGCCCATCTCCCAGGGCGTGCCCGCGTACTTGATGCTCGTTTGCGGGGATGCGCCCGTGCCGCCCGTATTGCCGGCGACGAGGATCACGTCCGCATGGGCCTTGGCGACGCCCGCCGCGACCGTGCCGATGCCCGCCGAGCTGACGAGCTTTACGCAGACCCGCGCCTTGGGGTTGATCTGTTTCAGGTCGTAGATGAGCTGCGCCAGATCCTCGATCGAATAGATGTCGTGGTGCGGCGGCGGCGAGATCAGGGAGACGCCCGGCGTCGCGTGGCGGAGCTTGGCGATGAACTCGGTGACCTTGAAACCGGGCAGCTGGCCGCCTTCGCCGGGCTTTGCCCCTTGCGCGACCTTGATCTCGATCTCGTCGCAGGCGTTCAGATATTCGGCCGTCACGCCGAAGCGGCCCGATGCGATCTGCTTGATGACGCTGTTCGCATTGTCGCCATTGGGCTTGGGGCTGTAACGGCTCTTGTCCTCGCCGCCCTCGCCGGACACGGCTTTCGCGCCGATCCGGTTCATCGCGATGGCGAGCGTCTCGTGCGCTTCGGGCGAGAGTGCGCCGAGGCTCATCCCCGGCGTCACGAACCGCTTGCGGATCTCGGTGATCGCTTCGACCTCGTCGATCGGCACCGGCTCCTTGGCATAGTTGAACTCCATCAGGTCGCGCAGATAGACGGGCTCGAGATCGCGCACGCCGCGCGAGAATTGGAGATAGCTCGAATAGCTGTCGGTCCCGACGGCGGTCTGCAGCAGGTGCATGAGCGGGGCGGAAAAGGCGTGCTGCTCCTCGCCCGCGCGCTGGCGGTAGAAACCGCCGATCGGCAGGGTGACGACGGCCGGGTCCCACGCGGCATCATGGCGAAGCTCGGCATTGAGCTGGAGCGAGGCGTAGCCTTCGCCAGAAATCTTGGCCGGCATGCCGGGGAAGAACTCGTTGACGAGCGAGCGCGAGAGCCCGACCGCCTCGAAATTATAGCCGCCGCGATAGCTGGAGATCACCGCTATCCCCATCTTCGACATGATTTTCCGCAAGCCCTCGTCGATCGCGAGCTGGTAGCGTTCGAGGCAATCCTCGAGGGTCAGGTCGCCGAACAGGCCGCGCGCACGCCGCTCGGCGATCGCGGCCTCGGTGACATAGGCGTTCACCGTCGTCGCCCCGACGCCGATCAGCACCGCGAAATAATGGGTGTCGAGACATTCGGCCGAGCGGACATTGACCGAGGCGTAGGAGCGCAGCCCCTTGCGCTTGAGATGCGTGTGGACCGCGGCGGCGGCGAGCACCATCGGGATCGCGATCCGGTCCGGCCCCGTATTCTCGTCAGTCAGGAACAGCTCGATATGGCCCTCGCGGACCACCTGTTCGGCCTGTTTGCGAACGGCGGCGATCGCGTCCCGCAAAGTGCCGCCGACGTCATAGGTACAGTCGATCTCCGCCGCGACATCGCCGAACCCTTCCTTCAGCCCGCCCCATTGGTCGGACGTGAGAACCGGCGAATCGAGGACGAGGACGCTGTCCTGCTCGGCTTCCTTGTCGAGGATGTTCGCGAAGTTGGCGAAGCGCGTCTTGAGGCTCATCACATGGCGTTCGCGCAGGGAATCGATCGGCGGGTTCGTCACCTGCGAGAAGTTTTGCCGGAAGAACTGGCTGATCAGCCGTGGCTTTCCGGAGATCACGGCGAGCGGCGTATCGTCGCCCATCGATCCGACCGCCTCCTTGGCGGTCTCGACCATCGGCGCGAGGATCAACTCCATATCCTCCATCGTCTGCCCGGCCGCGACCTGGCGGCGCAGCAGCTCGGCGCGCTCCCAGTCGGGCGCGTACCGTTTTTTCGGCTTGGGCAGGTCGGCGGTCGTCTTGAAGCCTTTCACCCATTCGCCATAGGGGCGTTCGGCGGCGATCTTGTCCTTGATCGCCATATCCTCGAACAGTTCGCCGTCCTCGAGATCGACGGCGATCATCTGGCCGGGGCCGAGCTGGCCCTTCTTCACGATCTGGCTTTCGGGAACGACGACCATCCCGGTTTCCGAACCGACGATCAGCAGCCCGTCCGCGGTCTGCGTCGTGCGCAGCGGGCGCAGCGCGTTCCTGTCCATCCCCGCGACGATCCAGCGGCCGTCGGTCATGGCGAGCGCGGCGGGCCCGTCCCAGGGTTCCATCATGCTCGCGAGATAGGCGTACATGTCCATATGCGCCTGCGGCAGATCGTCGTCATGCTGCCAGGCTTCCGGGACCAGCATCAGCTTGGCCGTCGGCGCGTCGCGGCCCGAGCGGCAGATCGTCTCGAACACCGCGTCGAGCGCGGCCGTGTCGGACGATCCGGCCGGGATCAGCGGTTTGATCTCCTCCGAATGCTCGCCGAACGCCAAGCTCGCCATCTTGATCTCGTGGCTCTGCATCCAGTTCTTGTTGCCGCGGATCGTATTGATCTCGCCATTATGGGCGAGACTGCGGAACGGCTGGGCGAGCCACCATTGCGGGAAGGTGTTGGTCGAATAGCGCTGGTGGAAGATCGCCATGCGGCTTTCGAACCGCTCGTCGGTGAGATCGGGATAGAAGGTCGCCAGCGATTCCGCGAGGAAGAGACCTTTATAGACGATCGAGCGGCACGACAGGCTGCAGATATAGAAATCGCGGACCTGGGCTTCGATGATCCGCTTTTCGATCCGCTTGCGGATCAGAAAAAGGTCCCTCTCGAATTCGGCGGCATCGATCTCCTCGGGCATCGGGCCGGCGATCATGATCTGCTCGATCTCGGGCCGCGTCGCCTGCGCCTTTTCTCCGATCACCGAGATATCGACCGGCACCTGCCGCCAGCCGTAGATGCTGTAGCCGAACTCGATGATCTCGCTCTCGACGATCGTGCGGCAGGTTTCCTGCGCGCCAAGATCGGTGCGCGGCAGGAAGACCATGCCGACTGCGAGCCGGTTGGGCATCGGCCGGTGCCCGCTATCGGCGATCGCATCGTCGAAGAAGCGCGCAGGCAGGTCGACGAGGATGCCTGCGCCGTCGCCCGTCTTGCCGTCCGCATCGACCGCGCCGCGGTGCCAGACCGCACGCAACGCCTCGATCCCCGCCTCGACGACGCGCCGCGACGGCTGCCCGTCGATCGCCGCGACGAGCCCGACGCCGCAGGCATCGGATTCCAGTTCCGGATGGTACATGCCACGCGTAGCGAGACGCGCGTGTTCGGAGGTGGGGAGGTCGGTCATTCTTCGGTCTCTGTTTCAGTGCTTTCCTCGGGCTCGCCGCCACCGCGCATCGCATCGAGATTGCTGCTCGTGACCGGGCGGGAGGGGCGGGCGGCCGTTTCGCCGGAGTCCGCGCCGACATCGGCCATCAGCGCCTCGATATCGTCGTCCATCATCGTCATCGCCCGGGCCATCGTGTTGCGCTGCCAGGCGGCGATGTCGGGATCGGCCATGATCGTGGCGGCTTCGGCCAGATAGGCGCGGCCCGTATTTCTTTCGAAGAAGTCGATCATGTCGCGTAGCTGGCGGACGGTGAAGCGCCGCGCATAGGCGCGCGTCATCGCCTCGACGAGACCGGGCAGGGTCGCGACCATCAACTCGCCGGTTTCGACGCGCTGTTGCTGGAGGAAGGCCAGGAAGCGTTGCTGGGCTTCGGGA
The DNA here is from genome assembly GCF_013378075.1 of Parasphingopyxis algicola. GTDB lineage: Bacteria > Pseudomonadota > Alphaproteobacteria > Sphingomonadales > Sphingomonadaceae > Parasphingopyxis > Parasphingopyxis algicola. Next base: position 1,591,197 of record NZ_CP051131.1, on the reverse strand, counting down.
TCCTCCTGCATTGCTTCCATGAAGCGCGGCGACTGCATCAGCCCCTGCTCGATATTGGTCATCGTCGGCTCGAGCATCGCGAGGATCATCTGGTTGCGCTGGGCGGGCGGCATGACGAGATCGAGCAGCTCGCGCGCCTTTTCGAGCCGGTCGGGATCGAGCGCCTCGGCGGCGGCCGGGGCGGGGGGTGTCTGGGCCGCGACAGATGCAGGTGTCGACAGCAAGGCCACCAAAACAGCCACCGTCATTCCAGCGAACGCTGGAATCTTGGGCAAAATTGCGCAACGGCCGCGCTGGGTGGCCAGAGATTCCAGCGTTCGCTGGAATGACGAATAGGAGATATGTGGCAAGGACATCACACCACTTCCTTTTCCCGGGCCGGCTCCGCTTTCGCCGCTGGCGCCTTCGCCTTCAGATATTTGTGCATGTGCGCGGCCACGTCGCGGCCGTCGCGGATCGCCCAGACGACGAGGCTCGCGCCGCGCACGATATCGCCGGCCGCGAACACACCGTCGAGGCTCGTCTGCATCGTCTTGTGATCGACGCGCAAGGTACCCCAGCGGGTTACCGACAAGTCGGGGCTGCCGAACATGCCGGGCAGGTCTTCGGCATCGAAACCCAACGCCTTGATCGCGAGATCGGCGTCGAGATGGAAATCGCTGCCCGGATCGACCTGCGGCGCGCGCCGGCCCGATGCGTCGGGCTGGCCGAGCCGCATCTTGTGCGCCTTCACGCCGGTTACGCCTTTCGTACCCTCGAACGCCTGGGGCGCGGAGAGCCAGACGAATTCGACGCCCTCCTCCTCGGCATTGCGGACCTCGTTCTGCGAGCCCGGCATATTCTCGCGGTCGCGCCGGTACAGGCACTTGACCGATTTCGCTCCCTGGCGGACGGCCGTGCGAACGCAATCCATCGCCGTATCGCCGCCGCCGATGACGACGACATTCTTGTTCGCCGCGTTGAGCGCGCCGCTGTCGAACGCCGGGACCTCTTCGCCGAAACCCTTGCGGTTCGACGCGATCAGGAAATCGAGCGCCTCGACCACGCCCTCGGTGCCGACGCCCGGCGCCTTCAGCTGCCGCGCCTTGTAGACGCCCGTCGCGATCAGCAGTGCGTCGTGCTTCTCGCGCAGCTCGGCGAGGCTCGCATCGCGGCCGACCTCGAAATCCTGATGGAAATGGATGCCGCTGTCCTTCAGCCGCTGGATGCGGCGCATGACGACGTCCTTTTCGAGCTTGAAACCCGGGATGCCATAGGTCATCAGCCCGCCCGCCCGGTCGTGCCGGTCATAGACGTGCACCTCATAGCCATGGCCGCGCATATATTCGGCCGTGGTCAGACCGGCGGGGCCCGCGCCGATGACGCCGACCGACTGGGCCGAGCGATCGCGGACGGGCGTGATCGGTTCGACCCAGCCTTCCTTCCACGCCGTGTCGGTGATGTATTTCTCGATCGCGCCGATCGTCACGGCGCCATGGCCGGAAAATTCGATCACGCAATTGCCTTCGCAGAGCCGGTCCTGCGGACAGATGCGGCCACAAATCTCGGGCATGGTCGAGGTCGCGTTGGAGAGTTCATAGGCTTCGCGCAGCCGGCCCTCGGCGGTCAGCTTGAGCCAGTCGGGGATATGGTTGTGCAACGGACAATGGACCGAACAATAGGGGACGCCGCATTGCGAGCAGCGCGCCGACTGTTCCTCGGCCTTTTCGATGGCATAGGCGCGCGCGATTTCCTCGAAATCGTCGCTGCGGTCGCCGGGCGCGCGTTTCGCAGGATAAGCCTGCTCAACGCCCACGAATTTGAGCATTGGATTGTCAGCCATCGGATTCTCCGTATGCGGCCCTGATAGCATGGAAAATCGCTAAGTCACGCGGAAAATCGCCATATAGGACAGTTTATATTACCTAATGAGCGAATATTTCATGCGGCATGGCGGTTTGTCCGGACTTCAGCGTCAATGAATGGCCGTATCGGCCCTATATTTAGCGCAAGACAGAGTGGAATCGGCTGTGATAGGGGCGCTGCATGACTTTCCTCCAAATGCTGATCACGGCCATCGTGCAGGGGGTGACGGAGTTCCTGCCGATCTCCTCGTCGGGCCATCTGATCCTGACGCCCGTGTTCATGGGCGCCGACGATCAGGGGCCGCTGATCGATGCCGCGCTGCATGTGGGTTCGCTGTTCGCGATCATCGCCTATTTCTCGAAAGATGTCTGGGGCCTGGCGCGGGGCGGGTTCGCCACGGTCGGCATCGGCCGGGCGCCCGAGCAGCGGCGGCTCTTCTGGTGGGTGGCGATCGGCACCGTCCCGGTCGTCGCCTTCGGCGCGTTCCTCTACGCCAACGACATCATGCCCCAGCTCCGGATGACCGATCTCGTGGCCGCGAACCTGATCGGCTACGGGCTGCTGCTCGGTATCGCCGATCGCTTCGGGCGCCAGGAAAAAGCCTATGAAGACATGACGGTCCGCGATGCGATCATCGTCGGAACGGCCCAGGCGCTGGCTCTGATCCCGGGGACGAGCCGGTCCGGCGTCACGATGACGGCGGCCCGCTTCCTCGGCTATCAGCGGGTCGAGGCCGCGCGCTTTTCCTTCCTGCTGTCGATCCCGGCGGTGGCCGGGGCGGGGGTACTCATCATACCCGAGATCATGGAAGTCGGCGGCGAACTCGTCACCGAGGCCCTGATCACCGGCGCGATGACCTTCGTGGCCGCACTCGCCACCATGCACTTCCTGATGCGCTTCCTGCGCAAGGCCTCGATGATGGTCTTCGTCGTCTATCGCGTGCTGCTGGGCATCGTGCTGCTCTGGGCTTTCTAATCATCAGAAACTTTCTGGCGAAAGTTCGCCGCACCAGCCCGCTCCCCCTCCCGACCTCCCATTCAGTGTACCCTAAGTGGGAGGTCGGGAGGGGGAGCGGGCTGGTGCGGCGCTCAACCGACAGGTCGAGTCTGACAAACAAAAACCTGACAAACAAACCCGCGCCAGCGGAATTCCGGCAAGTTCAGACTTCGCCGGCCGCCTTGTTGGCGAACCGCCCATGCGTGCGATACTGGACCAGCCATTTGTCCGCCACCGCAGCGAGCGGCCGGGGGGCGATGTCGAACGCTTCGAAGCCGTCGGCATCCTCACCGACGACATTGTTGCTCTGCAGCGAGAGCCACTGGTCCCAGCTGATCGGTGCGCCAGGCAGGAAGCCCATGCGCGCCATCGCCCGGCCCATCGCGTCGGGCACCTCGAATATCTGTTTGTCGGGCTTGCCGATGGAATCCAGAATGAAGCGGTTGATCTCGCGCATCGAGAGGATCTGCGGGCCGCCCAGCTCGAACGTCCGGCCGCGATAAGCGGCGGGGTCGAGCAGGGCCTTCACGACCGCATCGGCGACATCGGCGACATAGACGGGCTGGAACTTGGTGTCGGGCCGCATCACCGGGACCATGACGGGCACCATGCGGGCGATCGCGGCGAAGCGGTTGATGAAGCCGTCTTCGGGGCCGAACACGACCGAAGGCCGCATGATCATCGCATCAGGGATCGCTTCGCGCACCGCATCCTCGCTGGCGGCTTTCGAGCGCGCATAGTGCGACGCCGCCTCATGCGATGCACCGATCGCCGAGATCTGCACGAAATCGCGGACGCCGGCCGCCTTGGCCGCCTCCGCCGCGTTACGCGCACCCTCGACATGGACCTTCTGAAAATCGCCCTTCAGGATGCCGACGAAATTGATCGCGGCATCGGCCCCTTCTAGCGCGCGCACCAGGGTTGCGGGCTTGGTGATGTCTGCGGCAACGAACTGCGTCTGGCCCAGCCCGCCCATCGGCTTGATGAAAAAGGCATCGCCCGGATTGCGCTCCGCGATCCGGATTCGAATGCCGGCTTTCAGCAGATCCTGCGCAACGTACCGGCCGAGAAAGCCGCCGCCGCCGAACATCGTTACCAGCCTGTCCTGCATCGAAAATCTGCTCCTTCGGGGTCGTGCGGCCCCCATGGCGTCTAACCAGCACATTGACAAGCGCCGCATCGCCCATCATAGCGCCCATCCTGCGTTCTGGCGAGCATATCGCTGGAACCGTGGGCCCAGATGGCGGAATTGGTAGACGCGCCAGCTTCAGGTGCTGGTGTCCCTTGCGGACGTGGAGGTTCGAGTCCTCTTCTGGGCACCATTCACTCTCGAAGTGAAGTCCGAGAGCGTCCAGTCGGAGACGGGAGGTTCCCGGCCTTTTTTGGCGATGCCTTTCAAGCCCGGTTCGCCTGCATCTGCTGACATCCAGCGCGATACGATCTTCGATTTCAGGTAGCCGTCACTATCGTCGGTCGACGCGATCCCCTAGGCCGCCGCCGACGTCGAGCCTTCGCCGGCACCTTCCTCGCTGGACGATCCCGCTGCGACAAATTTAGCGAACTCGTCGGCGGGCATGGGCTTTGCGAAGAAAAAGCCCTGCGCTATCTCGCAGCCGATATCCTGCAGGAACGTGACCGTGTTTTCGGTCTCGACGCCCTCCGCGCAGACCGGCATCTTCAATTCCTGGGCCAGCGCGACGAGCGCGCGCACGACTGTGCGGGCGTCGCGGCTTGTGTCGATATCGGTGATGAGCGATCGATCGAGTTTCAGCTCGCTGAAGGGCATCCGATAGATTTCGACGAGGGAAGAATAGCCGGCGCCGAAATCGTCAAGCGCGATCGTGATATCCTTGAGCCGCAGCCGGGTCAGGATATCCATGGCCTTGCCTGTATCGGCCATCGCCGCTTGTTCGGTAACCTCGAGCGTCAGAAGCGGTCTTTCGATGTTCGCTTCCGCGACAAGCTCGGCGATCCGGTCAGGCAGCGTCAGATCCGTGAGCTGCTTGGGCGACAGGTTGACCGCCACCGGAAGCGCGATTCCGTTGCGCTGCCAGATGCCGATTTGTGTGATCGCCTGGCGCAGAACCTCGTCGCTCAGCTTCCCGATCAGTCCCGATTCCTCTGCCAACGGCACGAAATCATTGGGCGGTAAAAGGCCGTGGGCCGGATGGTTCCAGCGCGCCAGGGCTTCGCTGCCGACGACCGGAAAGCCATCGCCGCTTTGCAGCCCGATCTTGGGTTGAAAATGCAAAACGAGCTCGCCCTCGGTTATGCTCGTCGACAGCGTATCGGCCGTAATGCTGATATTCTTGGTCCGCACCTCCTGAAGTGCGGCTTCGAGATCGGTCACGCCGACCGGTTTTTGCAGCACGTTGCGCATGTCGAGACCGAACATGCGCCCCAGCCGTTCGGCGGTGGCGATTACCCGCTCGTCCTGACCGCTGACCAGGATGACCGGCGCCGTGCAATTGCGTTTGGCCAGGTTCCGCAGGAATTCGACGCCGTCGGTGTCCGGCATGGTCAGGTCGAGCAGGACCACCGTCGGGTCGAGCCGTTCATAGGCACTGGCGAATTCGTCCTGATCGCCGGCCTCCGCCGATACAAAGCCGATATCCTCGGCGACGTCGCGGAAGAAGGAGCGAAGGTCCGGTTCGTCGTCAACGATAAGGATCCTGTTCTGGCCGGCCATCGTCATGCCGCCGCCTCATTGGACGGCTGAGCGCCAGCCTGGGTGTCGAGCGCATGCCGGATCTTCGCCGCGAGATCCGCGCGGCGATAGGGCTTGGTGACGAGATTGGCGCTCGTCTTGATCTCGCCCTCCCGCAAAATCGCCGATTCGGCATAGCCGGTTGCAAAAACGACGGGCAGGCCGGGCCGCATTTCGCGCGCGAATCTGGCGAGATCCTTGCCGTCCATCCCACCGGGCATCATGATATCGGTAAACAGGAGGTCGATTTCTTCGGACGATTCAAGCCGTTCAAGTGCTTCCTGGGCGTTTTCCGCTGACACTATCTTGTAGCCTAGATATTCGAGCAGGCCGATCGCGACTTTGCGAACATCGGACTGATCCTCGACCACGAGGATCGTCTCCCATCCGCCCACTTCTTCGTCGCTCGCGATGATATCATCGACCGGGCTTGCCTCGTCCTTTTGTGCGGCCGTTTCGATGGGAAGATAGAGTTTGACCGAAGTGCCATGACCGACCTCGCTGTATATCCGGACATGGCCTCCCGACTGTTTGACCAAGCCATAGACCATGGAGAGGCCAAGACCCGTGCCGCTGCCGAGATCCTTGGTCGTAAAAAAGGGTTCGAAGACTTTTTCGATTTCGTCGGCCGGTATACCGACGCCCGTATCGGTCACGGCGAGAACGACATAGTCGCCCGGCTCCAGATCGACTTCTCTGGCGGCATATTCGGTGTCGAGATGGACCAGGCCGCTTCCGATGGTCAGCTTGCCGCCGTTCGGCATCGCGTCGCGCGCGTTGACGGCAAGATTGAGGATGGCGGATTCCAGCTGCGAAGGGTCGGTATGAATGGTCGGCATGTTTTCGCCCAGCCGACATTCGAGCTCGATATTCTCGCCCAAGGTCCGTTTCAGCAGGCCGGCGAGATTTTCAATCAGCGGATTGGGTTCGATGGACGTTGTTTCCAGATCCTGTCGCCGGGAAAAGGCCAGCAAACGCTGGGTGAGTTCGGCCCCGCGATCGACGGCGCCCAGCGCAGCTCCTATCCGCTTTGCCGCCTTGTCGTCCGTATCGGCCTCACGCTCCAGCAACTCCAGATTTCCGACGATGACGCCGAGCATATTGTTGATGTCGTGGGCCAGCCCGGCGGTCAGCTGGCCGACCGTCTCCATCTTTTGCGACTGCAGCAATTGGTTTTCGATGATTTTGCGATCGGTGATATCGACGCTCACCGCCATCGATCGGACGATTGCACCATTCCCGTCGCGTTCGGCTACCGCGGAAAGCAGGACATCGCGAATGTCGCCGGATTTGGTGACGAACTGATATTCCACATCCGCGCAGGTGCCGGTCCTGTAAAACTCGTCGAGCGCATACTTCGCTTTCTTCGCCGATTCAGCGGTCAGGAATTCGGTAGATTTGCGGCCGAGAACCTCGTCCCGCTCATAGCCCAGCTTCTTGAGCCAGAAATCGCTGACGCTCACCAGCCGGCCGTCGATATCGACCGAATGGAGCATGATCGGCGTGTTGTTGTACAATGAGCGGTAGCGGGCCTCGCCGGCGCGCCACGCCTCTTCGGCCTGCTTTTCCGCCGTGATATCGGTCGCCGCGGCAAACACGAACCGATCGCCGGTGTCCGGATCGACATAGGGCACCTTGTCGGTGCGCACCCAGCCGCGTTCGCCCTCGCGCGGGGTATATTCTTCGACAATGCCGAGCTTGGGCCGGCCCGAATTGATGACCTCGAGATCGTCGTCGTGATATTTTTTGGCCTGTTCGGGAAAGAGTTCGTAGGTGTCGGCGCCTTCGACATCTTCGACGGGCATATCCATCGATTGCGCCGCGGCCTTGTTCAGCCGGATGATCCGGTTCTTGTCGTCCTTGAAAAAGATCCGCATCGGCACCGAATTGAAGATCAGCTCCAACTCTTCCTGATTACGGCGCAACGCCTTCTCGGTCTCGATCTGTTCGGAGATATCGCGGCCCTCCGCGATCAGCATCGTGACCGTGCCGCTGTCATCGGTGATCGGCTTCAGCGTAAAATCTATCGGAACACGTACTCCGCCTTCGCCCTGCACCTCCACGTCGAAACGTACGAATTCGCCAGCGGACGCTTTGCGAACAGCCTCTTCGACCGCGTCGCGCGTCGCCGTGCCGACCCGCCACCAGTAGGTCTCGGCAAACGGCATGCCGACCACTTCGTCGCGCGATAGACCGCCAAATTCCAGCGCCGTGTCGTTGACCTCGAGGACGATGCCATCGAGATCGAGAATCCCGCAAAATTGGAATGTATGATTGAAAATCGCTTCATAACGAAGCTGCGTCTCGCGCTGCAGGCTTTTGGTCTGGGCCAGATTTTCTTCGGTTTCGATACGCGCTTCGACTTCGCCGAGAACATCGCCTGTGGCATGGCGCATTTCGATCTGGTCCGTAACGACCGCGGCGAGGTCCCGAAGCAGCGCTTGATCTTCACTCGATAGCCCCGGTCTTGGCTCGGTATCGATCAGACACAATGTGCCAAGCTTGTGGCCACGCCGGTCGGTCAGCGGTGCGCCCGCGTAAAACCGTATCTCGGGGTCCTCCGTTACGAGCGGGTTATCGGAAAAGCGCGGATCCTTGGTTGCGTCCGGAACGACGAAAACGTCATCGCCGAGGATGGCATGGGCGCAGAACGCAACATCGCGGCCCATTTCCCGGACGTCGAGCCCGCAGCTCGCCTTGAACCATTGCCGGTCTTCATCGATCAGCGAAACAAGTGCGATCGGTACGCCGAACTGCCGCGCAGCCAGCCTCGCGATCCGGTCGAAATTCTCCTCGGGGGCCGTATCCAGAATTGCATAGCGACGCAAAGCCGCCAAGCGCTCGGCTTCATCGACTGGAGGTTCTGCTCGTTCTGTCATGCGTAGCTTGCGGCTCGGATCAATGCTCTCTTGCGGACCGGATTGGCCGGTTCGACATATAATTTCGACGCCTTTAGATAGCGTTAAGCACCCTGTATCGGGCGTGAGACGGGGCCGATGTCGAAATCGCGGTGTGAAAGAGACGGTGTGTTGCCTTTTTTCCGGATTTACAAAGCTTTAAACGGTCTGACGCGGCGCCGGTTGAACGCTTCTCTAGCGCGCCTCTAGCTGGCGGCCTATCCGCTGCATGGCGGGTCGGAAGCGCAAGAATATCCGGTAAAGCCTTTCAAGCAGCGCCAGAACGAGACGATGGCGCGCGGCGAGGCCCAGCGGGCGGAGCAGCGGCAGCTGGCGCCACATCGCGGCAAAGGCCGCGGCTCCGGACAGGAGTTCGCCATTTTCCTCCGCGTGAAAGCGTTCAAGCAATGCGGTCCGGTCGATCGGGCAGGGCGTCGCTTCGTCCGACACGTCGACGAAATGCAGTCTGCCGTTGCGGTCCAGTTTCTTCATCCACGCGATTTCGCGCGCGCACAGCGGACAGGCGCCGTCGAACCAGACGGTTGTCCGCGGCGTTGAAACGGAGCCTTTTCCGGCCGGGGGTTGGACAGTCATGCTCTGAACCTAGGCTGGTGCGGGTGCGCGGACGAGACGGCCTTTGGAACAGGGGAGGGCGCGCCGGGGCCCGAAGCATATAGCCGTAGGCGGCGCCTCCCGCTAACCCGCTCCCATGGAGATGATCCGGCAAGTCCTTGATTCGCAATCCGCCTGGATCGGGCTCGCCGTGCTGGTCGGGCTGTTCGCGCTGTTCATTTCGGAGAAGCTGCCGCCCGTCATCATCGCGGTGATCGGCGCGGCGGCCATGCTGATGCTCGGCTATCTGCCGCGGGCCGAGATGGAGCTGGTCTTCGCCAATCCCGCACCGATCACGATCGCGGCGATGTTCATTCTGTCGGGCGCGCTGATACGCACGGGCGTGGTTGAGGCGCTGGCCAGCATCGCCGAGCGCCGCGCCGCCGGCCATCCGCTTCGCGCGATCGGCGAGCTGCTGGGCGGGGCCTTCTTCTCGTCGTCCATCGTCAACAACACGCCGGTCGTCATCGTGCTGGTCCCGATCATGCGGCGGATCGGCGACATTGCCGGTATCGCGGCGAAAAGACTGCTGATTCCCTTGTCCTATCTGTCGATTCTCGGCGGTACGCTCACCCTGATCGGGACGTCGACCAACCTGCTCGTCGACGGCGTGGCGCAGCGTGCGGGGCAGCCGGCGTTCGGCATTTTCGAACTGACCGCGGTCGGGCTCGTGGCCGCCGCTTCGGGCATGCTGTTGCTGCTCATAACCGGCCGCTTCCTGCTTCCGGCGCATGAGGAGGGCGACGAACACGCCGAGCGGAGGCCGGTCGACGAGCGCTATCTGACCGAATTGCTGATCGGCGAGGATCATGACGATATCGGTAAATATTATGGCGAGATCGGCGAGTTCGGGCGGTCGGGTCTGCGCGCAGTTGCGCTGCGGCGCGGCGGCGAACTGATGCGGCACGACATCGACGCCGAGGTAGTGATGGCCGGGGATCGGCTGATCTTCGCCGCCGATCAGGCCGAATTGCTTTCGCTTTCCGACACGTACGGACTTCAGGTCGGAATCGCGAGCCGGCCGGTGCCGGCGACGCCGGAAGACCGGATTGTGGCCGCGGCGATCGCGCCGACACATCCGGCGATCGGCCGGAGACTGGCGGAAATCCCGTTCCTGACACGGACCGATGCCCGAGTTCTCGGACTGATGCGGTCGCGTCATCTGCCCGGGCCGACGCTTTCCGAGGTTACGCTGCGCGCCGCCGACAATCTGCTGATCAAGGGCAGCCCGGCCAGCATCACGGCGATCGAGGCCAATGTGAACCTGATCGATATCGGGGCGCCGACGGTCCGGCCCTTTCGGCGGCTGCGCGCTCCCATCGCGGTCGCGACCATGCTCTCGATCGTCGGGCTCGCGGCGCTCGGCGTCTGGACGATCGAACTGCTCGCGATCGTCGGCGTCGCGGTCGTGCTGGCGACGCGGTGTATCGATCCCGAAGAAGCCTGGAAGGCGATCGACGGCAATGTCATCGTGCTGATCTTCGGCATGCTCGGCGTGGGCGTGGGGCTCGAAAAGGCGGGGACGGTCGACCTCATCGTCGATGTGGCGCTGCCGCTGCTCGCGGCCGCCTCGCCGCTGCTGCTGCTGATCCTGATCTACGCGCTGACCTCGGTGCTGACCGAACTCGTCACCAACAACGCCGTCGCGGTGATCATGACGCCGATCGTGCTGACGCTCGCAGCCGATCTCGGCATCGACCCGAGGCCCTTGCTCTTCACCGTCATGTTTGCCGCGTCGGCAAGCTTCGCGACCCCGATCGGCTACCAGACCAACACGATCGTCTATGCTGCCGGCGGCTATCGCTTCGCCGACTTCCTCAAGATCGGGCTGCCGATGAACGTCATCGTCGGGCTCGTCACCTGCATCGCGATCGACCGGATGGTCTGACGGCGGCGGTCACGCTATCGGCCGAACAATTGCCGCCCGGCCAAGTCAAGCATGATCTCTTCCGATCCGCCGCCGATCGCGTTGACGCGGACTTCGCGATAGATGCGTTCGACCTTCGAGCCCTGCAGGTAGGAGGCGCCGCCCAGCACCTGCGCGGCGTCGCGCGCGACCCGTTCGAGCATCTCGGTCGCCTGCACCTTCAGCATCGCGAAATCGGCGGGCTGGCCCTTGCCCTCGCTCTCGGCCCAGGCGCATTGATCGACCCAGGCCTGGGTCGCCCCGATCCGCCGCGCCATATCGGCGAGCTTGACGCGGATCACCTGGTGCCCGGCCAGCGGCTTGCCGAAGGTTTCCCGTTCGCGCGCCCAGTCCGCCGCTTCCTTCAGGCAGACGCGCGCAAAAGCGCAGCAGCCGGTCGCCATGCCAAGCCGTTCGCGGTTGAAATTCCGCATGATGCCTATGAAGCCGCCATTTTCCGGCCCGATCAGGTTCGATGCGGGAACGCGGACATTGTCGAAATAGATCGCCGCCGTATCCGAACAGTGCCAGCCCATCTTCTCCAGCGGCGTGCGGCTGACGCCGTCGCGGTCCATCTCGATCAACAGCAGAGAAATCCCACCCGCGCCCTCGCCGCCGGTGCGCACGGCGGTCGTCATATAATCGCAGCGCATGCCCGAGGTGATGAACATCTTCTGGCCGTCGACGATGAAGTCTTCGCCGCTTGCCCCGGACCCCGATCCAGGGTCGCGCACGGCGCGGGTCTTGAGATTGGCGACGTCCGATCCGCCCGACGGTTCGGTGATGCCGAGCGCGATGATCTTCTCGCCGGCGAGGACGGGCGGGGCGATCCGCTGCTTCAACGCGTCGGAGCCCTGGGCGAGGATCGGCGGGAGACCGATGCCGTGCGTCATCAGCGACGCGCCGAGCCCGCCCGCGCCCACACGGGCCAGCTCGTTCGTCAAGACCATGCCGTGGAAGATGTCGAACCCTTCGCTGTGCCCGCCAAATTCCTCGGGATAGTTGAGGCCGAGAATGCCGGCCTCGGCGGCTTTCCTGTGCAATTCGCGGGGGATCTGGCGATCCGCCTCCCACTGGTCGATATAAGGTTCGATCTCGCGCTCGACGAAACGGCGGACACTTTCTGCGAGCGCGTCATGGCTCTCGTCGTAAAAGGGCGAACGGGCGCGCCATGCGTCGAAATCATAGGTCATATGTCAGATCCTTGGCCCGGCGCGGCCCGCACGATGGAGCAGCGGGTTCAGCCCATGCGGTGCATCGCGCAGATCTTGTTGCCGTCGGGATCGCGCAGATAGGCGAGGTAGAGCTTCATGCCAGCGCCCTCGCGAACGCCGGGCGGATCCTCGATCGCCGTGCCCCCGGCTTCGATGCCCGCCGCGTGCCAGGCGTCCGCCTGTTCGGGATTCTCGGCCGCAAAGCCGATCGTCCCGCCATTGGCGTGGCAGGCGGTCTCGCCGTCGATCGGCTTGGTGACCAGGAAAAGCCCGCCATTATGCATATAGATCAGCCGGCCCTTGTCGTCGGTGATGGCAGGATTCCCGCCGAGCGTCGCGAACAGCGCGTCGTAGAATTTCTTCGACCGTTCGATATCGTTGCTGCCGAGCATGACGTGCGAAAACATGGATGTTTCTCCTCAGGTTAAGCGGGGTTTTCAGTAGACGACGACGCTGCGGATGCTGGTCCCCGCATGCATCATGTCGAAGCCTTTATTGATGTCGTCGAGACTGAGCTTGTGCGTGATCATCGGATCGATCGCGATCTTGCCGTCCATATACCAGTCGACGATCCTGGGAATGTCGGTGCGTCCGCGCGCGCCGCCGAACGCCGTGCCCTTCCAGACCCGGCCGGTGACCAGCTGGAAGGGGCGGGTGGCGATTTCCTTGCCGGCTTCGGCGACGCCGATGATGATGCTCTCGCCCCATCCGCGGTGGCAGGCTTCGAGCGCCGTGCGCATCACGTCCGTATTGCCGGTGCAGTCGAATGTGTAATCCGCGCCGCCATCGGTTCGCTCGACCAGATGTGCGACAAGATCGCCCGATATGTCGTTCGGATTTACAAACTCGGTCATGCCGAATTTGCGGCCCCATTCCTCTCGGTCGGGATTGATATCGACGCCGATGATCTGCTTCGCGCCGACGAGCTTCGCGCCCTGGATCACGTTGAGCCCGATCCCGCCGAGCCCGAACACGATGACGGTCGCGCCCGCTTCGACATCGGCGGTATGGATCACCGCGCCGACGCCGGTGGTGACGCCGCAGCCGACATAGCAGCTCGTCTCGAACGGCGCGTCCTCGCGGATCTTCGCGACCGCGATTTCCGGGAGCACGGTGAAGTTGGAGAAGGTCGAGCAGCCCATATAATGGTAGATCGTCTCGCCCTTGTAGCTGAACCGGCTGGTCCCGTCCGGCATCAGTCCTTGCCCCTGGGTATCGCGGATTGCCGTGCACAGATTGGTTTTCTGAGAGAGGCAGTTTTTGCATTGGCGACATTCGGGAATATAGGCGGGGATGACGTGATCGTCGGGCGCGACCGAGGTGACGCCGGCGCCCACTTCGCGGACGATCCCGGCGCCCTCATGGCCGAGCACGGACGGAAACTTCCCTTCGCTGTCGAAACCGTCCAGCGTATAGGCATCGGTGTGGCAGATCCCCGTCGCCATCAGTTCGACCAGAACCTCGCCTTCCTTCGGGCCCTCGAGATCCAGCTCGACGACTTCGAGCGGCTGCTTCGCCTCGAAGGCGACGGCGGCACGGGTTTTCATCGGGTACATCTCCTAGGGTGACAGGGCGAATTGGCGGTATTCATCTGGGAGCGATACTTCCGATCCCGGCAATACGATAGGGGCGGCATAGTTTCGGGGCGGCTAATCGTGCCCGGCCGGTTCCCATAGTTCGATCGGGTTGCCCTCGGGGTCGTAAAGTCGCGCGAAGCGGCCGTTGGGATAGGTTTCCGGATCGATCTCCACGTCGATCCCGTTGCCGCGCAGCTGCGCGGCCATCGCATCGAGATCGGCGACGCGGAAGTTGACCATCCACATCTGTTCGTCGCGGCCGAAATAGTCGGTCGCCCGGTTGAACGGCGCAAAAACTGTGGGTCCTGCCTCCTGCTGCCAGGGCTCGACGTCATAAGATTGCGGCGTGAGATCGATGCCGAGATTGTCGCGATACCATGTCGCCAGCGCCGCCGGATCGTCGCTGCGGAAGAATATCCCGCCGATCCCGGTGACGCGCTGCACCGCCGGCGCCGGATCCGCCAGCGCGGTCGCCTGGCTCGCTATGCCGACGCCGAGTGCCGCCGAGATGGAAATGAATGCCGCTCCGCGAAATGCCATCGTCATGCTCCCCCTTGCTCATCCTTGATCATCGGACGGAGCGGAAGCTAGGGCAGCGCATCGCGAAGCGCGAGTCCGGATCGACGCAGGGCCGGGATTTGTCGACCATCATGTATGGGAGCTGGCGCACCCGAGAGGATTCGAACCTCTGGCCTCTGCCTTCGGAGTTTGGCCGGAAGGCTTCCCGCCTTTTCATCCGTTTTTCTAATATTTCATAAAATCAAATAGTTAGAGAATTTCATGTTCTCGCCAGATCTGTGAATTTCACGCCAAATCCCGTTCTCTTGCTTCCAAATTGCTTCCAAATTCATCATCAAACGATGAAATGAAAATTCCAAATTTGGAAGCAGGCAGAGGTTTCCGGCCATGATTTGCACCAAGATCACCAAGCGAAAATTGGAAGCACTCACCGCAAAGGAGCAAGAATATATTGTATGGGATCAAGAGCTTAAAGGGTTCGGCGTACGGGTAAGCCCTAAAGGCCGGCGCTCATTTTTGGCCCAATATCGGACCTTTGCACTCGGCCAGCATAAGCAGCGCCGTATGACATTAGGGGTCTACGGGACGGTTACGGTCGAGGAGGCGAGAGCGGCCGCGCGGTTGATACTGGCCCGGGTCGAACTTGGCCAAGACCCGGCCCTGGAACGGGACGAAGCAAAAATTCCCGCATTCACGGTCGGCGAGCTTGCGGACAAATGGCTTGAGCAATGCGCCCCGCGATCCCGGGCCAGAGGCAAGCTGCGCGGTACTCCCCGTAATCCCAAAAATGTCGCGATCGACAAGGGCCGCATCGAGCGCCATATCAAGCCGCTGATCGGAGACATGCCGGCCGCGGAATTGACGCCGATGAAAGTGATCCAGTTTCGCGAAGATGTGCGAAACGGCAAGACAGCTCTTACCAAGCGAACGTCGAAACATGGAACCGCTCGGGTTACCGGCGGCGATGGAGCGGCGACGCGGACGCTGCGACAGCTATCAGCCATTTACAGCTTCGGCGTACGAATGGGATTGGTCGAGAAGAACCCGGTGATGGGTATCGAGCGGACGCCGGATTCTCGCAGGGAACGCTATCTGAGTGACGATGAACTCAAACGGCTGGGGGAAGCCCTTGCCGAGGAGGTGGGCGTGGGCATTCCATCCTTCGGTGTCTTGATTATCAAGTTGCTCCTGCTGACCGGGTGCCGAAAGAGCGAGATCGAGGGCTTGAAGCGGTCGGAAATCGATCATGATCGAGGCTTCATCCGTTTTCAAACGAGCAAGACCGGGGCCAAAACCATTCCGATCAACGATGGCGCGAAACGTATCCTTGCGTCCGTCCCCGAGAGCGGTGGATCGGAGTTCGTATTCCCTGCGCGTTCGGGCAAAGGTCATTACATCGGCACCCCGAAGGTCTGGCGCCGCGTATGCGAAGCCGCAAATATAAACGATGCAAGGTTACACGATCTCCGCCACACCTTTGCCAGCAAAGCTGCCGAAGGCGGGTTCAGCTTGCCCGTGATTGGAGCGCTGCTCGGTCATCGCGACGTGAAAACAACCGCACGCTACGCGCATCTCGCGGATAGTCCGCTGCGCAAGGCGACAATGGCCGTTGGCTCAGATCTTGAGACCATGGTCGGCATCTAACTTATGTGCCATATAAATAGGCCATCCTATCAAGACCTCCTATTCTCAGAGTCGCTGGAAGAGGCACGGTTGAAATGCCGATTGACCCATGGCAGCTTTAATCCGGGCTGGCCGGCGCAGAAACGCCGCCGAATGGCGCGATTAGATACCGAACCGTCGTTGGGCATTTCCCAAGCGATCGACAAGAGCACAATTCTTCTCTCGTAAGGAGCCCGGCCCGGCGAACTTTTGTCTAGACTTCAAAATTCCGATTGCAGCTGGCGACAGGCGGGCTCCAGCCACGATCTTCTGATTTGCCGTGAGCCCGCCATACGCGGTTTGAAGCGCGCGGAGGCAATGGACTCGATATGGTGCAGTCGGGACCGACCAATCCACGCAATGTTGGCGATACCGGGTATACGCTTCGCCACTTCGATAGGCTGTGGCGTTGGCAGCGAGATAAGGGAGGTAATCGTTCGCCGCCATGTCGATCAGCGGCTGAAGGTCGCGCGGAGTCCGGTCGAGCAATGCGGATTCCGACAGATCGTTCGGCCGTAGCGCCCACAGGCATGCGGCCCATGCAAGCAGGTGGGGTGCCTTGCCTCGCAGAATGGCCGCCGGTGTAGGGTCATAAGAAAAGTGACGAAAAACGGGACCGAATAGCCCGAAGTCAGCTTCGCAAGGCCGTTCGCCGAAGAGGAAAGGCCGTGACCGCAATATCGGTTCAAGGATGGCGAGCAGTCGGTGATAGAGCGCTTCGATACTTTCAGTTGTTGCGGGTGTAACA
The DNA here is from genome assembly GCF_013378075.1 of Parasphingopyxis algicola. Taxonomy (GTDB): domain Bacteria; phylum Pseudomonadota; class Alphaproteobacteria; order Sphingomonadales; family Sphingomonadaceae; genus Parasphingopyxis; species Parasphingopyxis algicola. Next base: position 1,574,514 of record NZ_CP051131.1, on the reverse strand, counting down.
CCGTCGCCGCCCAGATAGCGGCGTTTCTGGCGCCATAGAATAAGCCTGCGGCGTAGGGGAAACGGAAGCGATATGTCGCGCAGTAAAATCTCGGCAATCTGGCCGCTCATCAGATGGGCGTCGGCTGTGAAAGCCCATCGATAATATAGCGCCGGCCGCCACAGCCATTCGTCGAACAGATCTTCGAGCAGTAGAGAAAAGAACCGGTCTACTGGCTGGCTCGGTTGCAGTCTCGGTTCGTCAATTTCGCTTTCAAACCGGGAGATGATTGTACTGGTGTCGGTCAGCCACGTGCCGTCCGGCGCTTCGACTTGTGGCATTTGCGCGATGCCGGTTGCGGCGGCGCACCGTCGGAAGTCGGCTGTGTCCATTTCGACGAAGCGATAGGCAATGCCTTTCACCTGGAAATAGGCTTGCAGCTTACCGGTAAAATAAGAAAGGCTGAGTCCGTGCATTTTGTACACGGACTCAGCCTCGCGCCTTGGATCGCCTGCGTCTGGGGGCAGAAACACCGGCGATCACGCATGGCGCCATGGGAAGATTGTACCCGATTTCGGCATCTGTCGCCGCATCAGCTTCCCGATCTTCGCCGTCTATCAGCCAGCACTGCAGCAACCGCTTCTTGGCAACCAACGCTTGCCTCGTCGATCTTGTCGCGGAGACAGGCGCGGATCGCTTCGCGATCCCGTGCTCGATACTCGGTTGAACAGAGCGACCTGATATCCTCGATACAGGCGGAACGTACGGAATCATTTGCGTGAACGGAAACCGCTGGCAGTAATGCCATGGCAGCCAGGACGACCAAATAACGCATTTTTACCTCCAAAATTCGCATAAATATAATGACACTGTTTATGTCAATATAAGAGAATGCGCAAGAGTTTTTCCTGAATTCCCCATATTTCCGCCGACCGGTGGATGGGGTTCGGATTCTGTGTCTGGCATATGTTGTGTCAAATCATGACCAGAGAGGTCAGTATGCAGGCGTCCGAGAAACCCTCTGGTCGAGAATCACGTTTATCATATCGGCCATGATATCCGCGAGGCGATCGCCGCCCTCGCCGGTGTCCGCCAGCCCTTCGAGGTGCCGGCCGGCAAGCCCGTTACCCAGAGCGGCTCCAATCGCTAACCGCATGAGCAGGCCAATATATTCGCGGTCCACCTTTTCCAAATTGTCGCGCGTCCGGACACGCCGCTCAAGCAAATCGACAATACGCCCAAGTCCGGCGTCGAGCCCGGCTATTCGTCCAGCCTCGTCGTGCAGGATGATCCACGCGAAAATACGACGGTTCGGTTCCTCTGCGAGTCGTTCGAAGAGGGTGTGCAACGATTGGCGCAGAGGTTCGGAAGTCTCCGTCGCGTCTGTAAGATCTTCCGCAATTTCCGCAATGATTGCTGTTGCAATGCGGGATGCGGTTTGCCGTTGAAGTTCGAGGGCGGAGCCGAACCGGGCGATGATATTAGGGTGCGTCGTCTTCGCGCGGCGGGCGACTTCCGTCAGCGTCAGACCGGCCGGACCGCTTTCCCGAACCAGCCCTTCAGCAGCGGAAAGAATATTCTCCTGCGATTCTTTTACGGTACGGCGAACGCGTTTCGTCATGTCGGAGACTTAATGCGGGCGCGCCTCACACCGCAAGCATTTCACACCTTCCATGATCAACGACCTTTGATTAGCGGTCGGCTATTCGGTTGAAAAATTCCCAAGCGAGTTCGATGCCGTGCGCATCACGACACTGCGGCCCGAGGGCGGCAATGACAGCCGGGTCGCGCACCGGCGGATCGGGATCAGGAATCGAATGGCCGCCGCCACGCGCTTCATAATATGCAACTGCCGTGCCAGTGCCGGCCGATGCCGGGTACTGCGTTTCCGCGATTATACAGTCATCGGAAGGGACGGTATTTGGCAATAGAGCGTTTGTAGCGTTCCCCCGGCTGGCCCCACTTGCCCGCAGCCAATAGTCTACCGTGTCGAGGACGGATCGCGTCGGAGCTCCGCCGTCTGAGACTATGCCGCCCTCGAATTTCACAAGTGGGTCTTCCGTGCCATTGAGCAACATGATCGGCGGCGCAGACGTGATCTGCACCACGGGTTCCTCTGGGAGGGCGGCAATAAACGCCGCGCTGCCGCTGAAATCGAACGGCGCTTCGATCAGCATCCGCATTGCCATCATACCGCCATTGGAAGACCCCGTGATAAAAACGCGCGTGCGATCATAACGCCGTGTTGTAAGGGCATCGGTCAACATCGCCAGAATAAAGCCGGAGTCGTCCTCAAGCGACGTGCGGCCACTGTCGTCATCGCGCAAATCGTTCCATGTTTGCCTGTCGCCCAGCCCATCTTCGCGTTGGGGGCTATATCCGTTCGGGACCAGTAAAAGCAGGCCTTCGCGGTCCGCGATCTCGAGCCAAAGGCTTGTTGTGGTGCCAGGCTCGAGCACACTGCGCATGCTTTGCGAACCTCCATGCAGAAGGACGACTGCCGGGCTGTTCGGAGTGAAGGTCGGGGGAGTATAGATCGAATAAACGCGCTCTTTGCCATCGTGGGTGAGAGGCACCACTCGAAGGCCGGATGGAACAGGACGAACTTCAACCGAAACCGAGTCGACAGCCTCAGCCCCGTCATCGTCGGTAACGCGCACGGTAAAACTGAGCGTTATCGGTGAATCAACCGCTGGTGCGGTAAATGATGGAGAGGTTGCCGAGCTCGATGAGAGCGTGACGGCTGGTCCTCCGGACTGAGTCCAAAAGTACTGCGTAATGCGGCCATCGCTGTCGCTACTGGCCGATGCATCGAGGATGACAGTCGTTCCCTCTTCAACTCCCTGGTCCGGCCCGGCATTGGCCGTAGGCGCAATATTCGGCATATTCGGCGCGGCCGACGGCGGCGCGGCTTCATCGCCCCCGCATGACAGCAGGAGGAACGAAAGAGACGGCAAGGCAAAACGAGCAACGCGTATGTTCAGTGGCTCCTCTGACTCGGTACAACCGCGGGTCTCATGAGATCGGCTTCGTCTTGATGTTCAGTTGACCGGCAAGTCCTGCTGTCCGGTGGATGGAAATCTCCTGGTATTCGGGCGAAGTCATCATGGTTTTGAAAGCGTTCAGAGAGGGATACTCGGCCAGCGCCACCATGTCCCACAGTTCCTCTACCTGGCCCAGCAACAACCCCGTCACCGGGCCGGTGAAAAGCGGTCGCGCTCCGACGGCGTCAAGACAGACGCCGATGCCAGCGCCGTAACGCATATAAGCTTCTAACCCGCTAAGATCGGCGTCGGCACCATCAGGATATTCCGCCTGGTCCCTGAACTTCAGCAGGTTCACCATGACAAAGGGACCGTCTTCGGACTCGCCCAGAAATTCCTGTAGCCGCTCAGGGTTCGGCATGACTTCATTTTCGTAGTGCAACGCCGGATCCTAACTGCGGATGAAGGTGTCGATGATCTGACACAGCTCTTCGGGCCGGTCTTCTTGCAGGAAATGCCCTGCCTGCTCGATTATCCGATGCGGCTGGCCCGCGGCGCCTGGAATTCGTTCGATGAAGGCTTGTTCGCCGTCTTTTGTAACGGGATCGCGATCGCTGAAACATGTCAATACCGGTTTGTCGAAACATTCTAGAACTTTCCACGTTTCGATATTCTCGGCAACCGAAGCGTGCTCCGGCGTGACCGGTACAAGCATAGGGAACTGCCGCGCGCCCTCCTTGTACCGTTCATCGGGAAACGGTGCTTCGTAAGCCGCGATTTCTTCCTGTGAAAGCGAACGGACGCAGCCCATATTGACGATGGTTCCGACAGGGAAAGGATCGACCGTCTGGCTGATTTGGAGCCATTCGCGAAAGCCGTCGTTCATCCCCGTTCCGGTTGGAAGGCCGGTATTTGCAATGACGACGCGTGCGAACCGATCCGGAAAGGCCGCAACGAGCCTGAGTCCGATCAGCCCGCCCCAATCCTGACAGAATAGGGTGATGTTCGACAGATCGAGCGAAGTCAGCCAATCGCTCATCCACGCTACATGGTTCTCATAGGTGTAATCGGCGCGACTGTCGGGTTTGTCCGACTTGCCAAAGCCGATGAGGTCGGGTGCGAGAACCCGATGACCCTTGCCAGCCAGAAAAGGTGTGAACTTCCGGTACAGGTATGACCAACTCGGCTCCCCATGCATCAGAAGGACTGGGTCGGCATCGTTCGGTCCCTCGTCAACATAATGGATTCGGATATCGGCGCCATCGCCAGCCGCGACCGACAGATATTTTGGCGCGAACGGATAGTCGGGAATTTCGGCGAAAGCTTCTTCAGGGGTCCTCAAAATTTTCATTACGACCTCGACGCAAGGATTATACTGACACTAATAATGCCATATTATATAGTGCGCTCGGTTTCAAGCACCGTCGGGTGGAGGCCGGTCATTGTCGACTATGCGAAAGCCGATATGATTGGTGCCCAGCCCGCTTTCCTGGAATTGCCGAGCGGCGGGGCGGTAGCGGGCGCAGTAATTTGCCGCACAGAGATAAGACCCGCCTTTGATCACCCGCGTATGAGCCGAAAACCCTCCCGGACTGCTGGTCCATTCCCAGACATTGCCGATCATGTCGTGAAGGCCGCGATCATTGGGTGCAAAGCATCCGACCGGCGCGCGGCCGCTATAACCATCCTCGCCGAGATCGCGCACCGGAAAAATCCCCTGATAATAATTGGCCTGGGGCCGGCCGTCCGCTCCGATGGGCTCGGGCTGCGCTCCTCCTCCATCCCGTGCGGCATATTCCCATTGTGCTTCGGTGGGTAGTGCGCCACGCGCCCAGCGGGCATAGGCTTCGGCATCCTCATAGGCGATCTGCACGACCGGCAGGGCGGACACCGATTGCGTTCGATCATTTGCGCCCGTCGGCTGCCGCCAGTTGGCCCCGATTGCCCAGCGCCACCATCTCGGATCGTCACGATCGGGTATGGCGAAAACCGCGGAGCCAGGTTCGGACATCTCCTGTGGTGCGCCCGGCAAGCGAGGAGGCGCGCGTTCAGCCACCGTGACATAGCCGGTTGCTTCAACAAATTCTGCAAACTCCCCTTGTGTGACTTCATGGGCCCGCATCCAAAAGCCGTCCACGTCCACCGCTCGAGGCGGCCCTTCTTCCCGGTAGAGGGGCGCCTCGCCCATGATGAACCGGCCGCCAGGTATCCAAACCATTTTTGCGACATCCCGAGCGCATGCTTCAGGCGCAGCGCTACCGGATTGGGTTTGAAAATCAGCGGGCTGTTCACAAGCAGACAGCGCAGCCATGAAGCAGAATGTCAGCCGCCGCCGCATCCCTCAGGCGTCGATGGTGGAAAGGGCGTTCGCCAGCAATCGCGCGACAACGGCTTTCGCCTCGCTGACGGAAAGCTCCTCGTCTTGGCGCAGTGCGCGCCAGCTTTGGAAACTGAGAATAAGGCTGAGTGCTCTGGTTTGGACTCGATCGTCCAGCACGGACTGTGGAAGCGTCGCCTCAAGTGCAGTTCGCTCGAGGCGCAAAAGCCGCAGCCGGTCTTGTTGCAGAAACTCGGATTCGAATCGCTTGGTGTCGGCACTCACGCGATACGGCATAATGATCTCGTAGACCGATGCGCGCCGCTCTACAGATTCGAGCAGACGGTCTCGCCAATGGTCGGCTTTGAAAGGCTGGAGCAAAACTTCCGTGATCCGCTCCTCGATCGCTTCGGACATCTCGCGATAAAGGCTGTCCATATCGTCGAAATGCCGGAAAACCGTTCGCAGACCCACTTTTGCAGTCTCCGCTACTCGCGCCGCGCTCGGCGAAACCTCACCAGCGGCGACGAGTTGGAGCAAAGCATCGACGATACGCGCGCGGCTCGACCGGCTGCGTTCGCGCCGCCCATCAGCCGATGTGCGCTCTCGGTTTTTGTCCGGGGCGAGCAGCCCCGTTTTCTTGTTTGCCATACGGTTTCGTTCCTACGCTGATTTCCTGCCATCGTATCCGCTGCCCGACGAGACTGCCGGAACTACCGAACCTTGCCATTTTCTTTTAGCATGGTAAGTGCCAATTTCCAGTGGAAAGGTTTTGCGGTCATGTCATGGCGTACCATCCTCATTGTCCTGCTGGTCGTCGCAACGATCGCCGGAGCGTTCGCATATGCGAACCGGAACGAGATCATTCTCTACCTGGTTGCAGGTATGGACAAGCCCGACATTGCCCCTAACCGCCCGATAGCCTGGGAGTCCGGACCTGAAACGGCAGAGGTGCCGATCGGCGAACGTCCGCCCAACATCATCTTCATCCTCGCCGACGATCTCGGCATCAACGACATTTCGACCTTTGGCGGAGGTATTGCCGGAGGACGCGTGCCGACTCCCAATATCGACCGACTCGCCGCCGAGGGTGCGATTTTCGAACAGGCCTATTCGGGCACCGGTACCTGCGCGCCGTCGCGCGCGATGCTGATGACCGGACGTTATCCGACCAGGACTGGTTTTGAATTCACGCCGACGCCCGACGGAATGGGCCGCATCGTCGCGCTATTCGCGAACGATATGGATACTGGCCTTCCACCAGTGGAGTATAATCGCGCCCTTGCCGAAGAAGGGCCCTCGTTCCAAGATCAGGGATTGCCTGGTAGCGAGATCACCGTCGCCGAGGTGCTCCGCGAACGCGGCTATCATACCGTCCATATCGGCAAATGGCATTTGGGCCAAAGTGCGGAATCGCGGCCGATCGCGCAGGGCTTCGACGAGAGCTTGCTCATGGAAAACATGCTCTATCTACCCGAAGACGATCCGGACGTGGTCAATGCAAAGCTCGATTTCGATCCGATCGACACGTTTCTCTGGGCTCGAGGAGACTTCGCAACCTCCTACAACAGCGGCGAGCTTTTCGAGCCCGGCGGTTACCTTACGGATTACTGGACCGACGAGGCGTTGAGGGTGATCGAGGCAAACCGGAATCGGCCATTCTTCCTGTATCTGGCGCACTGGGGCGTGCACACGCCGCTGCAGGCCACCCGGGAGGACTATGAGGCCGTAGGCGATATCCAACCGCATCGCCGCCGCGTCTACGCAGCCATGATCCGCGCGCTCGACCGGAGTGTCGGCCGGATCATGGACCGGCTCGAAGCGGAAGGACTGGCCGACAACACGATGATCGTGTTTTCCAGCGACAATGGTGGAGCCGGATATCTCGGCCTGCCGGAAGTCAACGCACCTTTTCGCGGGTGGAAGATCACGCTCTTCGAGGGCGGTATTCGCGTTCCGCTGTTTGTCCGCTGGCCGGGTCGCATTGCACCGGGGACACGGATCACCACACCGGCTGCGCATATCGACCTGATGCCGACCCTCGCTGCAGCAAGCGGCGCCCGGCTTCCCGACGGCGTACCGATAGATGGCCGGAACCTGCTGCCGCTGGCGACCGGAACCGGGACCATCGAGCGGCCCAATGACGCGATATTCTGGCAGAGCGGCTATTATCAGGTCGTGCGGGCGGGCGACTGGAAGCTGCAGATCAACGGACGGCAGAATGAAGCATGGCTCTTCAATCTCGCCACCGACCCGACCGAGCAGGTCAATCTCGCTAGCGCCCGGCCCGACAAGCTCGCCGAACTGCGCGCTTTGCTAAATGCGCATCAGGAATCCGCTCGGCCGCCGCTCTATCCCTATACGCTGGAAAGCCCGGTTGCGGTCGACCGCACGCTTGCCGAGCAGGTCGGGCCCGACGACGAATATATCTACTGGCCGAACTGATGGTGCTGATCCCGCCTTCCACGAATGACAGCTATGCAGGCCCAATGGTATCGGTATGGTTTCTGCTCGCCGCGGGCGCGATCACCGCGGTTCCCGGTCTGATCCATACCTTCCTGCCCGACGGCGGAGCAGGCGTGATCGCCGGCATCGAGCTGTCGGAGGGCGGTGCGGGAACGGTGCGGTTATTCGGATGGGCCGGAGCCACGCAGATCGTCTGGGGAGCGATATTGGTCGCGATCGCGCTGCGCTTTCGCCCGCTCGTTCCGCTGGCCCTACTGTTGCTGTTGGCCGAGCGGCTCCTGCACATCTGGGTGATGTGGGGCCCCAAGGGCGTCACGGCGGATCACAAACCGCCCGAGGCGTATCTGATGCTGGGCTTCGTGCCGTTGATACTGCTGTTCCTCATATTATCGCTGCGGACACGGTGAGATGCTGTACCCGGCAGCTGTACTATGGATCCGGCATGTCGCCAAAATGTCCGGAATTTTGGGGGCGGTGCTATTCCTGTTTGGCGTACCCGGTGCGGCCGCGCAGGAACAGCATTCGCTCCAACCCAATTTTGTGGTCATCCTCGTCGATGATGCGGCATTGATGGATTTCGGAGCGTATGGCGGCGAGGCCCGTACACCGAATATCGACGCGCTTGCTCGGCGTGGGGCGATTTTCACCCAATACCGGACATCGCCTCTTTGTGCGCCGTCGCGAGCCATGCTGCTGACCGGGATCGACAATCACCGCACCGGCGTTGCCACGATTCCCGAGGTACTGCCGGCCGAACATGCAGGCATGCCCGGCTATTCAATGGCGCTCGAACCGGGCGTGCTGACCTTGGCGGATCGGCTTCGCCAGGCGGGTTACCGCACCTACATGACCGGCAAATGGCATTTGGGCAGCGGCGCCGAGGATTTGCCGAACAGCCATGGCTTTGAACGCTCGTTCGCACTCGACGCCTCGGGCGCGGATAATTGGGAACAGAGATCGTATATGCCATTCTATGACGAAGCGCCGTGGTATGAGGATGGCGTTCCGGCAACACTTCCTGAAGATTTCTATTCGTCGCGCTTTATCGTCGACCGGATGATCGACTATCTGGACGATGACCGCCGCGTGGCGGCACCTCGGTCTCGACCCTTTTTTGCCTATCTCGCTTTTCAGGCAATCCATATCCCGGTGCAGGCGCCACCGCATTTCACCGACAATTATGACGGCGTGTATGACGAGGGGTGGCACGCGCTGCGGATCGATCGCTGGCATCGTGCGCAAGGACTCGGCCTTGTTCCGCGAGGCGCGCCGCTGGCCAGTATGCCCGCAGGCCTTCGGGTATGGGACCGCCTCGCGCCGGCCGACCGCCGGCTTCTCGCTGCCCGCATGCAGGTGAATGCCGGCATGCTCGAGGCGATGGATCATCATGTCGGACGCCTGATCTCATATCTTGAAGAACGAGGAGATCTCGACAACACCGTCTTCGTCGTCACTTCCGACAATGGCCCCGAACCGTCGCGTGCCGACGATGATGCACGTATGCGCCTCTGGTTGATGCTGAACGGCTACCGGCTCGACGCCGACCGGATCGGTGAGCGCGGAAGCTACGGCTTTATAGGACCCGAATGGGCGAGCGCTGCGGCGTCCCCCAGCGCGCTCTTCAAATTTTACGCATCCGAAGGCGGCGTTCGTGTGCCGCTTGTCGTAGCGGGCCCCGGGGTCGCGAGTGGGCGTATCGATGCCCGTGCATTTGTGACGGATATCGCGCCCACCCTGCTTGAATTGGCCGGAGTCGGTGCTGAAGCGGATGCCGGAGTGCCGATAACGGGTCGGAGCCTCCTACCGGTCCTCCAGAACGGCGATGAGAGCATATATCGCGGCGACGATGCCATCGGCATCGAGGTCGCGGGCAATGCCGCGCTCTACCGGGGAGATTATAAGATCGTGCGCAACCTTCCGCCATTCGGCGATGGCCGCTGGCGCCTCTTCAATATCGTTCTCGATCCCGGCGAAACCCGGGATCTGGCTTCGGAAAGACCGGATTTGCTTGCTGAGATGGAGGTCGACTATGCCGAATATGCGCGCCGCATGGGCGTTTTGGAAATGCCGCCTGGATACGATTCTCGCGAACAGATCGATGCAAACACACGCGATCGGTTTATGAAACAATATTGGTGGGTTCCGATCCTGTTCGGAAGCATGGTGCTGCTCATCATCTCGTTGCTGTGGCGATTCGGGATCCGGCGGTTCTTCCGGCGCACGGCCTTATGAGGGGGCGGACAAGGCTTGCGATCGGTGTGGCTGCGTTTGTCGGCGTGTTTTTCGCCTTGATTGCCGTTTTTGAGGAATCGCTGTCATGGGCGCTGTTCGATCGAGCGGTGGCGACGAACCTCAACCGGCCGGAACACGAAAATCTTGCCGAGGGTTTGCGCATCTATCTGTGCGGAACCGGATCGCCGATGCCCGACGCAGCGCGGGGCGGTCCCTGCATCGGCATTCTCGCGGGCGAACGCGCTTTCGTCGTCGACGCAGGCAGCGGCGGCGTCCGTACGCTGGCGCGGATGGGTTTTCCAGTCGGCGACATCGAACGCGTCTGGCTTACCCATTTGCATTCCGACCATATCGACGGCCTTGGCGAAATGATGTTGCAACGCTGGATCAACGGTACGCACCAGGCGCCCGTTGCGGTTGCCGGCCCGCAAGGCACTGCGCGCGTCGTCGAGGGCTTCAACACCGCCTATGAAATCGACGCTGGCTATCGCACGGCCCATCACGGCCCCGGTATTGCGCCACCGTCTGGATTCGGCGCGGTAGCGGAGGAAATTGAGCCCGGTATCGTATCGTCTGCGGACGATACGCGGATCCGTGCCGTCCTGGTCAATCACGATCCCGTGCGACCGGCTTTCGCCTATCGTATCGACCATGCCGGCCGCTCGGTCCTCATTTCCGGCGATACGGTTCTGAACGACGATTTGATCGAAACCGCGCGCGGCGTAGATGTGTTGCTGCACGACGCGCTCCAGCCCCGGATGGTAAGCAGGATCGCCGATGTCCTCGATGCCACAGGCCAACCGCACCTCGCCCAAATCATGACCGACATTCAGGACTATCATGCGTCGCCGAGCGACGCGGCGCGGGCCGCCGAAAGCGCGGGCGCGGACCATCTGATCCTCTATCATATCGTTCCGCCACTGCCGTCCAGGCTCCTGGAACCCGCCTTTCTGAGAGGCAGCAAAGGCGTTTTTGGAGGACCGATCACGATAGCCCGGGACGGCATGCTTGTGAGCCTTCCGCGCGGCAGCGACCGCATCTTGCTAAGCGACGCTTTTTAGCCATCGATTGTGACCGGCGGGATCCCCGTTTTCTTTAGTAACAGTGTGTAAATAAGCTTGCCCCGGCACCGAATTCCCAGTAGTGACATATTGTCATTAGACATCGGTTTGGAGAACGGCCATGGAAAGTCCTCAACATATCACGCCGCGCGACCTGCGCTTCGGAGTCGGCGAAGTCGAACAACGTTGGTGGCATTCCGATAGTCCGGAAAAGACGATATTCTTCGATGCTCTGTCCATCATGTTTCCGCATGGCGAGCGTTTCTTCATGGAATCGGTGCGCAACTACGCCCATGTCGTCGACACGCCGGATCTCAGGGCCGATGTGCGTGGATTCCTGCACCAGGAAGCGATGCATACGCGCGAACATATCGAATATAACGATCGCCTAAACCGACTGGGATATCCGGCGGCGCGGCTTGAGAGAGCCGCCAAGAACCGCCTGGATTTTGCCAGACGCAGGCTTGGGCCCCATCGTCAGCTGGCAATCACCTGCGCGCTAGAACATTTTACGGCCATCATCGCCTATGAACTCCTTACAAATCCGGCCCATCTCGACGGCGCGGAACCGCGTTTCAAACGGATTTGGCAATGGCATGCGCTTGAAGAGTCCGAACACCGGGCCGTTGCATTCGACGTCTTCCGCCACAGCATAGGTGCGGGGTTTCGCGCTTATCTGATCCGGATACGCGCGATGATCGTCATTACCATCTTGTTCAACCTCTTTTTGTGGCAACATGTCGTCGCGCTTATGCGTACCGATGGCATCGCTCGTTCCCCAGCCGCTTGGGCGCGCCTGTTCTCGTTCCTGTTCGGCCGTCCAGGAATTCTCCGCCGGATCGGCCGGCCATGGGCAGCCTATTTCCGGCCAAGATTTCATCCTCAAACCCATGGCGAGGTCGCTGAAGCCGGGGAAATCGAACAGAAGTTGCTGGCGGGGCAGGCGGCCTGACTTCGAACTGGGCCGCTGGGATCCGGTTTCCGGAACAGAGAGATTCGCGTCATCTTTCAACGATGTTGAGAATATCCCGCGGTCGTACGGGGATATCATTGGCGGGGATCGGCCGATACCGTCTGATCGCCATTCGCATGGCAGTCGGGATGCGATCGCAGATGCTGACGAGAATTATATTACGCGGGTATCGGAGAGCCCACCGACAGGCGGAGCGACGGATAATTCGCTGCCCACGCCCGAGGTCCATTTCGGCTGGTATTCCACGCCTATACGCCTGAGAAGGCGATGCTGGAGGGGATTTCAGGCTGCCGCCGGCCGTGCGGCGGGCAAGGCCTTGGGCGGTGGCGGGCTATCGATATTGTCCATCACCCAGTCAGTATCATGACATTTTTTGCGGTGGGCCAATGGACTGCAACCAGTTCGAAAACGCCAGAAGTTGAGGAGATATCGAACCCTCCGGTTTGACGATAAAGTACGCGTTTTGGGTTCTCAAATGAATGCCGCTCAACGATACCAGTCTGCCATCCTGCAATTCTTCTTCGATCAGATAACTCGGGAGCAGCGCCGCGCCGATTGAATTGGTCGCGGCGGAAATGATCATCGAAAACTGTCCGAACTGCTTTCCGTTTATCGCGCCCAAGCCCCGTATTCCTGCTAGCTCAAACCACTCATTCCAAGCAGCTGGCCGTGTTTCGAGATGAACTAGCGGCGCAGCCAGCAGCGATTGAGCATCGTCAATATTGAACCGCTTGCGAAAAGCGGGGGACGCGACCGGAAGCATGCTCTCAGCAAACAGTTTCTGCATGTCTGTCTCCGGCCAGTTGGCCAATCCGAAATGTAGCGCGGCATCATAATTCTCACGTCGAAAATCAAATGGTTCAAGACAGGTAAGAAGGTTGACATGTATGTCGGGATGAAGGGCTTCAAAGTCGGGAAGCCGTGGAATAAGCCATCTGCTCGCGAAGGTCGGCAACGTCGCAATTCGAAGGGACTTACTCTTTTCGCCCGCCGTGATCGCTCGGAAAACGGTTTGTCGGATGCGTTCAAGGTCGACGGATAACTCATCGGCAAACGTGGCGCCTGCTTCCGTCAATTCCACCCGGCGGCCAACACGCCTAAAAAGATCAACTCCGAGATTGCTTTCGAGTTCTTTGATCTGACGACTTATCGCGCTTTGCGTGAGGTTGAGTTCTTCCGCAGCCATGGTGAAACTTCCATAGCGCGCTGCGCTTTCGAAGCTTCGCAATATATTGAAAGACGGTAAAAAGCGCCGCTGGTTTCTTAACTCTCCAGTCATCATATCGAACCATCTTCCCTGATATATCCACCAGGTAATGCGTTGACGATCGAGCAAGTGAGCCGAAGCTGTTCGCCCATCCGACCTTTAGCACGAATTATGTGTGTGAAATGGGTGAGCGGGAAGGCGCGCTCGATGGGAGACGCATCATAATGCCGGTCAGTTTCTTGTGCCAATGTCAATAAGCCATATTCACGTCTGCTCCTCTAGCTGGGAGCGCATGGACAGTAGCGCGGAACGAACCGTCAAAACCAAGCGATCTACAACATCTCGCGTCATAGGCGTCGAAAGAGTGCCCGCTCCGGAATTGATCAGGATGATACCATCGTCGAAAAGGAGATTTAGAAACTCGGAAAGCAGTTTGGTTTCCGACGGTTGGGCATAGGCCTCGCGGTAAGAAGCGGGCGGTTGGGGCTTTAAGTGAATCTTGAACATCGAACCCCTGCCAGTCACGCTGGCTGGAACGTCAACGTCTGAAATAACGGCCCTGAGCGTGTCCCGCGTATATTCGCCGAGCGCGTTAAGTGCTTCGACAGCATCGGCATCAAAAACTTGCATGGCTGTCAGACCGGCCACCATACTGACCGGATTGGCCGAGAATGTGCCCGAATGGGGAAAAAGCACTTTCTTGGCAAAAGGATCCATCACATCCATTACGTTAGCCCGGCCGGCAATAGCTCCGATTGGGAAGCCTCCGCCGATCATCTTGCCCATCGCGGTGAGATCAGGATCGACATGGTACCATTCCTGGGCGCCGCCATAGCTGGATCGGTAGGTGATTACTTCATCGTAAACCAACAGCGAGGCGTTTCGGCTGGTCCAGTTACGCAGCGCGGTGACATATTCGCCCGTCGCGGGAATGAGACCGGCGCGATGCGGCATCAGATCGATCAGTACACAAGCAAGATCTTCGGCCTGCTCGTTCAAAATTGCGATAGACCTCTCGACATCGTTGAAAGGGATGACAACCACATCTTCGAGCGCTTTGGGCGGCGTGCCGTGACAAACAGGCACCGGATTCGGGCGATCTATTTCGCCCCAATTCGAAGGCTGCGCGGTCTGACTGATCTCGGCATAATCATAAAGTCCGTGATATGCCCCTTCCGCTTTGGCGATTTTGGGGCGGCCCGTGAATGCGCGCGCGGCCTTAAGGCAAGCCATAACGGCTTCGGTGCCCGAATTGACGAAGCGGATCTTCTCGAAGCTGGACGAGCGTGAAACCATATGTTCTGCGAAGTCGATCTCGACCTCTGTGCCGATGTTGAATGCTGTCCCTTTTTCAACTTGTTTGCTGACGGCCTCGCCAATCCTCGGATCGGCATGGCCATGGATCATTGCCGTCATGTTGTTGGCGAAATCGATCCGCTCAACGCCATCGATATCGGTGATCATGCAGCCGGACGCATGAGATGCATAAAGGGGGTGCGGTTGGCGCAAGATCGCATTTCGGCTGCAACCGCCCGGAAGGACCCTCAAGGCCCGTTCGTAAATAGCCGCTGACCGATTTAACGGCTTGTGCGCGAGCAGTTCTTGATTGGGTATACCCATGGGAGTCTGGCCCTTGTTCCAATCGTTTCGGTGGTGCGCATGCTGCCGCCCACCTCAAACGACAATTTCTGCGTCGGTATTCGATCGAACGTCCCCGGCGGTCACGCCGGGCGCGCATTCGACGAGGTTGAATTTTTCGCCGGAAACCTCAAGCACGGCGAGGTCAGTATAAATGCGGTTTACGGCACCTTTTCCCGTGAGCGGCAGCGAGCAGCGCTGCACCAGCTTGGGCGCGCCATTCTTCGTGCAATGTTTCGTGATGGCAAAAATGCGCTTGGCCCCAACGACGAGATCCATAGCGCCACCCACCGCGGGGATCGCACCCGGTGCTCCGGTTGACCAATTTGCAATGTCGCCATTTTCGGCAATTTGCATGGCCCCGAGAACGCAAAAATCGACATGGCCGCCCCGGATCATGGCGAAACTGTCGGCGTGGTGGAAATAGGCGGCTCCCGGCACCGTCGTAATATGACGCTTGCCAGCGTTGATCAGGTTGCGATCCTCCTCACCTGGCGCTGGGGGCGGGCCCATTCCCAACAAGCCGTTTTCCGTATGATAAAGAATCTCCCGGTCTTCCGGCAAAAATGACGCTACGCGCTCGGGCATGCCGATTCCGAGATTGACGATCGCGGTATCGGGGATGTCCCGCGCGCAGCGCTCGGCCATCTCATCTGGCGACCATCCAATAATGTTAAGCTGCGCGCTCATCGATATACGGCTCCCTCATCGATAAGTGCGGCTTCGTCGACTGGGTTGGGAACCACCACGACTCTGTCGACATAAAGGCCCGGCGTGATCACATGCTCCGGATCGATGGCGCCGAGCGCGCATAGATATCTGCTCTGCACGATTGTTGTCTTCGACGCTGTCGCCATTACCGGGGAAAAGTTCCGGGCCGTCTTATCGTAAACGAGATTGCCATAACGATCCGATTGGCGAGATTTCACGAGCGCAAAATCAGCCGAAAGGCTGCGTTCCATGAGATAATCTGTCCCGTCGAAACAACGCGCTTCTTTCCCCTGGGCCAGCAGGGTGCCGACCCCGGTCGGGGTGTAGAAGGCCGGGATGCCTGCCCCTGCCGCCCGGATCCGCTCGGCGAGGGTGCCCTGCGGTACCAGCTCGAGCTCGATCTCTCCGGAGCGGTATTTGTTCGCGAAGGCGTCCGAGCCTGCAGTCCGCGGGAAAGAGCAAATCACTTTCGACACTTGATTATTTTCGATCAGCGCGGCGATGCCCACACGTCCGGACCCGGCATTGTTGTTGATGATCGTCAGGTCTCGTGCTCCGTGATCGACCAACGCATGAATGAGCTCGACCGGGCTCCCGGCGGCCCCGAAGCCACCGATCATAACCGTTGCTCCATCGAATATATCGGAAACGGCGTCGTTGGCCGATGGGACGATCTTGTCGATCATTCTAGTGCCGTACGCTTTGCGACATAGGGCTATTCTTTGGCAGGCTCTCGCTCCTCATATTAGCGCTCCAAATACTCTGCCTTGCCACGGACGCCCTTCCATTTGTCGGCTTCCGCAAGGGGTTCCTTGTGCTCGTAGATATTCGGCCAGATTTCTGATAATGCCCGATTGAGTTCGAGGAACTTCTCCTGATCTTCCGCCAAGTCGGAGTCTCGGACGATGGCTTCTGCCGGACATTCTGGTTCACAAAGCGCACAATCGATACATTCGTCCGGATTGATCACGATGAAGTTCGGCCCTTCGTAAAAGCAGGAAACCGGGCATATCTCGACGCAATCGGTATATTTGCAGTTGATGCAGTTCTCGGTGACAACGAACGTCATGGCAGCGCCCCTGTCGATCAGGCTGCGTGTTGCAAAGACATAGGAGCGATATCGTACATCGACCAAAGCCCCGCTTCGTCGAAGACCACCCGGTCGTTATAGTCGCTGAACCAGATAGCCTGTGAATTGCGTCCGACGATTGCCACCTTGCACCGCTCCTTCGCGTCGGCTGCCGAGCGCAAGAGCTTGAAGATTACGACACCTTTCTGAGCACCGGGGACTCCCGGAATGCTCTCGTCGGTTACGGCGACAACCTCGGTCTTGCCCTTGTAGTGCGTGATGGAAAGGCGAGCATGCGCCTCGACCCCGGAAAGGCCCTTTTGTGACTCATTCAGGATGCGCCAAGCCTCTTCGATGGGCACATTGAACGCTTTGTAGCCGACAATGTCGCGTCCACAGAAGAAATAGTGGTTTTCGACACCGTTCCGCTTCAGTTCGCGTTGCATGATGCGCAGCGCGTCCGGATCGTTGTTAATCCCCTTGATGATCGGCGCCTGGTTATCGATGTTGATCCAGTTTCGCGCGCGCAGCCGTTTGACCGATGCGCGCGTATCGTCGAGCCATTCATATCCGCCCTCGGGATTTTCCATAAAGGTGCCGTTCTCATCCTTCTTCAGAAACTCGTCCGGATGGTTGAAATGGACCATCAACCGGAGGTTGACCTCGGGAAAGAGCTCGTGGAAGCCATCCAGCATTTCGAGAAAGGATTCATCGAAACGAGCCGGGAAGAACGCCAGTTCCTTTGTTCCAATCCGAATTGACTCGATTCCAGCTTCGGCCAAGGCGCATAGCCACTGGGCAATGTTGCGGTTGCCCAACACCATGGGATCGCCGCCCGACATCAGAATTTCACGGAGCCTTTCGCGGCCGGTTTCCGGATGTCGGCCGCCATGGGCCGCGACGATCTCGTTGTGCTTTTTCACATAGCCATGGACTTCCGGAATACGTGCAAGGCCCTTCGGCGCGACCGTCCCGTCAGGACGTGTGACCTCCTTCTTGGCGATGAGCTCTTCGCGATAACAAAAGCGGCAGTGCGCCGAGCAAGTCGAGGCGACATAGAGCAGGGCAAGCTCATATTTGTGGATCATTCCTTCAAGCGGGCTGTAGCTCATTTGCTTGCCCGGATCTTCAGCACCTTCCAGATTGAGAGTCTCATTGGGGCTGGCCTTGATCAGCCTTTGCAGCGATTTGCTGTGCCTGGCCTGTTCGAAATAGTGTCGCGTGATCTTCACCGGCATACGGGCCTGCACATCCCGGCTTGAACCATCCAGATCCGAAATTTCTTTCAGCTCTTCGGGCGAGTAAAACGACTTCATGTCATCGGGAACATCACCGTCGATGAATTTCTTGACGCCTGTAATTATTTCGCGATTATATTTTGTATTGTTAATATTTGAGAGAAAAATCTGTACTTTCTCTGATGGTGTATAATCGTAGGACATATCCATCGTATGTGCTCCATATACAGCAAAGGCCGTTCAACTTCTTGATTACCTCTTAAAAGGTGCAACACCACGGGCCGATTGCTTGCTAAGTTCTAATAACGCTTCATCAAATTGGCCGAAGACGACCATGCCGACAAACGATGGTTATGCATGAACTCATGCGCCAACATCATGAGCTTGGCGTCTATTGAAATTACGACCGCGCGTCAGCGGCTTGATCGCAAACTCTCCAAGACCGGGCACGATATTCGAGCCTTGACCGCAGCTTGTGCAACGATTAGACCTCAAATGGTCTATATATTAGACCATTGTTGCTGTTGGCGATAATTCTCTTTTGATGAATGGCTTTCCCGCCAGACCAGTCCGAAACGCGCTGCCCAAAAAAGGAAAATCATGAAAGAAATCACGATGGAGCAAGCCATGGCAGCACTGCGCGCCGGGCTTGCGAAAGCATCTGACCTGAACGAACCGTCATGCATGGCGGTCGTCGATGCGGGCGGAAACCTGATGGCGTTCGCGCGCAGCGACGGAGCGATGCACGGCACTATCGAGCTGGCGATCAACAAGGCGTTTACGGCAAGTGCATTCGGCATTCCGACAGCGGACCTTGGCGCCGACGTTCAGCCGGGCGGCGAAATATTTGGCCTGGAAAGCATCCGTACGCGCGGTTCTTTCGTCGCCTTCGGTGGCGGTTTGCCGATAGTTGAAAACGACCTGTGTATCGGAGCCGTCGGCGTGTCCGGCGGCCCCGTGAGCGTCGATAACGAAATCGCCGCGGCCATGCGCGCGGCGATTTGCCGGTGATCGCCGGCTTGCTTCCCGCGGATATGAACCCGGCAAAAACATTGCGCCAATAACGGAAAAAAGGCTGCGCCAACATGATCAACGCCGATAAAATGAAAGAATTCGACTATGTAATCGTCGGCGGTGGGTCCGCGGGCTGTACGCTCGCAGCACGACTGTCCGAAGATCCTGCAAATTCCGTACTTCTCATCGAGGCGGGCGCGAGCAGAGGCAATCTGTTCGATTTCTGGAAAATCGAGATGCCGGCGGCTTTCGACAATGTATGGCGCAATCCGAAATATAATTGGATGTTCCAAGGCGAGCCTGAGCCCACGCTCAACAATAGGAGGATTTTTCAACCGCGTGGGAAGGTCCTTGGAGGGTCATCCGCGATAAACGGTATGGTTTTCATTCGCGGCCATGCCCTCGATTTTGAAAGATGGGCGAACGAAGAAGGCGCGATGGGGTGGTCTTGGCGCGAAGTCTTGCCCTATTTCAAACGGCTTGAAACATGGGAAGCCGGCGAAACACGCTATCGCGGAGGCTCCGGCCCTGTCTATGTCCGCAAGGGGAACTATCCTACGGAGCTATACGACATTTTTGTCGAGGCCGGAAAACAGGCTGGCTACCCGGTGACGGATGACATTAACGGAGAGTGTCAGGAAGGGTTCGGCGCTCTCCAGGCAAACATTAGCAACGGCGTAAGAGCTTCGGCTGCGCAGGCCTATATTCGACCCAATAGCGGACGATCCAACCTTACAATAGTGGATCGTGCTCATGCGGAGGGGCTGATTATCGAAGGCAACCGCGTTTCGGGGGTAAATTTTCAGAAAGCTGGTAAGAGCGGGTTCTCTGCGCTTGCTCGGAAAGAGGTCATCGTAGCGAGCGGTGCTATCGGCTCACCGCAACTCCTGATGCTGTCCGGGATCGGCCCCGAAGATGAACTGAAAACGCTCGGTATCGAATGCAAAGTGAATCTGCCGGGCGTAGGGCAAAACCTTCAGGACCACCCGCTGGTCTATATGAAATTCCAGATCGAAAAACCGGTTTCGATGAGCAGATATATGCGTCCCGATTTGATGGCCTATGCCGGCACACGATGGGTCGCCACCCATACGGGGCCCGGAGCGACCAACCATGTCGAAACATGCGCGCTGATGCGAAGCGATCCAGCCGTCGCGCATCCTGATGTCGAAATTCAGTATCTGCCGATCATGATGGATCATGACGATGGCGTGAAACCGGGTTTGCATGGCTTCACTTACTGTATCGGGCCGTCGCGCGTCGAGGGTGTGGGCTGGGTCAAACTCGCTTCGAGAGATCCTCGTGCGGCGCCGCGCATCCTGTCGAATTTCCTCGCCACCGATTACGATCTGCATCTCATGCGGCGTGCCGTTGAGATGGGCCGGGAAGTAGCGTCACAACCGGCGCACAAGGGCCTGGGCGTCAAGGAGATTGAACCGGGTCCGCATGTCGGTACGCGCACGGAGATGATCGAATATTTGCGCAACAATGTCGCTGGCGACTTTCACCTTTGCGGAACCTGCAAGATGGGCAGTGGGAGAGACGCCGTGGTCGACTCCGAACTCAGGGTTCATGGGATCGAAGGACTTCGTGTCGTCGATGCCTCGATCATGCCGAGTATCGTAAATGCGAATACCAACGCTACGACGATCATGATCGCGGAAAAAGCGTCAGACATGATTTTGGGCAAGCCGCCATTGCCGCAGGCCGACGTACCGATTCCGGGGCGTCAACCCGCAGCGGCGTGATTCCTTGCTTTTTCTGCGCACGGGTCGAACGGCTATTGGCGTTGGCATCCGCGCGGACGTTTGCTGCCATTTTGGAGAAGACGCTTTTCTATCGGGTGTTGCGTATGACCTTGATGCCGGCCGCGATCTCCATTTCTCCATCGCCTTTCTGTACAGCCTCGCCGTAGAGAGACAGGAGCAAATCGGTAAAACGTGTATCAAGGCCCGTACGCTCGGCAGAGGATGCCAAATGCTCCATGGCGGCGACATGCACGGCGAGCGCCGCCTGATCGCCGCGATAATCGTCTCGGGCGATCATTTCGTCATATTCCCGTGCGGCGTGCTCAATTTCCGGGATAAACGACGGCATAGCGGCGAAAAACGCTACCGGTTTGACACCCTCCGTTTCACAGAAAGCCGCGCCGTGCAGCAAGCCTAGCGAAACGCCGTAGTAGAGGCTTAACCAGGCCAGATCCAAAGCAGCTGCGCCGGTCACCGCATCAGACACGAAGACATTGCGTCCACCCAGCGCTTTGAGCACCGTATCGCAGGCATCATATGCCGTGCGATCGCCGGAAAAGAATATTGCCGTTGTCGGCGCGCCGATCCGATCGGGAAAGGTGGCAATGGCGCCATCGATAAAGGAGAGCTGCCTTTCTTTCGCCCAACGATCGGTCGCGCGCGCGTCCTCGGGCGATCCGGAAGACAGCTGGACAAAGGTCTTGCCGGCCCAGGCGCTTTTCTCCACCGCGTCACAGGCCGCGACTGTAGATCCATAGTCAGGAAGGCAGACGATAATCAGATCGGTGGCCGTAACGACCGCGTCCACCGTATCGCGAACGTCGCAGAAACTTGCGGCGATTTTGCGTGTCGCTTCGCTTCTCGACCAGCCGACCACCTCATGGCCTTTCTTGGTGAAAGCCTTTGCCAGAGCGGCGCCCATATTCCCGAGACCCAAAAGACCGAGTTTCATTGCATCACCTCCAAACATTAGATCTCGCTCACGCGGGGTTCCGTCTTTCGCCTAACCGAAAACTTGCTTGACGGACGGCCGGTCGAGCGAGCGACAGCCAAATGACCATATCGGTGGTTCACGCAGACCGGCTTTTCTCACTCAACGCGGATTGAGGTCCGCTCATTTCCTTCGATTGCATCCGGAGCAGCGCCATGGCGATCGAAAATGCGGTCAGCGCCACAATCAGGATGACGAAACGACCGATGAGCTGATATCCACCCAAATCGATCAAATATCCGGTCGTAACCGGTGCGATAGCCGCGCCTCCAATCATAAAGCTGCCAAGCGCCGCAACGACACGCCCTTCTCGGTCGATTTCCGCGGCCAGTGCGGTCAAATAGGACAGGGCGAAGAAGTATGTGATCGCGACGCCCATCACGGAAAATGCGTAGAGTTCCTCGTCGCCTGCGGACTGGATCACCAGAAACGTTACGATGCCCGTCGCGAGGATACCGGACATAACAGGGATGCGAAGTCCGATCTTCGATCCCAGTATCGTGGCGAGAACTGGACCGAGCAGACCAACAAAGGCTTGCAAGGATAACAACTCCCCAACCTCGCCGATGGAATATCCGGCGGCCATGCCGATACGTTCGATAAAACTCCACTGCATCATGTCGCGCCAGGCGAAAAAGAACGCGCCAACCAGCAACAACAGTCCGGTCAG
Organism: Parasphingopyxis algicola; assembly: GCF_013378075.1. Lineage (GTDB taxonomy): Bacteria > Pseudomonadota > Alphaproteobacteria > Sphingomonadales > Sphingomonadaceae > Parasphingopyxis > Parasphingopyxis algicola. Next base: position 1,552,216 of record NZ_CP051131.1, on the reverse strand, counting down.
GGAGAAGATTCCCTGCCCTTTGCGGCGCGGCGCAACGTCTTGAGCCAAAGCAGCCGGCGGATGCTGGGGCAGGCGGGTTATGAATATCAGCATCACCAGCATCGTCGCCGCCATGGCTCCATACGTACCGTTGTACCCCCATCGCTGGGCGGCATAAGAGAATAGATAGGTCGTGATGATCATCAAAATCACGAACAGGAACGCCATTTGTCCGGCCATGCGTTCCGGGTCGCGTGCATTTGCAACTGTGGCATTGCCGCTGGCGAGCGCCAATCCGGTGGCGACACCGACGAACGGCCGGACGATCAGGATGAGCGTGTATGAGTCGGCAACCGCACAGGCGGCATTTCCCGCAATTGCACAGACCGTGCCCGCAAGGGCGAGCGTGCGCCGAGGCAGTTTTCCGATCGATGAGGCAACCGCGAAAGCGCCGATCATCACGCCAATAAATTCGGCGGTTCCAAGCAGCCCCGCCTGCGCCGCTGTCAGGCCAAGAGAATCCATGGCCGCGCCGACGAGAAACGGCAGAACGAGCATCGCAAGAAAACCGACGCCATAGGATGCCGCGAAGGCCGCCAGCAGCATCGCCGGGCTTTCCGGCAACAAGGAGCGGAGGGAGGGGGTGTCCCGCATATTCGCCAATTCCTATCGCCGGCGCTCGGCTGGCCGATCGGAGGCATCATCCTCCATGAGCGGACCAACCGTTGTCGACGTGAAGATCGATACCGTTGATGAAACCTGCTTCATCCGAAGCCAGAAACAGCACTGCCTGCGCGATTTCGTCGGGATCGCACATTCTAACCTGCAATTCCTTCAGCGAGGTTTCATTCCAATCGATACCTCGTCCCCTGAACGCCTCGATTTCCTTGAGACCGTGATGTGTATTGACGAAGGCTGGGCAGACCGCGTTGGCGCGGATGTTGTTGTGCCGATATTCCGTCGCAATGCATTTTGCGAGCATTACCAAAGCCGCTTTCGACATGCAGTAGACCGATTCAAGTTCAAAAGCTCTCGTTGCACAAATTGAAGAAGATATGACTATCGAGCCACCGTTAGAGCCGAGCATGAGACGGGTGACCTGGCGGCACACGCGAAAGGCTGACCGCACATTTATGTTCATGAGCTCGTCATATTCCTCATCGGTGGTTTCGGCAAAAGGGCTGACGACGACCGTGCCGGCATGATTGTAGAGCACATCTATATTATCGAGGAATTTGGCGCTTTCAGCGATCGCCGTATCGATTTCCTGCGCATTGGAAACATCGGCTTGGAAGAAGGCTGCCTTCCCTCCCTTTTCACAGATGCCGGCAGCCAAAGATTGACCCGCTTCGAGATCGCAGTCGATGATCGCCAACCTGGCGCCTTCTTCTGCGAACCGAAGCGACGCCGCCCGGCCTATACCGCCGGCGCCACCTGATATAAGCACACCTTTGTCGTAAAAGCGCCGACGATTATTGGTCGTTGGAATCATGAAATCCTTGGCAATTAAAGCGTCATGGCGGCGTGACCTATCGCTCGCGCACGAATAATTTGAACTCTCAGCCGAACATCGAAATCGTGCAGAAGGCCGAAAGCGGGCAGCCGTTTTGAGATCAAAACTCGAACCCGAGCGTTGCCCCAATCACGCGGCCTTCGCCTATATGGTCAAGTGAATTGGCGAAAAAGCCCGTCAGGTCGAACGAGAAGTTGACATAGTCTTCGTCGGTAATGTTGTTGGCGAAAACTTGGGCAAACCAACCCGAATCCGAGCGTAAAGTGAGGCTCGCATCGTGAAGCGTAAACGCGCCTCCGCGCACGACAGGGACATTGACGACATTGTAGAAACGGGACGAAGTGTAGCGGCCGCCGTACAGCGCCTCCAAGACCAGGCCGCCGCCGAGGTCAAAGTCTTTCGTGATGGTCCAATTGGCCGTCCAGTTCGGGGCATTGACGGGCCGCTGCGTTTCCCCGTTCGGTCCGGAGGTTGGCGTCACAATATTGTCGACCTTGAAGTCATTGTAAGACAGGCCAAGATTGGCCTGAAACCCCGGATCGAGCGTGACGATCAGTTCGGCTTCGCCGCCGAACGCTTCGGCAGGACGATTGAGCACTGTCGATGTGATACCGCTGAACTCGAAGGTCTGGAAATTGTCATAGTCATAATAGTAGACGCTGGAGTTGAAGAGGACGCGTCCGTCCGCAAGAGTTGACTTGAAGCCCGCTTCATACGCGAACAGTTCTTCCGGTTCGAACGCCAGCTCTTGTGCGCTCAATAAGCCATCAGAAGGTGCGGTGAAACCGCCGGTTTTCAGACCTTTGCTGATGCTTGCGAACAGCAGAAAATCGTCGGTTGCATCAAATTCCAATGCAATTCTGCCGGTCCAGTCGCCGTTGGATTGGTTCAACTCGAACTGGCCGATATCGCCGACAACCGGGTTTCCGTTGGCGTCGGTGAGACCGGGGGTCAGGCCCAAGAAAAAAACATCTTGGCAGGCCGTCGGGGCAGTGGGCGGGTTCGAACACGCACCTTGATAAACAAAGTCCTGATCGTCCTCGGTCCAGCGGCCGCCAAGAATGAAGGTGAGCCGGTCGGTAATGTCATATTCGAATTGACCGAAAAAAGCGTATGAGGTCGTATTCAAGGAATAATCGGCGTCATATCGCGCAAACGAACTGGGCAGGTCGAAAAATACGGTATAGTCGCCCCCAATATCGAGGTAGTAGACGCCTGCCGTCCAGCGGAAAGCGCCGGCCGATTCTTCCAGCCTGATTTCCTGACTGATATAATCGGCATTGGCCGACGCACCGAAATTGACGTTATCGAACGGTGAGGAATCGGTGTCTTCCAGATAGACCGAATCGACGTCCGAATATGAGCTGATCGAAATCAGGGTTACGTCGCCGAAATCATGCGTGAAAGTTCCGGCAATATTGTAAACTTGCTTGTCGATAATGCCCGGTTGATTGACCGAAACGACCGTTGGATCCGGATTGAGATCGCGAAAGCCGAACGCGTCGGTCGCCGGCGGCGGAGCAAACTGGCTCACTCCATCAGCGTCGAGGAATGTGACCCGATGTTTGCCGGCAAAAGAGTTGCCTTCCTGATCGAAACCTTCGATGCGTAAATTGAAATCGGTATCCTCATTCAGCTCGACGGCGAGCTGTCCGCGCGCCGCAAAAGTCTGCTCCGCCAACAGGTCATCGCCAATGCGGTTTTCGATGAAGCCATCCCTCTCCTGATAATAGACGGCCAGACGAGCGGCGACGGAATTGGAAAGTCCGCCATTCACCATGCCTTGCAGGCGCACCAGGTTCTCGCTGCCGTAGGTAGCCTGGAACGAACCATTGAAATCATAGGTCGGCCTATTGCTGACAAACTGCACCAACCCGCCCGTGGCATTACGGCCGAATAAGGTACTCTGCGGGCCCCGCAGCACCTCCACGCGCTGCAGGTCGTAGAGCGGTGCGCCGATCGCGTCCGCCGATGCGATGTATACGCCGTCCTGATAGGCGGCATTGGGTTGTTCTTGGTGGAGCGCGAAGTCGGACTGGCCGACACCCCGAATATTGAAGGTTGAAACCGACGAACCGGAGTTCGGAGAGGCGACGAATCCAGGTATGAGGCGGTCGAGTTGTTCGGCCCGTACAAGATTCTGGCTGCCGACCAAGTCACCGCCCACCGCCGTAACGGCGATGCCGATATCCTGCGCATTTTGCTCGCGACGATTGGCCGTCACGATAATGACATTGCCTTCCTCTTCGGCCGCGGGTTCTGCTTGCGCCCAAGCAGCCGAAACGCCCAGGCCCGAGCAAGATGCGCTCAGCATCAAGACGAATTCCGCTGGTTTTCTAAAATGGCCTCGCATGTGTTGCCCTCCCCTTCGGTTTTCATTTGGCGGGCTTGCGCCGCCATTTAGAGAACTGGTTTTCACCTGTTCAGGTATTAAGGTCTGATAATCGTACCATTCGACCATTATGTCAATTGCCAATTGACTCCGGGTGTCAAAGTTCCGTGAATGCACGGAAAAACGGTGCATTTTGCGAATGCGAAACCTGCCCTGAACTTGGGTGACTGATCTTCAGCGGAGCCGGGTACGTGCATTTTATTGGCATTGTCGATAAGGAAGTTTGTGGAAACCGTATCACTTGTGACGAAGCGCTAATCAGCAGTCACGCACCCAGTTTGGAAAGGCATATGCGATTAGAAGCTTGGCACAGTGACCTGAGGGGAGCACGCGAATGACCGACCTGACCGGCCGGGTTGCGCTCATAACCGGCGGCGCCAACGGGATCGGCCGATCGAGTGTAGATCTGTTTGCACGAAACGGAGCCAATATCGCGTTTCTGGATTGTGATGCTGAAAGGGGAAGAGAACTTGAAGAGTCGCTTCGCGGCGAAGGCTTCGACGTCACCTTCGTGGAAGCAGATGTGTCACAAGACGGCCAGGTCTCGGACGCCGTCGATAGCGTCCTGGACAAGTATGAGCGGATCGATATCCTGTTTAATCACGCCGGGAGGATCATAGCGAAACCGCTGCTCGAAATCAGTATATCCGAATGGGATGAACTGATGAATCATAATGCCAAAAGCGTGTTCTTGATGACGCAGGCGGTCTTGCCGCACATGTTGGAGCGGGGGTCTGGCATCATCCTCAATACGTCTTCAACTTCTGCCACATCGGCCTCCCCGCTCGAGACGATCTATTGCGCGTCCAAGGCTGCCATGCACCAATTTTGCCGCGCCATTGCCGTCGAATTCCGCGACTCCGGCATTCGCTGCAATCTGATTTGCCCCAGCTTCGTGCGCACGAAACATGCCGACGAAGAAATCAAACAGCTTCGTCATTACGGTGTTTTTGCCTCAGAAAACGACATTCAAAACATGCAGGGTCGGATTTGCGAACCCGATGAGGTGGCCGCCGTCGCGCTGTTTCTCGCCAGCGACGATGCGAGTTTCGTGAACGGCGCGGAAATCTATGTCGACAACACATTTACGGTGACCTGATATGCGCTGGTCTCATGCCCCGATAGAAACCGTCGCCACCTACGATGTCACTGTCCGCCGGTTGCGCAGGCAAATCCAGCTCGGCCAGCTCATGCCCGAAGAACGGCTTCCGCCGGAACGCATATTGGCGGGCCATCTCGGGGTTTCCAGGATGACGTTGCGCGAAGCGTTGCGGGTCCTTGAAACGGAGGGCTTCATAACGGTGAAGCGCGGAGCGAAGGGCGGTGCATTCGTCTGCACCATCGAGAAGTTGGACGAAATCGCTTCGGCGCGCCTGGCGCGCAATCCGGCCGACACTTTGCGGGCGATGGAATTTCGTATGGCGCTCGAACCGGCGGCCGCACGGTTCGCGGCCGAGCGCCGCACGCCTGCGCATATCAAGCGTATGGAGTCGGGCCTGACACCAAAGGAACAGGTTGGCAGTCCGGCATTGCATTATCGCGACCAGGTTGAATTTCACATGGCGCTCGTAGAAGCGAGCCTCAATCGCTGGTTCGTCGAGGCAGTCACCGACTCCATTGCAAACATTTTCTTGCCCTGTCAGCCCAATCCGAATCGCGACGAGATTTTCAAGCAGGTCGTCCAACGCCGCAAGATCCTCGAAGCGATAAAGAACAGGGAAGGGGACGAAGCCGCAGCTTTGCTGGAAACATTGCTGTCGAGCGAATTTTTGCGAATTCAGAAAATGACGAACCGGGCGAAACGATCGTCGCAAAAGGATTCGAAGTAAAGTCGTCGCCTCGGCCCGCTGCCTGTTTCAACAATCATGGTCAGTCGGACAACTCTAAGACGGTTTCGATCCAGCTCGAGAACTTTTCGAACGATGGCCGCTTTGGGCGGGCCGTCGGCCAGACAAGATAATATTTTCCCTTCGCCGGAACCGGTTCGCCGAATGCTTTGACGAGCCGGCCCTTTTCGATCTCTTCCTGAGCGAGATATGAGGGAAGCAAAGCGACGCCCATCTCGTGCACCGCCGCTTGAGCCATGGTCGAATATTGATCGAACAACATGCCATGTAGCCCCTCGGCGACATGGTCATAACTTTCGAACCAATCTTCCCAGGCTCTCGGACGGGACTCCAGATGCAGAAGCGGTAATTGCAAAAGCTCCCCTGGCGCGGTTGGCGGGCTGTCGATCAGCGATGGCGCACAAACCGGCACGACATGTTCGCGTGAAACGGGAAGGTAAGTGACGCCCTGCCAATCCCGATCTCCGAAATGAAGCGCGGCGTCGAAACTTTCTTGCGCAAAGTCGAAGGGGGCCAGTCGCGTCGAAAGGTTAACCGTGATGTCGGGACAGCGCTCGGTAAAATCGCGGAGTCGCGGCGCCAGCCAATGCATTCCGAACGTCGGTAATATCGCAAGATTGAGGCTGCCTCCCGCTGGATTGGCCTTCAGCTTCAGCGAGGATCTCGAAAGGTCCTGCAAACAGCTGCGCACGGACTGGCAATATTCCCTAGCGGCCGGAGTCGGCCGCAACCTTATGCCATCGCGACTGATCAGCTGGACGCCAAGCTGTCCTTCGAGCACCTTCAGCTGGCGACTGACGGCACTGTGGGTCAGGGACAGCTCTTTGGCCGCCGCCGTAGCGCTGCCGAGCCGATCCACAGCTTCCAATGCCAAAAGCGAGCTGATGCTTGGGAGAAACCGGCGAGGCGTCATTATGTGAGTTTTACTCCAAGTCAGGTTACATATCGTCGCTATATATTGCCGATCTTCCCCGGTAAAACGAAATATTGAAGATTACGATAGACCGCCAGCGTGATAAAAATGAACAGCATTGAGTTGGTCATGAGGTGTCGGCTCCGCGATCGCGGCATCAGGCGCCAGACAGTCGATCGAGGCGAGGGGCTGGCGGGTCACATTGCATCGACACAACTGGCAACCGGGCGCTGGCTCCGGCAACAAAGGAAAATCGGATGTCTCATCAACAGATACTCGCCGCTGCCGGCCTGACGGAAAGCGACATTTCGGGCGGAGAGCTCGTGGTACGCTCGCCGATTGACGGTGCGGAAGTGGCGCGGGTGAAAGAAACTGCGCTATCCGAGATGCCTGGGATCGTTGCCGCGTCCAAAGACGCCTTTGAAGCCTGGCGGGAGGTTCCGGCGCCGCGACGCGGCGAGCTTGTCCGCCTGCTCGGGGAGGAATTGCGCGCTTCCAAAAATGCGCTCGGAGCCTTGGTCACGCTTGAGGCGGGTAAGCTCCTCTCCGAGGGGCTGGGTGAAGTGCAAGAGATGATCGATATCTGCGATTTCGCTGTCGGTCTTTCGCGCCAGCTTTGCGGCAAGACGATCGTTTCCGAGCGTCCGGGTCATCGGATGGCCGAAACATGGCACCCATTGGGGCCGTGCGGGATTATCTCGGCATTTAATTTCCCCGTCGCAGTCTGGTCTTGGAATGCCGCGCTGGCATTGGTCTGCGGAGACCCTGTGATTTGGAAGCCTTCCGAAAAAACGCCGCTGACCGCGATAGCGACCCAGAAGATTCTCCAACGCGCCATCAGGCGGTTCGGTAAAGACGCGCCGCACGGCCTCGCGCAACTGGTAATCGGGGATTCAGAAATTGGAGCGGCGCTGGTTGATTCCACCGACATTCCGGTAATCTCGGCAACCGGTTCCACCCGCATGGGCGGCATCGTCGGCCCGAAGGTCGCCGCGCGCTGGGGTCGCTCGATCCTCGAACTTGGCGGCAACAACGCCATGATCGTTGCGCCATCGGCAGATCTGGACATGGCGGTTCGGGCGATCGTTTTTTCCGCCGTGGGCACAGCGGGACAGCGCTGCACGACGCTGCGCCGTCTGATCGTGCACAAGACGATCAAGGACGAACTGATGGAAAAAGTGTCCAAAGCCTATGCGGGGCTTAAGATTGGTGATCCCCGTGATGAAAATATACTTGTCGGCCCGCTGATCGATGAGGCGGCGCGCGACGCGATGATGGCGGCTATTGGACGCGCGCGCGCGGAAGGCGGGACTGTAACGGGCGGCAGGCCTGTTGCCGACGGCGTGCCCTCAGATGGCATCTATATAAGCCCCGCGATCGTCGAAATGAACGGCCAAACCGACACGGTTCGGTCCGAAACATTTGCACCGATACTGTATGTTCTCGAATATGAGACCCTGGCCGAAGCGACCGCCATCCAAAATGACGTACCGCAGGGGCTCTCTTCGTGCATTTTTACCCTCGATATCCGTGAAGCCGAAACCTTCCTTTCCGCTCTCGGGTCTGATTGCGGGATCGCCAATGTGAATATCGGCCCGTCCGGAGCCGAAATCGGCGGCGCTTTCGGCGGGGAGAAAGAAACCGGTGGCGGCCGCGAGTCCGGCTCGGATGCGTGGAAAGGATATATGCGTCGCCAGACGAGTACGGTGAATTATTCGACTGCGTTGCCGCTTGCTCAGGGCGTGCGATTTGACGTCTGACAGACACTCATCCTTGTGGCGGGCGAGCTGCGTAGAGCGGATCGATCCGGTTCCGCTCTCCAACTCGCTGACGGTAGACCTCGCCATTGTCGGCGGCGGTTTCACCGGCTGCTCCGCAGCGCTTGAAGCGGCGTTGGCGGGGGCGTCGGTTTGCCTGTTGGAGGCTGATGAAATTGGTTTTGGCGGATCGGGCCGCAATGTCGGGCTGGTAAATTCCGGCCTATGGCTTACGCCCGACAAGATTATTTCCAAGCTGGGTGAGAATGAAGGCGGGCGACTTCTTGCCGTATTAGCAAATGCGCCGGACAAAGTTTTTGCTTTGATTGCCGAGCATGAGATCCAGTGCGAAGCGACGCGCAGCGGTACGTTGCACTGCGCGCACTCCCCGGCGGGCGTAAAAGATTTGGAGAACAGGTATCGGCAGGGAACGGAAATGGGGGCGCCCTACCGTCTATTCGATGCCCAAGAGGCGTCTCGTCGCACAGGTTCCGAGAGTTTTTGGGGCGCGCTTTTTGATCCGCGCGCAGGGACCATACAACCCCTTGCCTATTGCAAGGGACTCGCGCGCGCCGCCGTAGCTCATGGCGCACAAATCTTCCAAAACTCGCCGGTGACTGCCTTCTCGTATGCGAACGACGCCTGGCGGGTCGATGTGGACGGCAAGGTCGTGACGGCGAAATCGCTGCTGATCGCGACCAATGCCTATCACTTCAACGCCAAGAAGGCTTTCGAACCGCAGATCGTGCGTGTGGGATACTGCCAATTTGCGACGGTGCCGCTGAGCATTCGGGAACTAGCCCGAACTCTTCCTGGAAAAGAAGGATGTTGGGACACCGCGCTCGTCATGTCCTCTTTTCGGCTCGACGATGCCGGACGTCTGATCGTCGGCGGTTTGGGCGATCTGGAGGGCCCGGCAAGGGCTATCCACGAACATTGGGCACGCAAGAAATTGCGTGAATTGTTTCCCCAATTACAGGTCAATCATTTCGAATATTGCTGGGGAGGGCGGATTGCCATGACCTCTGATCATATTCCCAAGTTCGTTGAATTTTCTCCCAACGCACTGGCCTGTTTCGGCTATTCCGGGCGCGGTATAGGGCCTGGTACCGTGTTCGGCGCCGCCGCTGCCTGGGCATTGCTGACTGGCAATCCTGACCACCTCCCACTGCCTGCCGTCGCACGACATGATGAGCGTTTTGCTTCCGCTCGGGAAACCTATTATGAGGTAGGTGCAGCGATCGTTCACGCCACAGGTCTACCGCTTTGATCGCAATATCGCACCGGTCATCGGTCGTCGGCTAGGACAACGCCTCGCTCGCTTTCGGATCGTCTAGTTCAGCCTTGGCAAAATGGGCCGGCACCGACCTTCGATAGCCGGATCTCAAATCATCGAACAGAAAATTGCAAGACCGACTGCTGAAACTCGGCGACTTGGTTGACGATCAGGCTTTGCGGCGCTTCATAGCCGTCGAACCTTTCGTAAAGCGGCGGTAGGCACCGTGCGATAACCTGCTCCAACGCGTCCTGAACCTCTTCCGACGACGTCCGCACGGATATGTCCGCCTTGGTCGATTGGGCGCGCAACGGCCGCCCGGGTTCAAAGATCAGCCGCGGACTGGCCCATGCCAGAAGGTCCCGGCCTTCCAGCCCGGTATAGCGGGCTGCATATTGAATGGTGTCGTTCGGCTTCGCATCGATGCGAGCCGCGAGATTGGCTGCGTGCAGCAAGACTTCGGCGGTTCGCCAGATCGGCAACGTGACATCGAAAATCGTTCCGGGATCGAGATTGGATTCGCCATCCTCCTGATATCCACGCCGTAGATATGCGTATATGTCCGGCGTGACTTGCCAAAAATCACTATGGGCCGCGTCTTCATGGAACCGTTCAACATCGGGCTTGCCTAGCCAGCATTCGACCGAACCATCCCGGATCGCCGGCTTGAGATCTTCGCGAGTGGGAACCCAGAAGGGTGTCCAGCCGGACGTTTTCGGCATCCGGGAAAGAACGCGCCTCAGCCCCGATAGCGTCAAACCCTCAATTTCGCAGTCGAGCGAATAGCTGTGTTCGACATATCCCAGCGGCTGGCGTGCCGGATGGTGTTGCGGCAGCGGTTCGGTGAGCTCATTCCAGCGCCGGCGAGACTGATGCCGGAACATCCCGAAGCTGTCGGGCGGGCCGGGCCGCTCGAACATGCCAAGAACCCCGAGAATGGACGCGACCGTCTCGAGCCGAAGATTGATCTCGCCGCGTTCGAACGCATTGACGGTGGGCGTGCTCACCCCCGCCAATTCCCCGAGCGTTGCCTGTGTAAGTCCCTCCGATTTGCGACGTCGGATTGCTTCATCGACAAGGGCGGTCCAGTCGAGTGGCCACTGGGTCATGTGAATATCCTCTGGGCATTTGCTTGAACGACTTCGGCATAGCGGGCCCGGAAATCGTCGAACGAGACATTCGAGCCGAATTTCAGCGTTCCTGGATCGGCAAATTTTCTCGCCAAATCGCTGAACGCCCGTTCGACCGCCGCCTCTTCCAGACCGATCTCGCGGCCGAAACCGCGCAATAGCGACCGCTCGATTGCTTCCAACGGTCGTTTTTTCCCACCAATGGATAAGCCGGTATCGGCATCGTATTCGCCATAGGCAACGGTGTTCATCAGATCATAAGCGGGGCTCAGTCTCTGCCCTTCGGGCCGCTCCAGCAACGAAAAGTTCTTGAGATGCGCGTCGGCATTGCCGACGACGCAGTTGAAGACGATCAGTCGGAAAAACCGCAGCAGGTCGATGGCGCTGCGAGACGACCATTTCACGATGACGCTGGCTGCCTCTTCATAGCTCGACTGATATTTTCCCCCGAAATCCCGTCCGCTCGGAACTTCCAGGATTTGGGCAAAATCCTCGAGCCTCAAGCGGCGCCCATCGGCGCGATCGAATCGCTCGACGACGAGCGCGATTTCATCGACGCCTTCGAGTTTAGCGATATGCGCAGCCGTGACCTCCTTTTCGCCAAGCACCTCGCGAGCGAGCGTAAGTGTGAGATTTTCGTTTTGGACCAATGTGGCGCGTTCGGGGGCGTTGAATTTGGCAATGTGAGTTGCCGGATCGCCCCGGTTTATGCGGGGCCGATAGACCGCGCCGTCGCGATATGCGAGCAGCTTCTTTTGAACGCCTGACACGGTTTTGCCCGGAACGGTTGCGGCGCGCTCCTCGAGCGTGTCATTTTCTGCTGTGGTGATTTGAGCGCCGTCGGCAGGCACGACTCCCACGGCGCCGATACAGTCCTCGCCGAAGGCGAGCAGGATGCCGAAGTCATCGCGCGTTTCCGTTCGCGCTTCGCGCGCCTGGTGGCCTCTCAACCAGCCCTCGGGAGCGAGATGCTCGAAAAATGGCAGCAATCCATTGCGCCAATAATGGTCTCGCTGTTCCGCCGGGAGGGAGCAAGCAATCGACTGCGTCCAGCCTTTATCATAGACGAACCGGGTATCCCGCTGGTCGATTTCGGCGAGAATCCCGCACCTTTCCTGCCGGAATGTGACGATGGCTGTCCGGTTTGTGATTGCTATCTCCATAAAAAGCTTTGCACCATTAGCCTATATGCCATAAAAAATAAAGAAATCTTTATATAAATGGAAATTGGTTGAGGAATATGATGAAAATTGGAAATCGGACGATTTTGAGATTTTTCCCTCCAGTTAGTCAAGAAATGGGGGAAAAATAAATGGTTCTATATGATTGCTACGAATAGCCCATCCAATTTGGTTTATTTTTGAAGTGATGCCCAAGGCATCTGGCATTCCGATATTGCGCCATTCGACCGTTTAAGCAGTTCTCGATGTAGGGAGAAACGAATGGCGGCATGGAGCGTCCAGGCTCACGCGATCGACCTCTCGCATATGGCGCGCCAATACGACCACGCTCACCGGAAAGGTCGCGCACCATGTTGCCGGGAAAGATATCGGCCAATTCGAACCGACGCGATTGGAAGCCGCGATGACCGTGACGGCGCGCGAAGACTCTCATCATGAGGCCGTCGCCCGATCCCGCCGCCGTGATGCACCGGAAGGGTCGGCAGAATCGTAATCTCTCAAGCGATTAAGCCAGCGCCTTATTCCTGCAGCGATGGGAAAAGCGGAAAGACTTTACGATCTGCGGCGACCGCGCGGCAATCATCCGGATGGATGAATTCATCGGCAAAATAAGGATAAATATGCGGATCGAAAGCGGCCTTTAGCCATTCGATAGCCGTCCGAACCGCAGGGCTTTCCCGGGCTTCGCGATGATAGAAATAGCGCATCTCGAATTTGAGTGGCACGCCGATATCCACCATCTGCAGTTTGTCGGTCAGATGCGAAATATAGGTGGGCATGAACGCCAGTCCGCTGCCCGTCCTGACGGCATAATAGACCGCGAGGCTTGAATTCGTCCGGAACCGGATGAAATCGTCGCCGCCCGCGCTGCCGATAAAAAATTCGCGCAGCTGCGAATTCACGCCAGGAGCCGCCTGCTCGATGAATTTGTGGTGGCGCATGTCTTCCGGTCGGTCAGGTCTGCCATGCGCGTTGAAATAGCGTTCCGTCCCATAGCAGCGGAAATGCAGAGTCCCGAGCCGCGCCACAATCAGGTCGGGATCGGTTGGCTGGAAAAAGGTGATCCCCAAGTCGGCCCGTTCGCTGTGATCGCTGGCCAAATCGTAATCGCAATGCAAGGCCGTGATCAGATCGGGTACGCGCGCCTGCAACGTGCCCATCATCGGCGTGAGCCACACCGAGCCAATGCCTTCACCGCAGGCAATGGTGATCTGGCCCGGATGGATGAGCACGTTGCGCGCATCGCCGACACCCTCGCGCGCGGCGTCAATCATCGATCGTGCAATCTTGCGCATCCTATTTCCCGCGGTCGTGATCTCCGCGCCCGTCTGCGTTCTGCGAAACAGTGGCCCGCCCAAACGCCGTTCAAGACGGTCCAATCGGTATCGGAGCGTGTTGACCGGCACGCCGAGGGACTTCGCAGCGCTCCGGATGCTGCCGGCCGAATCGACCGCCAGAAAGCTCCGTGCGTCCACCAGATCTATGTTCAGATCACCCATGGCCCCCGTCTCGTGGACGAATCTCGTCCATACCGGTCGAATCTTCCGCTCATCCCAAGCATCCCCAGCATGGCTAACAAGCGGCTAAGCAATGACCATAAAACAAAATTGCGCGGGCGGAAAAGTCTTATGAAACAATCGCGTTTCGGTGCGGGTCGCAAGCCGCGCGGGCCAGTCGAACAATTCTCGCCGAAGGTGGGGCGCTGCGCCCGCACATCGCGGGCCAAGGGCAACCGCTTGCGACGTGCCAGATGGGAGGAGATCGTCCCCTGGCTCAATCGCGCCCGGCGATCGCTCGACCTCGCCGATACCGATCACATCAAACACCTACTGGCCCATAACTCCGATTTGATCCGGCTGATTATTGATCAAAGGACAGACGAGCCGCGGGGCTTTTTTGCCTATCTGCCGCTTAACGAGCGGGGCGCGATGTCGATCGTCTCCGGCGGGTTTTCGGGGCGAGCGCCCGACTCGCAATTGATCGCGCCAGCCGGTCAGACGCCCACCGCGATCTATTTCTGGCTGACCTACGCTCCGGGCGCGCTGGCCAGCAGCGTGTGCGGCATATTGGACTGTTTGGGTGCGATCGCCCCGCAGGGTTGCCCGATTTTCTCGCGGTCGGTTACCGCGCATTCAAAGCGGTTGAGCGAAGCCATCGGCTTTGAGCCGGCGCAACGCGTTTATCCCAATGCGCCCGACTGGCTGCAAGTATGTCTACCGCAAAAGGACATGCCGGATACGACTGGACGGACGAACAATGCGCCCACAATTGAGGTTCTTCGCGTACGAACCGTTGAAGAGCTGACCCAAGTGATTTCGGTGCGCTCGGCCGTCTACATGGCCGAACAGCTCTGCCGGTTTGACGAAGAATTCGATGGCAACGACCTGTGTGCGACCCAGTTTCTAGGGCTGGTTAACGGCGATCCGGCGGGCTGTATCCGGCTGCGCTATTTTGGAGATTTCGCCAAGCTCGAACGGCTCGCGGTCCGGAAGCAGTATCGCAAATCCCGGCTGGCCTATCGCTTAGTGCGCACGGCGCTCGACCATGCGCGGCAAAAAAACTTCCTGCGCATCTACGGTCATTCGCGCGACGACCTGGTGCGATTTTGGCAGATATTCGGGTTTCGCCTGATGGACGATCGCCCGACCTTCACCTTCGCCAATGTCGATTATCGCGAGATGGTCGCCGAGCTCGAGCCGGATGACCGAGCCATTCGTTTCGGCGTCAATCCCATGATCGCCATCCGTCAGGAAGGATTTTGGGACGAGGAGGGGCCGCTCGAACGGTCCAATCATGTGCCTGATCCCGTGCAAGCCGCCAAAGTTGCGCACAATATGCGGCGGTTGGGCGCATGATGCTTCACAACGTAATCCAGATCAGCAACCGGCTTGAGACGCTCGCCCGCGAATTGCGCCAGCTCGCCCCGTCATCGGAGTCCGATGACAGCATACCCGCTGACCTGAAAGGTCGGCTTCGCGAAGAGATTGCAGACCGCTACCGGCGGCGCGCGGTGTTCAACGGCGAGATCAGCGGAGATCCTGACTGGGACATTTTGCTTGACCTGACACTGGCCAGGCTGACCGGCCGTGACGTATCGGTTTCAAGCGCCTGTATTGCCGCCAACTGCCCCGCAACCACGGCGCTTCGTCATCTCGCCCGCCTTGTCGAAAAAGGCTTTGTGCACCGTGAGCGCGACCCTTATGACGGGCGACGCGTCTACACACGCCTCACGCGCCCGGGATTTCGCCTGATGTGCGACTATTTCGATCGAAGGCCTGCGTCGGATTTGAACGGTTCGCCCAATGGCCTGAACGGTGCGGACCGATCGCATATGATCCCAAGCGGTGATGGTGTTCCTCGTGGCCACCATTGATCGCTGAAATCATGTGCAGGTTCGGATCGCCGCCGATTTCGAGCAATCCGGCCTTGCCGGTTCGGCTCGCCACCAACTAGACGTGCAGGATTAGCCGAAGGCGATCGGCACGTCGCCTCGGCCTGTAGGGAATGCGTGGAATGTCAAAAAATTTGAGCGAGCGGGAGCTGGAACGGTTGGCGACCATCGCCGCGCAGGCGGATGCGGCGCAGCGCCGGACAATCATGACAGTTGCGGAGCAGATTGCCGAACAGCTCGATGCGCTGGAACGCGGCCTCGACCCGTTGGGCCCTCCGCCTCGTCATGCGGCAATGGTCTATCTCCGGCATCGACAGATGGCCCGCCGTGAAAAAGCCGAGGCCCGCTGATTAATGATATCAACCCGGCGTTAGGCGACATGGTGTAGTCAACGGCGCGGGAGGCGCGCGACGATGTGAGGCTTAGATGGCCCGGCAAACCCGCAATGATGGGTGCCTCGTCCTCGGGGCGATTTTGGTACTCGTCTTTCTGGCCGAGCGTTGCAGCGTGGATGGCGGTCGGACATCTTCTCACAATTCCCCGTCAAATCAATCAGCCGGCGAACGCTATTATGTGACGGCGGACGTCCTGAACTGCCGCGAGGCGCCCACAACCGGCGCGGATGTAATTTCCACACTCTCCTATCGCCTGCCTGTACGGGTTATGGAAACCCGGTCCGGCTGGGGGAAGATCAACCTGTTTGAGGATTGCTGGGCATCGATGGCCTATCTTTCCCAAGACCGTCCGGTCATTCGGGACGCGGCGCCACCGCCAAGCCGGTTGGCCGAAAGTCCCCGGCCCGCACCGCAGATCTCCGATGCCGCAATCCGGCGCGAGATTGTCGCGAATTCGCGGGCAGCCTATTCGGGCAGCTGCCCATGTCCCGACAGCCGGATGCGCAACGGGCGGCGTTGTGGCGGCAACAGCGCGTATTCGCGGCCCGGCCGAGCTTCGCCGCTTTGTTACCCCGATGATGTCGCCCAGTATCAGATTGACGCCTATCGTCAGCGTCACAGCCGCTAGGACAAAACATGGGCATGTTAGCGCGCGCTTTTCGAATTGCCCGGACGGCGGTCGGCGGGGAACGAAGACGCGTTTGTGCAGAGTGAAGGCGCTGGCATTGCGCTTCGCGCGCTTCATGCACGCTGTGCGATTTCGATCCGTATGAGCGAGTGCGGGGAAGGTGCCCGGGACGGCTCTCTATTCCCCGCCGGTTCGATCTGCCGGCATCTAACCCAGTTTCGTAGCCGATCGCATCGTCCGGTCGGCCACCGCCTCGGCGAGCGCGGGATCGATCTCGACGAGATCCGCTTGCGTTTCGATAGCGTTCCGAACCGATCCGGTCAGTTCGCGGCCGCGCCGGATGACGAAAGGCGCTGTCAAACCGGCATCCTTTGCAAAACGCTCGATGATGAAAATTTTCCCTATCGGGAAATTTAGCGGCAATGCGGCGATTCTCCTTCCCCAATGTTACCGATCGGGAAATTTATGAGCCTGGTCTCGCGCCGCAAGCATATCATAGCTTCGGGCTCCGGCCGGCAAGTTCCGAAGCTCTCTCGACCCCGGCGGCTCTATCGATATCCCAGGAAATGTTGATGGGTCTGGGGCAGATGATCGAGATTTTTCTTCAGGGGAAAAGCTCAGCGGGGCGGGGGAAGCGTCAAATGGTGTCGAAGTCGAAAACTCGAAAAGTGACGCTCCACTTTGCATCTGTGGACGCCCTTAAGACGCAAGCGATAAACTTGGGTTTGGCGGTTGTCGGATGCTGCCATCTGTCCGGCCTGCTGGTGCGGCGCGATGCCGCTGGCGCACCCGCTTCGTCAAATGACGAAAGCAGACCTTTCTTCCGTGCTTTAACGCTATTAGGAATCTGAAATCCGCATTTGGCGAAGCACGCCCTTGTCATCGAGCGCTATGTCTTACCCTCTGTGTCGCCAGCGCACTTAGCTTAGCAATCTCGGCCGCTGGATCGCTGTAACCGCCACCGTTCAATCTCATGATTTTCTGGAGCAATGTATTGGATGCACCCTGTCGGTGAGCAACATCGAAGAAAGTTATTTCGTTCCATGGCGCACCTGCACGCACACGAGCGAGAAACGCACGATTGAGGCCATGCAAACCGCCTTGTCTGTGCAATTCCTCGTCCAGAGCCGGCCAGATCAGCAGACCGCACTGGTAGTGGCGATAGAAATGGTCGTCGGCGCTTGCCTGCCTCAGGGGCGACTGGGCGAGACCGTTCACGCAAGCCGCCTCTGCTTCATCCATGCGCTCGTTAGCATATTTGCAACGATATGGCGCCCGCCCGCGCCGGTCGCCGGGCTCGCGTGAACCGAGCCTTCTTGTCTCGCCCCTGCGGGCGTTGATCCCTGGCGCTGGCCGGGCCATGTGGCCCGGCATGTGGACGCCGCCCTTGCGGGCGGCGGCGCTGTTTTTGGCCTTTCCCGGAGGCGGGGGCGGCCGGACACTCCCTTCTGGCCCCGCCAGGGCGCGCCGCAACCGCCTTGGCTCTGGATGCGTCGGGGTTCGTGTTTGTCCTCCTACCAAGACGGTTGCGTCCCGCCCTGTCCGGCGGGGCCGGCGGTCGCTTACCGCCCGCCCCCTTACCGGGGAAAGGCGCGGAAGACGAGAGAAGGGACGAGCGATGGCGCGGCAGCGGCAAACGGCAGAGCAGGTCGAGAGGACGGAGGCGGGCGAGCAGATCGTCGTGCCGGGCGTCGGGCCGCTGACCTTGGCCGATAGGCTCGCACTGCGCGCGGCGGGACCGATGGTGCCGAAGCGTAACCCGCAAGCCGAGCAGCGCCCGTGTGATATCGGGCTGTTCGATACCGCCGCGCGCACCCAGCTGGACCTTGTCGATATCCTCCGCGCCACCGCTTCGGGCGGTCCATTCAAATCCAAGGAGGACTGAACCCATGCAACTCAACCATATCCCGCTCGATCACTTGAAGGTCTCGCCGCTCAATATGCGGCATTCGCGCAAGAAGCCGGACGTATCCGACATCCTGCCCTCGATCCGCCAGCGCGGCATCATTCAGCCGCTCTTGGTCAAGCCCAACGGCAAGCCCGACCGTTACGACATCTATGCGGGCAGGCGGCGCTTCTTCGCGATGAAAGCCATCGCCAGGGAGGGCGACAGTAATCCGGTCTTGCCTTGCCTGATACTCGACAAGAATGACGACGCCGATGCGGTCGAGGCGTCGATATTGGAGAACACCGCTCGGCTCGAACCCGACGAGATGGAGCAATATGAGGCCTTTAAGCGGCTCGCCGACAAGGGGCGCGGCGTCGCCGAGATCGCCGACACGTTCGGCGTGACCGAATTGATGGTGAAGCGGCGGTTGGCGCTCGCCAACCTTTTGCCTGCCCTCCGCAAGGCCTATGCCAAGGAGGAAATCGACGGCCGGACGATCACGGCACTGACTATGGCGAGCAAAAGCCAGCAGGAGGAATGGTGGGCGCTGTTCCGGTCCGCAGACGATCATGCCCCGCGCGGGCACCAGTTGAAGGCGTGGCTGTGCGGCGGCGCGCATATCACCGCCGACAAGGCGATATTTCCAATCGACGATTATCCGGGCGAAATACTGGCCGATCTATTCGGTGAAGAGGGCGCGTTCGCCGATGCAGACCTGTTCTGGGAGCATCAGAACGCGGCTATAGCAGCACTGGTGCAGGGCTATACCGACAAGGGTTGGAGTGATTGTGTCGTGCTCGACCGGGGCGCGTATTTTGATCGTTGGAACCATGCCAAAACGCCGAAGAAGGACGGCGGCAAGGTGTTTATCGAGGTTCGGCACACTGGTGAGGTCATGGTCCATGAGGGTTATCTGACCGAACAGGAAGCGCGCCGCCGCGAGAAGGCGGCGAACGACGAGGCAGCACGCAAACCCGCCAAGCCGGAAATGACCGGGCCGATGATCGATTATATCGACTTGCACCGTCACGCGGCAGCGCGGACGACCTTGCTGGGCCATCCCGGCGTCGCGCTGCGGCTCGCGGCCTCGCATATGATCGCCGGGTCGCGGCTTTGGCGCGTCGAGGCCGAGCCGCAGGCCACGCGCAAGGAGGCGACGCGCGAGAGCATTGCCGCGTCGAAGGCGCAAGCCGCGTTCGCCAAGGAGCGGACCGAGATCGCGGCGCTTCTCGATATGGATGTCGAGACCGATACCATCGTCCGCAACAATGGCGACGACTGGCGGCTTGCGGCGATTTTCGCGCGGCTGTTGGGGCATGACGACGATACGGTACTGCGCATCCTGACCTTCGTCATGGCCGAGACGTTGGAAGCTGGAACCGCGACGGTCGAGGCGCTGGGCGCGGCCATCCCTATCGATATGGCGGGCTATTGGACGCCGGACGAGGCGTTTTTCGCGCTGCTGCGCGACAAGCAGATCGTCAATGCGATGCTCGGCGAGATCGCCGGGCGGCAGGTCGCCGACGCCAATGTCAGCACCACCGCTAAGGTGCAGAAGGGCATCATCCGCGACGTGCTGGCGGGCGAAGGAGACCGCACCGCCAATCCCGATTGGCGGCCGCGCTGGGTGCTGTTTCCGCCCGACTGCTATCGCGACGAGGCTGGCTGTGCGCCTGTCGCCAATCATCGGCGGATCGCGGACCTGTTCGCCGAGGCAACGAAATAGGAGGTCCGGACGTATCGGTGGTGCGGACACCTATCCGCTTTAGGTGTCGCGCCACCGATACACCCGGACCGCTATGGGCGCTAAGTTCCGCAACAGCGATTGCCATTTCGCATATGATTACTGAGACAGGCGCAAGGCCGAGTTTGTCGGTAACTGGCGATCGATTATTCGACGATTCACTGCCGGATTTCGGCATCAGACATTTGTGCGCTGGCGGCTTGCAGCGACAGAGCGAGCAAGGTGGCCGCGCCAATCGCCAATGGCTCCAGATCGCGCCTTTCAGCGGTAAGAATATGGTAGCCGGGCTAAGATATCGTCAACCCGTCATGCGCCATCGCCTCGAATTTGCCCTGTTGCTATTGTGATTATCGGATCGCTTCTATGGTGGGTTTGGAGCTGTGTGCCGGAAAGGATTTGACGACTTCCAACGGCCTGCGCGTTCCTCCGCTTCGCTATTTGCCTTCGTCTGCCTTTTTCATCGAACGACGCGTCGCAGCTCCCCACTGTTTCAGCGACCGATATCGTTGCGAAGAAACCGAAATTTCCTATTTTAGGCGACTGGCGATCTCCCCTTAGGACCGGCTCGGCCAATCATAATCTTCAATCTAACTTGGCCGGACAAATGAGATTTCCATGATAGCGTTGGCGGGCGGAGATCGTCGCACACTTGAGTCGGTGCGAATAGCGGACTGCGGACTTTTGCCCATATGCTATATCTTGCAAGATGGATGACGGAATGATCCAGCTGACAGCCGAGCTGAGATTTTGGTGGCGGGACACGGCTCCCGATGCCGTTCGGGACTGGTTTTTCGACGGCCGGCGTAACCTGCCCTTGGAGACGCGGCTGGATACTTATTTCGACCCCGGCAATCCTTCTCTGGGCATCAAGCGCCGCGGCGATAGCGATGCGCTAGAGATCAAGACGCTGGTCAAAGACGATGTTGGGCTGGGTAGCGGTTTGGCCGGACAGCTTTGGGTCAAAGGTGCCTCGAGTGCGGCGATCTATAGCGAAAGCGGGGTCGATATCTCCAAGCGCCGCTTTTTGCGAAGCTTGTCCATCGACGGGCAAGAGATGGTCGAGCAGGAGCATGGTCGGGCCGAGATCCGGCACGAGGTATCAGCATGCACGATCGAACTGACCGCGGTTCATGTCGGAGAGGAACCCGCCCTTTGGTGGTCACTGGGATTGGAAGCGTCTAGCGGTCTTGAAGACGCGCCATCTATCCTCTCCGCCATCGTCGATCGCACACGGATTGCCGACCTGCCGCTCATCAACGCGGTTTGCGCGAGCTATCCGCAATGGCTGCGCCGCATCTAGACGGATACGTAAGGCGATTCCGGTCTGCGACATGCATCGCTTCGCTGAATATGCTACAGTCAAACTGTTGCGATCGATGCGGATCGCGATGAAACCCTTTGGAGGAGGAGATGGACGTCACAATAACCGTGCGGGCTGGAGAGCCGAATCTCGATCGCACGGCCAATATCGACAAGGACTAGGATTTGGCGGGAGCGATAGCCGTCGCGCTTGAGGCCTTTCGCTGAGAATTTCCCAACATTCCCATGCTTGATGCCGGCACCGTGCAGTTTAGCCAGGCCCGTTAGCGCATGATAAATCAGTTATCCGCGCCTCCACATATCTGGACGAATGAATATGGCATACCGTTTGCGGCGGGTATCACCGCCGCGCGCTCTGTCCGAAATCCCAAGGGCAGCAAACCGACGACCGTCACCGCCGCGTTGAACGGCGAGGGGGCGACGAAAATGGACATGCATCCGACGTGAAACGACGACAATCGCCGCATCCCGAAATCGACGCTGAGGCAGTAGAGACCGATGCTTGGGCGGTGTTTACGAATACCGAACTCAAAGCCAAGCTTACAGCGCTTCGCAAGCTCGTCGATGGTGACATGCTTTCGGACCGTTCGACGAGCAACCAGCGCGCCGAAATCGCGCTGATCGAAGGCGAACTGGCAAGGCGACGCAACTCCGACTGAACCATGAAAATCGAACAGAGGATGAACCGTGCTGAGTGACCTGCCCAAAACCCTTATCGAAAGACCGCGCAATGTGCGCTTTCCCAAGGAATCCTCCCATGAGTTCGATCAGAACCAGGCGTTCTTCTTTCTCGAAGAGGATGGTAAGGAGCGTAAGATCCGGTTTCACGATTATGATGAAATCTACGACCGCCCGGGTCTTTACGAACAGCTCTTCTATGAACGCTTGCAATGCTCTTCGCCGAAGCGCGTGGCCGATGCGCTCGCCGAAGCGGTCAACGAAGCCGAGGAGCGGATGGAGGGGCTGCGTGTCTTCGATCTCGGCGCCGGCAACGGTATTGTTGGCGCGGAACTCAAGCGCTTCAACATTGCGCGCCTGGTCGGCGCCGATATCCTCGCCGAGGCGAAAGAAGCCGCGATGCGCGATCGGCCCGGCATCTACGATGATTATGTGGTTGCCGATGTCACCCGGCTCGACACGGCGCAAAAGCGATCGCTCGAAGACTGGCGGTTCTCGGCGATGACGACGGTCGCCGCGCTCGGGTTCGACGATATTCCCGCCGAAGCCTTTTTGAGCGCCGCAAACATCATTTCCGATCGCGGCTGGCTCGCCTTCACGATCCGCACCGATTTCCTCGCCAATGAAGACGCGTCGGGCTTTGCGCGGCTGATCAAGGCTCTGCTCTACGAAGATTTGGTCGAGCTTCATCATCTCGAACGCTATCGACATCGGCTGTCGATCGATGGCGATCCGATCTTCTATTTCGCCATCATCGCCAGAAAGCGCGGTCCGCTGTCGAAAACGCTGCTGGACGCTTGAATGCTCTACGCACCTGAACGCCTGATGTTTATGCGGATTGTACGAGCTTCAGACCGTCGATCCAGTCGCCATCGTTCCATGGCAGCTGGACTTCGACTGTGCGGCCATCGGCGCCCAAAGCGAGCTTGGCATTGACGACAGCCCGTGCGGCTTCTCGTCCATGATGCGAGAAGAGGATGATCTTCGAGACATGGACCGGAATGGCGATCTGCGGATAGCGCTCACTTTCGCATACGGCCCAACATATATGTCCTGATTGCTGGGTTATGGCGAGCGCGTCCTCGATTGTCGTGGTGAGGCCAAGCACACCGTCCTCAGCCAGGCCGCCCAAGCGAACCGCACCGCCGCCGGGCAGGCCCACGATATGCTTTGGTTGACCGATGCGCGCCGTTTTTCCGCTGTCCTCGTCGAGAAAGGTCTGTTCCAGAGCGATGATCCCGGTCGCATCTTCGATCGGGGCGAGCAGAGCCGGATACCATGATCGCTTGCGCGGCTGACCGGTGGGCATGCGGGCGCTGAACCGCAAGTTCAGGTTCTGCGTGTCGATACCGCAGCCGTGCAGGTAATGTTCGGCAAGGGTGCCTTTGATCGCTGTGCCTTCGGACCAGATCGAGCGCACCAGCGCCCGATATTCATCCTCCTCGGGAACCGCGCCGCGATATCCGCCGGTTGCCGCCGAAATGCCTGTCCGGCGCAGCGCGGCGAAAATCTGTTGTGGCGTACAGCCTGCAAAACAATGGAACAGAACCGCCTTGTCGCCGATCCGGACAGACAGCCACGAGCCGTCATCCTGATGCACGGGGCACGGGCACAGCGCATAATCGCCGTGCCAGGCGCCCCGGAGCCGGTCGACGACATCGCGCGCGCGATCGGCAATCGTAAAACTCACCGCATCATCCTTCAGCCCGTGCGATGCGGCGCTTAGCTCTCGGGCGAATCGGGGTCGGGTGCTGCGTCCGCTTCCGGAGCCCTATCCTCCGTTCCCATCGAATCCTCCGGCATCGTCGTGTCGCCGGCATCCTCTGCCGGATCGACGGACGGCGTCGGTGGATAGTCGGGCGGCAGCGCTTCGGGGTCGATTTCATCGCCGGCGGGTTCCTCGATCATTGCGCCATCGGATTCTGCTTCATCAACCGAGACGTCCGGCGTTTCATTTTCTTCGGGATTGCCGCAGGCCGCGAGCGCCAGCAGTGCGGACGCGGCCAGCAGGGAATGTCCAGATCCTGTTTTCATGATGACCTCCATCGGTCCAAAAAGGCGCCGCAGCCACGCGATACAGGGGGAGGGGCAGCCTGGCTGCGGCCCAGTTCGATTTTGGCGGTTATTGCGGGTCGGGCTCGCCATCGCCGTCCTGGTCGAAGGCGTCCGGCGCACCGTCGCCATCGGTATCCCAGGTATCGGGCCGGCCATCGCCGCGCTGATCCCAGGCATCCATCACGCCATCGCCATCGGTATCGATGGTGGCCGGCGGCCGGCTGTTTTCCGGGGGTGCGGTCTCAGGCGCTTCCGTGGGCGGCGGTTCGGTTCCGGTGTCCTGCGCCAGTGCCGGAGTGGCGGCCAGGGCAGCACTGCCAAGCAGAGCGCCAAACAGGGGCATGGTTTTCATGATGATCAACTCCTCAATGGGCCCCCGTACACCCTGAGGATCGTGTTTCTGGCACAACAGTCTAGGGGGTAAGCGGTCGGCGGACCACGAGGTGCGACCGAAAGAAAAAGGGCTGAAACTCATCGATAAAATCGCGCGCTTCACCCCGGTTTCCGGTAGTCGACGCTTGTGGTTGCTCATTCTTTCCATCGGCTTCGCCGGCGCGCTGAGTCGATACAGTCCGCCATCTTCGCGTCGGTTCCGACAGCCATCCAGAGATGCGCGAGCACTTCATCATCATCGGCGATGTCGTAGGCGAACGGCACATAGACCACCTCAGGGGCTTCCAGAGCCAGCGCAAAATCATCGCTGACCACTTCTTCCGACACGTCATGATCGAGCGAACACAATTCGGCGATCGCTTCGGGCGAGGTCTGCCGATTTTAGGGACGGAGATATTGAGGAACGTGTTGCATCATCATCAGATTCCCGATCGTCTCACGCTTTTGGGCGTAGCTACTTAAAAAATTCGAATGTCTGATAAAATCGTGTATCGGTCCGGCAGGAGCCGGTATCCGGCCGCCCACAGATTCAAGGACCGAACAAATGGCCGAACCGACAGATATGACCGAAGCGCTCATCACCCTGACCGCCGATATTGTCTCGGCCCATGTCAGCAACAACAGCGTCGCCGTGTCAGACCTGCCGTTGCTGATCCAGAACGTCCATAATGCATTGACCGAACTGAACGAAGCGAACGCTCCGGAAGAAAAACCGGAGCCCGCGGTTTCGATCCGCTCCTCGATCAAGCCGGACTATATCGTGTGCCTTGAAGACGGCAAGAAACTCAAAATGCTCAAGCGCCACTTGATGACGCAATATGGCATGACCCCCGACGAGTATCGCCAGAAATGGGGTCTGCCGGCCGATTATCCGATGGTCTCGCCAAACTATGCCGAGCAGCGCCGCAAGCTGGCGAAAAAAATCGGTCTTGGCCGCAAACCGGGTAAGACCAAGAAGCGTTAGCTAAGCCTGAGCGCATCGGCTTTGTGAACCGGCCGTCCTTTTGAACCGCTTTTTGACGAACTGACGGTGCCGCAATAGCGGTCACGCCTTTGCCGCCGACGATTCGGTATATCCGAGAAGAATCACTTTCTCGGTTGAATGGGGCACACACGCCAATCGCGTTATGATCACTGGACGCGCGGCCATCTGTGGCCGGCGCCGGACGAGGTGTTGCTGGAAACACGTCCCGTCATTTTTGCGACATCAACCCATGATATACATATATAGGTGATAGACGAAATTTAGCTCCATATCGGATATAGATTCATAGGCATAACGTGGCCTATATGTAGGTATTCGATTCGATATAGATAGGAAAAGTCTGATGGCGATGCCTAAACCCATGAACCGGTCTCCTGAAACCGGTTTTGAGCAGATACCCTCGGATCTGTCATTGCGCATGATCGCGGCATTGACGCCCTTGTGCGGTGAGGATCGCGAAGAACTGGTCGGACAGTTCGAGATCGCCGCCCGGGCTTATTTGCAGCGGCGGCGCCAAGTGGCTGTCCGGGGCGGCGGTACGAAAATTTTATGATCCCACAGTCAGGCCTTGATCGCGACTTGTCCGCTGTGCCTTCGGTCGGATCGGTTGTCGTGCGTTCACCTATGGACCGTTCTCAGGTCCGCCAAGGTGTGAATTCGGCCTATACCCGGCTGAAAGCTAGGCTTTGCACCAACCACTACCCGCCTGGAACGCCGCTCGGAGCGGACGCGCTTGCGCATGATCTGGAAATGGGCGCCACGGCTGTCCGCGAGGCGCTGATCTGGCTTGCAGCCGAGCGGCTCACCGAGTTCGATCCGCATTCGGGTTTTGTGGTCAAGCGGGCGACACAGAGCGAAATTGCCGATCTCTACAATTTGAATCAGGATTTGCTTGAAGCGGTGGCGGCCCGGATCGACCGCACCGTTGCAGCGAGCGATGGCGCAAGGCTGTTCCACCAGGCGCGGCGGATTTGCGAAACCGATGGCTGGACCAGCGCCGGTTTTGCCGAATTGACCGGTCGGCTTTTCCACGCCATCGCCGGGCGGTCGGACAATGCGGAAGCTGTCTACGCTGTTTCGGGTATCAGCGATCGGCTCCACGGTGTGCGGTGCGTCGAATGGGCCGTGCTCCCCGCCGCCGCCGCGGAGCTCGCCGAGCTGTGCCACATTTTCTATCGCGCGGAGCCGGGTGAATTATCCGGAAGTCTTACAGCCTATCACGCGTATCGGCTCGCAAGAATCGAGGAGATATGTGACGCGTTTGGCAAAACGGCGCTGATCGCCGCTTGAGCTGAAACGGATGAATATGAATGCGCAGCTGCCGGAGGGCGGCGAACATCAACATCGACAGGGGTTGGATCGACGACGAGGCCGGATTGTCCGGACGGCGGTCGGTATCGAAGATTGGGGGAAGTGAACGCGGCGACCCGGTCGCCGCAGGACGATTGTCACCCGAGGAAACGACCATGAAACTCTCAATTTCCCCGCAGAAAGCCCTTGAGGTCGGCGCGGAAAACCTTGTCTATACCCATCTTCGACAGATGGTCATGCGGCATGAATTGCCACCCGGCCAGCGCATCTATCCCAAAGAACTCACCGATGAGTTGAGGGCCAGCGTTACGCCCATCCGTGAAGCGCTGATCCGACTTTCCACCGAAACCGTCGTCAACGAAGTTCCGCATCTCGGTTTTTTCACACCCGATGTCACGAACGCCGATTTGCGTTTTCTTTATGAGTCGAACCGGCTGGCGCTCCAATGGACGTTGGATGAGATCGTGCGGCCGGACAGAAAAACCGGTCTGTTAAAACCCCCAGATGAAGTGACGCATGCCGCGTTGGCGAGCCCGCTTGAGGCCGTCGAAACGACCGATTTACTCTTCATGCATCTGGTCCGACATTCCAACGAGATCCATGCGATGCGAAATGTCTCGATATTCTGCGCGCGCACATTCTTCTCTCGCCTCCGGGAATGCAAAAGAAGCGAGGAAAAGCGCAAAGAAGTCGTTCGCCTTTGCCGGCTCTACGCCGAGCGCGATTTCGGAGGGCTGCGCGAGGCATTGGACGATTTTCACGAGGAAGGGCGCAACGGCCTTTCCAAGACCTCGGATCTTCTCGATGGTGGGACCGAGTCCAGCGCCGCGGCATGACGGCAGGCACTCGGCCTCGAAATACACCGCCCGCCGCGGCCTCGCTGCGCCAGGCTTTCGCGCTTGCGCGAATCGAAGCGGACGGGCTGGTCAAACGGCGTCTCGGTTGGGCTCTGATCTTCGTGATCATGACCGCCGCGCTTGCCGCGCTGGCGCCGATCGCCCTTAAATATGCGGTCGATGCGTTGGAGCGCGGTGAGCCCATAGGTCTTTTCGACGTCGGCGGTATGGCATCCGGCCCCGCTTTGATGCTCGGGCCGATCGCACTAGTCGCGTTCTATTTGCTCGGCCTATGGGCCTCGCGGAGCTTCGGCGAGCTGCGCTGGTTTCTCTACGGCACGGCTGACCGGCGACTGCATCGCAACCTCAGCCGGCGGCTGCTCGATCATGTGTTGAAACTGCCGATGAGCTTTCATCTCGATCGCCGCACCGGCGGGCTCAACCAGACTCTGGTGCAGGGGCTCGCCGGCTATTCGATTTTGCTCAACCATGCGGTCTTCACGCTGCTTCCCGTGCTCATCGAAGTCGTGCTGATCGGCGCGGTGCTCTTGTTCTTCCTCGAGCTTGAATTCCTCCTCATCCTGCTCTTCTCGGTTGTCGCCTATGCCGCGGCCTTCGCGATCGGCGTGCGGTCGATTATCGGACCGAGCCGGGCGGTCGCCGAGACCCAGGTCGACGCCTATGCGAATCTCACCGACAGCATTCTCAACGCCGAGACCGTCAAATATTTCACCGCCGAGCGCCATGTCGGAACCCGTTATGACGAAGCGTTGGCGACCTCCGAAAGCGAGTGGCGACGTTTCTATTGGCGCAAATCGTTGAACGGTTTGCTTGTCGCCTTGGTGTTTGCGTGTTCGCTCGGTGCCGCGATCATTTTGGGCGCAAGGCAGGTCATGGCCGGCCAGATGACGGTCGGTGATTTCGTGCTCGTTAATGCCTATATGTTGCAGATCGTCCGACCGATGGAGACGCTCGGCGCTGCCTTCCGCGATATCGCGCATGGCGCGGCGTTTCTCGAGAAGATGACCGGGCTGATGGTGCGCGATATCGAATATCCGGATCGATCCTCTTCCTCCACTGAACTAGCTCACTGTGCGCCCGGTGCCGGCAGACTGGAATTTGATGCGGTCGGCTTTGCCTATCTGCCCGGCCGGCCCGTGCTCCACGACATCAACTTCGTGGTGGCGTCGGGCCGCACGGTAGGCATTGTCGGGGGTAGCGGCGCGGGCAAATCCTCGATCATCCGCCTGCTAATGCGTCTCTACGATCCCGATAGCGGCGAGATCCGGCTGAACGGGGTATCGACACGCGCCATGCCGCTTGAGGAGTTGCGCCGCGCGATCGCCGTCGTGCCCCAGGATGCCGTGCTCTTCAACGAGAGCATCGCCTACAATATCGGTTTCGGACGGCCGAATGCTTCGCTGGCCGATATCGAGCAGGCGGCGCGCTTCGCGCATATTCACGACAAGATCACGGCGATGCCCGACGGCTACCAAACCAGAGTCGGCGAGCGTGGGCTCAAACTATCGGGCGGCGAGAAACAGCGCGTCTCGATCGCGCGCGCGGTCCTCAAACGGCCGCAACTCTTCGTCTTCGACGAAGCGACCTCGTCGCTCGATTCCAAAACCGAGCGCGGCATTCTCGATAATCTTATCGAGGTGTCGAAGGGCATGACGACACTGATCATCGCCCATCGGCTATCGACGGTCCGCCATGCCGATGAGATTCTGGTGGTCGACCAGGGCCGTATCGTCGAGCGCGGCGACCATCACGCCTTGCTCGAACAGGGCGGCGCCTATGTTGCGATGTGGAAAATACAAAATGGAAAACTTTTGGAGGCTTGAAGGTAGCATAACATAGAATTTCACAATTATTTAAATAGCTGTCTTGAGCGGATGGTTTTATTTTATCTGTTAAAAATAAAATTATAACTGGATTATAATCGTGGTAGTTTTGACTTCTGAAATATAAGATCATTAATCTATCTATAGATGATCGGGCTGCGAGGAAGACATTATGGACATGATGGCGCGTCCTCAATATTTTTTGACCGAGAAGACATTCCTCTGTCTGACCGACGGCATCTTCGTTTTTCTCGATCTCAAGAACGATAAATATAGTGCGCTCGAGCGCCAGCATACCGGCGCGTTTGCGAGGCTTGTTGGCCTCTACTCACTTCGAAACGAATCTGACGCGATCGGGCCTGCGGAAATCGCCAGCGTTGCCGATGTTATGGACGATCTCGAAACGCACGGCCTACTGACCCGCGATGCTGAAACAGGCAAGCCAGCCGAACTGATCGAGGAGCGGCGCGACCTGAAGGAACTGCTCGGCTACGAGATCGGCGAGAGCCCAGCGATACGCGTCTATCATGTGATCAACTTCTTTAGCGCGCTGATCGTCGTGAAGACCATGCTGCGCTTCGCCTCCATGGACCGGATCATCACGAGGGTGCGCCGTCGCCGCGAACGGAATCGTTCTAGGTTGCAGGATGGACCCGAAGCACCCGACCTCGATCGGGTCAACGAGATGGTCGAAATCTACAAGATGTTGAAGCCGCTGTTCGTGACGGTGAAGGACAATTGCCTGTTCAACTCCTTCTTCCTGATCGAATTTCTCGCGCGCTACGGCATCTATCCAAACTGGGTGTTCGGCGTACGTCTCAACGAATTCTACGCCCATTGCTGGGTCCAGGACGGTGATCTGATCTACGACGATTTCGTCGATACGGTCTGCCAGAACCAGCCGATCATGGCGGTTTAGCGAGGGAGAATGCAGCCATGATGTATCGCTATCTCGTCTTGCGCTGGAACAGGGACAATGATCGCGCGGCGCGGGTCGCCGCGGCCATTGCATCGAGCCTTCCCGAAGTTTCGCCGCACGAATGGTCGCGGCCTTGGTCGGCGCCGGGCATTGCCGTGTTTCATTCGGGCGAGGCAAAGGGCCGGATGCAGACCTATCGTCTGCATAATGATTCCGGCGTGGTCCTGGGCCGGCTTTTCAGGAACGGATCGGACGGCGAATACCATTCGCAGATCGATGATTTCGGTGAAGTGGACACCCGAGCCTGTCTAGATTCCAAGGGTCAGCATTTGATCGATAAATTCTGGGGCCGTTATGTCACGTTCCTGCACGAACCGGACAGCGGCACGCTGTTTGTCATGCGCGATCCGAGCGGGGCGTTTCCCTGTTTCTTTACCGAGTACGAAGATGTCGAGATCTACTTCTCCGACATGCAGGACGCGGCGAATTTCGAGTTTCTGCCGTTCACGGTGAACTGGGAATATATCAAAACCAACATCATGCTGCCCCAGTATCAGAAGACCCATACCGGGCTGAACGAGGTCGGCGAGATATTGCCCGCGGAATGCGTCGAGATCGCGCCCGAGGGCAGGACAAGCCGATTCGTCTGGAATCCCTACGAAATCGCCGAAACCGATCCAATCGAGGATCCCGAGGAGGCGGCGAAGCTCCTGCGTAAGACCGTCAGGAATACGATCCAGGCGCTCTCTGGCTGCTACGACCGTATCATCCACAATTTGGGCGGGCTTGATTCCTCAATCGCGCTAGCCTGTATGGCAGATGCGCCCGATCGGCCGGAGATCACCTGCGTCACCCATTATACCAAGTCGTTGCGCGGCGAGGAGCGGTTCTACAGCCGGCAGGCAGCAAACAAGGCGGGCGTTCCGTTGGTCGAATGCGAGCTCGATTATCGGAACGCCAACCTCTCGCGCGTTTTTGAATCGAACAAGCTGGCGAACCCGCTGGGGTTTTTCGATTGCATCGGATTGAACGGCCATGTCCTTGCGCTCGCGCGCGAGAAAGACGCGCAGGCGCTCTTTTACGGCGTCGGCGGTGACCAGGTATTCTATCAGCCTCCGTTCAACCTCGCCGCTCTCGATTATGTGCATTATCACGGCTTCGGGAGGGACACGCTGAAGGTTGCGATGGAGGCATCCCGCTATGGCCGGAAGACCTTGGCCACGACGTTGCGGAGCATGGTTCGGGAGAGATTCTGGCCGACACCCTGCTACGACTATGTGCACGATGTCTTGTTTGCAAATTACAAACTTCCCCTCGTCAATCCCGATTTCGTTGGCACGGTCGGGCATGAGTGCTTCCTACACCCACTTCTTCAGCCGGATGATCGAATGGCGAAAGGAAAGTATCTGCATATTCTTATGTCGGCCTTTGCGTCGAAAGAATACTACAATCATTGGGACGCGGACTATCTTGCCGAACGAGTACACGTCTATTTGACTCAACCAATCATAGAGGTGTGTCTACGCATACCGGCCTGGGTGATGACGTACGCCGGAATCGAG
Source organism: Parasphingopyxis algicola (assembly GCF_013378075.1). Lineage (GTDB taxonomy): Bacteria > Pseudomonadota > Alphaproteobacteria > Sphingomonadales > Sphingomonadaceae > Parasphingopyxis > Parasphingopyxis algicola. Next base: position 1,520,279 of record NZ_CP051131.1, on the reverse strand, counting down.
CGCGGACTCGCGCGGAAGACTTTTCGTCACGACCTTCCACGAGATGTTGTCAAAAGGGTGAGCAAGACTGGTCCCGACGCATATTACAAAGATATTTTTGAGCACAATATTGACCTCGTTCGGGATTGCCTGGGTGACGGCATCATGGCCAGGCAGCGAATTTTTTCACAGGAGAGGCTGTTGCAAACGCTGAGTGGCGAGGATGTGTTTTTGACTGCCGTGCCCCATCGAATTCTAGGTTATCTCGCTATCGAGGCATGGATTAGAAGTTGGGCCGAACGGCCGACGGCGCAACCCAGACGGCTGACCGACACAATGCCAAGTGCTGCTGGATGAGAGGCCCAAAGAACACCGACGTTACGGAGGTATACCATGACAGAGATGGGCAGAGTCTCCAAAAATACGATGGGTCCTATCGACTCCACTGGGATAGATGTTTTTGGATATAGAATGTAGATTATATACCTATTTATAAAAAATCGAAATATAGAACATTACACATGATTATTATTTAAATATTATATAATATAAAGTATTTATAATGCTGGAAAAATATTTCAAATTTCCCTAGTTTTTACTTGCCGGAATAACCCGGCTAACCCAACGCAACATGAAAGGAAATCACTATGATTGCTCTTGGAAAAATTTCGGAAACCACCAAAGGTGGGGCTCCTATCGAGGCTGTCGACGAACTCGACCAACGTCCGTAGTTATAGGACACTCCGAAAATCAAAAGCCGGCGTGCAGGTGTTCGCCTGCACGCCGGTTCTTATTTGAAACGGTGGCTTTGTCGCCACTGTCAGTGTTCTACGATGAAACGCCATCGCTCATATTGCCTGGCTTTCTCGAGACTAAGATCCTCTTCTCCCAAAAGCCAGAAAAGAAACCAATCTAGATTTCGCTCGGCTGATTCTTTTTGCAAACTCGGAACTGAAATACCATGGCCGGTCTGCGGATAAACGATGTATTCGGTCGGGACGCCGGCATGTCTTGCTGCCTTGGCCAATCCGATCATACCAATTGCCAGACTTTGAGCGCCAGCTTCGACCAGGATTGCTGCTTCAACGCCCTCCAGATGCAGATCTGCTGAGAGCTCGACATAGTGTTCGGGTACTTCATATAAGCTTCCGCCATGGACAATGTCGTGAACATTCCTGTTCAGTTCTCCACGCATCAGTTGATACATCGCTATTTTGTTGCTCAGACCTTCAGCGAAACTTGCTGCGCGGAACATGTTCGTGCGACTCAAAATCAGTGACGCTAACCAAGCGCCGTGACTGTGGCCTGAAATAGCCAAACGCTCCTGATCCGCAATGCCTTGTGCGATCAGATAATCAATCCCGGTCACTATGTCTTGGATGGGTTCGCCGTCTATCTCTGCCGGGTCGGCGAACTGTCTGCCATAACTCTGGGTGCCACGGTAATTTGGGATAAATACTGCCATGCCGTGCGACGCATAAGCCTCGAGCGGGTAGGGCCATATGGAAAAATATCCAATAAACTCATTGGTCATTGGGCGAGACGGGCCGCCATGAACGAACGTTATGAGAGGCCAAGGCCGTTCACTGCCCATCGATGCGTCCGGTACCAAGAGCCAACCATGGGCGCGCGTTCCATCTGCACTGTCCCAGGTTATTTCTCTAGCGATAGGCAGGTCGACATTCGACAACTCATCGTTCAGATTCGTCAACTGCTGGCACCCTTCCGCATCGCGCCAAACGTAAATCTCGGGCGGGCGCATCAGACTCTGTTTTACGAAAACAACTGTTTCGAAGTCGCCGCTGAATCGAACCAGCGATGTATCTCCTACAAGATCTGGACACAATTCGACTGGTTCCACATCCCCCACGGGCGATACGCGATCAATCCTGCGCACACCTTCGACTGTTCTCTCTATGTAAAAATAATCATCTCCAGCAGTAATAAAACCTGGTTGATCGCTATAGGTGCTCATCTCGATTTCGTGCCATATCTGTTGCTCGTCCGCGATGGAGCCGCTTGCCGGAAGATCTATCGCCGCCCATTGGGGAAAATGCGGATCAATCCAAAGATCAGATAGAGCAACACGGCGCAGGAAAATACGATTTCCCTCCGACAACCACTCACCTCCGGAAAAACTGCTACCGGGTTGGCCATGTTGAGGAGGGTCAGCCTCCGCAATTACCTGAAAACTATTTTCACCGATTCGATATATTCCAACGCTGGTTCTCAAAAACGAAGCAAAACCTGTCATTTCGCTATCAACATAGGTTATCGCCAAAAGGTCTGACTCCGGAGACCAATGGAAATCTACTACTCGCCCGGGAGTATCGATTTGCTGGACAGAATCGCCTCCCAATGCGGCCAGCCAGAGCGTCGATATGGATTGGCGCGCGTCAGATCGGCGCGAGCCCGGATCTACAAAATCGTAAACGCTGAGGTTATTGATATCGACTAATATGCCTTCCTCGCCGTTGTGCATTCTGTGATACAGCGTGTCTCCTTGATATGAGATTTCTTGGGTGACATACGATACCGAACGGCCGTCCGGCGAAAGACGGAAGGAAATAACCGGATGTCTTGCGCGGGTTATTTGTTCGATCTCTTCGGAATCTAAATCATAGGTGACTATTTGTGTTGATCCGCTGTTCTCCAGCAGAAATGCGAGGGCATTTCTTCCACGCATCCATTGGAAATTCCGTCCTGATTGAATTTCTACGGGAAGAGGCCTGTCAGTTCGGGAGGCTGTGCGCCTAATGCGAACCTCTCGAACTAGATTATTGTCGTGGAGCGATTGGACATCGGTGACATAGACAATCATCCGGCCATCCGGAGACAGTTCAAGCTCTCGTACGCGATTTACCGAAAAGTAGCTACCGATGGTGATCTGGTCGTTGTCAAAACCGCTGCTTGAATCGGTACTGTGCGCAGGCGACGAAAAAAAGACCAACGCCAGCACCGCAACGAATGGGACTGGAATCCTGATAGAGCGGATATGCTCGGATACTATGTGTTCTTCACCCTCGCCAAACAGTGCGAGCGCATGACGGCACAAGCAGGTCACCAACTTTTGGTTATCTGAAGAGCGACAAAACGGCCAAGCGGGTTCGAGTTAGTTGGATCGAAGGCATTGGGAGTAAATTGATCACTGGCGATAAAAGGAGGATCTTGGTCGAAAAGATTGAGCACACTCAAGGAAAACCGTATATTTCGCAGAAATGCATGTCTTTCCCGCTCACCAGCATCGTAGCTGAGATTCAGATCAACGGTCGTCCAACTATCAACGGGAACGGCAGGGGAAACCCGGTTGTCCGAATATCCATCGACATAGTTCACGAACAGACTGGCGGCAAAGCCATCCCTCGTCCAGGTAGCTCCTCCCCGCAAACGCAAGTCGGCCGGATTGAAGATGGTATCAACAACGTCAAAAAGAGGCGATTGAGGTGTGATGCCTCGTTCCTGTTCGAAGATGTAGTTTGAATTGAAACTGAAATCCAAATTTCCGATCGAAGAACGTGTACGATAGGAAAGATTAAGATCCACACCACTTGTGTTCGCTCTCGCCAAATTCCTTAGCCTATTGTCGATGAGTACGTCGATATCAGACCCGGTTTGAAACGCGCCACCAGAAAAGTCGAAGACACCAGCTTGGGATTGCGCAACAGATACAACTTGATCCACTAAGGCTGGATCCGGATTTCTTACTATAATTTCAGAAAATAGATCTGAGTTAGGCAAGATAGAGGATATGCTGTTTGTCGGCGTGTCTATCCTGCCATCAAATTCTATATCAAAATAAGTCAAACGGGCCTCAAAAGAACCAGACTCGAATTCTTTAGTATAGTCAACTCCGGCGGTCCAAGTGGTCGCCTCTTCGGGTCCGAGGTCGTCTGCGGCAGTCTGATTGAGAAGTACTAGTGAACTACCATTGGGGGATAGTGGATCGGGCCGAAAACGGATATTAACAATGCCTCCTCTAAGATTCCCGATTTCCGCCAAATTGGGCGGATTGAAGGAAGTCCCGAATGTCCCACGAAACCTTAGGCCGCTTAGGGGAGACCAGACGACGCCAATTTTGGGATTGAAGGTATCTCCAAATTCGCTGAAATCATCATATCGTCCTGCGAGCGTGATCTCGAGCCGCTCAAGGCCAGGCTGTCTGTTGTCCGGTCCGAAAATTGGGATGAGTGTTTCAGCATAAGCGGCAGCAACCTCGCGCTCGGCATCATTTTCGAAGGCATCAGATAACCCATTAAAATTGGAGAAATCTTCTTCCCGATAGCTTAATCCGAAGGCGACCTTCACGTCGCCTCCTGGGACGTGGAACGCCGTTCCATTTAGCAAAACATCAATCGACCACAGCTCTGAATCTATATCCCTTTGGGCCGGAAAGGAGCCGGTGATGTCAGCGATTTCCGAAACACTATGAAAGTCCGCGGACGTCACTAAAAGCCAGTCGCCTCCCAAGGCCGACTCCAAACTGACAGAAAAGCCGTATTGCTCGCTACTGGTGTCGCTAAACCTGGGAAACCCGAATCCGAAAATACTGCTGAAAAACTGCGTATCGCGTTTCGAATAAATCCCGTGCCCGCGCAACGTGAATGATTCGCTCAGATCCTGTGTTATCGACAGCAAGGCGCTATGGCGCTCCTGTTCGGGCAGTAGATCATGGGGCAAAAATTCGTTGATGGAAAAATCGCGCTCTTCAGCACCGAGACTGTCCCGGTCATAGAAGTCGTAGGAAAACAATATGCTACCGGAATTCCATTCTGTCCCGAGAGTTACGCCAGCTCGGATTTCGTCGACGCCTCCCTCCGTAGCCGTTCCATGACGTCCATAGACCTCAATACCTTCATAATCTTCGCGGAGCCTAAAATTAACGACACCTGCAATCGCATCCGCGCCGTAGATTGCGGACGCACCATCAGCCACGACATCTATCTGTTCGATCGCACTGAGCGGAATGGTAGAAACATCAACAAAATCTCCGACTTCTCCACTTGGGGCCAGCCTACGGCCATTGAGGAGGACCAACGTTGCCCCGGACCCAAGGCCTCTTAGGTTAACTCCGGACCCACGTGTGCGATTGAAGGCGGCATTCCGATCATTTGGCAAGGCCGGAACATCAGCACTCGATCCGCCCCCAAAATTCTGCGGCAAGCGATCGATGAACTGCTCAACCGTTGAAACACCCGAGTTCTGAATATCCTCTCGATCATAGACCTGCGCCGGCGAGCTTTCCGGCGCGATGCCGCGGATGTTGGTGCCGGTGACGACGATCACCTCGTTTCGGCGCCGCTCTTCATCCTCGATGGCAGCCGCAAGGAGCGCGCCTGTTTCGGCCGTCTGACCGTTCTGCCCTTGCGCCGCGCCGGCGGCCGACGTTGCGCTTCGCCGCGTCGGCCCATTCGCCGCCAACCGCGTTTGCCGCTGTGCCGCCCGACCGGACGCCGCATTGCTCTCGCCGCGCACGGCCGCAGTCGTTCGCGCGTTTCGCGGAATGCGCACGCTGTACTGGCGCGCGCCGTTGCGCACGGCTTCGAGCGGGGTGCCGGCGAGCAGGATGGAGAGCGCCCGGCCATGTGTGTGCCGGCCGGTGAGCGCGTTCGTGCGCATGCCCGCCACGGCGTCCGAGGAGAACAGCACCTGGACGCCGGCCTGGCGGGAGAATTCGCGCAGGGCGGCGCTGGCGGATTGTGCCGGGATGTTGAAATCGGCGCTGCGCTGCTGGACCATGCTTGCCTGGGCCGCCGTGCCATGGACCGCCATGACCGAAATCGAAGCGCCGGCCAATGCCAATACCATCAGGCCGGACATGCGCTTGCCCCGCCCTCGAACGACCACGCGCCGCGTTCCGATTTTTCCGCCCATTATGAACCCCCGTTTTTTTGCCCTTTCAGTAAACTACGGGGCAGCGCGCGATCCCGCTCTATTGCGATGGTGGCGATATGCGCGTCTCGGCTGGCGGTTCTCCGCCAGCCGGCACAATGATCCGGCGATGAGAGCGATCGCTCTTGCCTCGGCCGCCGCGATGTCAGCGGGGCGGCGGGACATCATGCCGCCGCCAAACCCGCCCTCGGCCTGTCGCCAAAAACGGTGACGGCGGTCGCCGCGCCAAGCTCCGATTGGCACCGGGACTCCGGACCGCTAATGTCGTGCGGTCATGCGCCGCGATATCGATCATCTGCCCCTGCGCAAGCAAATCGAGCTCGAGCGCGTCGAGGCGATCCTGCACGCCGAGTTCGATGAGGCGCTCAAGGCCTCGACGAAACCGGCCGTCCGGCGCGGGCGTATCCTGAAGATCATCCTGTTCGGATCGCATGCGCGCGGCGAACAGGTCGAGGATGCGAAGGGCGGATATTTCTCCGATTACGATCTGCTGATCATCGTCAACGATCAGGCGCTCGCCGATATGTCGGTCTATTGGTACGCCGCCGAGGATCGGATGCTGCGCGATCCGGAGATCAGGACGCCGGTCAGCTTTATCGTGCACAGCCTTGAAGAGGTGAACAGCGCGCTGGGCCAGGGCCAGTATTTCTTCTCCGACATCGTCCGCGACGGTATCGCGCTTTACGAACTCCGCGGCACCAAGGCTTCGGGCAACAGCCGCTTCCGGCTGATAGAGCCCAAGCCGCAGACACCCGAAGTCGCGCGAAAAATGGCGCAGGACTATTTTGATCAGTCATTCTCTGGCGCGCAGGATTTTCTGCACGGATACGCCGACGCCTTGCAGCGTGGCAATTTGAACAAAGCGGCGTTCGACTTACACCAGGCCGTGGAGCGTCTTTACACGACAGTCCTGCTGACACTGACGCTCTACGGGCCGAAAACGCACAACATCAAATTCCTGCGCTCGCTCGCCGAAGAACAGGACACGCGGCTGATCGACGCCTGGCCGCGCGCAACCAAGCAGGATCGGCGTCTCTTCGAGCTGCTCAAGCGCGCCTATGTCGAGGCGCGCTATTCGAAACATTATACGATCACCGCCGACGAACTCGCCTGGCTCGGCGAGCGGGCCGAGGCGCTCAAGTCGGTTGTCGAAACGATCTGCACCGAAGCGCTGCGGAAAGACGGGTAGGGGGCGGCTATCCGCCACCATATCCGGAAAGCAGAACCTCGTCGCCGCGCCGCTCGACCCGGATCGGGAAAGCGGTTTCGAGGAGCGCGAGCGCGCCGTCGATATCGCCGGCCTGGAGGCGTCCGCCGACCCGCAAATCGCGGATCGCGTCATCGGCGATGACGATCTCGGTCTCGGTATAGCGCCCGATCACCTCGACAACTTCCTCGACCGTCTCGCCGTCGAAATCGAGCATGCCGTCGCGCCAGGCCAGCTGGCGTTCGACCGCCTCGGGCGCCAGCGTCAGTTCCTCCGCCCTGCCGCCCCGCAGCGCCGCCGCCTGACCGGCCGTGATCGCGACGACGACCGGCGGACGGCTTCCGGCGTCGGCCGCATCGCTTCTTTCCGGGATAATCTCGACTTCGCCCTCCGTCACCGTGACATCGGCCTCGGCCCCGTCGACGAAAATGCTGAACGCAGTCCCGACCGCGCGCACATGGCCGGCCGGGGTCTCGACGATGAACGGCCGCTCCGCATCGTGCGCGACCTGGAAATAGACCTCGCCGTTCAAGAGTTCGATCCGGCGTTCCCCGCTGCTGAACGCGACCTCGATATGGCTGTCGGTATTGAGCTCGACGACGCTGGCATCGTCGAGCGTCACGACCAGGCGTTCGCCGATATCGGTGCGGTATTCGGTGGCGCCGAACGGCAGGGCGACCAGCATCACCAGCGCGAGCGCAACCGCGGCGATCGCCGCGAAGGCGAATTGCGGCCGCCGGATTATCGGTCGCGGGCGGTAGGTCGAAACCGGCTCCGCCTGCGGTCCGTCCGCATGGATATCGATCGCGCTGCTGCCATCGGCCCGGTCGCGCAGTTGCGAGAGACTGTCGAGCTTCTCCCAGAGCGTTTCGAACCGGGCCATGGCCTGGCGATGCGCGGCATCCTCGTCGAGCCAGGCTTCGAAAACCGGCCAGTCGGATTGCTCCATGTCGCCGGCATCGATGCGCACCAGCCATTGAGCAGCAGCGCTTTCGGCGGCCGTACCGGGTTCGATCGGCGAATCGGAGTGTCTCTCAAATGTCACCTAGGCTGATCCTCGTCCTTCGCCGTTGACCGCGCGCGGCGGCGTCGCTTCGCTTTTCTCTTCGAATTCCGCGAGCACGCGACCGACGCTGATCGCGATATAGTTTTTGACCGTGACGGGCGATAGGCCCATCTCCTCGGCGATCTCGATATAGCTGAGATTGTAGACCTTGCGCAAAACATACACCTTCCGCTGCTGCGGCGGCAGATTGGCCACGGCCGTGCACAGCCAGTCAAACTCTTCGCGGGCGATCGCGTCTCTTTCCAGGTCGCTGGTCACCTGGGGCACACCGGCCTGCATATGGATCGCCTGGCGCGCGGTATTCGCACGCCGGATATGATCGATTGCAAGCCGATGTGCGGTCGTGAAGAACAGGCCTTGCGGCGAGCGGCGTTGATCCGCCACCGCATAAGCCTTTACGAAGGTGTCCTGCACGAGATCTTCAGCGATGTCCGGACAGTTTACGATTCCGGTTACATAGCGTTTGAGCGCCATGCGACATTGCATAAACGTCTTTAGAACCGGATCGGTACGATCCATCGCTGCGTCCCCTCTGCCGTCCACGCGCCGTTATGAACCGCAAACGCCCCCCGAGCGCGGATTCAGACTTCACGACCGATCAATTGTTACGTTCCGGTGACGATAAACAATGAAGCATTTTGGATGTAGTTTAAACGGGGTTAACAGGCGGTGGGATAGGGATGGAGGTCGATATCGAAGATCGATTCAGATCTTCGGATAGTCGAGCGCGTGCTTTCAAATTGTATGATGATGACAACTGATCGTCTAAGTCGGGTGATTGGATAGGTATTGCGGGAGAATTGGATAGTTTTGTATCGCGAAGCATATCTTGCCGGAATTTGCGTGACGGAAACCCGGCATTTGGTTTCGCGGGGCTGACCCTATATAGGCCCGCATGAAATCCCGCGCGGGCGGACGGGCGGGAATCGCATGCCGTTTATGGGCCGGGTACCGCGAAATAGGGCATGGCCGTTTTCGATGCGCTTGTGAAAGGGCGCAACCCGATGACGGGCAAGGTCCAAATAGCGGGCGCTGTGATCTCACGCGTTTCCACTACCCGGCCCACCCGTATTGGCGCCGCCGCATTTCGGTTGTGCCCTGCACCTTGCCCGATGATCAAAGACCGTGCATGATGGTCCGGCATCCGGATTGCCGGATGTGGGGCGTGGAAACCCCAGCGAGATCTGATGGACCGGGTGCCGTGACCAGGGCTGGTTTGGCATTCGGGTATGCGTCCCCTCAGAGTGGGCGCATGGGTGTGGCCATATTCGGCCTAATAAGCGGGCCCCATACTCGCGGGGTTCCAACACCCGGTTCACAAGACCCGATCCACGCTCCTTTCGTAGAATGCGTTCAGGAGCGATGCGATGCCCGGGAAAAGAACGGAATTCTCCTATAACTGCGCCGGTTGTGGCACATGGGTCGCCGCCCTCAAGCCAAGCCAGGCATCGGGACCGGTGCGGCTTTGCGCCCGTTGCGGACCGAGCGAAGCCGACATTCTGCCGCTGATCCTTCACGGTTTCGCAACGACGCTTGCCCACAGCTGCAAATCGCGCCGCCATATCCCGAAACTGCGCGCCGTACCCGATCGCGATCCGGCCCCGGATCGGGCGGACCAGCGTTCGGGTCAGGAGATTGCCGCAGGGGAAGAGCCGGCGCTCAAACGCTCGAGCGGTTGATAATCATGATCCAGCCCGAAAGCCCGGGGGCCGAATACCGCCAGCGCTTCGGGCGTGCGCATCATGGCGGGCACGCTGAGGCCGACAAGCGCAATTCGCTGTCCATAGCGCATCGTCTCGGCCGTGATCGGAACCCCGGTTTCGCTGTCGAGCATCACGATGAGGTCGGGCACCATCGCAAGCGGGCCCTCCGGACCCAGGGCGAGCAGATGTTCGTTCTGGAACTGCACATGAACCGGGCCGTCGGAAGCGGTCGCGCATTCTATTACGGCATAGCCCCGGGAAAAACCGCCGCTCGTCTTGCGATCGACATCGACGATTTTGCCGGCGCATAACCGGGCGGCATGGCGATCGGAGGCCACGTCCGTATTGAGCCCTGCCACTATCCGTTCGGCCGGATCGTCGGCGTGGCGCGCTTTCTGGATAAGTTTGCCGATCTCCAGCGCAAGCGTCAGCGTTCCGCGCACCGCGGCATGTTTTACCGCAGCGCCGCTCAGCGGATAGAGCGTGCCTTGGGTCCCGCCATGCATGCCGATGATGACCTGCCGCCCCAGCCGCTCGATTTTGCGGTTGTCCGAGGACTCGATGATCACGCTGTCGCCATGATCGTCGACGAAGATCAGCGGGGAGGCGCTATAGCCATAGATGTTGAACGTCACCATCTGCAGTTCGGGAAAGGCGCGCCCCATGCCGTCGCAGTCGATCAGCGGCAGGCCGGTGCGCAACGCGAGGATCAGGGGGATCGTCGCGTTGATGCCGCCGGATTCGCCGGCGAGGACGGCATCGAGTTTGCGGCCGAGATGGGTTTCGAGCTTGCGCAGGGCTGTTTCGGCAGCCCCGATATTGGGAAAGCGTTCCAGCAGGACGGTTGGCGCTCCCGCTGCGCCAGCACCCGCCGCCAGCCAATCGTCGGGTACATCCTCCACGTCGACGAGGCGGATCGTGCCGCCCTTGGCCAGTTCGCTTTCGAGCAATAGCCGGCCGATATACGGATCGCCGCCGCCACCGCAGCCCATGAAGCTGGCACCCAGCGCGAACGCACGGACATCGTCCGCGCTCAATTCCCAATACCGTCCAAGACCATGATTGTGGGGCGCGTTCATGCCGTTTTCTCCAGATCGAGCTCGCCGACCATTTTCGCGCGGACGCGGACCGCGCCGCCCGGCAAATAGGTGAGCGGCACTTCTTCCAGATCGACGAGTTCGACGGTCCGCGCGCGGGCGCCGGCGGCCACCGCCCTCTCGCGCGCAAGAGTACACGCCTCCTTGAGTGCCTGTTCCCGCCCGATCGCATCGAACGCGAACACCTGATCGACCTCGCCACCGACCTGGGCGAGCGCCGCGCCGACCGCGTTCGCTACGGCGGCATGGTCCGGCACGATGAGCCGTGACGCGCCGGCAAGATCATGCGACAAGAGAATCGCGCCGCCGCCGACAAGGATAACGGGCGCCGGGTCGGCGCTCGTCTTGATACGGTCTATCGCGGTTTCGGCCATCAGCTGGATGTGTCGGTCAGCGGCCCGCACTTCGTCCTCCGGCAGGCTAGCGAGCCGGTCGCGATCACCGATATCCGTGCGGCCTGCCGCCGCGGCGATATCGGTGGCGGTGAGTTGTGTGCCGCCGAACAGCATCGCTTCTTCCATCAACCGGTGTCCGGCCGATCGCGGCCCGATACGCACGGGATCGCCGAGTTCGACATGGCTGCCGCCGCCCAGACCGATCGACACTATGTCGGGCATGCGGAAATTGGTCTGCACGCCGCCAATCTCGACCGCCAATCCGCTTTGCCGGGGAAAGCCGCCTGCCACCACACCGACATCGGTCGTCGTTCCGCCGATATCGGCGACGATCCCGTCTTCGATACCTGACAGGAAAGCTGCGCCCCGCAAGCTGTTCGTCGGCCCCGATGCAAAGGTGCGCACCGGATAGTCGCGCGCATCGGCAGCGGTCATCAATGTGCCGTCATTCTGGCTGAAAAAGAGTGGCGCTTCGATGCCGAGTTCGGACAGGGCATCTTGGCAGGCCGTCGTGACGCGCTTCGCCGTGGTGGCGAGCACGGCGTTGATGATCGCTGCATTCTCACGTTCGAGCAGGCCGATCCGCCCGAGCCTGCTTGAGAGAGTAATCGCCGCTTCGGGCACAATGTCAGCCACAATATCGGCGGCGGTCTTTTCCATTGCATCGTTGATCGGCGCGAATACCGAGGAAATGGCGATACGATTGAGCCCTTTGACCGCCATATCGCGTGCCGCGGCCGCGATTTCGCTTTCGTCGAGCGGCGCGATTTCGATACCGTCATATTCATAGCCGCCATGCACAGGATAGACGCCCCCATTAACCGCAGCGGCAAGACTATCGGGCCAGCCGGCAAAGGGGCCAAGATCCCGGTTGGCCGGAAGCGAGAGGCGCAGCACCGCCACTTGGTCAAGCCCCGCGCGCTCGACAAAGGTGTTGGTGAATTGGGTGGTGCCAAGCATCACCGCATTGATGAAGGGTGTCTTGGAGCCCGTCTTGGTCATCAGCTCGCCGATCGCATTGGCGATACCGTCACCTATATTCACGCCTGTCGGCGATTTGACGGTCTCGACGACATCGTTGCCGTCCATGAGCGCCGCATCGGTATTCGTGCCGCCGACGTCCACACCGATGCGCATATCATCGCTCCTGTTACAGCAAACGCGCGGCAAGAGGCGAACAAGGCCGCCGCTTTACCATTTCAGCCGTCTTGCTCCGCCGCCGCTCTGGCAAGCGCTTGCCGCTTTTCGATAACTGGGATCACGAGATGCCGGTTTCTAACGCCGGCTTTCTTGAAGATATTTTTGAGGTGGAAAGCGACCGCGCTGTCGCTGATCTCGAGCCGGTCGGCAATCCGCTTCGTCGGCAGATCATCTCGCAACCCGTCGATCACATCAAGTTCGCGGACACTGAATGGATCGGGATCGAGGGCCGGACCATAACGATAGTCGCTGGCCCGCGCCATGAGTTCAGCAATCCAGTCAAGCTGTCCGGCGGCAAGTTCCCCTATGCCGGTTTGTCGAACGAAACTCTCGATCAGGTCGAGCGCAAGCCCGCCTTCCTCCAGGATGATGCTTGGCATCGTTTCCTTGCGCGTCCATTCGAGCAGACGCCGGACCAGCGGCGCGGCATCGTCCATCCGTCCGAGTTCCATTAAAGCGGCAGCTTTTAAGAGCATCACTTTCAATTCGAGCCAGCCATGGCCTTGCGCTTGCGCATCGGATCCAAGCGCCTCGAGATCTGGTATTACGCCTTCATAGTGCTCCTCAGCGAGCGCAAGCCGGGCCAGCGCAAGCCGGTGCTTGTGGGTCTCGCGCCAGCTCAATTCTCCCGCGGCTTTCTTGTCCTTCAAACCGATACCATATTCCGCGCACAAATGCTGCGCTTCGTCTATCTTGCCAGCGACGGAAGCCAGATAAATGCGGCGCATCCTGGCCCAGTGTTCAAGTCTAGCATAACCCCGATCCTCGGCGGTCGTTTCAGCCCGGTCGAGCACGGCCATCGCGGCCGCATAACCCTCGGTGGCAAAGGCAAGGGCGGAGGCGCTTCGGTAACCGCCGACAAGCACTTCGAGCCAGCTGTCGCCCAAAGAGGCCTGTTCGACGCTTTCGGCCAAACCGGATTGAGCGGCATCGAGTTCGCCTCGTTCATAATGGGCTTCGCTCTTGAAGAGGGTGATGAGAGTCGCGAGTTCGGCGTCGCCAAGATATCTGTGGAACAGGTCCTCGCCACGCTTGTAGCAGCTGAACGCTTTTTCAAGATGTCCTGCGACAAGTGCAAACATCCCGCGGTGAAGATGCATGAAAACCGCTCCGTATCGAGAACCCGATTCCAGATAAAGCTCAAGCGCGACTTGCGCGGAGTCTTCCGCTTTTTTGGTTTCGCCGAGGCGGTGATAGAAAAGCGTCAACGCGTTATGAAGCGCTCCCAACATCAACGTCTCATTGGGATTTTTTCTGATAAACTGTTCGAGATCCGCCACGAGCGTGAGATCGACAGGACCGTCCAGATAGACTTTGCGAACGGCGTTGGACAGCTTCATATCACGCGCGAGCCGCGTCAGCTCCGTATCATCGTCACCAATCTCTTCGTCCAGCGCGTCAAGCATCGCGCTGCCCTTTTCCATCTCGCCGCTTTTGATCAACTCGATCGCTTTCAAGGCGCGGAGCCGTGGATAGTCTTCGATGAACGTTCCGGGAAGGCGCTTGAAGAGGCCGGTATGTGCGGAAAAATTGTCAATCAGCCAGAAACTCCCTGAGTCTGCGCTTTGGATAAGTGCCACGACCCGTTCAAGATCGTTCACTGCCAGCGCGTGTTGCAGCGCATCTATCGTCTGTCCGTGGCTCTCGTACCAGATAGAGGCGCGCTCATGCAGCCGCTCGACGGCCGATCTCCCGATATGCCGCAGCTGACCTTGGAGAAATTCGGCAAACAGATCGTGGTAGCGATACCATGTCCGTTCAGCCGACGTCGGGACCAGAAAAGCGCCGAGTTCGTCGAGGCTGTCGAGTATCGACCAGCCATCCGTTCGTTCGCAGACAAAATCGGCGATATCGCCATTGATCAGCCTTAGGATCGACGTGCGGAGGAGAAAGTCGACTTTCTCCTTCGGCAGGCGTTTCAGTACCTTTTCAGCGAGATAGTCGGCAACCTCATTATTCTGTCCGGAAAACTCGTTCAGGAGGATATCGATATCTTGGCCCTGTGCGAGGTTCAGATTGATCATCTGGAGCGCGGCGGGCCATCCTTCGGTCTTGTGCGCAAGCATCGTGAGCGTGTCCTCATCAAGCGCATCTTCGAAGAATCGCAACGTTTCCTCGTCCGTAAAACTCAGGTCGAGAATATCGATCTCGGTGAGCTGCCCCTCGATGCGCAATGTCTGAACCGCAATGGCCGGCGTACTTCGTGAGGCGATCACGAAATGAACATTTGGCCCGGTGTTGCGCAAAAGCTCGTCAAGCGGGGTATCGACACGGTCGGAGCGTATCAGATGATAATCGTCGAGAAAGACGATGATGTCTCCCTCGTGGCTCGCCAGCATATCAGCGAAACTCTGGGACAGTTTGGAGATATTACCGGAAAGCGGCCCTTGGGTGTCCGGGGGCGTCACGTTGAGCCCCGCTCGTCCGGCGGCTTCGGCAAGGCCGGTTATAAATGTGTCGGGTTCGCTATGTTGCGCGCTGAGACCGAGCCAGATCCGCACTGCGTCGTCTTGTTCAAGCCGGTTCCACCACTGCACGAGCAAAGAGGTTTTGCCATAACCGCCGGGCGCGCGCAGCAAGGTCAGTTTTTGCGAACGCGCTTTCTCCATAAGGTCAAGAAGGCGGTTTCGCTCGATGAGGGGAACAAGAATGTGCGGCGGCATATAGCGCGCCGAAGCATGCGGCGCGTGCCGGGCATTATTTTCAGTCGTAGCGCGCTTGTCTGGTTTCATGGGGCGACTACCAAGCTGGTTATTTGGCTGAACACTATGCCGACTATCACGATCTCAGGCTAGAAACGCAGCCTCGCCTCGACACCGTAGCGTGCCGGCTGAGCCGGAAAACCGATATCGATCTGCGTACCGGTAAATTCGCGCGGATTGAAGTCGGTATAATAGCGTTCGTTCGTAACGTTGCGTCCCCAAGCATAGACGCCCCAGTTTTCACTTTCGATCCCGGCACGCAGATTGACGAGATTTAGCGGCGACTGGATGTCGGCATTGTCAATCTGCCAATATTTGCGGCCGCGATGCTCATAATCCGCCCGGCCGACAAAGTTGAGACCCGCGCCGATCGGCCGGGTCACCGATATCCCCGCATTGGCCGTCCACCGCGTCGTTTTGGGCGTGCGGTTGCCGACCGTATCGGGGAAAGCCTGGTTTTCGACGATCTCGCTGTTCGTTGTTCCGAGCGCGCCGAACAGACGAAGACCATCGGAAACCTCCATATCGGCGGCGAGCTCGATGCCGTAGATTTCCACTTCGTCGATATTGGAAATGACCTGGGCGGCGCCGGCAGCCGCATCGACAAAGAAATATTGAAAGTCGTCGACGAAAGAGTAGTAAATGGCGCCATTCAGTCGGAGCCCGATGTCGCGCCAATAGGAATTGAAACCCGCTTCGAGCGTCTGGACCGTTTCCGCTTCGAAACGCGGTATGCCAGGTGCATTGAAGCCGCCCGACCGGAACCCTTCGCCATAGCTGACATAGAGAAGGCGATCATCGGCCAAGTCATAGCTCAGCGTCAGTTTCGGCTGCAGGTCGGAGAATGTCGCGCGCCGGTTGCCGCCCAGCGTGACATCCTGCTGCCGTCGCCGATCCTCGTCATAGCGCAGGGCCGCCGAAATCGTGAAGCGGTCGGTCACGTCGAAATCCGCTTGTCCGAAGATCGACCAGGCCCGATTGTCGTTGGTCTCGTTGAGATCGATAAAAAGCAGTGCCGGATTGTCGACTTGGCCGAGTGTGCCGTCGAGATCGACGAACCCGCGCGTACGTAGCGCCCTGTCTGTCTCGAGGTAGAAGCCGCCGAGGATCCAGCGGAACGGCTGATCGTCGGGCGATGTCAGACGGATTTCCTGGCTCAAAAGCTCGATGCTCAGATCCTGGGCTTGGCCCGCAGGTCCGAGGAAGCCGAGAAAGCCGCCCGGATTGTTGATCGAATTGGTGAAATCGAGGTCGCCGCGATAGGCTTCGGTGATATCGGTATAGCCGGTGATCGCAGTCAGCGTCGCGAAACCGAGCACGGCCTCGATCTTACCTGTCAGTTCGGTGATATCGCCGAACGTCCGACCCAAAAGGTTTGAGCTGGGCCTCTCGAAATCATTCGGATCGCCACTGAACACGACCGAATCGTAGATCGAACCGGCATCGAAATCATTATAAGCCGCGCGCAGGTCGATGGTGACCGCTTCCGCCGGAGTCAGCAGCAGCCGGCCCCGGAGGTTATAGTCATGATCGACGAAATCGACATTCTGACCAAGAAAATCATTCTCGATGCGGCCGTCATCCTGCCTGTAGAAAGCTGCCAGACGGAACAGCGCCACGTCCTCGACGACCGGCCCGCTGATGCTGCCCCAGGTCTCGAACGCATCGCCGTTGCCGAAGCGACCGGTGAGGCTGCCCTCGAAATCATTGCTCGGTTGTCGCGTGACGATATTGATCGCCCCGCCCGTTGCGTTGCGGCCGTAAAGCGCGCCTTGCGGGCCGCGCAGCACTTCGATGCGCTCGATATCGAACAGGTTGGATTTGAGCTGCTTCTGGCTGTTCTGCGGCACACCGTCGACGACGATGCCGAGCGGGCTGTCGGCATTGTTGATCTGCGCGATGCCTCGCACGACCACGAAACTATTCAAATAGGTGAAGCTGTCGTCGAACGTGACGTTCGGGACGAGATTGACATAGTCTTCGGTGGTGGTGATTCCCGCCGCCTCGATCTCCTCGCTGTCGAAGACCGTGATCTGAATCGGAACGTCGGAAAGCAGTTCCTCGCGCTGGCGGGCGGTGACGACGATCTCGGGTGACGATTGGGCCGTGGTCGCCGCAATTTGCGCGTGCCCGCCAGGTGCGAAGCCGGCGGTCAGGAGCGGAAGCAGAGCGGCTTTTCTGCTTAGGGCCGGGCGTCGCTTTGCGGCAGGATGTTTCATCTGACCCTCCGGTGGCCGCCATTTCCGGCGGTTCTGCACTGTGCGCACAATGTGATTACAGCATGAAGCATCCAATATGTGTAGTAAAGCAGTTAAAATCATATAGTTTGAATTTGATTTTTGATGGATATCATATCATTTATAAGTAGGTTAGGGAGTTGTATCCATCGCTGTACCAACCATTTCATTCTGTCCCTCGCGTCCGGCATCCGGTCGTCAGATAGCGCCGTTTGTCTGCCTTGCGATCATGACTGCGCCAGGCCAGTCGATCATGTTCAAAGACACCGAGAGTATCGCGGATATGCCCGGGCGCGCCACTCATTCGGTTGCGGTCTTTCCATACGTGGCGCAATGAAGCGCGAATTCGTGGCACGTTCCGTCATGCTCCATCCCGATGAATGCTGTCTTGTCTTCGTCGACATGATTCCGCCGATTGAGCACGGGATAGGAATGGCGGGGCAGGGTACGGATCATCGCGATATCCTGCGTGCCGCGGCAGAATTTTCAGTGCCCGTTTTCGCGACATATCTTTCCGACGAGCGCGAAAGGCTGGGTGGCGACGATCTTATTCCCGCGGAAAACCGGATGCCTCGTTCCGCTATCAATCCGTGGAAGGATGAGAAAATCCGCGACCGGATTTTCGCACTTGAACGGTATCGGCTTATTCTCGCGGGCGGTTGTGCGGAAGGCTCGTTGAGCCAGACAGCGTTGAGCGCACTTCAAGACATGTATGATGTGCATCTCTTGTTCGATCTGTCGGATGAAGAATTGCGCTTCACTGCCTCGCCGATCGCTCAGCGTCTCATTCAAACGGGCGTCGTTCCAATGACCGCGCGCCAATTGCTGCTCGAATGGACCGATGCGGTGGGGACGGAAGATGAGACTTGCGGCTAGAATGGCGTTTGTCCGGGCAACGAACCTGTTTGGCGAAACGTAAAAAAGGGGCGAACCGGCAATGGCAACGGATATCAATTTTGTGAATTCGTTGATCCGAAACGGTATTTGAGAAGGAGAATGACCTCCAGCTCGGACGTTGGCGTATCGTATCTTTCCATATTCCGAAATCCGCGACTATGCTATGATCCCGTCGACCGATATTGTGGCGGCGTTGAGAGGACGCATGTCTATCGATCCAGCGACTCTGCTAACCGAGAGCCAGAAAACCTGTTTGCGGCAGGTCGCCCGAGGTATGTCGTCCAAGGAAATCGCTCGCGAGAACGGTCTGTCACCCCACACTGTGGACACCTATATCAAACAGGCGATGGCCGCTTTAGGCGTGTCCAACCGGCGCGAGGCAGCCCGAATGCTAACACGCGCTGCACCATCCCAAAAATTGGGATCACTATCGCAAGCGGTTGCCGAGCCGGAATATTCCTCCAACCTTGCAGCTCCGCCACGCCCGAGATCGATGCGTCTGATCGATCTCCCTAGGGTCGGAGGAGAGATCAATGACCTAAGCTGGACAGACAGAAACTATTCAATCTTCAAAGTCGCAGCGTTCGGCGTCAGCGTGATTTTGGCGATCATATTGATCACAGCCGGTATCCTCTGGGTCTTTGAATAATCGAAAGCCGGCCAACATCATAGCACGCTGCTTTTGGCGTGAAGGAGGAATTATGTATAACTTCGACGCCGCTTCAATCCCGGTCCTGTCGGAAGACACGCGCCGCGCAATTGCCGCAGCTGACGATGCTCTCCTGACCAACACCCAAATGTTTGCGTCCATTTTGCAAACGGCGAAGACCGCTGATCTGCCGATCAACGTGACCCAGAATCTTTATAGCAATATGGTCGAGGGAGCAGTCAAATTTCTCGAAGGTCGCGAGCAGATTCAGCAATCGGTGCGGATCATGCAGGCGATCGCCAAACGCAGCCCGCACGGGCCGAAGATGGAAGGCTGTCCACTGGGATTTCCGTCGCGGCTTTCAGGCATGAAGTCGGACGAGGCCGTGGCCGCCAAATCAACTTTCGATCTCGATCCGTCTAGCGTTGACTGATGTCGATAGTCGTGTTTCCCCCGCGATATGGCGATTGCAATTCTGTTCTGGGCCATGATGCTCCTCTGCTGCGGCTATGGCGCCCTTTTTGGAGGCCGCGACGGTCTTCTGATCGCGATAATCTATATGGTCGCAGTCCTTCTGACCGTGGTCGGGCAGCTCATCCAGCAGTCCTGGGCCGGGGTAAACTGGCCTGTACTGCTCGTCGATTTTGGCCTGCTTTGCGGGCTTTATGCGGTTTCGATGCGCAGCAACCGGTATTGGCCGCTCTGGATTACCGGCTTTCATCTCATAACGATGACGACGCATCTGGCGGCGCTCGTGGCGCCGAGCTTCGCGGCTCGCGTTTATTTCGGCATGGCAACTTTATGGGCGATTCCCAAACTGTTGGTGATCGTCGTGGGCGTGACATTGGATCGGCGCGCCGGAATTTCCGATCATGAGTTCAACACCGCCTAGTCGTTCTTCCGCCGATTCCGGGAAGTTTGATGAAGTCCTGGATATCTCCGCCGGCATTGCTCGTCATACCGGCCAGCTCTGCGGTGCGATAAGCGACATTGACGATAATCCTGGCCTTCAGGAAATCGCTTCTTGCCAAACCGGACGTCGACGCAGCGCATCGCGAATCCGCCAGTGCGATGCGGGCGCAGTCAGAAGCTATCTACGCGCGCGGCGCAATCGCGAGGCGTATTTTCCCAATGGTCTGTTTGGAGATCCGGCCTGGGATCTGCTGCTCCATCTCTATGTCGCGCAAGCAGAAGAGCGGGACGTATCGGTTTCAGACGCCTGCATCGCCACTTGCGTTCCGCCGACCACTGGGCTGAGGTGGCTCACATTGCTTGAGCAGAAAGCCCTGATAACCCGTCGGCGAGATCATAGCGACGGTCGGCGCTTTTGGGTTACCATCACGGCGGAAGCGCGAAAGGGCATCAATATATGGCTGGATACGATGTGGCCCTTGACGAAACTCGAAAGCAACTGAGTCGGTAAAAAAGGCAAGGACAAGTCGCCTCAATGGACATATTGGTACCTCTTGTCGCATCACCGTCATGAGTAAAGCGCCGGTCGCACAGCACCACCCCTAACCCGGTAACGGATCATAAGACAAAGTGGCATTACGCTTGGAAAGGCTACTAGGGGCGACCCAACGCCGGTATCGTTGCATACGCAATTTGTTCGACTTCGCTTCACGATCAATACTGTATTCCCTCGACTCTTGTCGTGCGTTGCCAATTGTCGTTCCCGGACAGGCCGGGTTCGGCGGCAGAAACTCCCGCAGGCGCGCAAGATAGGCGTTCGCCTCCTCGATCCAGGGGCGGTGCCCGCTTTCCTCGAACATCGTCAGATGCGCACTGTTGGAGCCGAAGGCTTCGTGCAATTCCACGGCAATCTTCGGCGTTGCGATGCGATCGTATCGGCCGCCGATCACGAGCACGTCGACGCCTTGTGCGGTCAGCGCAGGGGCGTGGCTTCGGGGACTATAACCCGCCATCGACCTTGTTACCCGCCATCCACGGCGAACACTTCCTGCAGTCCGAAGACCACACCAGTGGCGCAGCCCGGATAGCAGAGAATTCCTATTCGGCGAGTGGCCGATATCGCCATTACCTTGCCGTATACGCCGCGGCCTTCGAGAGGAACAGTTTTTGCGCGCGCCGTGCACTGGCGATCCGTTCTAAAGCGTCCCCGAATATGTCCGGAGGTGTCCGTCACGCCGGCCGGCGGTCTCCTTCGCCATGGCAGAAGCACGGAAACCAGCGCTTAAACCGCATATCGAGATCGCGTACTATGTCGGCACCATTGTCCGTGCCGCGGCCAATGCGCTGTTCAGGGAGCCATCGGACGCCTCCTATTTCGCAGTCAGTCCGGGACCATTTCCTGCTTCTGCCTGTGGACCTATGGCGAACGCCGGTCGTCCGAAATCGCGCGGCGCCGATTTCTTCCCCGCCGCTTCGCGGCTCCTCGCGACCGGGCTGGCACCCTTCAAGAAATCGGCGCCGCGCAGTGCTTCACTCACGTTACGCCCCTTCGGGTTCAGCCGCCCGGCGTCCGCCATGGCCGGTCCCGCGTCAGCAGGGAATGGTCCCCGCGACAGACAACGAAGGAGACTGAAAGATGGCACAAGCACTTGGATATGTGACGCAGACGGACAATGGCGGCTTCGAAGGAACGCTCGCAACGATGAGCCTCAAGAAGCGCATCCGCATCCTGCCCAACACGGCAAAGGAGACCGATGCCCAGCCCGACTTCCGGGTCTATACCGAAGACCGGGTCGAGATCGGCGGCGGTTGGAACCGGATCGGTCGGAACAGCGGCAACCCCTATGTGTCGCTGACCTTCGCCGCCCCCGAGTTCGGGCCGAGCAAAGTCTACGCCAATCTCGGCCGCGCCGCCGGCCAGGAAGCCGAGGGCGTCATGGCGATCCTCTGGAACCCGGTGGGCTAAGCCTCCGGCCTCAGCGCCCCCGCGCTGCATCGCGGTGCGGGGGCGTTTTCCCATCTCTTAACGCCTTGGAAAGGTCGATTGTCAGAAAGTGCGGGTGGCTCGCGCAGGGGCCGAATGCTGCTGCCGAAAAGGTGCGTGCAATCATCGTCGTCGTCCCGATGCGCCGCCGGAAGCGAGGCATCATGCCCGTCAAACGAATGGGTTTCGACGCATCGGCGTTCGATCCGCGCCGCTACGACTATCTTGCGCGCCTCTCCAAGCCGTCGCTCGCCTGGGAATGTGTCCGACGCAATACCCGGCTGCATCGCGACGCTCTCCACTGCCGGGCCGGTGCGCCGCGACCGTTCCGCACCTCGGCGGGTATCACGCTATACCGGTTACGGCGCAGCTTCGCTGCCGCTGAAGCATGGGGGCTGCACTGGATTGCCGATCCGGCGCTAAGCGCGCGGCAAACGATCCCCTTGTGGCGGGCCGAAATGCTGTCCGGATCCTGCCGGCTCGGCGTTTCCGCCGCGCCCATCCTGCACGGCCAGCCGCTGACCGCACGCGCCATTCGCGCCGCCAAACATCTGGTTGTTCCGGCGTTCGGCGTGCCCGAACTCATCGTCGAGAGCGCCGGTCATGACGGACATTTTCTCCTTGAAGGCCTTCCACCGCTCCTCACGAGCGAGTTTTATCTCGATATCGAACTCGGCGCCTTTCTCCAGTTCAAGCGTCAGATCGAAAGCGCGAGCGCGCTGCATGCGATGGTGGCGGCGAGTGCGTTCTCACCGTGGCGAGAACGCGCTTTTGGCCCGCAACGGCTGCGCCGCGCGCTCATCGCCTATGACATCCGGCGCGAATTTGGCGGCTCGCATTGGGACGTTGCGCGTATTCTTTACGGTTCCGATGAGGTCGAGTGGGCGCGTCGGCGTGGCACTACCGCGCCACGCGATCGCGCGCGCCGCGCCTTAAAGATGGGCGAGCGTTTCGTTCAACGCGAGTGGAGCCGCCTACTTGCCTGAGGGTGTCGATTGCAAGCGTCTGCGTTCGACTCTCCCGCATGCCTTCAATTTCCATCAACTTCGCCACCGATACGCCAACTGCTGGTGATGGAGCGCAAAATGGATGAACCAATTCTTGGTACTGAGCAAAGCCCGTATGTGAGTGTAGTCGAAGCGGCTGCTTATCTACGGCTCAAACGTCGCACGCTCGACAATATGCGCTGGGCGGGGGGCGGCCCGCGCTATCGCAAGCATGGCGGACGCGTTTTCTATCACCGCGACGAGCTCGAAGCCTGGTCCAAGCGCCGCGAATTCCGCTCGACGAGCGAACGATGAACGCGCTCACTCTCGTCGAAATCACCTTCTATCCGGAAGTCATCAACGATTGGCTGCGCTTCGGCGATCCCGAGGCCGAACGTATCATCGACCGCCGCCGGTCGCTCGCCGCTTTCGCGCCGGGCAGCGTCTTCGCCTATGTTCGCTGGCACGCCAACGACTACGGCACCGCCGATTGGCGGCTCTATGTTCTGCGCGCGGGCGGCTCCGACGATATGCTTGATCGGGTGCCAGGCGTGCGCCCTGGCGCGGAGATTTTGTGCGGCCTATCAGGCAAAGCGAAGGTCAAGCGCGCTCTTGATCTAATCGACGATCTGGAGGCGCGCGGCTTCAACCCGGCCGCCATTTCGCCGGCCTGGTGGCGGGTCACGGGTAACCGGATTTCGGTCGGCCTGCCGGTGCGACCCTATGGCGAGTACCAGCATGATGCGCTCGCAAAAATCGCGCGGGTGTGGTCATGAAGCCCACCCATATCCGGCTCGCCATGGCGACGGTTGGGCTGGCGGCGATCGCTTTCGCGACGCTCGCCGAGCTGACGCCCCGCATCGTCTGGAACGGCTCGGCGAGCATGGCGCGCGGTCTCTATCGGATTGATTCCGGCCCTGTTCAAACCGGCGATCTCGTCCTGACGCGGATGCCCGAATGGGCCGACAATCTGGCCTGGGAACGCGGTTATTATCCGCCCGACATTCCACTTTTGAAGCGCATTGTGGCGGCAGACGGCGATAGAATTTGCAGTTTCGGGCCGCAGATATTCGTCAATGATGAGCCTGTCGCGACCGCCCAAATTGCCGACTCTTTGGGCCACGAAATGCCCTCGTGGAGCGGTTGCCGCGTGCTCGATGCGGACAAGATTCTGCTCATTAACGCGCATTCGGGATCGTTCGATGGACGCTATTTCGGAGCGACCGATCGCAGCCTCGTGATGGGCCGTGCGGTGCCGCTCTGGACTTATCGGTGAGCGGCATTTGGATCGCCGGCGGAGAGATAGCGTGAAGCAGCGGGAGGAGGAGAGACAGAAGGGCCGGAGGGCAAGATTGAAGCAGTGGTGCAAAGCACCCCTGAAAGCGGGTCTGCACATCGGGTATTTCCTGCACCTAGACGGTCTTTTTACCGTGCAGGGTTTTGGCAGTTTGCGTAGGAATCATGCAGGCTTGCATAGGTGCAGGGTGTGAGCAGTGACGATGACTTTACCATCCGCCCTGGCCGCATCCGTTCGCGCGGCGATGCTGTCGGCAAGCGCTATCTGAACCGCGTTCGGGCCGCCGTTCGCAAGACCACCAAGAGCATCGGCGGTGGACGCAAGGGGACGGGATTTTCGGGCACGCGGATTGGACGCGGGGCCGGCGTCGGTCATGTCTCCGCCGCGCGTAATCCGTTCTCGGGCAATCGCGGACGCCGCGTGATCGTCAAAGTGAACATTGCTCGCGCCAAGACCGGTGGTGTCGGCGCGCTGCGCGCGCATGTCACCTACATCCAGCGCGACGGCGTCGAACGCGACGGATCGCAAGGGGCGCTTTATGATCGCGCGGACGACGAGGTGGACGGCAAGGCATTTGTCGAGCGCAGTGGAGGCGACCGTCATCAGTT
Source organism: Parasphingopyxis algicola (assembly GCF_013378075.1). Classification (GTDB taxonomy): domain Bacteria; phylum Pseudomonadota; class Alphaproteobacteria; order Sphingomonadales; family Sphingomonadaceae; genus Parasphingopyxis; species Parasphingopyxis algicola. Next base: position 1,495,471 of record NZ_CP051131.1, on the reverse strand, counting down.
CCGTTTGATCGTCTCGCCCGAAGATGCCGACGAGCTTGGCGACCTTAAAGCCTATACGCGCGAATTGATGACCCGCGCCGAGTGTGATTTGGGCACAAAACTCGATTGGGTGGCGGCCGATCATTTCGATACCGACAATCCGCACACCCATATCGTCATTCGCGGAGCCGAACCATCGGGCAAGGATCTGGTGATCGCCAAGGATTATATCACGCACGGATTTCGGCGGCGCGGGTCGGAGATCGCGACCGAGGAGCTCGGACCATGTCCCGACAAGGATATAGCGCTAATGCGGCGGCGCGAGGTGGACAAAGAACGGTTCGCATCGCTCGACCGTGAGCTGACCGAACTCGCCGACGATGGCGTCGTCACCATTGTCGAAGGCCGAGGCTCGTTCAGCCGTTTCCGCCGTGCGCTGTTTATCGGCCGTTTGCAGAAACTCGAACGGCTCGGTCTGGCGCGCGGTGAGGCAGCACACAGCTGGCGGCTGTCGGAACAGTTGGAGCCGGCGTTGCGGCGGCTAGGGACGCGCGGCGACATCATCCGCACAATGGCGCGGGCGATCGGAAATTCGCGACATGATTTTGCCATTTTCGACCCCGCCGATGCGGCGCAGAAACCGGTCATTGGCCGCGTGGCTGCAAGCGGCGGCAGCGACGAGCTTAGAAACGCCCGTTATCTGATCGTCGACGGAGTGGACGGCCGAACCTGGCATATCGATATCGGCGTGCGCGAGCCGGGAACGCTGCCGGCCGATGGTGCGATCGTCGAGATCGGTGCCCGTCGCTCTGAACCCAAGCCGGCAGACCGGACTATCTCCAAGATCGCAACGAAACATAAAGGTGTCTATTCCGATGCGCTCCATGCCTCGCATGATCCCACCGCGACGGCAGGTTTTCGCCTTGCGCACAAGCGGCGGCTGGAAGCGCTGCGGCGCGCGGGAATCGTCTCGCGCCAATCCGATGGTACATGGCATGTTCCGGATGACTATCTAACGCGCGCCACCGCCTATGAAGCACGGCGAAAGCAATGCTCACAGATGAGGGTATTGTCCTGGATGCCGCTGGAGCAGCTTGCCGAGCGCGAGGCGGCGACCTGGCTTGATACCGACGCGACAAATTTGAAAACGGTGTCGCGCGGGTTTGGCAAGGAGCTGGATAAAGCGTGCAAGCACCGGCGCGCTTGGCTAATCCGACGTGGGTTGGTTTCGGCCAACGAGCCGACCGATCGTAAAGCGCTGTCGCGTTTGCGCGATACCGAAGTCCGGGAGCGTGGACGCAAGCTTGAACAGACGCTTGCCAAGCGGTTCACAGCCGCCTCATCCGGCGAACCTATCGAGGGTATCTTTACGCGATCTGTGAATCTCGCCGCCGGTCGCTACGCCGTCATCGAGCGATCGAAGGAATTTACGCTGGTGCCCTGGCGCGATGTGCTGGAGTGGCAGCGCGGGAAGTCCGTTGCCGGGATTATGCGGACAAACGCAGTGACCTGGAAATTCGGCCGAAAGCGGGGACGGTCCTTATAGGCGCGGCCATGGATAGACCTCATTTTGGCGGCTACACACTAGAATATGCTCTCAAGAGCATGGAAAGGGTTATAATGTGCGCTAAAGGGCATTTCAATTGACATGCGTGCAGTCATACGATATGCGCTCAAAAGCAGATAAACGATTGTAAGAAGCTTTGAAGAGCAGATGACTGCAAGAAATCTCCTATTGAGCGCGCCGCCATACGAAGTCGAGCAATCGATTGTCCGCCTGGGAAAGAATCTGCGCACGGCAAGGCTGCGCCGCAATCTCACCATCGAACAGGTGGCGGAGAAAATCGGCACCGGCCCGCGCGCCGTCATGGACGCGGAAAAGGGCAAGCTCGGCACGGGCATTGCCACCTATACGGCGCTTCTCTGGACCTATGGACTGCTGGAATCGTTCAGCGCACTCGCCGATCCCGCGAGCGATCGCGAGGGCCTGACGCTCGAAAGACTCAGCGGTCGCGAACGTGCTCGAACCAGCCAGGAATTGGACAATGACTTCTAAGGCCGGAGCCAGCGAATGTTTCGTCTACATGATGCTGCCCGGCACGACGCAGTTCGTGACGGCCGGGCGTTTTGTGCTGGAAAATGATAGTGACGGCATTCCGGTCGGCCGCTTCGTCTACGGCAAAAGCTATCTTGACCGGCCCGACGCCGTGCCGATCGATCCGGTCGAACTCAAGCTCGCGAACACGACCTATCGGACGACAGCGCTAAAGGGCGTGTTTGGCGCGCTGCGCGATGCCGGCCCTGATTATTGGGGACGGCGCGTCATCGAGAAACATGCCGGCCTGCCGGAACTGAGCGAGATCGACTATCTCCTCTATGCGCCCGATGACCGAGCCGGCGCCCTCGGCTTCGGCCTTGGCCCTGAGCCTCCCGCGCCGAAGCGGCAATTCAACAAGACGCTGGTGCTGGAAAAGCTCCTGGCACTGGCCGATGCCATCATCGCCGATGAAGAGATGCCGGCCGGGTCCGAAGCGGAGCAGGTCGAGGACTTGATGTTGATCGGCACGTCGATGGGCGGCGCCCGGCCCAAGGCAGTCGTCGAAGACGAGGATGGCCTGTGGATCGCAAAGTTCAACCGGCCCGATGACAAGTGGAATTATGCGCGCGTCGAACATGCGATGCTCGAACTTGCCAGATCCTGCGGCATTGACAGCGCGCAAAGCAAACTGGTCGCCGCCAGCGACCGCGATGTCCTGTTGGTCAAGCGATTTGACCGTGAACAGATCGGGGACGGCTATTTGCGCGCCCGGATGATTAGCGGACTGACAATTCTGCGCACGGAAGATACGCATCAGAACCGTGACCGCTGGTCCTATGTTCTGCTGGCCGAGGAACTGCGCCGCATCAGTGCGAATCCCAAGGAAGACGCCGCCGAACTGTTTCGTCGGATGGTCTTCAATGCACTGATCTCAAATATTGACGATCATCCGCGCAACCATGCAGCGATCGCCAAGGACGCCGACTGGAGGCTCTCGCCCGCCTACGACCTGACGCCCTCCACGCCAATCAGTGCCGAGCGGCGTGATCTGGCCATGTCCGGCGGTGATCTGGGACGCTATGCCCATGCGGAGAATATGCTCTCGCAATGCGCGCGCTTCCATCTTGACCGCGATGCAGCGGGCGCGATTGTCCAGGCAATGGAAGAACGGATTGTCGCTACATGGTATGAAACGGCCCGACGGCATGGCGTGACGGACCCTGACTGCGAGGCCATCAGTTCGGCCTTTGTCTATCCCGGATTCCGACTCGAATTACCTGATTGACGGGGCTGGCATATCGGACGGATGCCAGCTTTCTTCGCGCCAGCTACGAGCAGTTCATGCCTTTTCCCGCCTTTCCGGATTGAGCTGGCTCGTCCCTTTGACCGATCCTTGATGTTGTCGGCGGGTGAGTGCTCCCCTGACCAGAAAGGAGAGCTGAGACGCGGTGACGCCAACCAAGATCTTGATCGGCCAAGCCGCGCTCGTGTTCGCTGTTATCATCATTAGCCTATGGGGCGCGACGCAATGGGCCGCTCATCAGCTTGGATATCAGCCGCAGCTCGGTGCTTCCTGGTTCTCGCTCGCCGGCATTCCGATTTACCGTCCCTGGCAATTGTTTCTCTGGTGGTATTCCTATGAGGCCTATGCGCCGCATGTGTTCAATCGCGCCGGGATGATGGCGGCGGCGGGCGGGATGCTCGGCACCCTCACCGCGATCATTGGCTCGGTCTGGCGCGCTCGCCAGGCCAAGTTCGTCACCACCTATGGTTCGGCGCGCTGGGCGGAACCCAAGGACGTTCGCATGGCCGAACTCACTCAGCCTGGCGGCGTCTTCCTCGGTCGCTGGAAAGGTGAGTATCTGCGCCATGGCGGCCCTGAGCATGTCATGGCCTTCGCGCCGACGCGTAGCGGCAAGGGGGTCGGGCTAGTGATTCCGACCCTACTGAGCTGGCCGCACTCTGCTGTGATTCACGACATCAAGGGTGAGAACTGGCAACTCACCGCCGGGTGGCGCTCACGCTTCTCGCACTGTCTGTTGTTCGATCCAACCGATCCGCGCTCAGCGCGCTACAATCCGCTGCTCGAAGTCCGCAAGGGATCTCACGAAGTTCGTGACGTCCAGAATATCGCCGACATCCTTGTCGATCCCGAAGGCTCGCTCGAACGGCGGACCCATTGGGAAAAGACCGGCCATGCGCTGCTGGTCGGCGTGATCCTGCATATCCTCTATGCCGAGCAGAAGAAGACGTTGGCGCGCGTCGCGTCGTTCCTTTCCGATCCGTCGCGTTCGTTCGAGCGCAGTCTGCGGTTGATGATGACGACCAATCATGTCGGCACCGAAGAGACGCCGCAGGTACATCCGGTCGTCGCGCAAGCGGCGCGCGAGCTTTTGAACAAATCCGAAAACGAACGTTCGGGCGTCCTCTCCACCGCGATGAGCTTTGTCGGCCTCTATCGTGATCCGACCGTCGCGCGGGTGTCGAGTGCGTGCGACTGGCGCATTGCCGACCTGGTCGATGCCGAGCGGCCGGTGTCGCTCTATTTGGTCGTGCCGCCGTCGGACATCTCGCGGACCAAGCCGCTGGTGCGGCTCGTGCTCAATCAAATCGGGCGACGCTTGACCGAAGAATTGCAGAACGCCGAGAACCCGAACCGGCGTCAATTGCTGCTGATGCTCGACGAGTTTCCGGCACTGGGGCGGCTGGACTTTTTCGAGAGCGCGCTCGCCTTCATGGCGGGTTATGGCGTGCGCGCCTTTCTGATCGCCCAGTCCTTGAACCAGATCGAAAAGGCCTATGGCCCGAATAATGCGATCTTGGACAACTGCCATGTCCGGATTGCCTTTGCCACGAATGACGAACGGACCGCAAAACGGATTTCCGATGCGCTTGGGACCGCGACCGAACTGCGCGCCCAGCGCAACTACGCCGGCCACCGGCTCGCACCCTGGCTTGCCCATGTCATGGTTTCGCGGCAGGAGACGGCGCGCCCGCTGTTGACACCCGGCGAGGTTATGCAGCTCCCGGTGGACGATGAGCTGGTCATGGTCGCCGGCGTCCCGCCGATCTGTGCGAAAAAACTGCGCTATTTCGAAGACACGAATTTCACGAAAAGGCGGATCGATGCGCCAACGCTTTCCATTGACACTGCTTACGCCGATCGGCCGCAGGTCCGTCCCGATGATTGGAGCGGTATGACCGCTAGGACAGCGCCGGAACTCGCTCGCGCATGGTCCGATCTGGTCAGCGGTGATGCAGACGAAGGCGGCCTGGAACGGCACCCAGCGATTGAGATACCGGAACAAAGCCAAGAAGGTACTGAGCGACGACCCGAGCGCGTGCTTGATGATGAGTTCGATCCCGCCGATGCCATGCGAATGAAAGATTTGACGCGGACGGCGGATACGGTTCGCCGCGCCCATGCGATGGATCAGGCAGATGATGATTTGCTTCCGGGCTTGTGACGCATGGCCAAGCCGCGCATCAACGTCCACATCACCCGCGAGGTCTGGAAGCGGTTGGACGAGATGGCGAAGCGGCCGGGCGTCTCGAAAGCAGCGATCGTCGATGCGGCGCTGGCAGCGTTTCTATCGCCTGAGGCCGATGACCGTCGTGACGCGGCCATTATCCGGCGGCTCGACCGGATTGATCGCCGTATTGACCGGGCGGATCGGGACATCACGGTGACCGCTGAGACCTTGGCGCTTTTCGCCCGCTATTTTCTGACTGTCACCCCGCCACTGCCCGAGCAGGATCGGCAGGCGGCCCAAGCGCTTGGCCGAGAGCGTTTCGGCTATTTTATCGAGCAGTTGGCGAAACGATTGGCGTCTGGAAAAAGCCTCTCGGCGGAAGTGCTCGATGATACCGTCCCAGAAGCAAGTCAATTTGCGGATACAATGGACTTCACTACCATCGGCAAATGACGGTAATTGGGCCGAAGGCTGACTGTCCGCTCTTGGCGGTTCAGAGATCGAAAGCAGACCTTCAGCAAGCGACCCAAAACGCGAATATCAAATCGATCCGCGATTCTGCCTACCTTCGCTCGCTCCTAAGGCTCGCTTGGCCGCGCATTATCTGGCAAGCGGCGCACGAAGGCAATCATGGACGGTTAGTTCAGAAGGTCTTCATTCATTTGAACTGCATCGACACCGAGAAAATCACCGCGTGGTTCGTTTAAATATCCGCGTGTTTTCCGGATGAGGCCTAGGCCGTTGATTTGGAGGCACGACCTTATGCGGACTGCATAGGACTTCGGCTTGGTTTGAACAATGCTAGAGTAGACTACCAGGTTTTGCGGATGACTGTTGGGGAAGTCTTTTCTCCCTTCTGAAAGGCCATCATCTAAACGCTTCTTCCGCCAGTTTTGGATCCGCTTCGTAAATCGTCACAGCGGTAATCATCCCATCTGTGACATCGTAACGCACGGCGCGACGGAAGTTAATCGTATGGCCGCCGCGTGTAACCTGTTCCGTGGCCAACAGGATCACACGATCATTGCTCGCGCAAAAATCGGTTTGCTCGGTCATGGTGTAGCTGCCTTCGGTCGTCTCAAGCATGCGAGCGAAGTTGGCGAAGAATTCGTCAGGCCCATTGTGCACACCCGCTATCGGGCCATCACCGGGTATTTCCAGACGAACGTGTTCGTCCAGCAATCGGGCCGCTTCAGGGATTGCGCCGGAATAGGCTTTCTCAAGGAAAGACTTCACAGTTTCGATGTTGGCGTCTGATCGCTGGGTCATTTCGGCTTCTTTTCTATTTTGCGATGGTGCGCGGCCATAGCAATGCTCTCGCGGATGATTCTTGCGGCTGCTTCCGGACGCTCCTCGGGGATCCAGTGCCCGCATGTTTCGATCACACCCCCTTCGACCTGTCTCGCCACCAAGCGAGCGGCCTTTACGACATATTCGCCCATAACGGCCTCGCTCCCATAGGCTTGGACTGGGAGGTCGAGCTTCATGTTAGAGAAGCTGGCGAACTGTTCCGACAGCTTCGGTATTGCCTGATAGTGCATCAGGCTTGCGCGCAGCGCTCCGGAGGCGGCGTAGCTCCTCACATAGGCCGCACGATCGTCAGCTGGAATTGCGCGCGCATCGAAGGCAAAGTCGCTGAAGAAGTGATCGAGATAAAGCGGGAGGTTCGAGCCGATCAGTGCCGCCGCAAGATCAACCTCGCTATGGAAGCGCAAGTGCCAGAACAGGTCCGGCAAATGCGGAACATCCTCGCTCGTCACGCCCCAGAGCGGTGTTTCGAACAGGGTGAGCGACGCTGCCCGGTCTTGGTGAAGATGCGCAAATGCGTACGCTGACCCACCGCCTATATCGTGTGCGACAATGTGTGCTCGGTCTACATCGCAATAGTCTAGGACCGCCAGTACATCGTCCGCGAGCGTAGCTGCATCATATCCGTCATAGGCTTTGAGGCTCTCGCCGCAGCCGCGCAGGTCCGGCATGATCAGCCGCATCTCGTCTGAGAGCAGGTTTGCCAAAGGAAGCCATTCGCGATGGGTTTGGGGCCAGCCATGAAGCAAGAGCACCGTTTCCGGCCCCGAGCCAATTTCAACCGCGAAGAGATTGCCGCCCTGCACTGGAATGCGCATGGCCACTCCTAGCTCGGTCATGCCTGCTCGGCCAATTCCTTGGTGTGCAGTACGGCACCTTTGATCGCTTCGCTCATATTGGGCGCCGGTGGCTCGTTAGCCGGATCTTTTGCGGTCCAGTGAAGGGTGTAGTCGAGTTCGACAACCCCGTTTTCTTCAAAGATAACATTCGCCACATAGCCGGTGTAGATGGGATCATCCTTGAGCTTGAAGATGACCGTCTTGGTCGCTTCGTCGGCAGTGATCAATTCACTCACGACTTTCTCCGTATCGCCTTGGCGGACGACCATCTTGCGCTCGATCGACGTAGGACCGAATTCCTGCACCACCTCCACTGAGACGACGCCAGGAACGAACTTGTCCGGATGCCGGATCTTGTCGATCAACATGTCCCAGAGCTTTGCAGATGTGCAATCGATGCGGGTCTTGAATGCTGTCAGAGGCATACGTCGTATCCAATCTTAGGAGGAAGAGGCAAATGCCACCAGCTAACGAGGCCTTGAGACTGTGAGCCTGTGCGATAGCCGGTGGCACTTTGTCTGAACGTCAGTCCAGATGTGTCGGGATCGGGGGAGTGCCGGTCAGGCCGACGCCTTGAGCCACCGCGTCGGCGTTGGACGCAACGCCAAGATAATTGTTCATTGCGGCCTGATACTGACCCATGTGTTGGCTCAGTAGACTTCCGATGTATTGCCCGTTGACCTGCGTGTTCGCGGCCAGCTCAGCGAGCACCGCTACCCAGGTGGTGACGATCGCGCCGGCTGCTGCGAGACGCGTCATGGTGACGTTCTGAATGAACGGGTTGAAGTCTGCACTGGCGTCCATCACGACATAGACTTCATATCCTTCGCGGAGCGCCGACAATGCCGGGAAGGCGGCGCAGACCTCGGTTGCAAGACCAGAAATCACAAGCTTCTTTCGACCGGTCGCCTCGACGGCCTTGCGAGATGCTTCGTCATTCCAGAAGTTGACGAACGGGCGGTCGATGACATCTACATCGGGAAAGATCGCCTTCAACTCGGGCATGGTCGGACCGTTCGGGCCATCTGGCCAGCTTGTGCCCATGATGACGGGAATATCCATCGCCTTCGCCGTTTTTGCATGGCCCAGGATGTTGTTCTTGAGAAGCATCGGGTCGATAGATGAAAGAAACTGCATCAGTCCGACTTGGTGGTCGATCATAAGAAACGCACAATTTTCGGGCGTCAATTCGGAAGCAGGAAGGGCCATAATTTTCTCCAATCTAAACAAGGCTAACGCCAGGAGCGACGCACAGGATTCTTGCCGAGACCGAAACTCAGGCGCGTCAATTGCGGCGCCATTCCGTTTCGGTCCGATAAGAGATATGGGCGCCGGCCCAGCATGATTAGGCGCCCCGAATGCAAAAGCTTACTTACGGGAATGCAATAATGATCGAGGACCTCGTCGACGCGCGCATCATCGTGGAGTTGCACAATCGTCTGAGCTTTTCAGAGGCAGCAAGTGCGCTGGGCATTCCTGCTGCGACTGTGAGCCGCAGGATCATGCGCATGGAACAACGCGCAGGTCTCAAACTGTTTGATCGTACTACCCGCGCTGTGGCGCCTACAGATGCAGGTCTGCTTGCATTCGATCATGCGACCCGAATGCTGACCGAGCACGAAGGCTTTGAAGTTTCGCTCGCCTCTATGCGCGAAAACGTGATTGGAACCGTTCGGGTAACAACCCCGACGATCTTCGGCCAAGCCCTACTTGGCGAAGTGGTTGCGGGTTTTCTCAACGAGCATGCACGATGCGATCTGAAGATCGACTTGCTCGATCGACCGGTCAATCTGGTCGAAGAACCCTATGACGTGGCGATACGCATCGGTCCGATTGTGGATGATGGTTTGATAGCTCGCCCGGTCGGGACCGTTCGGGCTGGATTGTATCGCTGCGCAAAAGCGGCGGACATCGCCATTGACGAATTAGGTCATGTGCCAATGGGCTTGTTGCACGATGCGGGAAAAACCCCACCGCTCTTGCCGCTTGTCTCACAGAACGGCGAGGAGACGGTGATCTGCGCTGCGAACGCGCGACTCATCTGCATGAACCCGTGGCTGCTTTTGGACGCTGCGAGTTCGACTAATCTTGTCGTCGTGCTGCCTGAGATCATCGCCGCGCCCGCGCTGCGTGAAGGACGCCTGCAACGGATACTACCGACCTGGTTTGCCCGACAGGTGCCAGTACACCTAGTGTTTGCGCAAGACCGTCAAATGCGTCCGGCAGTGCGGGCCTTCATCGAGGCCGCGACTCAATCAATTCCGATGGCCATCGCAAATGCCGAAGCCGAATAGCCATCATCAGCTCAGCCAAATGCATTGGCGCGCACAGGAAATTGTCCGTTCGCCTTTGAGCCGAGCCTGCTGCATTAGACGTAAACTGGGCCGTTTGCGGACTGTCCGGTAAAGGCGAGCAGTTTGAAATAGCGGACCTAACAAACAGATAATCTCACGTCGAAGGTCGAACGAAGCGGCTCGAAGCGATTGCTATGGCCGATGACTAGTTGCTAACGAATTATGGCAATCGAAAGGGATAAGTCGCTTGTTCGAAAACGCATTCAAAAATCTGGACAATGTGCTGCGGCAGGAAGCGGGGTGCCAAACCGAGCTCGACTATGCCGAGCAGACGAGCTGGATGCTGTTTCTCAAATATCTCGATGATCTGGAGGAGAAGCGCAAGGACGATGCCGGATTGCGCGGCGAGGATTACGCCCCGATCATGGACGCGGAGCACCGCTGGTCCGCCTGGGCCGCGCCGAAAAATGCCGATGGCGCTTTCGATCATGACAATGCGCTGACCGGGGACGATCTTATCGAATTCGTCGACAAGGAGCTCTTTCCCTATCTCGGCCAGTTCCGCCAGTCGGCCGAACCGGGCAGCATCGAATACAAGATCGGCGAGATATTCTCCGAGATTACCAACCGCTTCCGCAGCGGCTATTCGCTGCGCGACGCGCTGGAGACCGTCGATGCGCTCGATTTTGGCTCAGACGCCAATCGCCACGAGCTCTCGCATCTCTACGAAACGCGCATCAAGAATATGGGCAATGCCGGGCGGAACGGCGGCGAATATTACACACCGCGCCCGTTGATCCGCGCGATGGTGAAGGTGATCGGCCCTGAGATCGGCGAGACGATCTACGATCCCGCCTGCGGCTCCTGCGGCTTTCTGTGCGAAGCCTTCGAACATCTGTGGGACAAGGCGGACAGCACGGGCGAACGCGATACGATCCAGAACGCCACCTTCACCGGCAAGGAGAAGAAGAGCCTCGCCTATGTGATCGGCGTGATGAACATGATCCTGCACGGGATCGAGGCGCCCAACGTGCTGCACACCAATACGCTCAACGAGAACCTGCAGGAGATACAGCCCAAGGACCGCTTCGACATCATCCTCGCCAACCCGCCCTTCGGCGGCAAGGAGCGCAAGGAGGTGCAGCACAATTTTAGCATCCAGACCGGCGAGACGGCGTTCCTGTTCCTCCAGCACGCCATCAAGCGGCTGAAGCCCCGCGGGCGGGCGGCGATCGTCATCAAGAACACCTTCTTGTCGAACACCGACAACGCCGCTACCGCACTGCGCCGCGAACTGCTCGAGGAGTGTACGCTCGATATGGTGCTCGACATGCCGCAGGGCACCTTCACCGGCGCGGGGGTGAAGACGGTGGTGCTGTTCTTCACCCGCGGCGCGCCGACGCGCGAGATTTTCTACTATCAGCTCGATCCGGGCCGCAGCCTCGGCAAGACCAATGCGCTGACCGACGCGGATTTCGAGGATTTCCTGGCGCGGGCGCAGGACCTGGCGGATAGCGCGCAGAGCTGGACGGCGCCAATCGGCGATGTTGACGAGGCGACCTACGATCTGTCGGTCGGCAACCCCAACGCGCCGGAGGAAGAACCGCTGCGCAGCCCTGAGGAGATACTAGACGAGATCGAGCAGCTCGATGCAGAGACGGCGGAGATTTTGGTGCGGGTGAGGGAATTGGTGTGAGCGCGATCCCTCAAATACAGCTCGGAAAGCGTCGCGTCATAAACGGCAACAGCATTCCTGCGAAAACGAAGGCAGCCGAGTTTGCTGGCGTATCTGAAGGTTTGCCCTACGTCGCCACAAAGGACATCAGCTTTGATCATAGGATTAGCTATGACACGGGAGTGAAGATCCCGGCCGACCGCGTGGATACGTTCAAAATAGCTCCGTCAGGCACAGTTCTTATATGTGCGGAAGGGGGTAGTGCGGGTCGAAAGATTGGCATCACTGACCGACCAGTTGCGTTTGTAAACAAGCTCTACGGCATTTTGCCTCATGAGGATTTCGACCCGCGATATGTGTACTATTATCTGCAGGGCGAGGAATTTCAGGAAGAATTTCGATCCAAAATGACGGGGGTTATCGGCGGAGTCTCATTGACTAGGCTTCGTGGACAAAGCTTGACCTGAGACTCGTCCTTCGATTCAAGGCTGCCTTTTGGAGGCGGCATTGGGCGAGCGGATCGGGGTGTTGGATGAAGAATGGGCGTTGATAGGGCCGTTGCTGCCTCCGGAGCGGGGACGCAGCTGCCGACCTGCGCAGGATAACCGCCGTTACTTCGAGGGCATGATGTGGATCGCCCGGACGGGCGCGCAATGGCGACATCTCCCCGATGAGTATGGCAAGTGGAACAGCGTTTTCCGGCGCTATCGAAGATGGGTCACGACCGGTGTGTTCGATGCCATGCTCGAGACGCTGGCCGAACTGGCTGGCCGCGATAGCGCCGCCGACATGATCGATAGCACGGTAGTCCGGGCACATCATTGTGCCGTCGGCATAAAAAGGGGACTCAGCAAACCGAGGCGCTTGGCCGATCGCGAGGCGGCTTCACCACCAAGCTCCACGCGCGGTGCGATGCGAGAGGCCTCCCACTCGGCTTCGTGCTGACACCGGGCCAGGCGCATGACGTACAAGGCTTTGCGCCGCTGTTCCGGATAATCGGCGATCGGATCGAAGCCTTTCTCGCCGACCGCGGCTATGATGCCGACGCCATCCGCGGTGAGATTGCCGCTGCAGGCGTCGAGGCAGTGATCCCCGCCAAGGCCAACCGGCGCAATCCCGCGCAGCACGATCGCGCAAAATACAAGTGGCGCAACCTGATCGAGCGCCTGTTCAACAAACTCAAGAACTGGCGTCGCATCGCGACCCGCTACGACAAAACCAAGGAATCCTACCTCGGCTTCGTCGCGCTCGTCTCAATTAAACTATGGATACCCTTTGTCCACGAAGCCTAAGTTGTGAGTGTGCGGTGATCTGCATTTACGCGGTTAAAGTACTTCTGGCCTTGAGCACTTTGGCTTTGCGCTCATCCGCAAGGCGCGAGCCGGGTGCTGGCGTGTCGACCAAGCCGTCAGCCAATGTTCGAAGAAGTCGAACGAGTTGATCAAAGTCCTTGCCGTTCCAGCCGCTGAACAACTCCAAAGCGAGTCGTTCGCGCGCGCCATCGACGGCCTCGGTTGCCAGGCGTCCGCGCTTCGTAACGATGGCTTCCCGAGATCTTTTGTCGTTGGGGCTTCTTCTGCGTGTCACTAGGCCGAGAGCTTCAAGACGAGCTGTCTGCCTGCTGACGGTTGAATAATCGCGGCCCACTCGCTCCGCGAGGTCGGAAACGCCGATCGGCCCGAGATTCCCAATCAGCACCAAGAGCGGAAAGAGGGCGCGCTCGAGCTTTAACCCGGCGCTTTCGAGCATGGCAGCGTCGCGCTCAGGACTGTTGAAGACCCCAACGATGTCAAGGATCGAAGAGAGCATCTCGGGAAGCGCACCGACAATGTGCTTGTCGTCCAAACGAGAAGTTGACATATCGCTCCCATCGAAATTAGTGTATTATGCACTTATATAGATTGCAACAGGTTTGGGTTGGCTGGCATGAGCAAATGTGTCGCGTCAACCGATGTTCGGAAATCTGATGCCATATTGATGATGTTTTTCGTCCGATTAATGCGAAATCAGGTCGCGAATTGAAGAGGGGAACCATGAGGAATCGAAAAGAGCAAATCATTCGCGACGCTTACGACGCCTTCAATTCGCGAGATGCCGACACGCTAATAGGGTATGTCACTGAGGACGTTAATTGGCCGGACGGTACGACCTCCGATCCCGACAAGCGCTTACATGGTCGTGATGCGCTTCGTGAGTATTGGCAGAAGCAATGGGATGTCACTGTTACCCGCGATACGCCCACTGAAGTAACCGAGCTACCCGACGGGAGGGTCATGGTTCGTCTGGACCAGGTTGTGCGTGACCTTAAAGGGGAAGAGGTTTCGAAAGGCAGTTTCGAATATTTCTTCGAGATGCGCGGTGACCTCATCAGTCGGCTCGACATCACATATCTATGATTGTGGTCGAATCGAGCATGAATGACAGAAATCCCGCCGGTTACTCGTCGTCCCATACCTTCGAAATTATCGCCTTGCTTATGTCGCGCACGGCGCATGGTGCTCTCACATCGATCTTTGTTGGCAGCGCTCCTTTCCAAGGTCGGTCGCCGCCTAAATTGCTCCTAGTTCAACTCAGAAAAATCGTCCGGTGAACATCGATAAAATAACCATCTCCACAGATGACGGTGATTGCCCTGTCTTAGTACTGAAGCCCGAAAGCAAGGCCTCCTTGCCGGCTGTATTGTTTTATATGGATGCGGGCGGGATACGACCCGCCTCAGTTCAAATGGCGGAGCGGCTCGCCGCCGCCGGCTATATCGTCCTTGTGCCTGATTTGTTCTATCGCTTTGGGCCTTATGGTCCGCTTGTGCCTGAAGAGGTTTTCCAAGGCGATGTAATGGCTATCCTTGGTCCGTTAATGGCAACAACAAACAACGCTAAGGCTGCTGCAGATACCGCCGCGTTCATAAATTATCTTGACTCTCGCGATGATGCCCAAAGCAAATTCGGCGCGGTGGGTTTCTGCATGGGCGGCGGGATGGCACTGACAGCTGCCGCGACCTACCCTGACCGCTTCGCGGCAGTCGCGAGCTTTCACGGGGGCAGTCTTGCCACAGATGACCCTAACAGTCCGCACTTGCTGATGCCTCAGATGCAAGCGGAAGTTTATATTGCAGCGGCTGATGGGGATGTCCTCTATCCGCCTGAAATGGCAGAACGGTTCGAGGCGGCGATGGGCTCAGCCAAGGTGCGATATCGCGCCGAAACCTATACTGGCGCCCGACATGGCTGGATGAAACCCGATTTCCCGGTATTCGACGAGGAGGCAGCGAACCGCGGTTGGTGTGAACTCCTTGCGCTGTTCGATCGGACCTTGCGCTAAGCGGACTGATCTTGGTCAACTTGAAAAGGGTGAGGCGACGGCTCCTTCCGTCGCCCCGCCTTGCCGCTGAGATTGGCGCCCCCTAAATCAGCGCTGTGGTGGTAGACTGCGCTATTCTGCCTGACTCACCGTTAAGCAGGGTAGGGCTTCGTCTTCGTCCGGCACTGAAAAACGCCGCGCTGCTATGGTCAGAAGGATCCCCGCGATCGGAAGAGCCGTGGCGCCTACCAAGGCAAGCGATTCATCTATCCGGCTCTCATCGCCGAGTACGTAGTCGGTATAGAAGGCTGTAAGCGCAGGACCGCCGGCAACGCCCAAGAGACTGGTGACCAGCAGGTAAACTGCGGAGATCTGACCGCGAAAACGCGGCGGAGTGCTAATCTGTACAGATGCAGCGGCTGACCCGAGGGCGAACGGTCCGAGGAAAAAGCAGACTGCGAGAAGAGCGATGGTTGCGCCTGCAGTATTCACGAGAGCCAACCCCACCAAGCAAGGGGCCAGAAGCGCAGCCTCGAAGACCCCTACAACTACCGGGCCTGATATCCGCCCACTCTTGATAAGTCGATTTGACAACATCCCGCCGGAAACCGCTCCCAGTGGGCAAAGCAGCAGTGCAGACAGACCTAATGCGAAACCGACCTCGTATACTGACCAACCATAGGTGCGCATCAGAAGTGCGGGCGCCCATGCCAGAAATGCGTAGACGCTAAGCAATATTAGCCCGTACCCAATGGCGAGCGGAGCCATCAATCCTGCCCGCCTTTTCAGAAATCGGCCCGTTTCGATGAGAGGCAAAGGCTTGGCAAGCTGA
Organism: Parasphingopyxis algicola; assembly: GCF_013378075.1. GTDB lineage: Bacteria > Pseudomonadota > Alphaproteobacteria > Sphingomonadales > Sphingomonadaceae > Parasphingopyxis > Parasphingopyxis algicola. The sequence goes on along the minus strand of NZ_CP051131.1, from coordinate 1,479,733 downwards.
CGCCGAGGAGGCTCTCGGATAACTACAAAAACGAGGAAGCAGATCGGGGCACCCATCAATCCAAGCAAAATGAAGAGCAGCCTCCATCCTGACCAATCCAATTGCGATGCGTTTGCTACCAGATCAGCAATCTGAACAACTTGCCCCCCGAGCAGAAAAGCGCTTCCGACCCCAAGCCAGGCACCAAGTGAAAAAATAGATATCGCCAGCGAAAGCTTTTCCGGCGGATAGATATCAGCAAGCAGCGAATACGCGGCAGGCTGCAAGCTCGCCTCACCAACGCCCACGCCGATCCGCGCCAAAAAAAGCTCCGCAAAGTTGCGAGCGAAACCGCAGGTCGCCGTCATCAGGCTCCAGAAGCCTATGCCTGCGAGGATGACCCTTTTCCTGTTTCGGTGGTCGGCGAGCCAACCAAACGGCAGTCCCAGGACCATATACAGGAGCGCAAAGGCGAGGCCGTGCAAAAGGCTGATCTGGAAGTCAGACAGGAGCAGTTCGCTCTTAACCGGAGCGACCAGCAAGGAGAGTATCTGCCGATCGACAAAGCTCAGCGCGATCGCCAAGGTCAACGTGAACAGCACAAAGCCGCGAGGCATTCCGCGCATCGTCTTATCCCCTACCCAATCTACGCGGCCAGGCCCTCGCCAACCCGCGACGAGCGGATTATGTTAGGCAGAATATGCCAATCAACACGCATTGATTATTGTGTTTCTGCTCGTAGGGATATCGGATCAAGCGGTTTATTACTCGCGATATTCCGGCACGACTGAGCTTCCGGTGAACGCACTTTCCCCACACGGCACCTGCCGTACCGTAAGTCGAGGCCAAATCAGTAAGTTTGAGCAAGCGGCTCGATTATAGGCCGACGGTCATCATACGTCGAAGAGATGATCGCTCAGGCAGGGAGGGAGAACCCTATGAGAGAAGTTTACGACTTCATCATCGTAGGCAGTGGGTCGGCGGGAGGTGTTTTAGCAAACCGCCTTTCCGCCGAGGGCTCTACAAGCGTTTTGGTGCTCGAGGCGGGCGGAATGGATAGCAGCCTCTTAATGCAAATGCCGCTCGCCGCCGGCAAGATGTTCTATAACCCTGCCTTCAACTGGCCGCTTACGACCGAGCCGGAGCCCCATGCTGACGATCGGGAAATCATTCTCGCTGCGGGCAAGGTGCTGGGCGGTAGCTCGTCCATCAATGGTATGATGTACACCCGAGGTCATCCGCGGGACTACGATCAATGGGCGCAAGTGGGTTGCCCTGGATGGTCTCATTCAGAAGTTCTCCCATATTTTCTTCAAGCAGAGCGCAACTGGCGCGGGAAAAGCGAGAGCCATGGGGGTGATGGGCCGCTGACGGTCTCTGCAGCGGTAAAGGATGATCTTTTCGACTTTATCACCGAGACCGCCCAAGAACTCGGGCACACCCTGACAGACGACTTCGAAAGAGATGGCCCGCAGGGGTTCGGGATCACCGATACGACGACCCATGGTGGTCGGCGAGGCAGTACCGCTAGGCGCTATCTTCGCCCGGCGCTCAATCGAAAAAACCTCACATTGGTTTGCAACGCGCAAACTCGAAAAGTCCTTTTGGACGGACGCCGCGCCGTAGGTGTCGAATATGTCCATGAGGGTAAGGTCTACAGAGTCAAGGCATCCAGGGAAGTCATTCTCTCGGCAGGTGCTTATCATTCGCCTAAATTACTGATGCTGTCCGGCATCGGTCCGGCCGATCATCTGCGGGAAATGAACATTCCCGTCATTCGGGAGTTGCGCGGCGTCGGAAACAACCTTCAAGATCATTACGGCTATTCGATCGTCTATCACACACATGAACTGATGAGCGTCGACCGGCAAATGCGCATGGATCGGCTTGCGGGATCCGTCTTGCGCTGGGGTCTGACCGGCGGCGGACCTGTTTCCGGGCTTCCTTTATCCGCGATCGGATACTTGAAAACGAGGGAAGGAATGGAGCGGCCGGATATCGAGTTGCTGTTCACGCCCGCTTCGCTTGACGCTCAAATGTGGTTCCCTGGTTGGCGCCCTGCTAATGGTCAACAATTGGCTATCTCAGTATCGCTTCTCCGCCCACAAACTAAAGGACATGTGAAACTTGGTTCTGACGATCCCGAGGCGGTACCGCGCATTACGCACAATTATCTCGCGGATCCCGAAGATCGCGCTGCTTTTCTTCGTGCAGCTCATATGGTCCGTTCGTTCATGGAAACCGAACCCATCGCGTCTGTCGTCAGTGAGGAAGTGTTCCCGGGTGCCGCCGCGAATGACGATGAGGCACTCGCGGGCTTCATCCGCGAGACCATGCGCTCGATGATGCATGCTTGTGGCACGTGCGCGATGGGTACGGGCGAAGACAGCGTCGTGGACCCTGAGCTGCGAGTGAACGGCATTGATGGGCTGCGCGTCGTCGATGCGTCGGTCATGCCGTCGATCCCAACAGGGCACACCAATGCACCGACCATCATGCTCGCCGAGAAGGCAGCGGCCCTAATTCTTGGCCGCACTGAAAAGCGTGGCGATAGCGATGCGCAAGCTAAGGTCAATCAATAGACTGCAACGGCATAGTCGAAAAAGGGACTTCGCGACGGCCCGAACCCGCGCGGTGGGTTAATCGGGGATCATCGATCTGGACCGTGACGTCGATCCAGAGTCTTTAGCAGTGTCAGCCTGACAGCCCGTCGCCATCGCGACTTTCAGTCACGAGTGAGCTTCCGCCAAGTGCACTTCTCAGTCTCCAGGTCGCGATTATAACAAACCGACGATCGGCCGTCGTCGCGCACCATGCTCGTGTGCGCGTCCCAGAAGCCGGAGAAGAAAACAAAGATAATCTAAGGGGAGTTGGACTATGCGCAATATACACGGAACTTGCCGTGCGGGCCTTTTTGCATCCACGGCGGCAGTATTCCTAGCGACTCTATCAACTCCAGCCTTCGGCCAAGAGGCCGATGCTCAGCCCGAGAGCCAGGCGCTGGCCGACGAAGAGGCCGTCGATTATCAGCAAGCGAGCGAGGATGCACGGCAGAGTTCTGCCGATATGCTTACGGACGTGATCCTGGTCACTGGTCGGCGGATCGGACAAGGCGAGGCCCTGCAAGATGCTCCTGTTGCCGTGACAGCCTTCGGGGAAGCGCAGCTTGAGGCAGCTTACGTGCGAGACCTTCAAGGACTGAGCTATGCCATACCGAACGTCGCCTTGGATCAAGGTGCTGCTTTCCCCGGCATTCAGAATTTCTCCATCCGCGGGCTTGGTACTGTCGGGACTGTTCCTTCTATTGATCCAACGGTCGGCGTTCTTGTGGACGGCGTCTATCTCGGAACTACGTACGGCGTTCTCACTGATGTATACGATTTAGAAGTAATTGAGGTTCTCAGAGGGCCGCAAGGCGTGGCATTCGGACGAAACGTGACGGGCGGCGCTATTCTCGTGAATACGACCACGCCAACCGATGAGTTCGAGGCGAAGTTCCGTGCCACCTTAGAGACAGGTCCAGAGTGGGGCGTTGCGGGAGCGATTAACGTACCGATCAGCGATGGCGTTTCTGCGAGGCTGACGTCCTATTATACCGATGACAATGGGTTCTTCGAAAGCTCAGTTAGTGATGACTTCGGAGAAAGTGAAACCTTGGTTATCCGACCGGCTCTTCGCATTAGTCCGTCAGGCCCTGGTGAGATCATCTTGCGCTACGAGTATGGTAAAATCACGGGCGATGGGCCGGTCTGGCAATTCGCGGACACATTCTCTGGCTTCCAGACCGGAAGCGACGAAGAGGGTTCCAACAGAATCCGTTGGGACCAATTCATTGCGGAGATAAATCTCGACGTTGGGTTTTGGGATGGAACGATCACAAATATTTTTGGCTGGCGTGACGTGGGGCAACAGACCCGGCTCGATCTCGACGGTAGTCCGAACTTCTTGTTTCATGCCAATATTGATTACGCACAAGACCAGATCAGCAATGAACTCCGTTTCAGCGGCACGCCTATGGATGGGGTAAAATTTACTGTCGGCGCCTACTATTTCGAGCAGGATTTGTTTTACATTGAACGGCGCGAAATCCTCGATAGATTGATCGTCGGCTCGCTGGGCGGCCGACAAGACTCCTGGACAGCAGCTGCTTTCACCGCGATCGATATCGACCTAAGCGACACGATAACGTTGAACCTTGGTCTTCGATATACTGAGGAAGAAAAGTCTGTGCAGATTGCGACATTCAATACTACAAACCCGCCTTGCGATCTTGGGACAGGCATCTGCAATTTTGACTTTTCCGACAGCGAAAACTGGAGCAGCTGGATGCCGCGAGTTGGTTTGCAGTGGCAACCCAATAACGACTTGCAGGTCTACGGCAATTGGTCGCGCGGCTTCCGGAGCGGGGGGTACAACTTCCGCAGCTTTAGCACAGTCGTGCCTCCTGGACCGTATGATGAAGAAACGAACGATGCCTTCGAGCTTGGCTTTAAGTCCGACCTTTTCGATCGGCGCCTTCGCGTGAATACGGCTGTGTTCTGGAACGAGTTATCGGATCTTCAGCGCGACATTAACTTCCCCACGCAAAACTCCGGCAATGCACAAGTTATCCGCAACTCTGCAGATGCCCGCATCAGGGGCGTAGAAGTAGAGTTCACGGCGCGACCCGTTCAGGATCTCGTTTTGACCGGAACAATCGGCTACGTAGACGCCGAATATACGGACGTTTTTTTCGATATCAACGGCGATGGAGCAATTGACCAAGTTGACGAAAATTTGGAGCTTGTACGCGCAGCACCGTGGTCATTAGGTTTCGGGGCGAACTACGAGATCTTCCTCGAGAATATTGGTAGTGTCGTGCTGCGCGCAGAATATTCGCACCGTGATCGGACAGCTGTGGCGGATCGCAACAATGCGTTTCTTCCCGCATCAGACATTGTTGATGCTAGTATCGTCCTTAGACCGGAGGACGTCGATATGAGTGTTTCATTCTTCGTTCGCAATCTGACAAACGAAGTGACGTTGAACGGCGCAACTCTCACCGGTTTGGGGCTGTTCCAACAGCCCAACGAGGGTAGGACATTCGGCGTGGAGACGAACGTTCGCTTCTGAAGATCGATGAAGAGAAAATGCATGTGCTGAACCTATGAAGATTTCGGCGAGGTTTCCGCATGCTACGCCATCTATAAGGCTGCGAGGCCACCGGCATCAAGCCGTCAGGATCTAATATGCGCACGTCGTCAACCCGGCACCTCGTCGATCCAGAACTAATCCCGCTCATCGAAGCGTCGCCAAGCGAGCCCCTCAATCGCGATAATCTGATCGATTTTCGCCAATCGTTGGCCAAGCGCTTAATGGCACTGCCATGTCCAGGCATTACACCTATGGGACGCCTAGCGTCTGGACAGAACGGAGCGCCTGACGTTAGACTCCTTGTTTATGACCCAGGCGGGACGGACAAAGAGCGTCCGGTGATGCTACACATCCACGGCGGGGGCATGATTTCGGGGAGCGCGGAACTGAGCATCCTCGGTATCGCGCCGATTGCGTTGGAGCTCGGCGTGGTTGTTGTTTCGGTAGACTATCGCCTAGCTCCAGAGACCCCCTTTCCTGGGCCGCAAGAGGATTGCTACGTGGCACTACACTGGCTTCTAGCTCATGCGGCGGAGCTAGGCGTCTCACCGTCAAAAATTGCGATTTCAGGTGATAGCGCTGGCGGGGGCTTAGCAGCCGCCCTCGCGTTCATGATCCGGGACCGGGACGACTTTTCTCCAGCAGCACAGCTGCTCGTCTTTCCCATGCTCGATCATCGCACCGGTGGGCCAGATGACCCCTATTGCAATCCGATTACCGGAGAATTTGTGTGCACACGCGAACGAACTCAGTTCGGCTGGGAAGCTTTGCGAGGTGATTATCGCGCCGATGATGCACGCAAAGGTTGGTTTTCGCCTGCACTTGCGGATGACTTGACCCGTCTACCCCCGACATGGATCGGCACAGGGGCTCTTGATCTCTTTTTGGACGAGAATCTGGATTACGCCCGCCGCCTTCGCAGGCGCGGTGTGCCAACCGAGATGCACGTCTACGAGGGGGCTGTCCATGGCTTCAACGCCATACCGCAAGCATCCGTTTCGAAGCGGTTCGCCTATGACGCCGCAGTGGCAGTGCGGCAATTGCTAATCGACCTTTAAGCGATGCCGCAGACAGCGCAGACAACAGTTCAATAGCCGGAGGAAATTATGGGATGCCACCGGCATGCCAAGATGCTCTCACCAAGCGCAACGCCATTATGTGTATTATACACTTGACTGGCCAATGTCGATCTGGGAAACTACCTTCTGTAAGGCGACAGGCCATGTCGCGGGATTGACGGTGTAGGCGTCGCGACGCTTTTCTCACCGCTGAGTCTGGCTATAGCGCTGATCGCCCGCCTTTAGGAGGGGCGAGAGTATGGACAGACTGGGCAGCATATCGGCCTTTCTGCAGGTTGCGGAGCTCGGCAGCTTTGCCAGCGCAGGTAAAGTAATGGGCGTTTCGGGTTCCGCGGTCAGCAAGAGCGTCTCGCGTTTGGAAGACCGGCTCCGCGTCAGATTGTTTAATCGCACGACCCGCGCTTTGAGCCTTACTGATGAAGGGCGCGAGTTTCGTGATCGGTGTGCGCCTATCCTCGCCGATCTTGACGATGCTGAAAATGTGATGGTCGAGCGCGCCGCTGCGCCGAGCGGCGCGTTGCGTGTTGGCCTTCCGACCGCACTCGGGCGGATCAAGATCCTGCCCATCCTCGGATTACTGACAAGTAAGTTTCCTGATCTGCGTATCGACGCCTTGTTGAGCGACGACGTAATCGACATGGTTGATGCTGGCCTCGACGTGACCGTTCGAATCGGCGAGCCGCGCGACTCCGGGCTTATGATGAAGCGCGTCGGTTCAGTACGTTACATCGTTTGCGCCGCGCCTTCGTACCTCGCACGGAGCAGCCCACCGAGTACGCCGGACGAACTTTCGCAATACGATTGTATTCAGCGCCTTCCGCACGCTTGCTCCCCAGATGGGGCATGGAAGTTTACCGACCTAGAGACCGGTGCTTCTTTTGACCGCTCCGTTTCGGGATCGTTGAGCTTGGATTCTGCGGATGCGGTGATCGAAGCAACTTTGGCTGGTTCCGGCCTGGCCCAGCTCCACGATTACATGGCCGAGCCGTATCTAGTCTCCGGCGAGCTCGTACAGGTGTTGGGAACCTACGCCGTCGAGGGACCGCCGATCTGTATCCTTTATCCATCCCCTCGTCACCTTACGCCGAAAGTCAGGGCCTTCATCGACATCGTTACCGATAACTTCAGAAATCGGCCAGATCGTTCGTCCGATCGCCAGCACTTGTTAGAAGCCCAGTCCGACCAGGGCGCGGACACGTCAGCGAATGTGGCCGCTCACCACCGCCCACGTCTCGTCGCTTCGCGGTAAAAAACTCGTTAAACGACGGGAATCGAGCCGCCGTTGATCGCGAAGTCCGATCCGGTGGCGAAACCGGGGCGTTCTGACGCTAAGAATACGCACAGCGCCGCAACTTCCTCTGGGGTGCCCAATCGTCCCAGCGGAAGACGGCGTTGTTCGGTGGCGAAAAGATGCACGGCGGTTTCGCGGTCAACGCCGTACTGGTCCGCAAGAATGTCGGCAAAACCGCCAGGGCGATCCCACATGGGTGTCCGGATCGGACCGGGGCTCACAATGTTCGAGCGAACGCCCTTGGGACCGAACTCGATAGAGATTGTCTTCGAGAACATTAGCATCGCCGCCTTGGACAGCGAGTAATCGACAAAGAATGGATCAGGCATTCGGCCTGCATCCGACGCGACGCTGACGATAACGCCTCCCCCTTTGGCCACCATCTCGGGAAGCACTGCGCGACATGCGCGCAGCATGCTCATAAAGTTGATGTCCATAGTCTTTTGAAGATCGTCGTCAGTGATATCGTTGAAGCCGCCTCTCACTGGCCCGACGCCGACGCAATTGATCAAAATGTCTATGCCGTCAAACTCGTTCTTCGCGCGCAAGATCAACGATCCTGGACCCTTCGATGTCCCGAGATCGACTTCTACGCCTACAAGGGTGCCGGCGTCGGCAAGAGACTTAAGATCATCGATCGCAATGTCGCCTGCGACGACCCGAGCGCCCTCCTCTACTAACATGCGACAGACAGCAAGTCCGATTCCGGAGCCAGCGCCGGTAACCACTGCAACTTTGCCCCGAAGTCCGAGATTCATAGGTCCTCCATCTGAAAGTGGTACCAAGGCACTTTAAAGACGCACTACACCACATCTCGTTGAAGTAGGATCGCAGGCAACTCACCTACGGCGCAAGCGCGGTCAAAGTCATGGCACTAGTGAAGTGAATTCGCGCAACTCCGAGTGAGCGGCTAATTGATGACTTTCAGGAAGGACTGCCATTCCCTGCGGCATTCTCGCCCACGGCTAACCGAGGGGGTATCTGCAACTAATTGTTCAGTCGATTCAGGAAGCAAGATGAAAGTCTTCGTCGTTTATGCCCATCACGACCGCAACTCGTTCGCGCGTGGGATGCTTGATCGAGCGTTGGAAGTCCTCGCCGAAGAGGGGCATGAGGTTCGCGTTTCGGACTTGCATGCGATGAATTTCAAGGCCGTCGCCGATGACGATGATTTTACAACACCCAGACCGGACGGCCCTAGTTCCGTTACGAGCTATCAGGCTCGCCAGAAGGACGCGGTCGAACTTGGGACGTTCACGCAGGATATTCTCGACGAACAAGACAAGCTCGATTGGGCGGATGCTGTTCTGTTCATATTCCCGTATTACTTTTTCAACATGCCAGCGATCCTCAAGGGGTGGTGCGAACGCGTGATCGTATACTGGAAATATTATGCGTTCGATCACCCCACGATCGGCGCTTACGCCCAGGCTGGATTAAGCGGAAAACGGGCTCTGATCGGCATGACTTCGGGGGCACCGGCCCCCGAAGAGGGTTTGACCGTGAGCCGCCATCACGAGCGAATCGAGGCGATGCAAAACGGCTCGTTGAACTATGCTGGTTTTGACGTTCTGACACCTTTTATCGCCTGGGGCGTTCCTTGGGTCGGACAAGAGGCGCTCGATGCTCGCATGGACGAATGGGCCGATCGCCTGCATAATCTGTTTGACGAGGAACCCGAGATTCCTGTGGCCAAGGGTCCGACACCTGCGCCGGAATTGCTGACCGGTCGAGCGCGCTCTCCCGGCGACTGGGTATGGCCCTACGGCAATGACAGGGCGATTGCCGAAAAGGTTGTTATGGCAAAGCTCAAGGCGCAAAGCGGCAAGAGCGATGCTTTAGTCGACAAGCTGCGACCCTATGTCGAGGCGGCAGTGAATGACATCGGCGCACCGATCTACTCGGTGCTTCGCTCGCCTCACAATTCCGACGAAGTCTGGCTCATCGAAGCGTATGAGGACGCCGATGCGCATAAGCGACATCAACAGTCGCCTTCGTTCGATGGTATCGCCGCGGATCTCGGTGGCCTGCTGGCCGCGCCGCCCGAAGTTATAACGCTGCGGCCGGAGTTTTCGAAGGGTATTTAAGTTGCCAGATAGTCGCAGAGATAATGAAGGCCCGCTCGGATGGATGGTGCGCGGCGACGTTCCGGCGCCTATACCACGCTCTCTGATCAAACGTCTCGAGGCCATCGGCGATCTGTCGAGCACGGTTTCCGATGTGCTCGACGAACTCGGATTGGTGGGGGCGGTCGGCGCCTCGGCACTCCGTCCTACGTTGCCTGGCGGTCGGGTAATCGGAAGGGCGATTACCGTTCGAAATCAGGAACAGCGTGTCTCGCCGCTCGCGAATGCAACCGGGTGCGACTGGAAGATGGCCGAAATTGTGGCCATTGCGGAGGCCGAACGTGGTGACGTCCTGCTCATTGGAGGTGTCGCCCATGTCTCCAATATGGGCGGGCTCATAGCGACTATTGCAAAGCGTCAAGGCCTGGCGGGGGCGGTAGTTGATGGTGCGGTTCGCGACGTGGCGCACTCACGTGGCATCGAGTTTCCAATTTGGTCGAGCCATGTCAGTCCCATAACCGGCAAATGGCGATGCATAACACGCGAGATCAATGGTCCGGTGACGTTGGTCGGCGTCACCGTCTCGGCAGGCGACTTGGTGATCGCCGACGAGACCGGAGTGTGCTTCGTCCCGGCGGAAAGGGTCGCTGAAGTCGTCGAGCGGTGCGAGCAGATTTCCGAATATGAAACCAAACTTGAGAACGACATAGAGAGCGGTCTTACGGTCGAGGATCTGATTGATCAGCTTTATGGAGCTAACGCGGAGGTCGCGGATAATAGCTAAGATTCCAACAGCACCCGTGAGGCATACCTCCTCGTTTGGCGACACTCGAACGAAAGTGCTGTCACGGTGGTTTCACGACAAGATAAGGACAGGATATGATTATCAAACGTCTCGATCATGTAAATATCTTCACCGACCGCCTGGCTGCAACAGCCCAGTTTTACGCCGAGTTGCTCGATCTGGAACAGCGTAATGGCCCGCCACCATCGACGCCTGATAACGTCCTGTGGATGTATGACCATTCCGATCAGGCAATTCTGCATCTCAACTCACTCGACGAGCCGCCCGGATACGAACGCGCGTACAACCGCGAAGTGAAGCCTGGCAGCGAGACCGGAGCGATCCACCACGTTGCCTTCCTGTGCGGCGAGTTCGACGAGGTCAAATCGCGGCTCGACCAGCGCGGCGCGGAATATGAGATAAGAGATATCCCCTCGGTCGGCTTGAGGCAGATCTTCACTGCAGATCCGAACAACGTCCTGCTCGAGCTGAACTTCTTCGACGCATAGAGTCGGCAGGACTGTCAACTTAAGGCGGACAGGACGCAGGGATGCGTGCTTCTCAGATCTCAAACGCAACGTCAGTGCGCGCCGGTTTGAGTATTGCAGCAGGGTCGTTTTGGCAATTTGCAACGCTCGAAGGCGAGGATCTAAACCCCATTGTAACGTTTTGACGGCGCGCAAAATCGAGAGATCTTAGCGTTTACGAATGTCCGCTTTCACGCGACCGCAATTGCGTTTGGTATGTCCAACATTGGGTCGGAAGCGACCGTAGCGCTACCGCATGACGGAATACCCGTTTCCGCTATTCGTCGTGTTTTTGTGGACCGTCCGCTGTCGGCTCATTTCTCGCCACATGTCGAAGTCGAACGAACGGCCATTTTTGGGCATTCGGTGTCGCACGATGGACGTCGTAAATTGGTCGATTGCAGCCCGTCGGTTTTCGAAGCGGAGGATACGAAGATTGGACACTAGCTGTCAGCAAGATCGCCCTAGCGCGACCAGTCCTAAATCCAGGATACTGAGACCAGCCGCACCGCAATGCCAAACAGGCTATCAGGCCAGAATTCCGGCAGGCGGAAATGCTCGAGACCGAGAAAACCGACTTCGGACAGGAAGCGAAGACGTCTTCAATCGCCTGCTTCGCCCTTCAACTCCCGACCTCTTTTGAAAGCCGCCCGAAAACGGCCAATATCTCTTCCTTGTTCGCGCTTTCGACAGCGCCATTCGCGACTTCCTCCTGTGTCCACATCCAGGATTGCACCGGATCGTCTCGCATCGCCCAAACGCCGAACAGACGGCCCTCAGCGGATTCGCGGATCAGCAATTTCGGTTCAACATGCCGGTCGTCATGCACGATGCGGGCGTAGAGGCCATCGACCGCGTTGTCGGGGCCTTCAAGCAATTGGAGATAGAGATCCGCGCGGCAAATCAGCGCGCCGGAGATATCATTGCGCGCATTGTGGGCCCGGGCCTCGACCAAGATACCGTTGAGCGTCGCCTCATCGAAACCGAACAGGCGCGAAGCATAGACAAGACGAGTAAGGGCTATGGTCGATAGCTCCACCAAAAAAGGCCGGATGTTATCCTAGCACAGCTTCGGCGAAGCGCACATTATGTCCGCGACATGTCGGCTTGACCCCAGGCAGACTGGGACATAGCAAAGCGGCAACCTGTCGAGAGGGCGAAAGCCGTGACCTATAAAGCGATCAAGGTCGTGATCATCACCGAAAAGCTGATCTTCGACGGCGTGGCCGAAATCATCGAGGAGGCGGGCGGCACTGGCTACACGGTCGTTGCCGCGGGCGGCAAGGGCAGCCGCGGTGTGCGTTCCACAAGCCGAGCCTCGGTGGTGGATGCCTTCACCAATGTGAAGATCGAGGTGATCGTCTCCGACCATGACATTGCCGAGCGGATCACGGACACGGTCGCCGCGCGCTATTTCGGCGATTATTCAGGCATAACCTATCTCGAAGAGGTCGAAATCCTGCGCCCGGACAAATTCCTGCAGTATTAGCCGCAGCGCTTATTCAGCTTAAATTCCGAACACGATTTGCGCGAGCGCCAGATAGAGCGGGATACCGATCGCGATAGCCACGGGCGTCCCGATACTGGTCGATGAACCGATATAGGCGGAAGGATTGGCCGAGGGGATCGCGGCGCGCAGCGTCGGCGGCCCGGAAATATCCGAACTCGATCCGGCGATCACCGCCAGCAGAACGACACCACCCGGGCTGAAACCGATGGCGAGATGCAGCAGATAGCCAAGGCCGAAGGCAATCAGGCCATGAGCCAGGGGCGCGACGACCGCATAGACCGCATACCAATGCGCCACCTTGCGGATCTCATTGAGCCGCTGATACGCCTCGATCCCCATGATCAGCATCAGGATTGACAGTAGCCCACGGAACAGCGGATCGTAAAACCCTTCGAACACCTGTTCGAGACGGGTCAGCAAGCCGAGCGCAAGACCCAGCAACAAGGCCGACAGCGCGGAGCCGCGTAGGCTGTCAGTGACAATCGACCATATGCCCGGCCTGTCTTCCTTGTCACCGTCGCGTTTGGCGAAATAGAGATTGGCGAGCACGATGGCGAGCACCAGCGCCGGGATATCCATGAACGGATAGAGCGCCGGTACCCAAGCTTCGTAAAAGATATCCTCCTCCTCTAGCAGGACCATCGCCGCGGCGAGCGTTGAGGCGCTGACTGCGCCGAACAGGCCGGCCGTTGCGATCGCGTCTTCGGTTTTTACGCCTGGCAAAAGGGCCAGAGTAAACCGGCCGATCAGCACGATGGCGCAACCCAGAATGACGGAGGCCAAGGCAGGAAGCAGCATCTGTGCAAGATTGGCCTCGCGGATATCCAACCCTCCCTCGATGCCGATCCGCATCAGCAGCATGAACACGGCGAATTTGTAGATCGCATCGGGAATTTCGAGCTTGCTCTGGAACGCCGCGAGCAACATTCCGCCGATCAGGAAGGCGAGCGCTGGCGACTGGAATTGCGTGACGAGACGCGTCAGAAAATCGCCCAGAAGCTCCATCGTCTCTTTCTCGCCAACCGGTTGCTCGCCCAAAGTCTATCGGTGGCGTCATAAGGAGCGTCAAGGCCTGAGCCGGTTTCAAGTCATAAGCCATGAAGGGGGGCATCATGCATCGAAAATTTGCCGCAGGCGATGAGCCTCGCATGGGCCGAAACGCGCAAGAGATCCGGTATCTGCTCAGGTTTGCGCAATCCAAGACTTGTGTCATCAGCTAGGTCGTTGGTCCCTTTGCTTCCCGTGCCTCCCGCAATATTTCGAAGGCTTCCTTAACGACGTAAACGCCGATCCCGGCACCGACGACGAGGTCGAAATACCGGTTACTGGTCAGGAACACGGCCAATCCGGATAGGATCACGGCGGCATTGGCAACCACGTCGGCTCTTGTGAAGATCCATGCCGCCCGCAGATGAACCTCGGCGCTGCGTTGCCGGGAGAGCAGCCGCAGCACAATGATGTTTATGGCGAGTGCTACAAGCGAAATGGCAATCATCCAGGCGCCGTCAGGTGGGCTGCCATCGAAAAGCCTTCTTATCACTTCGGCGATCAGCCCGATGCCGAGGAAGAGAAGCATCACTCCGCTCCATGTGGCTGCGTTGGCCTTGAACCGACTGCTGCGCCCGATTGCAGCCAGCGCAATCGCGTAAACGGACGCATCGGACAGCATGTCCAATCCATCGGCGATAAGGCCCGCCGAATTGATGAGGATACCGGCCGTCACTTCCGTCACGAACATCGCCGCGTTCAAAACCAGTGCGATCTAGAGCGTGCATTGCTGAGCCTTGGTCTCAACCGGTTTCGGTTCGCATCCGCAATCTGCCATATGGCAGATTTAGAGATCAGCCGCGCGCCGGCCAAGGCTTTCGCCGCCAGCCGATTGAGAGGTTCCTAAGCGTCTACGGGCACCATGCGTCGCCCAACCGAAGCAGTGGAAACCAGCTTTCGGCAATGGCGTTCACCGTCAGTAATTGGCTACAATGGGGGGCGAAAATCAGTCTTCGGTCTTAACGGCGGCCTCGGCAGCTTCGAAACCAACCTTGCTGTGCTGGCCGTCGCAAAATGGTTTCGTGGTGGAAGCTCCGCATCGGCAGAGATACATTTTGGGCTTGCCCTCAAGATCATACGGATTGCCGTCCTTATCCTTGAGCGCAACACCGCCGAGATCACCCGATACCTCATATGGGCCGTTCTTCAGAGCCCTAACTTCGACAGCCATAATCTTCTCCTGTGATTTGACCTTTCAGTGGCTAGCGAGAGCGTACCGGATGCGCAGACTGCCAACCAGCAAAATTGCATCAATCCAATTCGTCGATGCACCTGCTTCGAACTCTTGCATAAGCATCCGCCGGAAGCGAAGAACCTGGGCGATCTTATGAAAGTCGGATACCTCCACTTGGCTCGGCACAACTTTGCCCAACGTCGGCTTTCGAGATTTCATCCATTACCCTTTCGATGGCGGGGATTGGTCGGAAGCAGAAATTCGGCGAGGTCGAAAACGGCGCTCAGTATTGACAATATCCAATGTTGGAGTCATTTAAGCTTCAATATTGGAGAAAACGATGGTTGCGCAGCTCGTATATCCAGCTACGCGCAAAGACCTGATCCCGCCGATCAACTTGTCGGTTCGTGCTGAGCGCGACCGACTGAGCTCGGACGCCATACGCGCCTTTTTCAACATCATGAAGCGCTGGGAAATCCGCGATGCCGACGCGCGACAGCTGCTCGGCGGCATGTCGAACGGTGCTTTCTATACTCTCAAGAAGAATCCTGACCGCGCCCTTGGCGAGGATCGGCTGCGGCGCATTTCCTATCTCGTTGGCATCTTCAAGGCACTCAATATCCTCTACAGCGAGAAGCTGGCTGATCGTTGGATTCAGCTTTCCAACAAGAATCGCATTTTCAGTGACGATACACCGCTCGCCTATATGATGAAGGGTGGTCTGCCAGCCTTCCAGACGGTACGGCGGCTGCTCGACGCGCGGCGGGGCGGGCATTGAAGCTGCCACCCGTCACGGCGATACGCCAGCAAGACACGCACCGTCTCATCCCATCCAAATATAGCAAGAGCGGCGACAGTGTGCTCACCCGCATCGCCGATGACGCTGATCATCTTCACGCGATCTTCGATCTCGATCACGCGACCAACGATCGATTGCTGGCTGAGAATAATCTGCTGCCAGGCATAGGAGTCGATGAGCTGGTTTTCGGCATCTCCTATTACCGCATCGTCAATGCCGCCTTTACGCATGCAAATCCGTTGGGTAGCCGGTTCAACAGCCCCGATCGCGGGGCCTGGTATGCCGGTTTCGAACTCGAAACATCGCAAGCCGAGATCGCGTTTCATAAATCGGTCGAGCTCGCCGAGATCGACTGGTTCGACGAAAGCGTGACCTATGACGGCTATCTCGCCGATTTCGGGGGCGAGTTTCATGACATTCGCGGACCGGAGGGGTTCGCGGATTGCCTCGATCCCGAAAGCTACCAGGCCTCGCAGAATCTCGCCGACCGGCTGTTGAACGATGGGTCGGCTGGCATCGTCTATCCCGGCGTGCGCCGCGACGGCGGCACCTGCCTCGCCTGTTTCCGGCCGGCGCTGATGAACAATGTCCGCAAGAGCGCGCGCTACAGGTTCACTTGGTCAGGTGAACCGGAACCGGCGATCGAGATCGAAAAGAGCTTCATCGACTAACGGGTGGCGCCCTTCGCTTTCATCGCGCCTGACTTTTCAACTTATCCACAGAACCCGGAATTTCTGACTATTTTGCTTCCAAATTGCTTCCAAGCGTTTTTGCAGTGCAACGGCTGCATTTGGAAGCAAGATAAGCATTTGATTTTATTAGGAAAATGGCGCACCCGACAGGATTCGAACCTGTGGCCTCTGCCTTCGGAGGGCAGCGCTCTATCCAGCTGAGCTACGGGTGCGTGGCGAATGCGCCTAGCAGGAAGCGTTCGCTCCCGCCAGCCCGTTTTTCGGGTCTTCAGCCGTTACTCGTCTTCAGGAAATTCGACCGGCTGGAACTGGCCGAGGCCACAGCTCGGCCCGCTGATCGCCCCGCCGCCCGTCCGGATAACCGTGATGATGTCGGTCGAGCAGAGCCGGCTCAGCGACGTCTGGTAGCTGAAGGCTTCTTCGAAGCCGAGACCGTTGCATTCACGCGGCAGCGTGTTGCGGTAGATCCGGCCGCCGGTCATGTGGAAATCGATCGTTCGGTCGTCATGCACCCGCGTGTTCCGGATCTGGCTCAGCGCAACGCAGGTGACCGGCTCGCCGACCGCCCGCGCCTGTTGCCAGCGCGGCACTTCGTCTTCGGCTACCGACATCGAGGGGATCGCGAAAGCGGCGATCGCGGCCGCGGCGCCCGCGACGGGAAGGGCAAGAATCGATCTACGCATGGCTATCTCCTTGTAATATCCGCATAGCGATCATGAGATGAACGCCAGTTTAAGCGTTTTTCCGCTTTTTTGCCGGTTCGGGCGTTTTGGCCTTGAAGTTACAATATTCGACAACCGGGCAGCGCCAGCATTCGGGCGTCCGGGCCTTGCAGACATAGCGGCCGTGCAGGATCAGCCAGTGATGCGCGTGGCGCTTGAAATCGGCCGGCGTCACCTTTTCGAGCTTCTTTTCGACCGCGAGTACGGTTTTGCCGGGCGCGAGGCCCGTGCGGTTCGAGACCCGGAAGATATGCGTATCGACGGCGATCGTCTCATGGCCGAAGGCGGTGTTGAGAACGACATTGGCAGTCTTGCGGCCGACGCCGGGCAGCGCTTCGAGCGCCTCGCGGGTTTGCGGTACCTCTCCGTCATGTTCGGCGATCAGGATTTCCGCCGCCTTGATAACGTTCTTGGCCTTGGTGTTGAACAGCCCGACCGTCTTGATGTGCTCCTTCAGCCGTTCTTCGCCGAGTTCGAGCATCTGTTCCGGCGTCTCCACCTCCCCGAACAGCTTCTTGGTCGCCTTGTTCACCCCGACATCGGTCGCTTGGGCCGACAGCGCCACGGCGACGAGAAGCGTATAGGGGTTGGTGTAATTGAGTTCGGTCTCCGGTTCGGGATTGTTCTCGGACAGGCGATGGAAGAATTCGTAGATATCAGCCTTTTTCATGCGGTGTCCTGCTCTTCTTCCCGGTCGAACAGGTGGCGATTGTCAGCGACGAAAGTACCGATCATGCCGGAAAGCCAGCCGTCCTGCCTGCCCTTGAGATAGGCGTATCCGGCAAAGGCGCCGACCCCGGCACCGACGCAATCGACGATGAGGTCGTACATCGTGTCGACCAGCCCGGATTTCTGCATGTTGAGGCCGAACGTCTGGTCCATCACGAACTCGAATATCTCCCAGACCGCGCCGATCGCGATGCCGAAGACGAAGGCGAACAGCGCGACCAGGCGGGGCGAGCCCGTCATCCGGTCCGCGCCGAGCAGCATCAGGATCAATATCGTGCCGATCATGCCGAAGCCGATGGCGGAGCCGGTGTGCAGCACCACGTCCCACCACCAGAAGCGCTCGTAGAAATCGCCGACTTCGCCGAGGAATAGCGTGGCGACGAGGAAGAAGACGATGGCGCCGGTAAAGGCGTTGGGGATGCGGATGCCCGACCAGCTCTGGAAAACGATCGGCAGGAAGGTGAGGGCCAGCGTGACGGAGGCGATGAAGAGCGTCGTCCAGTTGCCCGTCACTATCGCGAACCCGCCGGCCCAGATCAGCAGGCCCCACATGAGATAGGTGATGACGCTCTGGCGCGGGGAAAACGGGTTCATCCGGTGTCCACCCGATCCCTACAGGCCCAGCACATCGGCCATCGCGTAGCGCCCGGCCGGCTTGCCGGCGAGCCAGAGCGCGGCCCGGATCGCGCCGCGGGCGAAGATCTCGCGGCTCTCCGCGCGATGGCCGAGTTCGATCCGCTCGCCCTCGGCCGCGAACACCACCTGATGGTCGCCGGCGACCGATCCGCCGCGCAGCGAGGCGAAGCCGATCGCGCCTTCCGTCCGCGTGCAATCGAGCCCGGCCCGGCCTTCTTCGGCGACCTCGCCAAGTGTCGTTTCGCGTCCCGCCGCCGCCGCCTCGCCGAACAGCAGCGCCGTACCCGACGGCGCATCGACCTTGTGGCGATGGTGCATCTCGACGATCTCGATATCCCATTCCGTGCCGAGCCGCGCCGCGGCATCGCGGACGAGATGGGCGAGCAGGTTGACGCCGAGCGAGGTGTTCGCGGCCTGGAGGATCGCGATATCCTGCGCCGCCTCGTCGATCAGCGCGTGATGCCGTTCGCCGAGCCCGGTCGTGCCGATCATGATCGGGGTCGCCGTCTCGCGCGCGGCCAAAAGATTGGCTTCGAGCGCGCCGGGGGCCGAAAAATCGACCAGCACGTCGCTGGCCCCGGCCAGCGCGGCCACATCCTCGCCCGCATCGACGCCGCCCGCATGGCCCGCGCTGCCGTCCAGCAGGGCGGCGATCGTCCGGCCCATCCGTCCTTCGCTGCCGATTATGCCGATATTCTTCATCGCACCCGTCTCGGAAGTCACCAGAAGTCGTACCCTAATAGAGCGGATCGCCGGTTCCACAAAAACCCGATTCCGGTCCGTCCGCCGTCCGACCATGACAGATGCGCCCGCACAAAAACAGCCATCCGCGCATATCGCCTTGACGTTATGTACCATGGTACATAAATAACAGATAACAAGGAGATCGGAATGGCGAAGAAATCCGTTGTGAAGCGCGTGCAGACCGGCGTCCGCATGGAGGCCGATATGCTCAAGGTGCTGAAGGGCCTGGCCGAATATCTCGACCTGTCGCTCGGCGACCTGCTCGAGGGGATCGTGCTCCATGCCTTCGAGGGCAAGCCGCCCTTTTCCGAAACGACCGCGGCGAAGATCGAGCAGCTCCGGTCGGTCTACGGGTTCACGCTCTCGGCGGCCGACAGTCACCGGCTCGTCGAAGAGAATGAGGAGGAGTGAAAGATGGCATCGAATTTGCGCGTGCGGCGCGCCGGAACGCTGCATATCGACCTGCCGCCCGAACAGGCGTTCTTCTATTTCACGGCGGAAGGCGAACGGGCCTATATCGACAGCTGGGATCCGCGCATGGCGGATGGCGGCGCCGAGCAGGAACGCGGCAGCGTGTTCACCACCGACGCCGATGGCGAATTGACCATCTGGACGGTGCTGGAAAGCGATGCCCGCGCTGGGCGGGCTCTCTATTCGCGGGTTACGCCGGGATCCCGGGCCGGCTTCGCAGAGGTGGCTTTGACGGCGGACGGGGCGGGGACGCGCGTCCGGATCGGCTACGATCTCACCGCGCTCGTACCCGAGGCGAATGAGCGGCTGGCCGCTTTCGACCTGGGATTCGATGCCATGCTGGCCGACTGGTCGAAGAAACTGGCGGCGCTCGCGGAGGAGGCAGAACGCGCGGCCTGACCGGCGGCGTCTACAGACCCGGTGTCGTTAGCGCTCGGCGCGGCGCTCGCGGCGCTGGATGGCGCCTAGCCACCGCTCGCTCGCCCAGCGGTCGATCAGCCGGTCGGCGGAGCGCCGTTCGGCCGAGCCGTTAGCCAGTTCGGCATAGCGCCGCCACGGGCCGTCGCCGGTGCGCACGGCCTCGCGGTTGAGATCGAAAACGGTCCAGCGCCCCTCGGCATCGACCGAGCCGATCTTGCCCGGCCGGTCGAGCGTCCCGAGATACTGGAACACACGCTGCGGCGTCGGCGGAACGATATCGGCGCCGGCGGCCCGGAGGACGATCGGCCGCATATCGGCCAGTCCGATCGGATTGCCGAGCGGGATATCGGGCGCGCTGAGTATGAAGGGTATCTGCGTCTGTTCGGCGCTCAGCATATGGCCATGGCCGAGAAAGCCGTCGTCGAACAGGGATTCGCCGTGATCGGCCGTAATCACGATCAGGCTGTTCTCGTACACGCCGAGCCTTTCGAGTTCGGCGATGAGTTCGCCGACCAGCCGGTCGTTATAGGCGATCGCGTTCCAATAGGTGCGTTGCAGCCATGCGCGATTGGCGGCGCTGATCTCGCCGCGCGGGATCGGATCGTCCTCGACGATCCGGTCGGTGCCCGGCGCAAAATAGGGGAAATGGGCGGACTGGAAATTGAAATAGAGGAAATGGGGTGTGTCCCATTGCGCCGGATCGCCGAGCTGTTCGCGGAACTCGCGCAGCACGATCCGGCCGTCGATGTAGAGCGAGCCTTCGGCGGCGAAGCTGAAAGCGCGTTCCTCGCGCTGCGTGTTGGCGTCGACGAAATAGCGGCCGCGCCGCATCCCCGTCACCGCGGCGATATCGCCGAAATCTTCCGCTTGGGCCGAGAAGACTCCGACTTCATATCTATTGGCGAGAAAATCGTCGACCAGCGAGGGCGCGCCGGGGGCGGGGTCGAGCCGCCCCGAGAACAGGCTCTTGAGCGAGAAGGTGGTGAAGCCGACATGGCTGTAGGCGGCCGGCGCGCTGCTGCCGCGGGCGACCAGCCCGTCGATGACCGGCGTGATCGAGCGGCCGTCGATGCGATGGCCGATGGCGTCGGCGCGCGCGCTCTCGAGCACGATCAGGATCACATGCGGCCGCGCGCCGCCGATCGCCGGCGTCGCGATTTCCGGAGGCTCCTGGAAGACCAGATCGCCGCCGAAACCGTCTTCGTCGATCCCGTTGCCCGGAATGTCGAGCGCATAGGGGTGACGGGCGGGATCGAACGGCTGGAGGTCGATCGGGTGCGAGAACAGGCTCCAGCCGTCGCGATCGAAATCGGTGATCTGCTGGAGCGGGGCCGACCAGAGGAAGATCGCGTTGAACCGCGCGAGCGCGCTACGGGTATCGTCGATGCGATTGGCGGAAAAGAGGAGCAGGGGTGCGATCAGGATCAGCAGACCGAGCTGGCGGGCGGTGCGCCGGGTGCGGTCCGGAGCGGGCGGCAGGCTGCTCCAGCGCCGCACCAGCAGGCGGCAGGCGAGGACATAGACGAGCAGCGCGCCGCCCGCCGACAGGAAGATGAGGCCGGCTTCGCTCATCGAAAAGAGCAGCGCATCGAGCAGGCTGCCGCCGCCGAGATTGCGGACGATCTGGAAGCTCATCGCGTCGCTGAAATAGGCGAGCGCCTGATATTTCGCGACGAGAGCTCCGACCCAGACCAACAGACCGAGAAAGACGAAGTTGAAGTAGAAGAGCGGCGTATCGGCCCTCGCGCCATGGAGACGGCGGACGAGGCGGAACGCGCCGTAGAATATCGCGGCCTGACAGACGAGCAGGACGATGAGGAAGGCGGCGATCTCGCCGGCTGTGTCGAGCGTCTGCGACTGGCCGAACCCGCCGCCGAAGATCGCGAATTTGCGTTCGGCGAGCGCCAGCTCGGCCAGCAGCGCGACGAGCACCGTGCCCGGCAGCGCGAGGCGGGCGCACAGTCCGAAGACCGTCTGGACGCTTCTCGGCGTCGACTGGCTGACAAGTTGGGTCGGCATATTGCCGATTTCTAAGCGAAATTGCTTAAGATCGGATTGCCGCGGCAAAGCGCCGGACCGTCCGGGAAAGGGAACCGGCGGCTTGACTTGCCGGTCCATAATGGACGGTTATGATGGAGATATGGGGGATATCCGCAATATCGTCGTCCTCACCGGGGCCGGCATTTCGGCCGAAAGCGGCGTGCCGACCTTTCGCGGGCCGGACGGCCTGTGGGAAGGGCATCGCGTGGAAGACGTGGCGACGCCCGAAGCCTATCGGCGCGACCCCGACCTCGTCCTCGATTTCTACGATCAGCGGCGGGCCAAGCTTGCCAGCGTCGAGCCCAACCCCGCCCATGTCGCGCTCGGCCGCCTCGATGCCGAATGGAAGGGAAAGCTGCTGATCGTCACGCAAAATGTCGACGACCTGCATGAGCGGGGCGGGGCGGAGCGGCTGCTTCATATGCATGGCGAACTCAAATCGGCATGGTGCCTGTCCTGCGGCGAGCGTCACCCGTTCGATGGGAAGATGGCCGGCTATCCGGCCTGCGCGGTTTGTGGGGTCAGCGGCCATGTCCGCCCCGATATCGTCTGGTTCGGCGAGATGCCCTATCGGATGGAGGAAATCGACGTGGCGATCGCGACCTGCGACCTGTTCGTCTCGGTCGGCACGTCGGGCGCTGTCTATCCGGCCGCCGGCTTCGTCCAGAGCGCGCGCTATGCGGGGGCCGAGACGCTGGAGCTCAACCTCGATCCGAGCGAGGGCAGCATCTTTTTCAACGAAAGCCGGATGGGGAGGGCGGGCGACCTGGTGCCGGAATGGGTGGATGCGGTTTTGGGCGGGTGATCTATTCCACCCAGTCGAGCCCGATATCGCGATAGAGGGTCTGATCCTCTTCCCAGTCGGGTTTCACCTTCACGTGCAGGAACAGATGGACCGTGCGGCCGAGCAGGCCGGATAGCTCTTCGCGTGCGGCCTGGCCGATCTGCTTGATCCGGCTGCCGCCCTTGCCGAGGACGATGGCCTTCTGCGTCGGCCGCGCGACAAGGATCTGCTGGCGGATTTCGACCGAGCCGTCCTTGCGTTCGGTATAGCTCTCGGTGTCGACCGCGCTCGCATAGGGGAGTTCGTTGCGCAGCTGGTGGTAGAGCTGTTCGCGCGTTACCTCGGCGGCGAGCAGGCGCTGGCTGGCATCCGAGACCTGGTCCTCGGGGAAATGCCAGGGGCCTTCGGGCATCGCCTCGGCGAGCGCGGCCTTGAGGTCGGCAACTCCGTCGCCGGTGGTCGCCGCGATCATGAAGGTGTCGACCGGTTCGAGTAATGCGTTGAGCGCCGCGGCGATGCGGAGCAGCTCGTCCTTTTTGGCAATATCGACCTTGTTGAGGATCAGCAGCTTGGGCTCGGGCCGTTTGCGCAGCGTCTCCACCATCTGCTCGATCCCGCCCTTGAGGCCTGCATGCGCGTCGACGATCAGCGCGATCAGGTCGGCGCCTTCCGCGCCGCCCCAGGCCGCGGCGACCATCGCCCGGTCGAGCCGGCGCTTCGGCGCGAAGATGCCCGGCGTGTCGATCAGCACGATCTGCGTATCGCCCTCGATCGCGATTCCCATCAGCCGGGTGCGGGTGGTCTGCGCCTTGGGGCTGGTGATCGCGACCTTCTGGCCGACCAGCGCGTTGACGAGCGTCGACTTGCCCGCATTGGGCGCGCCGACGACGGCCACGAAACCGCAGCGCTGGTTGGGTTCGTCGGTCATATGGTTGCCCTGAAATGCTGGTTATTTTTCAGAAACTTCCTGGCGGAAGTTCGCCGCACCGGCCCGCACCCCCTCCCGGCCTCCCACGAGTGTACCCTGAATGGGAGGTCGGGAGGGGGTGCGGGCCGGTACCGCGCCTGAGGCGAAGCCGAAGGTCTGACAAACAAATCCTGGTGCGGCGCCTGAGCGCTAGCGAAGGTCTGACAGAGAGAAGCCCGACTCATGCGAGTTTTTCCAGCAGCGCCAGCGCGGCCGCCTTTTCGGCTTCCTGCTTCGACGAACCTTCGGCTTGTGCGCTGTCGCGGTTCGGGATCTCGACGCGGATCGTGAAGCGCGGATTGTGCGGGGGACCGCTGCGGTCGACGATCGAGTAGACGGGCGGCTTGGCCCGGTTGGCGGCCGCCCATTCCTGTAGCGCACTCTTGGGGTGCTGGGGCGCGCGATCGACTTCCTCGACCCGGCTTTCCCAAACCTTGTAGACGAAGGAGCGCGCGGCATCGAAGCCCGCATCGCGGTAGAGCGCGCCGATCAGCGCCTCCATCACGTCGCCCAGAACATTGTCGCTGTCCGCGCTGCCGTCGTCGCGCGCCTGTTTGCCGAAGCGGATATGCGGCGCGACTCCGATCTCGCGCGCGATATCTGCGCAGGTCGTGCGCGAGACGAGCAAGGCGAGCCGGCTGTTGAGCTTGCCCTCGGCATCGCCCTCGTGGCGCTCGTAGAGCCAGGTCGAGATAATCAGGCCGAGCACCCGGTCGCCGAGAAACTCGAGCCGCTGATAATGGGGCTCGTCCATGCTCGGATGGGTAAGCGCGCGCTCGAACAGCGCGGAGTCACGCGGCCTGTGGCCGAGCGTATCGGCCAGCCAGGCATCGGTTTCGGGATTATCGGTCATTGCGCGGCTCTGTAACGGCGGCCGGCCTTGCGCACCATCAAAAACCGCGGCCGATCCGGTTCCAGCGCGCGGCGCCGAACCAGCTGACAGGATTGGCCCAGCTGGCCGATCCGTCGGTCGACCAGAAGATGACCAGCGCCCGGCCGACGATATACTCCTCCGGCACGAGGCCGATCCCGCCGCCCGGCTCGGCGGGAAAACGGCTATCGGCGCTGCGGTCGCGATCGTCGCCCATCAGGAAATAGTGGCCGTCGGGCACGACGAACTCCGCCGTCGTATCCGCCATGCTGTCCCCGGCATCCAGCACGAGATAGCTGCGCCCGCCGGGCAGCGTTTCACGGTAGCGGGGCGTGTAACAGACCAGCGACCCCTCATCGGCGCTTTCGAGACGGCCGTTGCCGCCGGGCCGGGTCGCGCAGCCGCTCGCATCGTCGACGGGTTCGGCGAATTCGGCGACTTCCTCGCGGGCGACCGCTTCGCCGTTCAGATGCAGTTCGCCGCCGATCATCCGGATGCGATCGCCGGGGAGGCCGATCACGCGTTTGATGTACGCGCTCGCAGGATCGGCCGGCGAGCGGAAGACGATGATGTCGCCGCGGCTTGGCCGACCGTTGCCGATCCGGCCGTCGATGAAATCCGGCGCGAGAGGGAAGCTGTAGCGCGAATAGCCATAGGGCCATTTTGCGACGAACAGATAGTCGCCGACGAAGAGCGTGGGGGTCATCGACCGCGATGGGATATTGAACGGTGCGATGACGAGGCTGCGCAGCGCCAGCGCGAGGATCGCCAGCGAAAGGATAAAGCGCACCCAGCCCCATAGCGTCCGGCGAGGACGCAGGGCGGGATAGGGTTGCGGCGATCCGTCGCCGGTCTTCTCGTCAAGTTCCCTGAGCATCGCCCGCGATGTCGACGAGACGCGGGTTTCGGTCAAGTCCCGAAGCCTCGATGCGATTCTGCGACATTTTGCGACACTTTTCTCGCGATCCGACAAAGGCCTGCGACATTCGCCGCCTATTCCGGTGGCCAAGGCGGGACGAATGCCGCCGAACCGGATTGTACAGAGTAAGGAGAATCCCGATGAAGAAGAAGATATTGATCGTTTCGAGCGCCGCCGCCCTTGCGGTCGCCGGCGCCGCCATCGCCCAGCCGCACGGCATGCGCGCCGATGCCGATGGCGACGGCAATCTGACCCGCGCCGAGCTCAATGCCGCGATCGATGAGCGTTTCGCCCGGGCCGACGTCAATGGCGACGGCGCCATCGACGAAGCCGAGCGCACCACGATGCGCGAAGAACGCCGTGCGCGCCGCGCCGAGCGCCGGGCGGAGCGGGGTCAGAATGGCCGGCGTGGCGGCCGGATGGCGCGGCTGGACGCCAATGGCGACGGCGTGATTACCCGCGACGAGGTGCCGGGCGAACGCGGTCTCGCCATGTTCGACCGGGTCGATAGCAATGGTGATGGGCAGATCGATCAGGCAGAACGCGAGCAGATGCGCGAACGCCATCGCGAACGCCGGGCCGAGCGGCGGGCCAATCGCCCGAACCCCGATGCCAATGGCGACGGTCTGATCACGCGGGACGAGATTGCCGCGCGCGCCTTCGCCCGGTTCGACCAGGCCGATGCCAATAACGACGGAACGGTCACCCGCGAAGAGCGTCGCGCCGCCCGGGCTGCCCGCCGTGCCGAACGGCAGGGCGGCTAGGTCCGAGAGGTTCAACCATGCCGCGCGCCTTGCCCCTCCCATTTCGGGGCGCGTGGCGAATGGCGGGCAACCGGTGGCTTCCCTGGCCGGTTGCCCGTCATGTCGCATAAGCGATTTGGCCGCGCTATGCTCGGCTCGATGACCGGCAACCCTCATCTCCTGCTCGTCGAGGACGAGCGCAGCATTCGCGAACCGCTCGCCGCGTTTCTCGGCAAGAACGGTTATCGCGTAACCGAAGCCGCCGATGCCGAAACGGCGCGGCAGAAGCTTGCCGCCTATGCGATCGACTGCGTGATTTCCGATATCATGATGCCGGGCGAGGACGGCCTCAGCCTGACGCGGCACATCCGGGCGACGAGCGAAACCCCGGTCATCCTGCTGACCGCCAAATCCGAAGAGACCGAACGGATCATCGGCCTCGAAATGGGCGCGGACGATTATGTCGTGAAACCCTTCTCGCCGCGCGAGCTGTTGGCGCGGGTCAAGGTGATCCTGCGCCGGGCCGGGGCGGGTGGCGTGCATCAGCGCGCACCCGACCAGCAAAGCTACGGCTTTGGCGGCTGGGTGCTGAAAGCGGGAGAGCGCGCGCTCGTCGATCGCGACGGCGTTTCGGTCGCCCTTTCGACCGGCGAATATCAGCTGCTGCTCGCGCTCGTGACGCATCCCCAGCAGGTGCTCTCGCGCGACCAGCTGCTCGACCTGACCCAGGGGCGCGAGGCGCATGCTTTCGACCGGGCCGTCGACAACCAGGTCAGCCGCTTGCGCCGCAAGATCGAGCGGGATCCGAAATCGCCCGAACTGATCAAGACAGTCTGGGGCGGAGGCTATACGCTGGCGACGGACGTCACCCGACTATGAAAGCGTTGTGGCCCAAGAGCCTGTTCGGGCAGCTGATGCTGCTCGTCGCGCTGGCGCTGTTCGTCGCGCAGGCGATCAATTTCGCGATGCTCGTTCGCGCCGGCGAGCGGCTGCGTTTCGCCGAAGCCGCCGGCCCGGTCATCGCACGGGTCGTCACCGTGGCCGAGCGGCTGGAAACGGGCGAACCCGTCCTGCCGCAGCGGTTTCGGCGCCGTGCCTTCGTGCGCATCGACGACCGAAGCGCTGTTCGCACGGAATCTCATGATCGTGTGCCAACATATGAGCAACGGCTGGCAAGTGGTTTGGAAACGGCGGGTTTTTCGCCTCTTGTTGTCGAGGTCGGGCGGGTGGACGTTGCCCGGATGCCGCCGCCTCGCCGGTTCGAACGGAGAATGAACCATCGCCGCCCGCCAGACATATTGCGGGTTTCGGCCCAGCTGCAGGACGGACGCTGGATCAACAGCTGGATGCGTATCCGGCCCGGCGGCATCGGTGCGCTGATCTCGATCATCGCGCAGACGGTAATCCTGTATGGCGTATTGCTGTTCGTGCTGTTCCTGTTCGCGCGCCGCGTCTCGCGTCCGCTGCGGTCGCTGACAGGCGCGGTCCGGGATTTCAGCGACGGGACGGATGCGGCTCCGGTCCCGGTCGAAGGCCCGCGCGACGTCGCCAGCCTGATCGAGGCGTTCAACGCGATGCGCGTGCGGATCGCCGCGATGCTGGGCGAGAAGGATCATATGCTCGGCGCCATCGGTCATGATCTGCGCACGCCGCTGGCGGCGCTGCGTATCCATGCCGAAAATGTGCCCGACGAAGCCGAGCGCCGACGGATGGTCGAGACGATCGCCGACATGACGGAGACGCTCGACGATATCCTGTCGCTCGCCCGGCTCGGCCGGCCCAATGCGGAATCCGAACCGCTCGATCTCACCGCACTCGTCGACAGCGCGATCGAGGATTTTCGCGATGTCGGCGCGCCCGTCGAACTGGAGGATAGCGAGCGGCTGGTGGTCAATGGCCGCGCCAATCTGCTCAAGCGCGCGATCCGCAACCTGATCGACAATGCGGTCCGTTATGGGGGCAGCGCGACCGTGCGCCTGCGCCGATCCGACGGCACGGTCGTGATTGAAGTCGACGACGAGGGGCCGGGGATCGACGAGGCGGCATTGGAATCGGTGTTCGAACCCTTTGCCCGGCTGGAAGGATCGCGCAATCGCGAACAAGGCGGCTCGGGTCTCGGGCTGGCGCTGGCCCGCGCGATCGTCCGCGAGCATGGCGGAGAGCTGAATCTGGAAAACCTGTCCGGCCACGGACTCAAAGCCTGTCTTTCGCTGCCACTGCGGGACGAATGAGCCAAGGCGCTTGCCGCCGTCCCGTCGGCACGCCAGAAGGGCGCCATGTCCGATACCGCTACCGCCTGGCAGGCGATTGAACATTCCGAACCCGAACGCCTCGAGGCATTGTTCGAATCCGATCCCGACCGGCTCGACCGGCTGACGATCGAAGAAGCCGGCCTCTATTTCGATTTCGCCAAGACTCATCTGGAGGCCGGGTTGATCGACAAGTTCGTCGCCCTGGCCGACGCAGCCGATCTGGCGGGCAAGCGCGACGCGCTGTTTGCTGGCGAGCCGGTGAACGCAAGCGAGGGCCGGGCGGCCGAACATATGGCGCAGCGCGGGCAGGGGGCGCCCGAAAGCGTCGCGCTGGCCAATGCGCTGCACATGCGAATGCGGGCGCTGGTCGACGCCATCGAAGCCGGCGCGATGGGCGAGATCCGCCATGTCCTGCATCTCGGCATTGGCGGGTCGGCGCTCGGGCCGGATTTTGTAATAGACGCGCTGGGGCGGGAGGAGCCGGCCCATGACGTCGCGGTCGTTTCGAATGTCGATGGCGCCGCGCTCGAAACGCCGTTCACGCTGTTCGATCCCGAATATACGCTGGTCGTTATCGCCTCGAAAAGCTTCACGACGGCGGAGACCATGCTCAACGCGCAGAGCGCGATTCAGTGGATGCGCAATGCGGGCATCGCCGATCCTTTCGGCCAGATGGTCGCGCTGACCGCCGAACCGGACAAGGCGGTCGAATTCGGCATCGACCAGACGCGCGTGCTGCCTTTCCCCGAAACCGTCGGCGGCCGCTATTCGCTCTGGTCGTCGATCGGCTTTCCGATCGCGCTGGCGCTGGGCTGGGAAGCGTTCGAACAGCTGCTCGAGGGCGCGGCGGCGATGGACCGGCATTTCCGGCTCGCCGAGTGGCGCGAGAATGCGCCCGTCCTCGCCGCCTTCGCCGATCTCTATTACACACAGGTGCGGGGCGCGGAAACGCGCGCGGTGTTCGCCTATGACGAGCGGCTGCGGCTGCTCCCGCCCTATCTCCAGCAGCTTGAGATGGAATCGAACGGCAAGGCGGCGACCGCGGACGGAAAACCGCTGGACCGGACCTCCGCGTCGATCGTCTGGGGCGGCGTGGGTACCGACGCCCAGCATGCGGTGTTCCAGCTGCTTCACCAGGGCACCCATCTCGTGCCGGCCGAATTCGTCGCGGTCGCCGAAGCGCACGACCATCGCGATCCCGCGCATCACGAGCAGTTGCTGGTCAACTGTTTCGCGCAAGGCGCGGCGCTGATGAGCGGCCGGCCGTCCGACGATCCGGCTCGCCATTTCCCGGGCGACCGGCCATCGAGCACGATTCTGCTCGAGCGGCTCGATCCGGCCGATCTCGGCGCGCTGCTCGCCTTTTACGAGCACCGGACCTTCGTCAACGCGGCGCTGCTCGGCATCAATCCGTTCGACCAGTTCGGCGTGGAGCTCGGCAAGGATATCGCGCGGGCGATTGCGGAGGACGAAGAGGCGCTGGAACTCGACGCTTCGACGCGCGCCCTGATCGAGCGCGCGCTGTGATACAGATCGCGACATCTTCTCGGCGAGTGGAGCGATCACTCTGATCGGCAAACTCCGCTTGTGCGTAACCCTTTGCCTACCCAGATCGAACCCCGACCAGATATCAAGAACAGGAAATTCCGATGGCCGAATTTGACTATGACCTTTTCGTAATCGGCGCGGGCTCGGGCGGCGTCCGCGCCGCGCGGGTTTCGGCGGCTTTTGGCGCGAAAGTGGCGATCGCCGAGGAGCACAAGGTGGGCGGCACCTGCGTGATCCGCGGTTGTGTACCCAAAAAGCTGCTCGTCTATGGCGCGCATTTCGCCGAGGATCTGAAGGACGCGCGGAAATTCGGCTGGAAACTCGACGGCAAGCCGGATTTCGACTGGGCGACCTTGCGCGACAATGTGCTGGCCGAGGTCGACCGGATCAACGGCGCCTATACCGATACGCTCGAAAACCATGATGTCGAAATCTTCAAGGAACGCGCTACGATCGAAGGCCCGAACAGCGTCAAGCTGGCGAGCGGCGAGACCAGGACGGCGAAACATATCCTCGTCGCGACCGGCGCCTGGCCGCATATGCCGGAATTCCAGGGCAGCGAACATGCGATCAGCTCGAACGAGGTCTTTCATCTCGAAAAACTGCCCGGGCGCGTGCTGATCGCCGGCGCCGGCTATATCGCCAACGAGTTCGCCGGCATCTTCAACAAGCTCGGCAGCAAGGTGACGCTGGTCAACAGGTCCGACGTCATCCTGCGTCAATATGACCAGTCCATCCGCGACCGGCTGCTCCAGATCTCGATGACCAAGGGCATCGATTTCTGCTTCAATGCCGAGTTCGAATATATCGAGAAACAGGAGGACGGCTCGTTTCTCGTCAAGGTGACGGGCGAGGAGGAGAAGGAAGTCGACCTCATCCTCATCGCGACCGGGCGGCGGCCCAAGACCGAAGGGCTCGGGCTCGATGCGGCCGGGGTCGCGCTCGACGACAAGGGTGCGATCAAGGTCGACGAGTACAGCAAGACCAATGTCGACAGCATCTACGCCGTCGGCGACGTTACCGATCGCGTCCAGCTCACGCCCGTTGCGATCCGCGAGGGCCATGCGTTCGCCGAGACGGTGTTCAACGACAATCCGTCGACCGTCGATTATGACTGCATCCCGTCGGCCGTGTTCAGCCACCCGCCGCTTGCCGGTGTCGGGATGACCGAGGGCGAAGCGAGAAACCAGCTCGGCTCGGTCAAGGTCTATCAATCCGATTTCCGGGCGATGAAGAATGTGCTCGCCGAACGCAACGAGCGCGCGCTCTACAAGATGATCACCGATGCCGATACCGACCGGATCGTCGGCCTGCACATGATCGGCCCCGACGCGCCGGAAATCCTGCAGGCGGCCGCGGTGGCCGTGAAGGCGGGTCTGACCAAGACCGATTTCGACAATGTCGTCGCGCTCCACCCGACGATGGCGGAAGAACTGGTTTTGTTGCGTTAGGGCGGAGAGCTATTCGCGCATCTCTCCCGTTGCGAGCCAGTGGGCGCAGTCTTCGCCCAGTTCCTCGACCGCCTTGGCCTCATAGGCTTCGGAATCGGTTTGCGGGAGCATGTCGCGCCAGCGCCCGTTCGTCCCCTTGTGAATGAACGTCTTGCCGCCGCCCTGCCAGACCGAGCCGTTGAGCGGCGCTGCTGCGTCGGCATTGGCTTTCATATAGTCGAAGCCGCAATGGTCGATCAGGACGGGCCAGAGCGAATCGTCGATCTCGATGTCGAGGAAATCGGCGATCCGCCGCATCTCGCCCTCGAGATCGGCCTTCAGCTCCGCGAAGTGGACGAGCCGGACATTCGGAAGGTCGCGAATCTCCCACCAGGTACGGATATTCTCCCAGAAAGACCACCAAGGCGCCCCGTCCTCGGCGAGCCAGGTACGGAAGACCTCGCAGACATCGTCGGACAGGCGCGGCATCGGCGGCCCGACGCGACCCGGCGTATCGTTGAGGAGGTCATAAAGCTTGTCGTTGGCATTGCGAAAATGGTGGAAAAAGCTCCACACCACGTCGCGACCGTCGCGCGCCGCATAGAGATATCTGGCCTTCGGGCTGAACACGAGCGCGTCGACCGGCAGATGCGTCTTGAGAAATCGCCGATGGTCTTGCGTCTCGACAACCTCCAGCTTCACCTCCTTGGGCGGCACCCTGAGATCGAGCCAGGGCGACATGTCGGCGACCGGCAGCCCCTCTTCGCCGCGAAAGACGAGCTGCGCGACGATTTGCTGGAGCCAGGTCGTCCCCGACTTCGCATAGGTACCGATAATGATGTCGTCGTCGCGGAACTCGAAATCGTTCCATATCGTCGAATCGAAATGGTGGCTGTGCAGCTCGCGCGTTTTCTCCGGCCAGTTGATCGTCTCCGCCACGGCTTTTCCCCTCTTGCCAGTGGCCCATTTTACCATAACGCACGGGCCGACCCAAATTGGTCAGGCCCGAAATCAGTGCGCGAGCCGTTCGGCGGCGAGATCCGCCCGATCTACGCCCGCCGCTGCCAATGGCCCGGGCCAGTCGATTCCGAACAGCAGCGCTTCGGCCGCCATCGCCATGCCGGGCGAAGTTTGCAGGCCGAAACCGCCCTGGCCGGCAAGCCAGAAGAAACCGGGCGCGTCGGGCGCATATCCGGCGACCGGACTGTTATCGGGCGCGAACGTCCGGAGCCCCGACCATTTATGGTCGATCCGGCGGATCGGCATCGTCGTTGCCTGTTCGACATTCCAGGCGGCCAGCGCGACGGTTTCCTCGTCGGGCTGCGCATCGCGGGGTTCGCTCGCCGTTTCGTCCATCGGCGAGGCGAGCAGCCGACCCGATCCCTCTGGCAACATGTAGAAGCCCTTGCCGACCGTCTTGGTAAAGGGCCAGCCGGAAACGTCGATGCCCTCGGGCGGGCGGAAGGCGATAATCGTGCGTTTGAGCGGCGTGAGGCCGAGCGGTTCGACGCCCGCCATTACCGCTATCGTATCGGCCCAGGCCCCGGCGGCGTTCACGATCCGCCTGGCCGCATAGCTTTCGCCCGGCATATCGACGATCCAGCGCGCGCCGTCGCGGCGGATCGCCTCGACCGGCGCGTCGGCGACCAGCTCGCCCCCGGCATCGCGGAGCGCCCGGATATTGGCTTGCAACATCGCATCGCTGTCGAGCTTGTAGGCGTCGGGATCGTGGAGCCCTGCCGCGAAACCGCCGGCGCCCGTCTTCAGCACCGGCACGATCTCGCGCAGCGCGTCGCCAGCGATCCGCTCGGCATCGGGCGAATGGGCGAGGGTAGTCGCAGTCAGCCGGTCGAGCGTGTCTTTCTCTTCGGCCCGGGCGATGAAAAGGGCCGCCATGCGCCGGGCGAGCGGCGGATAACCGTCTACCGCCGGCGCCGCGAACACCGCCTTGCTCACCGCCGTCAGTTTGTGAACGAGCCCGTCGCCGATTCCGAAATGGCAGAAGGTCGCGCTGCGCCCCGAGGAGTGATAGCCGGGCGCGCCCTCGCGTTCGAGCACGACCGTCTCGCCATGTCTTGCGATCCGCGCGGCAGCGGACAGGCCCGCAATGCCGCCGCCGATCACCAGCGTCTCGATCGTCCGCACAGGCCGCGCTCCTTCGCTTGCTTGCGTTGCAAATAACTACTAATTTCGTTCCGTACCAAGAACGATAATCGATCAGGAGAGTAACAATGGCCGGAACCGTACTCGTCACCGGAGGCAGCGGCTATATCGCGGGCTTCACGATCCGTCAGCTTGTCGCCGAGGGCTGGACGGTTCGCACGACCATCCGTTCGCTCGCCAAGGAACAGCAGGTCCGCGATATCCTCAACGTTGACAACTCCAAGCTCAGCTTTTTCGAGGCGGACCTGACCGACGATGCCGGCTGGGCCGAGGCGATGAAGGGGTGCAGCCATGTCGCGCATCTCGCCTCGCCGCTTCCCGAAGCCTCGCCCAAAGACGAGAACGACCTGATCGTGCCAGCGCGCGACGGTGCGCTCCGGGCGCTGCGCTTCGCCAAGGAGGCGGGCGTGAAACGGGTCGTAATGACCTCGTCGATGGCCGCGATCGCCTATGGCGTCGATCGCGGCGTATATACGTTCAGCGAGAAGGACTGGACCAATCTCGAGCATCCGGACGTCTATCCATACGTCAAATCGAAGACGATCGCCGAGCGCGCGGCGCGCGACTGGATGGAAGCCAGTGGCGGTGACATGGAGTTCTGCACGATCAATCCGAGCATGGTGCTCGGGCCGATCCTCAGCCCGGATTTCTCGACGTCTCTGGAGGCGGTGAAAAAGATGATGGATGGCAGCTTCCCGGGCGCGCCCGATCTCGGCTTTTGCGTCGTCGATGTCCGCGACGTCGCCGACCTTCATGTCCGCGCGCTGACCGCGGCCAATATGGACGGCGAACGTTTCTTCGCGGCCGGCAAATTCTTCAAGCTCCACGATATCGCGATGGTGCTGAAGGACAGGCTCGGCGAGGAGGCGCGCAAGGTGCCGTCCCGCAAGCTCCCCGACTGGCTAATGAAGATCGTCGCGATCTGGGATCCGGTCGCCCGCCAGGTGAAGTCGGAACTCGGCAAGGTCCGCCATGCCGATGCGAGCCACGCCAGGGAAAAGCTCGGCTGGCAGACGCGCGACGAGGAACAGACGATCGTCGATACGGCGCGCAGTCTGATCGATAACGGCGTGGTCAGCACCTAGGGGTCAGCACCTAAGGGTCAGCGCCAAGGAGCAACAGCCCTCCGCAACCGGAAAGCAACCGCACCGGCCCGCACCCCCACCCGATTTCCCATTCAGGGTATACGATGGGAGATCGGGTACGGGCCGGTGCGGCGCTCGACCATAGGGTCGAGCATCGTAAACTATGCCAGCGCCATCTTTTCGGGCACCTCCGCCTCGGCTGAATTCCCCGTGCTGATCAGCGGCCAGACCAGCATCTCGCCGGTCGAGGTCGGCGGGAGATTCTCGACGCCATAGCTGTCGGGATAGCGGCGCGTGATCTTGGCCGTGCCGAACAGCACGTCCCAGAAGAAGAGCAGGTTTCCGAAATTGCCCTTATAGTTGGTTACCCCGTCGGCCTTGTGGCGGCCGTGATGCGCGTGGTGCGTCGACGGCGTCGAGATCGTCCGTTCGACGACCCACATGACGGGCGACAGCCAGGCGATCCTGTAGAGCGGCCGGTCCCAGGCGACATCGGAATGCGCGCCGATGATCACCGCCAGCTTCACGACGATATAGCCGGCATAGACATAGCCGAGACCGAGATAGACGAGCACGCCTGAGAACCAGATGCCGGGCATCGTCAGATAGTAGAAGAGGTTGTTCCGGTAGACGAGGCGGATGCTCATATAGCGCGCGTCGTGATGCGGGCGGTGCAGCTTGTAGAGCCAGGGGAAAGTGTGCGCCGCCCGGTGCCACCAATATTGCATCATATCGTCGAACAGGAGGAAAAGCCCGATGGCGGCGAGTATGGGGATACCCGCGAGCGCGCCCGCATATTGCGGCGCGATCGCACCGGCGAGCCAGGCGGAGCTGAACAGGATCAGGGGCTGGGTGACGAAGAGGAGAACCACCGTGCTGACCGCTTCGACGATCCCGTCGCCGGTCGTCTGCTCGGGCTTGCTGAACAGGCCGGTGCGCGCCAGTTCGATCAGCGCGAAGCCGAGATAGATGGCCAATATGGCGATCGTGCTGGTTTGCATCGCACCCTCTTCCTTGTCTTTCGAGCCGATTCGTAGCAGGAAGCGCCATCATGAACTGCAAAGAAATTGGCAATTGAGCGACGCGGCGCTTTCGCCGTTACTCGGCCAGTTCATCGGCCGGATGCCGCCCGCCTTGCGCGCGGCGGTCGAGGCGGCCGGGGTGCTGGTGCGCTATCCGGACGGTGCGACGATTCACCAGCGCGGCGACCGCAAGCCCGGCCTGTCCATCGTCAGCGAAGGCACGGCCCGGCTCAGCACGACGGATGCCGAGGGCGAGCGCTCGACCTATATCGAAATGAAGGCAGGCGACAGTTTTGGCGAGATGACGCTGTTTCTCGACATTCCCCGGGCGATGGATGCGGTTGCGGTGGGCGAGACGGTCATCCGGGAGGTCTCGCGCGATCGTTTTACAAGGCTCCTCGATCAACAGCCGGCGCTGCGCGATCATCTGCTCGTCACGCTCGCCAGCCAGTTATCGTTGGCGCTCGAACGGCTCGACGATCAGCGCCGCCTCCCGGCCGCCGTGCGGCTGGCGAAAACCCTGATCGTAATGGCGGAACGGGACGGGGCAGGGCATGTCGCGCGCGGCAGCCAGTCGGGGCTCGCCGAAGCGATTGCGACCAGTCGGGTGACGGCTGGCAAGGCGTTGGCCGAGCTGGCCGACGCGGAGCTCGTCGAGACCGGTTATCGCACCGTGCATATCCCGGACATCGCGGCGCTCGAAGACTGGATCGCCGAACGCAGCGTCGTGTCGCCGCTCGTCGAGCCCGACTAGCCGACCCGGTTCGCCACCAGTTCGTCGACCACCGCGGGTTCGGCCAGGGTGCTGGTATCGCCCAGACTGCTCATATCGCCTTCCGCGATCTTGCGCAGGATGCGCCGCATGATCTTGCCGGAGCGGGTCTTGGGCAGGGCGGGGGTGAACTGGATCGCATCGGGCGAAGCGATCGGACCGATCTCGGTCCGCACCCAGCTCACCAGCTCCTTGCGCAGTTCCTCGCTCGGTTCGGTATGCGCGTTGAGCGTGACATAGGCGTAGATGCCCTGACCTTTCACGTCGTGCGGCATGCCGACGACGGCGGCTTCCGACACATCCTTGTGCAGAACGAGCGCGCTTTCGACTTCCGCGGTGCCCATCCGGTGGCCCGAAACGTTGATCACATCGTCGACCCTCCCGGTGATCCAGTAATAGCCATCCTCGTCCCGCCGGCAGCCGTCGCCGGTAAAATATTTGCCGGGGAAGGTCGTGAAATAGGTGTCGAAGAAGCGGGCATGGTCGCCATACACGGTACGCATCTGGCCGGGCCAGGAGCGCGCGATGCACAGATTGCCTTCGGTCGCGCCGTGCAGCACTTGTCCCTCGCCATCGACGATCTGCGGCTCGATGCCGAAAAAGGGCTTGGTTGCGCTGCCGGGCTTGAGGTCCGTTGCACCAGGCAGCGGCGTGATCATCGCGCCGCCGGTTTCGGTCTGCCACCAGGTGTCGACGATCGGGCAGCGGCCCTCGCCTACGACATTGTAATACCACCGCCAGGCTTCGGGATTGATGGGCTCGCCGACCGTTCCGAGCAATCGGATGCTGGCCCGGCTCGTCTGCTTCACATAGTCGTCGCCTT
Organism: Parasphingopyxis algicola; assembly: GCF_013378075.1. GTDB lineage: Bacteria > Pseudomonadota > Alphaproteobacteria > Sphingomonadales > Sphingomonadaceae > Parasphingopyxis > Parasphingopyxis algicola. Next base: position 1,442,511 of record NZ_CP051131.1, on the reverse strand, counting down.
CACGCATCAGTGCGCGCAGCGCGGTCGGCGCAGTGTAGAGGATTTCGACATCGTGCCGGTCGGCAACTTCCCAGATGCGGCTCGGCGTCGGCCAGTTGGGGACGCCCTCATACATGAGCGTCGTCGCGCCGTTCGCGAGCGGCCCGTAGACGATATAACTGTGGCCGGTGACCCAGCCGATATCGGCAGCGCACCAGTAGATCTCGCCCGGATTGTAATCGAACACATATTTGTGCGTGAGCGACGCCCAGAGCAGATAGCCGCCGGAGGTGTGGAGTACGCCCTTGGGCTTCCCGGTCGATCCCGACGTGTAGAGGATGAAGAGCGGGTCCTCCGCGCCCATCGTCTCGGGCGGGCATTCGCTGTCCACCGTCTCGGCGGCCTCGTGATACCAGACGTCGCGCCCGTCGGTCATGTCGACCGCGCCGCCCGTCGCCCGGATGGTGATGACCTTTTTGAGGCTGCTCACCTGTTCGGCCGCCCTGTCGACATTCGCCTTGAGCGCGACCCGTTTGCCGCCGCGCCGGCCTTCGTCGGCGGTGATGACATGGCTGCTGTCGCAATCGGTGATCCGGCCCGCCAAGGCGTCGGGCGAGAAGCCGCCGAACACGACCGAATGGATCGCGCCGATCCGCGCACAGGCGAGAACCGCGAATGCCGCCTCGGGGATCATCGGCATATATACGGTCACCCGGTCGCCGCGCCGCACCCCCTCCTGTTTCAGGACATTGGCGAACCGGCAGACCTCGTTGTGCAGTTGACGGTAGGTAAAGCGTTTCGGTTCCTCGGCGGGATCGTCGGGCTCCCAGATGATGGCGACATCCTCGCCCCGTTCGGGAAGGTGGCGATCGATGCAATTGGCTGAAACGTTGAGCTGTCCGTCGGTGAACCAGTTGATGTGGAAGTCGCTGGCGTCGAAGCTCCAGTCGCCGGATATCTCGGGACGCTTGATCCAGTCGAGCGTGCGGGCCTGTTCGAGCCAGAAGGTGCCGGGGTCTGCGAGCGAGCGGCCGTATAGCAGCTCATATTCCGCCTCGTCCGCATGGGCCCGTTTCGCCCATTGCGCCGGAACCGGGAAAACATCTTGCTCGCTCACCTGTCAGTCTCCCTATGCATACGGGCCCGTAGTGCAGGCTGGGCGGGGGAGATGGCAAGCCCGTTTTCGCGGTTGCCGGTCTGGCCGGCGGTGTGCGGGTTGCTTTCTGTCATCACATCGTCATCTCTTGACCCTAGCAACCGCGCGCCGAGGAGAATCCAGCATGGCTGAGCAGCGGCCCGGCCTTTTCCAATTCGATCGCAACGCTGCGACCTCGCCGCGCCGCCTGGCCATTCTGGTTGGTGGCGGTGCGATCGCGCTTCTGCTTCTCCTCTGGCTGTTCAGCGGCGATGATGCGGCTCGGCCGGCGGACACGCCGCCGCCGGCCGCCGCACCCGCCGCGCCGCCAATCCCGCCTTCCGCCGTCGCGCCGCCACTGGCATCCGGCTCGGCTTCGGTCGCCGAACTGCGCCTGCACGGCGTGATGGGATCCGGGGAGGCAGCCGCGGCGATCGTCTCGACGGGCGCCGGGCCGCAGCGGCTGGTGCGGGTGGGCCGCGATGTTGCGCCGGGCGTTCCGCTGCTCGCCGTCGCGGGCGATCATATTCTCGTGCGCGAGCGCGGCCGCGAAGTGCGGCTGGCCTTTGCCGAGGAGGATATGGTTGCGCGCCCGACATCGGCTGCCGCGCCCGGGACAGGCTCCCGATTCGCTCCCCGCGGCAGCGAAGCGGAGCGGCGCGAGGCGCGGGAATATCAGGCGGCGCTTGCGCCGTACCGTATCAACGGACGTCATGCGGGCTATCGGTTTCGCGAAGGCCGGATGCCGGACATGTTTCGCGACGCCGGTCTGCAGGATGGCGACGTGGTCGTGCGAGTCGGCGGACTCGGGCTCGAAGATGCCGACGCTGTCGCGGGAATCCCACGGCGCATTCGTCAGCGCGGGCGGGTCGAAATCGAAATATTGCGCGACGGCACGCCACAAACGATTATCATGGATGCTCGCTAGCGCAGCATATTAGCGGGCCCGTAAGCTTTGTGACATTTTCGTTTCGGCGGGTGTCATAAAAGCACAAAGAGTCCGTCATCAAGGAATCACACGCTCCCCATAGACGCAGCACCGGAACCCGCCGGCTCCCATAGCTCGCGGTTCGTCACGGCTAATTTCGGTCCAAAGGGGTTTTCTACATGTCACGTACTCGCATCATGCTCATGATGAGCGCCGCTATTCCGCTTGCCGCCTGCGGCGCCGACGATGTCGCATCGCCCGGCGAAGGCAATATTGTCGTCGTAACGCCGTCGACACCGGCGCCGCCGCCTCCGCCGCCCCCGCCCTCTGGCCCGGCCCCTTCGACCGAACGTTTCGCCTCGATCACCCCGGCCGCGGACTGCCCGATGGGGACGACCAATGACGGCACGATCGACGGTGACGACGACGGCACGGTCGATTTCCGCATCTGCCGGATTGGCGGGACGATCACGGGTACGGTCAGGCTGGAGAAGCTCGACGGCGTCGTCTACTCGCTCAACGGCCGCGTCGATGTCGGCGTCGATGTGGGTGGTGACGGCCTGGCGGCCGGCGGCACGCAGGGCATTCTCAACATCGATCCCGGCGTCGTCGTGATCGGCGCCGGTACGGCTGACTTCCTGGTCGTGCAGCGCGGTTCGCAGCTGAACGCCATCGGCACCCAGACGCAGCCGATCACCTTTACGGCGCGTGCCAATTTCCAGAACGAGACGGACGGTTCGGGGACGGTCAACGAGGACTCGATCGGCCTGTTCGGCGGTCTCGTCATCCTCGGCCGCGCCCCGATCAACGACTGCGACGGGACGGCGACCGGCGGCGCCGCCGATTGCCAGACCGAAATCGAAGGCACGTCCGGCGCCTTTTACGGCGGCGATCAGGCCGCAGACGACAGCGGTACGTTGCGCTATGTCCAGGTCCGCTATCCGGGTTTCGAGGTCAGCACCGGCAATGAGCTGAACGGCATCTCGCTGGGCGGCGTCGGCAGCGGTACCGAGATCAGCTACGTCCAGGTTCACAACAGCTCGGACGACGGCTTCGAATGGTTCGGCGGGACCGTGAACGGGGATCACCTCGTCGTCACCGGCGCCGACGATGACAGTCTCGACGTCGATAGCGGCTATGTCGGCGTCAACCAGTTCATCATCGTGCGCCAGCGCGCGGCCGGCGGCGATCACTTCATCGAAGCCGATTCGCGCTTCGACGATCTGCCGCGTTCGGATCCGACCTTTGCCAACTTCACCTTCTACGGCGGAGGGGGCAGCACCGACTTCGGCGTTCTGATCCGCGAGGGGATCGGCGGCCAATATTGGAACGGTGTCATCACCGGCAGTGCGGAATGTCTGAATGTCGCCGATCAGGAGACGATCGACGATGGCATGCCCGACTTCCAGTCGGTCGTGATCGACTGCCCGACGGCCTTCGGCAGCGAAGGCGATATCTCGGCAGCCGACATCCAGACCTTGTTCAACATGGGTGCCAATAACGATGCTTCGTTCACCACCTCGTTGACGGACGGGTTCGTCAACGGGCCGAACGAAGACGCGGTCACCGCCTTCACCGATCCGTCGATCGATACGGTCGATTATATCGGTGCGGTGGACCAGGCCGCGGCGACGCCCTGGACGCAGGACTGGACGTGCGGCCTGTTCGGATCGGACGATCAGGACACCGGCAGCGCGACGCTCTCCTGCCTGGTCACGCCCTTCTACGGCTAACCCGCGATCATGCGCGGGCGGCGGCCAGTTCCGGCCGTCGCCCCGTCATGTTTCCACACGCTTTGAAGAGAGTCGCCATGACCAAGACATTGAAGCTCGCGGGCCTCCTGCTCGTATCGAGCGCGCTGACTGCACCGGCAGCCGTCGCGCAGACCGTAGGACCGGTCGACGAGGCTGCCGAAACCGAAACGCCCGACGAGGATGAAACCCGGGACGATGTCGATATCTCGACCGGCGGCGGCAGCGGTACGCCCATCGTCGTGACCGGCCGGTACATACCCGAGCCGATTCGCGAATCCTCCGAAGTGCTTTCGGTCCTGTCGACCGAAGACCTGGCCCGGACGGGCGAGGGAGATGCCGCGGGCGCCCTCCAGCGCGTTTCGGGTCTCAGCCTGGTCGGCGGCCGGTTCGTCTATGTCCGCGGTCTCGGCGAACGCTATTCGCTGGCGCTGCTCAACGGATCGCCCCTGCCGTCGCCCGAACCATTGAAGCGCACGGTTCCGCTCGATCTCTTCCCGACGAGCATTCTTGCGAGTTCGCTGGTCCAGAAGACCTATTCGGTCAATTATACGGGCGAATTTGGCGGCGGCGTGATCAATCTCACGACCCGCGCGGTACCCGACGAGCCCTTCATCACGTTCAGCGGCAGCGTGAGCGGGAACTCCGAAACCACGCTGGAAACCGGTTATACCTATTATGGCAGCGACACGGACTGGACCGGATTCGACGATGGCACGCGCGACATCCCGACGATCGTGCAGACCGCACTCGACAGCGGCGTACGCATCCGTTTCGACCAGCCCGAGTTCAGCGATCCGTCGGCTCCCGGCTTCGTGGCCGACATCGCGGATATCTCGCGCAGCTTCCAGAACGCCAATATCAACCTCGTGCAGCGCAACGACGACATACCGTTCAACGGGAGCGTCAACGTTACCGGCGGCACCTATATCGATATCGGCAGCGATTTCCGGCTCGGTTTCGTGGCGACGGCCGGCTGGGACAATAGCTGGGAAACCCGCGGCGGCCTCCGTCAGCAGGGCGAATTCACCAATGACGACCAGACGATCACGCCCAACGTTTCCGATTATCGCTTTCTGTCGACGCAAAACCGGATCGTCGTGAACGGCCTGGTCGGGATCGGCGCCGAATTCGGCGAGCACCAGATCCGTTTCACGAACCTGTATATCCGCGACACCGCGAAGGAAGCGCGGATCAGCACATCGGTAAGCCCGGTCCGCAACACCGGCCGGATCCAGAACAACCAGAACACCGAATGGTTCGAACGGCAGCTGATCAGCACCCAGCTGGTCGGCGAGTTCGAATTCGACAATCTCAATATCGATCTGCGCGGCAGTTACGCCAATGCGCAGCGCGAAGCGCCCTATGAGCGCGAGATCCAATATGCCTTCGATACGACCGCCAATGATTTCATCCATGATACGCGGACCGGCGGTCAGACGGATTTGTTGAGCTTTTCCAACCTCGACGACAATGTATACGGCGCGCAGATCGATCTGACCTACAGCGTTCCGACCGGGCGGCGCTTCGATATCAATGCGGGCTATGCCTATTATCTGAACGAGCGCGATTTCGAGCGGCGCGCTTTCCGCTTCGTCACCCAGCGGCAGGGCGGTCTGCCGTTCGAGGTGAGCCAGCTGCGCCCGGATTTCCTCTTTTCCGACGCGATCCTCGGCTTTTACGATATCTTCGTCGAGGAACGGACCGATGCACAGGGCGGCGATGCCTATACGGCCGAACTGGAAGTCCATGCCGGCTATGGCCAGCTGGACGTTGAGATTTTCGACGGTTTCAGCATCGCCGCCGGCGTCCGGTACGAAGATGCGACCCAGAGCGTGACGCCGCTTCCGTTCTTCGGTTTCGAGGTAAACCCGCTCTTCGTCGCACCGCCGCTCGACAATGACTATTGGCTCCCGGCGGCTACGCTGACCTGGAACTTCGCCGAGGACATGCAGTTGCGCCTCGGCGCCTCGCGGACGATCGGCCGGCCCCAGTTCCGCGAGCTCGCGGCGCCGTCCTATACCGACCCGGATAACGACCGCACCTTCCGCGGCAATCCGGGCCTGATCGACACCGAGCTGTTCAACGCCGAAGCGCGTTTCGAATGGTATTTCCAGCGCGACGAGCTGTTCAGCATCGCCGCCTTTTACAAGGATATCGACAACCCGATCGAGCAGCTGGCGACGAGCGGGGACAATGACATCAACGTCACCTTCCTCAACGCGCCGGCGGCGACGCTTTACGGTTTCGAGACGGAGCTGGTGAAATTCTTCCCGCTCTACGACTGGGGTGGGCTGTTCTCCTCGCGGCGGCTGCGTGCGCAGGTCAACTATACTTACACACAATCGGAAATCTCGGTGAGCGATGGCGACGCGGTCATCGTGCCGGGCTTCTCGGATCCGCAGCCGGCGACCAGCTATTTCATCGACGGCGTCGCCCTGACCGGCCAGTCGGACCATATCGTCAACCTGCAACTCAGCCTCGAGGATGAGGACCGGCTCTCGCAACAGTCGATCCTGTTGACCTATACCAGCGACCGGATCACCAACCGGTCGCCGATCGGCGACGCGCCGGATATCCGCGAGGAGGGCCGGATTCAGCTCGATTTCGTCTGGCGCCAGGCGCTCACCCTGTTCGGCCAGGAATTGCAGGCGACGCTCGAGGTTCGCAATATCCTCAACGAGGATTTCCGCGAATTCTATCGCGCGCCGGACGGCTCGACGATCGACGCATTGAGCTACGAACGCGGTCGCAGCGTCTCTTTCGGCCTCAGTACGACCTTCTAGGACCTGGTCACGGTCTCAGCGGAAGGGCGGGGAAGCATGCTTTCTCGCCCTTTTTTCGTCGATTTTCCGGTCCGCCCCCTAAAAATTCGCGTGTTGCCACCCTATATCAGTAACATGGTTGGCGCGTGCGCGCGGCAACGCTAATGTCCGCACGGAAAAGGGAGTGATGCGATGGGCCTCAGGGATTTCATTTCGAAACAATTTGTCGATGTCATCGAGTGGGAGGAGGAGCCCGGCGAACTCGCCGAAAAGATCGATTTCGCCGACAATGAGATCCAGAACGGCGCCCAGCTCACGGTGCGCGAGACGCAGGCCGCTGTGGTCATCGACGAAGGCGTTCTCGCCGATATGTACGGACCTGGGCTGCACACGCTCGACACGTCGAGCATGCCGATCCTCACCAACCTGCGAAACTGGGACAAGGCGTTCAAATCGCCGTTCAAGACGGACGTCTATTTCTTCTCGCAGAAGGAGCAGGTGAACCTGAAATGGGGTACGGCGCAGCCGGTCACCATTCGCGATCCCGAGCTCGGCCCGATCCGCCTGCGCGCATTCGGCACCTATTCGTTCCGGATCAAGGATATCGCGCCCTTCTATGCCGCGCTGGTCGGGACGCTCGACCGGGTCACGGTCGGTTCGATCGAACCGCAATTGCGCGCCGCGATCATGACGGCGCTCGCGACGGGCCTCGGCAGCGGGGACGTACCGTTCATCGATCTCGCGGCGAGCCAGCAGAAGCTTTCCGAAGCGCTGAAGGAAGCCGTGGGACCGGCGTTCGAGCAATATGGCCTCGAAGTACCGACCTTCTTCGTCGAAAGCGTTTCGCTGCCCGAAGCCGTGCAGAAGCATCTCGACAAGAAAAGCTCGATGCGCGTACTGGGCGATCTCGATCAATATGCGAAATTCCAGGCCGCCGAGGCGATCGAAAAGGCCGCCGAACAGGAAGGCGGCATGGCCGGTCTCGGCGCTGGCGCGGGTGCGGGCATGGCGATCGGCCAGACCATGGCCGGCGCGCTGGCTCAACAGCCAGCCGCCGCGCCGGCGGCCCCGGCTGCGCCCGCGGCTCCAGCAGCCGATCCGTTCGAACAGATCGAGAAGCTGCACAAGCTTCACGAGATGGGCGCAATCAGCAAGGAAGAATTCGAGGCCAAAAAAGCCGATCTGCTGAGCCAGGTCTAGGCGCGACGAGGGGGAATCAGGCGAGGCGATGCAGTCCGAAAACTGCCCCAACTGCGGTGCGGAAGTGATCTTCCGCTCGCCCGCGCTGCCCGCCCGCATCTGCGACTATTGCCACAGTACGGTGAAGCGCATCGCCGACGGCGTCGAGCTGGCCGGCGAAGTCGCTGTGCTGCCGTTCGATGTGAGCCCGATCCAGATCGGCACGCGCGGCGAATATGGCGGCAAGCATTTCGATGTCATCGGTCGCATTCGTCTGGCCTATGACCAGGGGGCGTGGAACGACTGGCTCTGCCTGTTTTCGGACATGACGCATGGCTGGCTCAGCGAGTCCGACGGCCAGTTCCAGATGGTTATCGAGCGACCGCTCAAGGAAATCCGCTCCAAGCTGATCCGGGGACTGGCGAAGGGTAAGAAGGCCCGGATCGGCGATCGCACGCAGATCGACGGTTCCGAGTTCGTCGTCGCCGATGCGCGTATGGCGACCTGTGTGGCGGCGGAGGGCGAACTGCCCTTCGCGCCGTCGACGGGTTGGGAAGTCTTCAATGTCGATCTTCGCGATGCCGACGGATTCTCGGCGAATTTCGAGCTGGAGGAAGACGAGGACCCGGCCTTCTATATGGGGCACTATGTGACGCTGGCCGAACTCAACCCCAAAAATCTGCGCGCTATCCATGGCTGGAAGATGCCCGATTATGCCGCCTGAGGACGATCGGCCCAACCCCTGGGGCGAACCGGCCCCGGAAGCAGCGGCAGGGCCGACGGCCGAGCGCATCGTCGTGCCGTCCGAAAGCGACAGCGCGCCCGCCGCCGAACAGTTCAACTGTCCCAATTGCGGCGGCACGGTGGAGATCAAGGCAGCCGGCTATTCGGTCAGCATCGCCTGCCAATATTGCGGGTCCACGCTGGATGTCAGTAATCCCGATGTCAGTATAATCCAGCGTTACGAAGGCGAAGTCCGTAAGCTCGAACTGCCGCTTGGCAGCAGGGGCATGATGCGTGGCACCGAATGGGAAGTGATCGGCTATCAGCGCCGTTCGGAGAACGGTCAATATCCGTGGGACGAATATCTGCTGTTCAATCCGTACGAGGGCTACGCGTTTCTGGACACCGACGGACGCGGCTGGAGCCTGGGGCGGCAGCTCACCGCGGCGCCCGAAAAGAAGACGCTGGTCGGCTTCGAGGTCGATGGCGAATTCTACGAGCCCTTCTATGCCCAGACCCGCGCGCAGGTCGATTATGTGCTCGGCGAGTTCTACTGGCGCGTGAAGGTCGGCGACGAGGCGCTGACGGCCGATTTCGTCCGGCCCGGCAAGATGCTAAGCTGGGAACGAACGCGCAACGAGACGGTCTGGACGCTGTCCGAACTGCTCGAACCGCACGAGATTACCGACGCCTTCGGCATCGATCCGCCCAAGGGCGGAGGTTTGCCGCTGCCTCATCAGCCATCGCCCTATCGCCAAAAGGCCGGGCAATTCATGAAACTGGCGGTGGCGGTGGCTGTCGCCCTGCTTGTCATCACATTCCTGTTCGGGGGAACCAGCGATCCGCAAACGACGCGAATCAATCTCGCGACCAACGGCGTCGAGCAGACCGCCAAGGTCGGGCCGATCGTCCTGGATCGCCCGCGCCAGGCGGTCACGGTTTCGGCCCAGGCGCCGGGGATCGAGAATAGTTGGATCGATCTCACCTATACGCTGACCAATCGCGATACGGGCGAGATATTCGAGGCGAACAATGTCGTCGAACGCTATTCGGGTCGGGATGCGGAGGGCAACTGGTCCGAGGGGAGCAGCTATTCGACCAGCAAATTCTCGATGATTCCGGCAGGAACTTATGAGCTCAACGTGTTCGCGGCGGGAAGCCGCTGGACACAAAGCCAGTTCGGCAGCAGCAGCAACGCGCAGGTCGACGTGACGATCGAGAAGGGCGCGACCTTCTACTCGAACCTCTTCCTTGCGTTGCTGGTCGTGTTCGCCCCGGCGCTCTGGCAATGGTTCAAGCATCTGAGCTTTGAATCGCGCCGGAAGTCGGACAGCGATTTCGCGGGAGGTGACGATGATTGAGGCCATGATGTTCGGAGAGAGACCATGAATCGCGGGGTTTTCATTTTCGGATTGTGGTGCCTGCTCGTGACATCGGGTTTCGCCTATGCCTCGTTCAGCGGCTATTCGCCTTTCGCCGATGGTCAACGCGCGAGCGGCGTCGGACCGGGCGGCGTCTTTATCGGCCGCGGGCCGCGGCACAAATGATTTTGAGCGCAAGAGAGATTATCAGGGAGAGCCAGTCATGAACCTATTCAGCTTTTATCTAGTGGGCGCGACGCTGCTCTACGCGGGCGTCGGCATCTTCGTCATGGTCGTCGCCTTCGTCATTCTCGACCTGCTGACCCCGGGCAGCCTCTGGGAAGAGATCGAGAAGAAGCAGAATGTCGCGGTAGCCATATTCGCCGGCGCCATCGCGCTGGGCCTGTCGATCATCGTGGCGGCCGCGATCGTTGGCTGACACGGCCGCGCCCGAGCCCCGGTCCGGGGGCCATGCAGGGCCGCTCGCCTATGCCCTGATCGCGTCGGTCTTCGTCGTCGCGATCTGCGGGCTCGTCTATCAGCTGCTCGCCAGCACCATTGCCAGCTATCTGCTCGGCGACAGCGTTACCCAGTTTTCCACGATCATCGGTGTCTATCTGTTCGCGATGGGGATCGGCAGCTGGTTCTCACGCTATGTGAAGAAGGATGAGCTAAGGCTCTTCATTCGTGCCGAAATCCTGATCGCGCTGATCGGCGGTTGGGCAGCGGCGATCCTCTTTATGCTCTTCCCGGTCGTCGATGAGTTCCGCGTCGCTCTTTATGCGCTGGTTCTCGTCATCGGCTTTCTCGTCGGTCTCGAAATCCCGCTGCTGATGCAGATCCTGCGCGAGGATTTCGACTTCCGAGAGACCGTCTCGACCGTCCTGACCTTCGACTATGTCGGCGCGCTTGCCGCGTCGCTGCTTTTCCCGCTGATCCTGATGCCGTTCATCGGGATGATCCGCACCGGCTTCCTGTTCGGGCTGCTCAATGTCGTGGTCGCGATCGCGTTGATCGCCATCCAGCCCAGGAGCAGGCGCCTGCCGGTCGAGATGCTGGCCGGGTCGCTGGTCGCTGCGTCGCTCGTCATCGGCTTTCTCGGCGCCGAACGGTTCCAGCGGCTGGCCGAGACCGCGAGTATCGACGAGCCGATTATCCATGCGACCTCGACGCCGTTCCAGCGCATCGTGCTGACCCGGCGGGGCGACAATGTCTCGCTGTTCCTGAACGGCAATCTGCAATTTTCTTCGCTCGACGAATATCGTTATCATGAGGCGCTGGTGCTCCCCAATCTTGGCCGTGTGGAAAACCCGCGCAATGTGCTGATCCTCGGCGGCGGCGACGGGCTCGCGGCGCGCGAAGTGCTCCGCCATCCCGAGGTCGAGCGCGTCACCCTGGTCGATCTCGATCCGGCGATGACGCGATTGTTTCGCGATACGCCGTTGCTCGCCCGGCTCAATGACGGTTCGCTCAGCGATTCCCGGATGACGGTGATCAACGCGGACGGTTTCCGCTGGGTCCGCGAGGATGATGGACTGTACGATGCGATCGTCATCGACTTTCCCGATCCCACCGATTTCTCGCTCGGCAAGCTATACACAACAAGCTTCTACCGCGCGCTTCGCAACCGGCTGGCGCCGGGCGGGATGGTTTCGGTGCAGAGCGGCTCGCCCTATGTCGCGCCGCGCGCCTTCTGGACGATCGCCGCGACGCTGGAGGCGGCCGGTTTCGAGACACGGCCCTATCATGCCTATGTTCCGAGCTTCGGCGAATGGGGTTTCATCCTCGCCTCGCCGGCCGGCGTGCCGGAAGACGCCGAGATCCTGCCGGGCGGCCGTTTCGTGACCGCCGATTCCGAACCCGCCCTGTTCGAATTCCCGCCGGATATGGCGCCCGTCGCGGCCGAGCCGAACCGGCTCGACAATCAGCTCCTCGTGCGCACCTTCGCCGACGAATGGCGGCGCTATGACGGTTAGGCCGCCCTTACCCTATGACGGCCGCCATGTGCTGGCGGACTTTCATGGCTGCGCAGCGCCGCTCGACGATATCGGGCTTGTCGAACGCGCGCTGCGCGATGCGGCGCAGACGGCCGGCGCGACGATCCTCGATCTCAATCTCCATCATTTCGGCCAGGGGCAGGGGGTGACGGGCGTCGCCCTGCTCGCGGAATCGCATCTGTCGATCCACACCTGGCCCGAACATGATTACGCCGCGCTCGACCTGTTCCTGTGCGGCCGGCGCCACGATATCGATGCGGCGCTGCGGGTGCTGGCGGACGCCTTCGCGCCGGCGGACATCGCCAGACGGACGATCGCGCGTGGCTACGGCGTTGCCGCGCTCGTCGACTGAGGAAGGAGACCGGTATGGAAGTCCTGAACGAGGTAACGCCGACCGATCCGGATCGTATCAAGGGGTTGATGGAGCCGGGGCCGGAGGGGCCCATATTCATGGTCAATCTGCTCAAGTTCAAGGACAGGGCCGAATATGCGGACGGCCGCGAAACCGATCTTACAGGCCGCGAAGCCTATGCGATCTACGGCAAGGCAGTCGCCGAACTCCTTCCGAAATTCGGAGGGAAGCCGGTATTTTTAGGCGATGTCACCTTCCTGTCGCTCGGCCAGGTCGAGGAGCTGTGGGACGAGATCGCCATCGCTTCCTATCCGTCTCGCGCCGACATGGTCCGCATGTCGATGTCGCCCGAATGGCAGGAGATCAGCGTCCACAGAACGGCCGGCCTCAAAGGCCAGCTGAATATCGAGACCGTCGTCCCGCCAAGCTTGGCCGGCAGTGAATGGGCGGTAAGGGCGGAATAGCCGGGTATCGCCGGACAGGGAGCGGATCAGACTGACACGCCCGTCCGCCAGGCTGACAGGTCGAGTCCGGTCAGGGCCTCGGTTTTTTCTATATCGTCCCGATAGAGCGTGCGCAGATACTCGATTTCGGCAGGATCCGGCGCACCGGCGGGGGCGCTCATTTGCTGCGGCCGGATCGTCCGGTTTTCGGGATAATCGGCGAACGGCGCGATATCGAGAAAGCGGCAAATCATATCCAGAAAGGCCGGCAAGTCGGCGCGCATTGCGTCATGCGTTGTCACGAGTAGCTGGTCCTTCGGAAAATGGTCGTGCAGGCGGGCGATCTGTTCGCCGTAAAACCCCCGTTCGACATAGCTGAAACGCCGCAGGCTTTTGTCGTTGATCAACGTCCTGTGACGTCCGGTCCGCACCGCATCGGCTAAATTCAACCACTCGTTGCCGCGCTGACTCTCCATCTGCCAGTGCGAAAAAGCCCGGTCTGCCGGGTCCCGCAGGCACATGATCAGTCGCATTTGGGGATTGTACCGCGCGATGCGTTCGGGCGATCGCGGCCAGAACGCATAGGCTGGCGTCGCTTCGCCTGCATATTGCCCAGGCTGCTTGCCGGCGAACATGGCCTCGTAGCGCGAATAGTCGGGCGACGCCCAGTCTATAAGATGATCCCGGTCGAAGAAATGCAATTCCTTGGCCTTGCGGTGCAGGAAAAGCCGGGGATGCGAGCGCAGAAACTGGTATAGCGCCGTCGTTCCGGCTTTTTGTACGCCGACGACGAGAAAATCGACTTTCGGCACGTCAGTCATTGCCGCGCGAGCGCAGCACATTGCGGGTCGCGCGCTTCGCCATTCCGCCCCGGACCCTTTCCCAATCGGTCCCCGGTTTGGCGGAAAGACTGCCGGATTTTGCGGAGGCGCGGATTGCGTCGGGCATGGAGATCGTCGATAGACAGCGCGTGCCTATCTGTGAAGACACCGGCGGCGGGCCGCATGCCTTTATTCTGAGCTGGGAACGGCCGATCTATCTGTGGGCATGCCTGGACAGCTTCTATCGGGGGACCCGGTCGCCCTGCCGGTTCGTCCTCGCCGATAACGCCTCCGGCGATCCGCTGGTGCGCAATGTGATCGACGGTTTCGATCGGCGCGGCATGTTCGAAGCCGTCCATTTCTGCTCTGAAAATCACCCGCGGCGTTTCGAGAAGCTCATCGAGCGCTATTGGGACGAGATCGACGAGTTTTTCGTCTTCATCGAGGGCGATACGGCGGTCGTGGAAACCGAACGATGCTGGCTGGAAACGATCCTGTCTCACATGCGCGCTGATCCCGAAATCGGTTCGATCGGATCCCGTGTCTACCAGCCCGATTTCGTCGATATGGAACAGGCGCGGAAACTCTGCCCCGATATGAGCGAGGAGGACCTGACCTTCCTCATCAAGGCACGGGCGCCGATGCGCCGGTACGTCCATGTCGACGATCCGCTGATTTCGCCGCATTGTCCGCCCCTGCGGTTGCTCGTCATGCGGAAAAAGGCATTTGCCGAGATCGGATTCGACCGCGATACGGCGATGCACAAGGCGTTGAGGGCGAAGGGTTGGCAGTCGCTCATCTCGACCGAGGTCGCCCATCGGCATCTCTCCTTGCTGAATATATACGATTATCCCGACTATGACCGGGAGCATCGCGAAAAATTCTTCGCGCTCCATGCCGGCTGACGATGCGCGAGCCGAAGGGAACGGCAAGGGGAGACGCATGACCGGTCGTGTCATCCTCATCCTCGGCATGCACCGAAGCGGCACCAGCGCGCTCGCCGGCACACTGCAATCGGCCGGGCTTTTCCTAGGCGATGTGATCGAGGCATCGCCGCACAACCGGAAGGGCAATCGCGAAAACAAGAAAGTCATGTTGCTCAATGAGGAGATTCTCACATCGAACGGAGGTGCCTGGCACCGCCCGCCGCCGCGGATGGAGTGGCAGGCGGATCATCGGGCCCGGCGTGACGCAATCATAGCCGACTATCGGGGCAGAAGCCCTTGGGGGCTCAAGGATCCCCGCTTATTGCTGCTGCTCGACGGTTGGCGTGCTGCGCTTCCCGACGCCGAATTCGTGGGAACCGTTCGCAGCCCTGTCGCCGTCGCCCGGTCGTTGCTGAAGCGCAATCCGGAGTTTGGCACTTCGGGCGCGTTCGTCGATCTCTGGCATCACTACAACGAACGGCTGTTCGCGCTCTGGCGGCGCGAACGGTTTCCGTTGGTCGATTTCGATACGGACTCCGATCGCTATCTCGATCGCCTGGCCGCGATCTGCGAACGGCTCGGGCTCGATCCTGCGCGGTCGGATGAGCGGTTCTTCGAAGCGTCGCTCAGGACGGCGCAACGGAACGGCACGGGCGCCGAGTTGGTGATACCCGATCGAACCCGACGCCTTTACCGGGACCTGAAAGAGGCCGCTTCGGACTGATCCGGCACGCCAGGCTCGGGAGAGGCCGTTGAGATAGATCAAAGCAGCGGCCGGCGGCGGATCTATGGATTGTCCGTCTTGCAATGCCATCGGGAGGGCGTTCCATGCTGACGCGCGATCATATCGAATTCGTCCAGGCCCAGATGCTGCCCTGGCGGCGGATCGGCGCGGGGCTCGCCAGGCCGGACGCCGAATACAAGATGTTGAGCCGGGATCCCGCCGATGGCGCCTGTACGGCGCTGATACGCTATCCGGCGGGCTGGTCGCGCGAAGGGCCCGAGCATATCGCCGCGAGCGAAGAATTCTACGTGCTCGAAGGCGCACTGCATATGGACGATCATGTCTATCCGGCCGATAGTTATGCCTATCTGCCGGCCGGGTGGACGCGCCGCTCGATGAGCGCGCCGGACGGCTGCGCCCTGCTGGCCTTTTACGATCGCGAACCGACGCTGATGCCCGACAAGGGCGAACTGGCCGAAGAGGATGCATCCCGCGCCATTCCACATATCGATGCGGCCGCGATGGAGTGGGACATGACCCTGAACGATCCCAATCTTCGGCATCTGGGCATTTCGCGCAAGAATCTGCGCACCGATCCCGTTACCGGCGAGCGCACCTTCCTGTCGCTCATCCTGCCGCAAAGCGCACCGCCGACCGGGGAAGGACCGCAGGAAATGCATCCGGTGGTGGAAGAGGCGTATCTGATCGCCGGGTCGCTGACCGGCCCGTTCGGTACCATGTATCCCGGCGCCTATTTCTGGCGGCCGCCGGGCATTGCTCACGGCCCATTCGGCGCGCGCTGGGGATGCGTGTCCCTGATCCGCTTCGTCGGTGGACGGCATGTCAATCAATGGACGGACGAGCAGGCGCCTTTCCGGTACGATGCGCCCTATGCGCCGGTCCTTCCCGACAAACTGGCGTATCTGGCCGATACCGAATGGGCGCCGCCGGCCGCATACTGATCGGCGGTCTGCGGCAATTGGCCGATGGCTACCGGGCGGTTTCGAATATCATCGCCGCGATCTCGTCTTTCAACTCGAGCCGCTGTTTGCGCAGCACCGTGGTGCGCTCGTCGGTTCCCGGCTCGACACCGCTTTCGATCCGGTGAATCTCGCGGTTGATCGTGTGGTATTCGTCGGCCAGCTTCGCGAAATGGGCATTGCCGACCTTGAGGTCGTGAAGCCGATCGACATGGTCCGGAAATTCCTCCGCCAGTTCGTGCGGTACATGTGACATAGTCTCTTATCTCCTCAGCCTGTTGCGTATTCGACCATGCGACCGAAACCCGGTCGGTTCGACGACTGTAGCGCGATCGATGCCGGGAATTTTGATCCAGGACAAATCAGAGCGGCGCCATCAGATATCCGAGACAATCCTGACGGATGACGCTCTCGTCGCTTGTAATCATCGCGGGCGTCGCAGCGCGTTTGAGAGATATCCGCCCGCCGTCGGCGACAAAAAACTGATCGGTCAGGTCATCCCCATGTTCGCCGATCACGCGCAACGCGCGCGCCGGCTCACGGGCCGTCGCCCAATAGGTTCCGGCTTCGAGGTCCGAAAAATTCATTGCCTCGAGATCCGGTCGCAACGCCAGGTCGGCGCCGCTGTCGCCGAACGCAATGCTGCTGGCCGGATCGACGACGACCGAGCCGACCGTCTGGTAGAGCCGGACAGCCTCGTCCGGCGGCGCATGGTCGGGAAAATGCTCGAGAGCTGCAACATGGTCGATCAGCCACAGCGCTTTCGCGATACCCGCTTCATCGCCGCTTTTCCCGCATTCGATCGTGACCGCCGGACAGAATTGCGAAAAGGCGACGGACTGGGTTGTCGACGGATTCCGGTAGAAAACGCCGACCGGGGCGAACGCTGCCGCCAGGTGCAGGTCGGCGGGCCGGAGCGCGTTGACGCAGCCATAATAGGGATTGGTGCCGGTATTGTTGTGAATGTCGATGCTTGCGAACGGATCCTGTTCGCGGGCGGCCTCGGCGACCTGGCGCACGAGATGGTGAAACGGGCTGTCTCCGTCCGCCCAGATACGATTGAAATCGTGCTGGTCGGGAAGGTAGCGGGCGTCCGCCGCCATCGCCCGAACGTTGCCGACGAAAATCATCAGGCTTCTCGGCGGCGGCGTCGCACCATATTTGCGGGCAAGTTCGCGAAGGACGAAAAAGCTCGTCGTCTCGTTGCCATGGAGAACCGTCGACACGAACAGCGGATCTTCGCGCTCGCCGGGAATCATGATCAGCGCCGGATTTGGGAGAACCGTTGCAATCTCCCGTGGTCCGATATCGGTGAGGCCGGCCGGAAACTGGTTCAGGCGATCGAGCCGGATCACCGCATCTTGCTGGGTCATAGGGGCCAGCTATGGACGGGCGTACCGCCGCCTTGCAATTCGGCATAGCGTTCGGTCAGCGCCTGGAAGTTCCGGCCATTCCCGGAATAATAACGGCGCTGCCATTCCGCGCCGATGAGGCCGGACGCTATGCGCGCCTGCAAGATTTCGTCGAAATAATAGTCGAGATCGGCCGTATCCACGCCTTCCCGGGCGAGCGCGCGCTTGGCGTCGGGCAGCAGCTTTTCGAGCAGCAGGGCCCGGACATCATGGGTCTTTCCGGCCCAGCATATCCGCGCATTCAGCCCGTCCCTGGCGCAGGCGTAGAAATTCGCGCGGCAATCCTCGAACCCGGTTTCCGTTTCCGGCGGCGTTTCCGCACGGCCGAGATCGATCATCAGGCCGAAGCACAGCATGAGATTGGCGATCGTGTCGGCGATCGTGGGCCCGGATGGCATGACCCGATGTTCGATCCGCAGATGCGGCGTGCCGGCGCCGTCGAACCCGATGATCGGCCTGACCCAGCGCCATATCGTGCCGTTCTGGAGGCGCAGATTGCGAAAGCGATCGCCGTCCTCGCTGACGATGGGAAGCAGCGTCGGATAGCTCAGATTTTCGAGAAAAAGCTCGATAAATGATTGCCGCAGATAGCCCATGCCCAACGTGACCCGCAGAACCTGCCGGCCATGGAGATCCAGAAAGCCATGAACCTTCGTCGCCTGTTCGAACGCCGGAATCCGGGTCTCGGCCCATAGCGACTTGCCATAGAGGAATGGAGAGTTCGCCGTCGCGGCGATCAACGGCGCAGCCGCGACGAGCGATGCATTGTAGAACCGGACGGCGTCGTCCTGGTTGATCTGGAGATGAGCCTGGAGCGAGGTGCAGGCCGCCTCCAGCATGATATGATCGCAACGGTAATCGAGTTCGTCCTGGCCGCTGATCTCGATATGAAACGGCTCCTCCTGGCGGGCGCGGAACAGCTCGTCGTTGAGCGCCTTGTACCGGTTGAGATCGGACATCCAGGCCGGCTGGAGCATCTCGTCGCGCACGGTCGGCAGGATACCGATCGCCAATGGCTGCTGCCGCAGGGTCTCCGCCGCATGCGTGCAGCGCCGCCATAAGCTGTCGAGATCGTTGCGCATCGTGGCGAAGCATCGGTCCGTCAGACCGTGGGGATCGGCATTGAGTTCGAAATTGAACTTCGAAAGTTCATGGACGACATGCGGGTCGTTCGCCGTGGCGATGAATTCGTTGCTGCTCGGCGTGGGGAGGAAATTCTCGTCGACCAACCAGGCTTCGAGCTCGAGGCCCGTCGTGAACGTATCGGACCGTTCGAACCGTTTTTCCTCGAACCAGCGCTTCAGCGTCTTCGTCTCGTTTCGGAGCCGTGCCCGGAACTCTGCATGGTCGTTTTGCTCGAACCGCGATCGTGCAATATCCTGGCCCAATTTTCGCGTCCCCTAGAAACGGTACATCCGATGCCCGCGGGCGCGACCTCGTATCACCGAAATCGGGCGCCCGCGCGGAGAGACGGATGCACGAAGCCTCTCCGATTGTCTCCGTATCGCGAAATACTGCTAACCAGTTTGATGTGCGTCAAATGTGCCGACAGGCTTGGGAGTGCGCCAACCACCGTCAATATCGCAGTTCAGACGCTGACATCCCAGATCGTGCGCAACAGATAGCCGGTGGCATAGGCTAGGGCTGCCGCAGTGCCACCGATGAACAGCGTTTCCAGACCCGATCGCCACCAGGCGGTAAGCGCCCAGCGGCTCTTGGCGGCGCCGATCGCGAAAAAGACGATGGCGGTCATGACGATCGACACGGTGAGTGCATTCGCGTCACCGGCGAGAAAGGGCAGCAAAGGAACGGCGCCGCAGATCGCAAAGGCCGAAAAGGTAGCGAGACCAGAGCGCAGCGGGGACGGATTGGTCGCGGCGAGGCCATATTCCTCGGTCACCATGAAGTCGATCCATCGCTGCCGATCGGCGGTCACCGACTGAACGGCCTGGTCGAGCGTCGATTCCGATAGCCCGTTACGCGCCAGGATCTGCCGGACCTCTTCGCGCTCGCCGTCCGGATCGACGCGGATGTGCCGGGCTTCGATCTCGCGGACCCGCTCGACATTGTCGATGACCGTCTTGGTCCCGCTGTAATTGCTGGCCGCCATCGAAAACCCGTCCGCCAGCAGGTTGGCGAGACCGAGAATGAGGATGATATTGGCGGAGAGCGCTGCCCCGACCACGCCGGCGACGATCGCAAAGGTGGTGATCGCCCCGTCGATACCGCCATAGACGAAATCGCGGACATAAGAGGGTTTCGAGCCGTCCGCCAGGCGCGCCGAGATCGCCGCCGGATCGTGGCTGTGTTCGAGTTTCATCGCGCCCCTCCCGAACACCGCTATATCAGGCCGCGCGGCCCGTAGGGATCCAATTCGGGTTTCCGAATATCGGCGCTCCCGGTGCGCTTCGCCAGTTCGGCGAACGCCCGGTTCTGCGACAGGAAAATGTCGCCTGTCAGCGTATCGAGAAAGTGGGAGGCCTGGAGACGATCCATCACGGGCCCCTTCACCTCGGACAGGTGAAATTCGACATTCGCGTCCGCCAGCCGGTGATTGATCGCCTCCAGGCTTTCGAGTGCCGACGCATCGATCTCGTTAACCGCCGAGCACATCAGCACGAGATGCTTGAGTTCGGGATGGTCGGCCACCTGTTCGAGCACATATTCCTCGAGCCAGCGCGCGTTGAGATAGGTGAGGCTTTCATCCACCCGGATCATCAGCACATGCGGAAGGATAATGACGGTATGCCGTTCGACATTGCGAAAATGCTCGGTATTCGGAACCCGGCCGATGACCGCCGCATGCGGCCGCGACGAGCGCCACAGAAAGAGGGCCAGGCTGAGCGCAACCCCGGCGATCACGCCGGTCTCGACGCCCAACAGCAAGGTCCCCGCGATCGTGATCGCCATCGCTGCGAAATCGGCCTTGGAATAGCGCCACGTGACGAGAGGCGTCCGAAGGTCGACGAGGCTCAGCACGGCGACGATGATCGTCGCCGCCAGCGTCGCGACAGGCAGCGTCTGGAGCAGCGGGGTCAGCATCAGCGCCGCAACGGCTATGCCGACCGCCGTGAAGGCGCCAGCCGCCGGCGTTTCCGCGCCGGCATCGAAATTGACGACCGAGCGAGCAAATCCGCCGGTCACCGGATAGCCGCCCGAAAAGCCGGCCGCGATATTGGCGGCGCCGAGGCCGACAAGCTCCTGATCGGGCGCAATGCGTTGCCGGCGTTTGGCGGCGAGCGTTTGGGCGATCGAAACCGATTCCACGAACCCGATGATGCTGATCAGCAGGGCCGGGATGGCGAGCTCCAGCCAGAGCTCGGCATCGAAAAGCGGCGCGCCGATCGGCGGCAATCCAGAGGGAATGACGCCGACCGTGCTGACGCCCCTTTCTTCCAGCCCGAGCAGGATGACGGCGACTATGGTTGCGACGACGGCGAAGACCGGTCCGGCCTTGGCCAGCAGATCAGCCGGGCGCGGCGCCAGCCCGATCCGGATCAGCAGCGGCTTGAGGCCCTTCCTGACCCAAAAGAGAAAGAGCAGCGACGCGACGCCGATCGCCAGGGTCGGTCCGTTGATATCGGCGATATTGGCCCAGAGCCCGGAGAGCAGCTCGGGCATGGCGTGCCCGCTCGCCTCGATGCCGAGTATGTGCTTCAATTGGCTGGTCGCGATGATGATGCCGCTTGCGGTGATGAAGCCCGATACCACGGGGTGCGACAGCAGGTTTGCGAGAAAACCGAGCCGCATGAGGCCCATCACGAGCAATATGAGTCCCGACAGAGTGGCGAGGATCAGCGCGGCGGCGATATAGTCGGCCGATCCCGCCGCAGCGACCGTTCCAGCGGCCGCCGCGGTCATCAACGAGACGACGGCGACCGGGCCGACGGCCAAGGTCCGGCTCGTCCCGAACAGCGCATAGGCGATGAGCGGCAGGATGGATGCGTAGAGCCCCACGACCGGTGGCAGCCCGGCCAGCATCGCATAGGCGAGGCTTTGCGGGATCAGCATTATGGTGACGATGATCGCCGCCACCAGATCGCTGGTCAGCGTCGAGCCCGTATAGTGCCGGCCCCAGTCGAGGATCGGAAAATAGCGGGACAATCGCATCAGGCGGGCGGAGTTCCTGTTCAACCGGTTACGGATTGGGTTTGGGCGGTATCCGTCTGCGGCGGCTCCATTGCGCCCGGCAGGATTTTCGGTCCGGCCAGCCATTCATGCCCGCGCAGCATTCCGTTCCAATAGACCCAGGGAAGCAGCGACGCCTTAAGATGCCAGGCGAGCCGGGACGGGCGGGTCGGATCGATCAGCCAATGCGGGAAGGTCGGCTGCAACTCGCCGCCATAGCCGAATTCGGCGAGCACAATCTTGCCGCGCTCCACCGTCAGCGGGCAGGAGCCATAGCCGTCATAGGCGGCGTGACGGCCCGTCCCGCTGAGCATAGCGAGGATGTTCCAGGCGACGACCGGAGCCTGTTTGCGGACCGCCGCGGCGGTTTTGGCGTTGGGCGCCGAGCAGACATCGCCCAATGCAAAGACGTTGCCGTAACGCGGATGGCGGAGCGTTTCGTCGTCGACCTCGACGAACCCGTTTTCCGCCGCAAGCGGGCTGTCGGCGATGAAATCCGGCGCTACTTGGGGCGGCGTTACATGCAGCATATCGAAATCGCGGGTGACCTCGCCATCGGCTCCGGCGAACGTCGCGCGTTGGGTCGCGCTGTCCACGGCGATCAGGCGCGATTCCAGCCGCAGCTCGATACCGTATTTGTCGACATAGCTCTGCAGCGCGGGGACATAGTCGGCGACCCCGAACAGGGCGGGTGTGCTCGTGTGAAAGGCGACATCGATCTTCGGCAGCCGTCCCCAGTGCCGCCAATGGTCGCACGCCAGATACATCACCTTTTGCGGGGCGCCTGCGCATTTGATCGGCATCGGCGGCTGGCTGAACAGCGCGACGCCTTCCTCGAGGGACTGGACCAGTTGCCAAGTATAGGGCGCGGTTTCGAATGTGTAGTTGGAGGTGACGCAGCTCCTGCCGAGCGCGTCGGGGAGGCCGTCGATCTGCTCCCAGTCGAGCTTGATGCCGGCCGCGACGATCAGCACGCCGTAGGAGAGCTGCGTTCCGTCCTCGAGAAGGATCGCATCGCGGTCCGGCGCGAATTGCGCCACGCGGGCGCGGATCCAGCGGACGCCTTTCGGGATGACGCTCGCCATCGGCCGGTGCGTCTGACTGCGATCGAAGATGCCGCCGCCGACCATGGTCCAGCCGGGCTGGTAATAATGCGTTTCGCGCGGCTCGACGATGGTGATCGACAGGCTCTCGTCGCGCTGCAGCAGGGAGGCGGCGACCGCTATCCCGGCCGATCCGCCGCCGACGATCAATATGTCATGGCGTTGTGTCGCGGAATTGCCGGCACGGGCGGGACGGGGCGAGAGATCCTTGGCGTCCATGGCTTCACCCCTTTTCAGTGGCCAGCGTTTCTACAAATGCCGGTCGGCTCAGGCTGCGATAGACCATCATCCCGACGATCATCGCCACGACGAAGATCAGCGCTTCGGACGGCCGGAGCGCGAGGCCGGCAATGGCGGGACCCGGGCACAGACCGGCAATGCCCCACCCGACGCCGAACAGCAGCGATCCGCTAACCAGCTTGCCGTCGATCTTCGCCGTAGAAGGGACATTGAATTCCGAGGATGCCAAAGGGGATAGAAGACGGCGCTGAATCTGCCAGGCAATCGCCATGGGCAGGATCGCGCCGGCCATGACGAAGGCGAGGGTCGGGTCCCAGCGACCGAACAGGTCGAGGAAATCGCGCACCCGGGTCGGATCGGCCATGCCCGATATCGCCAGCCCCGCGCCGAACAGCGCGCCCGATCCGAGCGCCAGGATCGCCATGCGGATCACCAGCCCAGTCCCAGGCCGTTCATGATGGCCACCGTGGCGAAACCCGCACCCATGAAGCACAGCGTTGCAACCACCGAGCGTTTCGAGAGGCGGGACAGCCCGCACACGCCATGGCCGCTCGTGCAGCCGCTGCCGAGGCGCGTACCGAACCCGACGACGAGCCCGCCGACGATCAGGATGACGGCGGATTCGGGATAGCGCGTCTCGACCGGCCCGGAGAGCAGCGAAACGATGAATGCGCCGAGCGGCAGGCCGACGGTGAACATTCCCGCCAGCACCAGCGGTGGCCCGCTGTCCGAGATCCGCATCATCCGCGCCAACAACCCGCTGACCCCGGCGATCCGCCCCAGTCCGAGCAGCATGACTGCGGCTGCCACGCCGATCATCAGGCCGCCGATCAGGCCTTGAACGGGCATGGCATAGTCGGGAATCATCGTCAGACCGCGTCCAGCGGGATTTTGAGATAGCGCGTGCCGTTATCTTCGGGTTCGGGGAAATGCCCGCCGCGCATGTTGACCTGTATCGAGGGCAGGATCAGCGTCGGCATGGCGAGCGTCGCGTCCCGCGCCGTACGCATGGCGACGAATTCTTCTTCCGACACGCCGTTGTGCACGTGGATGTTATGGTCGCGCTCGTCGGCGACCGTTGTTTCCCAGGCGAATTGGTCGCGGCCCGGCGCCTTGTAATCGTGGCATAGAAACAATCGGGTTTCGGCCGGTAGCGACAGGAGTCGCCGGATCGAACGGTAGAGTGTAGGCGCGTCGCCGCCCGGAAAATCGGCGCGCGCCGTGCCGTAATCGGGCATGAACAGCGTGTCGCCGATAAAGGCCGCATCGCCGATAACATAGGCTAGGTCGGCCGGCGTATGGCCGGGTACGTGCATCACGACACCCTGGATCTCGCCGAGCTGGATGCGGTTGCCATCGTCGAACAACCGGTCGAATTGCGATCCGTCCTGCGCGAAATCGGGACCGGTGTTGAACAGCGCGCCAAACACATTCTGGACCGTCAGGATCTCGCGGCCGATCGCGATCGCTCCGCCAAGCTTTTCCTGGAGATAGGGCGCTGCGGACAGGTGGTCGGCATGGGCATGGGTTTCGAGCAGCCATTCGATCTCGAGATCCTGATCCTTCACATAGGCGATGATTTCGTCCGCCGAGGCGTGCGAAGTACGACCCGACGGCGCGTCATAATCGAGTACCGAGTCGATGATCGCGGCCTTCATCGTCGTGGGATCGTGGATGACATAGCTGGCAGTGAAGGTGGGCTCGTCGAAGAAGCAGCGGACGGACGGCCGGGCCTTCTCATCCTCACCGGCGGCTTCGACGATCGACCGGGCCTTTTGCAATACTGTGTCGTCTTGCTGCTTTTCAACGGTTGCGGTGGTCAATCGGGCCTCCTGGTTACAATGATGCGCGGCCAATTCTGCCGGGCAATTCAGATCTATACGCCTGTCAGTTGAGTGCGGCCATAGTGGCTGGCCGATGATGCTGCGTCATTGATCCGCGTCAACTTTCGAAAGCCGGAAAAAGGGGACGGCAGCCGGGCGCATCCGGGTCGCTTGATGCGCAGGGATCGGCTGCCGTCGCCCATCGGGGTTCCCGCCACGCAAAGGGTATGGCGGTGCCCGATCTCGTTATCCGATTTCGACCTTGCGCGAATCCGGTTCGGCGTTAGCCGCCTTGGGCAGGGTCACCTTGAGTACGCCGTCGTTGAATTCCGCCGATACCTGGTCGGGATCGACCTGGGTCGGCAATCGCATGGCGCGCTGGAAGGTGCCGAAACGGCGTTCGACCATCTGATAATCGTCTTCCTTCTCTTCGCGCGTACTTTTCTTCTCCGCGCGTAGCGTCACACTGTCCTCGGTCACGCGAAGATCGACTTCGTCCCTGGTCACGCCGGGCATCTCGGCGGTCAGTTCGAAGCCGGTATCGGTTTCCTTGAGGTCGATTTTCGGCTTCATCGAAAGGTCGTCGGACGCAAACGACAGGCCGCCGAAATCGTCGAACAGCCGGTCGACCTGGTCCTGCAATCTGCGGAACGGATGTAGCTGGAGACCATGGCGGCCTCGCAAAGCGGGAACGGGCGATCCATCGGTCATGTTGAGCCTCCTTCGAATGGTCGTGTCGGTCGGATTTGACACGTCGGCGCTTCCCGGGGCCGAGGTTCGCAAGTCCGACCGGACAATCCATATTCGCTCCGCGCCGCGATTCGCGAATTGATCGGGGTCAACCGCGCAAACGATGATCCAGCCAAACGGGATCGTGCAGATCGCTTGCGTGGGATCCGCCCGTCATGCGATGTGCAGCTCCTGGGAGTCAGTAATGAATGCACCCAAACAACCGGATACGGAGCTTGCCCGGCGGGACCTGCTGCTGAACGCGCTTTTGTCTATGTCGCCGGACATGATCGTGACGATCGACCGGCACGGCATCATCCAGTCGATCGGCGCCGTCGCTTCGACGATGTTCGGTTATTCGGGCGACGAATTGATCGGTGCAAATGTGAACGTCATGATGCCCTCGCCACATCATGACCGCCATGATGCCTATATCGCCCGCTATGTGAAAACACACGAGCCGCATATCATCGGTGTCGGCCGAAGAGTCGAAGCCCGGCGCAAGGACGGCTCGCTCTTTCCCGTATTTCTGAGAGTTGCCGAAGTCTGGGACGGTGGGGAGCCTTTGTTCGTGGGGTTGCTGCACGACCTGACCGAGGAAGAACGGGCGAAGGTACGCGAAGAGGAAATGCGAACGGCGATGCAGCATATGGCACGCGTCGCATCCATGGGCGAGCTGGCGACTGGGCTGGCGCACGAGATCAACCAGCCGCTTGCGGCCATCAACCAGTATCTGAGTGCCGCCAGCCACCAGCTTTCGGAGAAAGATCCCGACATTGCGTCCGCGCAGGAGTTTATCGAAAAGGCGAACCGGCAGACCGAACGCACCGGCGATATCATACGGTCGCTCAGACGGTTCGTCCGCTTCACGGGCGGTGAGAAGACGCGTTGCGAGCTTGAACCATTGATCCGCGAAGCCGTCGATCTCTCGCTCCTGGAAAGCGAAAAGAAGCGGATCGCCATCGAACTGGATATCCCCGAAGATCTTCCGGCGGTCCGCGTGGAACCGGTGCAGATCCAGCAGGTGCTGCACAATCTCCTGCGCAACGCCGTGGAAGCGCTGGGCAATGCCGAAGTGCCGCTTATCCGGATATCCGCCAAGCCGCACCGGGATACGCATGTCCAGATATGCGTCGAGGATACCGGCACCGGCATCGATCCCAAGCTGCGCGACGACCTTTTCGACCGGTTCGTCAGCGGCAATAGCGACGGGCTGGGCATAGGCCTTGCCATCTGCCGGTCGATCGTCACCGCGCATGGCGGCACGATCTGGGCCGAGGACCGCCAGGCGAACGGTGCCCGTCTCTGTTTCGCCATTCCCGCTTCGACCGAGGATTAGGGATGGCCGCGATTATTCTCGTCGACGACGATCCGGCGATCCTCGATGCACTCGGCGGCCGGCTCAAGCTGGCCGGTTATGCGATCGAAACGCATGACGATGCGGAGACATTCATTGCCGATGCGGATCTGCGCAAAGCGGATTGCGTCCTGCTCGATATCCGGATGCCCAAGCATGACGGCATGGATCTCCTGGAACAGCTCCAGCGCCGCGACCCGGCCTTGCCGGTCATCATGATGACGGGGCATGGCGATGTCGATCTTGCAGTTTCGGCGATCCAGAAAGGCGCGGCCGATTTCCTCGAAAAGCCGTTTCTTGATGCCCGACTGATGGAAGCCGTGGAAAAGGCCGTTGCTCAACGCGAAGCCGGGCGCGCGAAATCGACCGAACGCGCGGAACTCGCCGCCCGGATGGATACGCTGACGCCACGTGAGAAGGATGTCTTCCGCGAGTTGGTGACCGGCCAGCCGAACAAGGTCATCGCTTATAATCTGGGGTGCAGCCCGAGGACCGTGGAGATACATCGCGCGCGGGTGATGACGAAGATGGAGGCGAAAAACCTGGCCGATATCGTTCGCATGGCGATGCGGCTCGGCATCCACAACGGCGCATAGCGCATTATCCGTACTCTGAGGGGCGGATTTCGGCGCGCCATAGGTATAAGCCACGACTCCCCGACCGGGCCCGCGAGCCGCACATTGCACTGGTTCGACTTGGACCTTCGGGAGGACACCATGGAACCGGAATTCGCGGAAAATGTCATACCATTTCATCCGGAGCCTGCCGGCCGCAGGGCATTGTCCGTTCACATATCGCCCGGACAGGCTTTGTTCTGGGAAGGCGATGAGGCGCGGCAACTGTTCCGGATCGAGACGGGAATAATCCGCAGCGTCAATTTTTCGTCGGAGGGCGAACGGCAGGTCACCGGCTTTTTCTTTCCCGGCGATGTGATCGGCGTGCCGCTCGGCGGACGCTGCCGGTACACTGCCGAAGCGGTTACAGAAGTTCGCTATTCGACCCAGGCCGTCGAATGCTGGACCGAAGAATTGCGCTGTACGCCGGATTTCAACGATACGCTTTTCGGTACGGTCCGTCCCGAACTGGAAGCGAGCTATATGCGCAGCCTGCTGCTCGGCCGGCAAGGCGCGCTCGCGCGCATGTGCTCATTTCTCGCCGATGTTTGCGCACGGCTCGGTCATGGCGACGAAACGGTGTTGCCGATGCCGCAGACCGATATCGCGGCCTATCTCGCTCTGACCCCCGAAACCGTGTGTCGGGCTTTCCGGAAACTGAAGGAAATCGGGGCCGTCCGGATCGAAAAACACGATTGCATCCGCATCGTCGACCCAGGCCGGATACTGAGCCTCGCTTCGCACTAGGGCGTGACGGCGATCTTCAAGACGCCGTCGCGCTGATGCGCGAACAGGTCGTAGGCCGCCTCGATATCTTCCAGGTCGAATCGGTGGGTGACCAAGGGTTTGAGATCGACCCGGCCCGAAGCGACGACCTCGATAAGCCGCCGCATCCGTTCCTTGCCGCCTGGGCACAATGTCGTGACGATATGATGATCGCCGAGCCCGGCCGCGAACGCGTCGACGGGCAGCGACAGTTTCCCCGAATAGACGCCAAGGCTCGATACCGTACCGCCCGGCTTCGCGACGCGCAGACAGGCCTCGAAAGTCTCTTGCGTTCCCAGCGCCTCGATCGCGACATCGACTCCCCGTTCCTGGGTCAGCTCCATGATCCGGTCGACCGGATCTTCGGCGTTGAAATCGATGACGATATCGGCGCCCATCGCCTTGGACATGGCGATCCGTTCGGGGACAGTTTCCACCGTTATGATCCGCGTCGCGCCGCACAGTTTCGCGCCGGCCGTCGCGCACAGGCCGATCGGGCCCTGCGCGAAGATCGCCACCGTATCGCCGATCCGGATTCCGCCGCTTTCGGCACCGGAAAAACCCGTCGACATGATGTCCGGGCACATCAGCACCTGTTCGTCGCTCAGATGCTCGGGGACGCGTGTCAAGTTGGCGGCGGCATCGGGAACGAGGAGATATTCGGCTTGCGCGCCATCGATAGTGTTGCCGAACCGCCAGCCGCCGATCGCTTCGCCGCGGCATTGGGCGAGGTGCCCGTCGAGGCAGGAGAAACACTGGCCGCATGGCGTGATCGCACCGGCGATCACCCGCTCGCCCTCGCGAAACCCGTTAACCGCCGAACCCAGCGCCGCGATGATGCCGACCGGTTCGTGGCCGACCGTCAGACCCGGCTCGACCGGATATTCGCCCTTCAGGATATGGACGTCCGTGCCGCAGATCGTCGTCGTGGTGATTTTGATCAGAGCCTCGGTCGGACCGATGTCAGGAACCGGCTTGTCGTCGATCACGATCCGGCCCGGCTCCACGAAAATAGCGGCCTTCATCATCCCCATCGTCATGTCTCCCCCTCCGAACTACGCAAAACAAAACCGAACATCATGTCCACATACTGACGGCTTTTCCGGCTTGGCGAATTGCGCAAAATCAATTGCGCGATTCAAATCCGCGTCGGCGAGCTCCCGTCGTCGTAACTTGATCGAACGCAATTCGACTCGCTCGAATGGCGGCATCATTAGTTCATGATGAATCATTCGCTGTCGTCCGTCCGCGCCGCCGTCATCGCCGTCATGGCCGCCCTTGTTGTTTCGGCGTGCACACCCGGTGTTTCCTGCGACGTGTACCGGCTCCATCGTCTGCCGCCGCCCACCGGCGAGACGGTGGCGGTCGTCGCCGTTGATCCGCGAGCGCAATCCAGCCTCGAATTTGCCGGTTATCGGACGATGCTGGCGGAACGGCTGGCCAATGCCGGCTATACGCCCGTCGCGGATGCCGGGGACGCTTCGCTCATCGCAGAGATCGATTATTCGATCCACGAGGGCGCGCCGCGGATCATCTCGTCCTGGCCGCGCTGCTCCTACCGTTACTATTATCGAAGTGGAGAGCCGTTCAACCCGCAATGGTACGGCTATCGCTGCTGGGAGCCGCCGGTCGTATCGACTGTCGCGCAATATGTGCGCGAGCTGCGGATGGACATCCGGTCGGCCGGCCAACCGCAATCCGAACCGCTGTTCGAGGGCCGGACGAAGAGCATCGGCATCAACAGCCATTTGAACGAGATCATGCCGTATCTCGTCGCGGCGATGTTCGACAATTTCCCGGGCGAAAGCGGCCAGTGGAAGACGATCTTTATCGAGGAAGACGCGCTGGATGCGTCGCCGGTGCCGACCGAGGTCGGCCGGCCCGCGGTCGGTGCCTGTCCGGCCTTCGGCTGAACCGTGCTTCGGCAAGGCCCAACAATCAGAGGAGATCAGCCATGAGTGCGCTGGGTTTGCGAATATTCGACAAGGCCATTCAGGACGCCAATATCTGGCTCGACGAGCTGATGAAGATGCTCGACTGGGACGACAAGAAGCGGGCGTACCGGTTGCTGAGATCGGCCTTGCACACGTTGCGCGATCGGCTGCAGGTGAACGAAGCGGTGCACGTCGCCGCGCAGCTGCCGATCCTGGTGCGCGGCATCTATTATGAGGGTTGGCGGCCTTCCAGTCCGCAAACGGACTACAAGCACGCGGCCGAATTTATCGCCGCCGTGGAATCCGCCTTCGATACCGACCCGAATGCCGATCCAGAGGCGGCGGTCCGTGCGGTTTTCACATTGCTGGATGCGCGCCTTTCGCCGGGCGAGGTGGATGATATCAAGAGCGGCTTGCCACGCGATATCCGGGCGCTTTGGCCATCGACCTGAGCTATGCTGATCGTTGACCGCGAAAAACTTTCTGAGGCTTGATCCGAGTCAATTGGGCGGTTCGCTCCAGCCCGATAATGAGAGCTGCCTGAAGACGAGTCGAAGGCTACCCCGTTCTTCCCATGCGCAAGCATAGCAGAGCGATGCCATTCGGCGATGACTCGACAGGTGGGGGCCTGCGGACGGCTGAATCGAATCCCCAGCGGAATGAGATTCGGTCAAGCCGCAGGCCCTTCGCCTATGAGACGCGGCAGCGCGGATCTTCTCCGTCCACATCCGTCTCGATCGAACTGAGCTGGGCCGATCGCCGGTCGCGGTTATAAATGTCCGTAAAATAGCGGATCGTCCCGTCTTCGGCCGGTTCTGCCGTGAAATAGCCGATATAGACGGGGATGGGCTCGGGCAGATCGATACGCATCGTCTGCCCGGAAGCGACAATTTCGTCGGTGCGCGCCCGGTTCCAGCCCGGCCGTGCGGCCAACAGCTCCGTCGCGAAACCTATCGCATCGCCCACCCGGACACAGCCATGGCTGAGCGCACGAACGTCCCGCTCGAACAATGTGCGGTTCGACGTGTCGTGCAGGAAAACGCTATATGGGTTGGGCATGACCAGCTTCATCAGGCCGAGTGCGTTGCCGGGGCCGGGGCGCTGGCGATAGCGGCCGTTTTGATAGACATAGCCGCGCTGTCGGGCCGCGGCCGGCCGGTTGCGGACCATCGATGCGATACCTTCGGCCGCGATACTGGCAGGAATTTCCCACCACGGATTGAAGATCACGCCCGAAACTTCCGCCTGGAAAATCGGGGTGGGTGTGCGCGGCGTACCCACGATCACGCGCCACCGGCCCATTTCCCGCCGACCTTCCCAAAGAGTGACTTCGAAGGCGGCGGCGTTGACGATCAGATAGCGTGGCCCGAGCGATGCCGGCATCCGCCGCCAGCGTTCCAGATTCGCGGCGAGCGTCGCGCGCCGCGCGAGGTCGGTCTCCGCGGCATGGGCTTCCCGCAGCGCGACAGGATAGGGATGATCGGGCATTGTCGCCGTTTCCGTCGGAATGTCGGCCAGCGGGATTTCGGTCAATTCCTCCTGTGCGAAGGCCGGCGCGGCGAGGCCGAGCGATAGTCCGAACAGCGCGGAAAGGAGCATTTTCATGCGAACTGTCTCCGCCAAGCCGCCTATGCGGCAAATACGGGCTTCTACCTATAGGCAGGCGGTCGGACGATAAAGATATTCGCCGTTTATCGTTGTTTGGAGTGAGTGTTTTCGATGGTCAGAATTTCGCGCAGACACTTTATGGTAGCGGGCGGCGCGCTTGCGGCAAGCATCCCGGCGGCGGCAACCGCCCCGGTCACGCCGGCCGCGCCGAACGGAGACCTGTTGCAGCGGGCACTCGCCGCGCTGCAACGCCACCAAGACGCGATCGTCCATCGCGACCTGATCGGCGTCGCCGATTTCAACGCGCCGTCGCGCCTGCCGCGCTTTTCGATTATCGATCTTGCGAGCGGACGTGCCGAGCGCCTGCTGGTCACCCATGGCCGGGGATCGGATCCGTCCCATAGCGGTTGGCTCCAGCGCTTTTCCAACGTTCCGGGGTCGGCGGCCACGTCGTCCGGAGCGTATCTGACCGGCCGGGCCTATTCGGGCAGCCACGGCCCGTCCCGCCGGCTCGCGGGCCTCGATCCGGAAAACAGCAATGCCGAGGCGCGCGCCATCGTCATCCACTCGGCCTGGTATGCCAATCCGGAAGTTGTGCAGGAGCAGGGCAAGCTCGGGCGCAGCGAGGGCTGTTTTGCCTTTTCGCATGCCGATATCGCGCAGGTGCTCGATCGGCTTGGCCCCGGCCGGCTCATCTACGCCGACAAGGTATAGGCGCTCGTCCCCCCGGGGCCGGATCGCGCTACGGGCAGAGCACGACCGCGCCATCCACTTCCCCGGCGCGCAGCCGATCGAGCGCGATATTGGCGTCGCCCAACGGTAGCACGGTCACATGGGTTTGGATCGGGACCTTGGCGGCGATATCGAGAAAGGCGGTGCCGTCCTCGCGGGTCAGATTGGCGACCGACCGGATCGAACGCTCTTCCCAGAGATCGGCGTAGGGAAAGGCCGGAATGTCGCTCATATGGATGCCGGCGCAGATTACCCGGCCGCCCTTGCGCACCGCGCGCAAAGCCGCCGGGACGAGCGCACCGACTGGTGCGAAGATGATCGCCGCGTCCAGCTCCGTCGGTGGCGCCTCATCCGAAGATCCCGCCCAGATACATCCGAGCGATCGCGCGAATTTTTGGCCTTTCTCATCCCCCGGGCGCGTGAAGGCGTAGACGTTTCGGCCCTGCCAGATCGCGACCTGGGCCACGATATGCGCCGCCGCGCCGAAACCGTAAAGACCGATCTCCCGGCCATCCCCCGCCATCCTCAGCGACCGGAATCCGATCAGGCCCGCACAGAGCAAAGGGGCTGCGTGGGCATCGTCGAATATGTCCGGTATCGCTAAACAAAAACGCGCATCGGCGACCACATGGCTCGCAAAGCCGCCGTCGCGCGAAAAACCGGTGAATATGGGCTCGTCGCAGAGATTTTCCTGCTCCGCCCGGCAGTAGCGGCAGCGGCCGCAGGTCCGTCCGAGCCAGGGAACGCCGACCCGATCGCCGAGCTCGAAGCCGTTCGCTTCGGGCCCGAGGGCAGCGACCCTCCCGACGATCTCGTGGCCGGGTACGATCGGCAGGGTGCCGTGAATGTCGCCATCGACGACGTGAATGTCGGTCCGGCATACACCACAGGCGCCGATCTCGATCAGCAGCTCGGTACCCTGCGGGACGGGCATCGGCCGTTCGATCATATGCAGCCCGCGATCCGGGGCATCCAGCTGCATAGCGTGCATTCTCGCCATCGATTTCGCTCCCTTCGAAGGCATCGATCATAGCATGTGGACGGATACCACAGCGCATCCGGCACAGGCCAAATTGCGCTGGATCAAGTCGCCAGCGGGGCAGTGCGATACCGTCGTCAACATTAGCCGAACGAGAATCCGAGATGGAGGTTGAGATGCTGGAATTCCTGCCGAGCGCCGACGATGTGATCGCCGCGAAAATGGGCGGCCATATTTCCAAGGCCGAGATGGAAGAGATGTTCGATCGGATCGAAGCCGCGATCGACGCGAACGAAAAGACTCATCTCTTCTTCGAAATCGGCGACTATGAAGGTTTCGATACGGAAGGCTTCGGTCAGCAGATGGCGCGGGGCTGGCAGATGGTCGGCAAGTTGGATCGGTTCGGGCGGGTCGCGGTTGTCAGCGACACGAGATGGATCCGCTGGGCAACGCGGATCGAAAGCGCCCTGCTGCCCGGCATCGCCTACGAGACCTATACGATGGACGAACGCGACCAAGCGCTGGCCTGGGTCGAAGGCAAGGAGGAGTTGCCGCACCGGCCATCCTTCAAGATCATCGAAACCGACAGTCCGGATGTGCTCGGTTTCGAACTCAACGGAAAGATTTCGGCCGACGAGCTCGACGCCGTTGCCGAGCATTTCAACGACCGGCTCGAACATGGGCAGCCGAAACGGCTGCTGGGGCGGATCAAAAGCTATCGCGGTCTCGCGCCGGCGGGCCTGATGGATGAGGATTTCTGGGCGATGAAGCGCGACATGATCCGCACGCTGGATCGTTATGCGGTCGTCGGTGCGCCCCGCTGGATGCAGACGATGATCCAGGCACTCGATCCGATGTTCCGGGTCGAGGTTCGTTGCTTCGAAAGCGAAGAGGAAGCGGACGCTTGGGCCTGGCTCGAAGCCGAACCGCAGTCGGAACGTCTTATCGCGGCATAGCCAATCGGGCGGTCCTTCGGGGCCGCCTGTCCTTATCGGCGCAACGCGTCGGACACCCGTTCGCGTGAATTCACGTCGCGCGGATCACTTGCCGCGTCGGGCTGAAGTGGTAATCCTGTCCCATGACCGCTTTTCCCTTTTCCGCGATCGTTGGCCAGGACGAGATGAAACGGGCGCTGCTGATCGCGGCCGTCGACGCCAGGATCGGCGGGGTGATGGTGTTCGGCGATCGCGGGACCGGCAAGTCGACGGCCGCGCGCGCGCTGTCGGCGCTCCTGCCACCGATGCGCGTTATCGAAGGGACTCGCTTCAACTGCGATCCCGACGCGCGCGAGAATTATCCCGAGGAACCGATTGGCAAGCGCGTCCGGCGCGTGCCCGTGCCCTTTGTCGACCTGCCGCTCGGCGCGACCGAGGACCGGGTGGTCGGCGCACTCGACCTCGAACGCGCGCTCGGCAGGGGCGAAAAGGCGTTCGAGCCGGGCCTCCTCGCCCGTGCGCATCGCGGTTTCCTCTATATCGACGAGATCAACCTGCTCGAGGATCATCTGGTCGATCTGTTGCTCGACGTTGCAGCTTCGGGCGAAAATCTCGTCGAGCGGGAGGGGCTTTCGGTCCGCCATCCGGCGCGCTTTGTGCTGATTGGCAGCGGCAATCCGGAGGAAGGCGAACTCCGGCCTCAGCTGCTCGACCGGTTCGGCCTGTCGGTCGAGGTGAAGACGCCGGACGATATCGAACAGCGGATCGAGATCATGCGCCGCTGCGATGCGCAGGAGCGGGATCCGGAGACGTTTGCCGAAGAGTGGAAAAAGGCCGACGCGAAGATTCTGCGTCAGATCGCGCGCGGGCAGAAGGCGCTCGACACGATCGTCGTACCCGAGGCGGTGCTTTCCGATTCCGCCGAACTGTGCGTGGCGGTTGGTGCGGACGGGTTGCGTGGCGAATTGACCCTGATGCGTGCGTCCAAGGCTCTGGCGGCGCTCGAGGGAAAGAAGAAAGTAG
Source organism: Parasphingopyxis algicola (assembly GCF_013378075.1). Classification (GTDB taxonomy): domain Bacteria; phylum Pseudomonadota; class Alphaproteobacteria; order Sphingomonadales; family Sphingomonadaceae; genus Parasphingopyxis; species Parasphingopyxis algicola. The sequence goes on along the minus strand of NZ_CP051131.1, from coordinate 1,407,065 downwards.
CGCGCGAGCAGCTGATCGCGGTGGCGCCGATGGCGTTGCGGCACCGGTTGCGCCGCGACGTACTCGACGAAACAGGGTCGACGGCGCGGATCGACCGGGCGATCGCCGAGCTGTTCGGGTGAGCGGGCCAGAGCCTGCCCATGATCCTCTTGCCGATGCGCTGACGGCGGCCCGGCTCTTCGCACTGGACCCTCACGGCCTTGGCGGCCTCTGGCTGCGCGGCGCGGGACCCGTGCGCGATGCACTGGTAGACCAGCTGAAAGCGGGCCTCCCGGATAACATGCCGCTGCGGCGCATGCCCGCCACAATCGATGACGGCCGGCTGCTCGGCGCGCTCAATATTTCGGCGAGCTTGGGCGCCGGCAGGGCGGTGCTCCAGAAAGGCCTGCTCGCCGAAGCCGATGGTGGCGTCGTGATAGCGCCGATGGCCGAGCGTTTGCCCGAGGCGATTGCCGGTCGGATCGGTCAGGTGCTCGACTGGCACGCCGTGCAGGTGGAGCGCGACGGGGTCGCCGGAACGATGCAGGCGGCGATCGGGCTGGTGCTGCTCGATGATGGCTGCGGTGAGGAGGAAAGGCCGCCCTCCGCATTGACCGAACGCGTCGCCTTTCATTGCGATCTGACCGGCATCGCCTCGCTCGATTTTCCGCAGGTGCGCCGGAAGACGGCAATCGGTCCGGCCCAGGTCGCGGAACCCGATGCGGACGCGTTGCGCGCCTTGGCCGGAACGGCGACGGCGCTTGGCGTGGGCTCGGCCCGGGCTTTGCTCTTTGCCGTACGGGCGGCGCGAGCGAGTGCGGCACTCGATGCGCGGAAGACCGTCGAAGAGGAGGATATCATCGTGGCGGCGCGCCTTGTCCTGGCACCGCGTGCGACACGGATTCCGGCTGTTGACGCGCCCGAGCAGGCGGAACAGGAAACACCGCGCGAGCCGCAGGAGAGCGAGGCCCATGATCAGGATGCGGGCGAAGATTTGCCCTCGCTGGAGGATATGGTGCTGGCCGCGGCGGCAGCGTCGGTGCCGCCGGACATATTGAACCGGATCGGAGACGGCGTGCAGCGCGGGGCGTCGCGCGGCGGCGGAGCGGGCAAGCGACGCAAATCGCAATTGCGCGGCCGGCCGCTTGCCGCGCGGCCCGGCATGCCCGGGGGCGGTTCGCGGCTGGCTCTGATCGACACGCTGCGTGCTGCGGCGCCCTGGCAAACGCTGCGCCGCGAAGAGGAAGGCGAGAATGCCCCGCGCCGCATTCGCATCCGCCGCCCGGATCTTCGTATCCGACGGTTCGAGGAACGGTCGGGCACCGTGACTATTTTTGCGGTCGATGCCTCTGGTTCCTCGGCGCTCGCGCGGCTCGCCGAGGCCAAGGGAGCGATCGAGCTGATGCTGGCCCAGGCTTATGTCAAGCGCGCGCAGGTCGCGCTGATCGCGTTTCGGGGGGAAGGTGCGGAGCTGTTGCTGCCGCCGACGCGGTCGCTGACCCGGGCGCGGCGCGCGCTGGCCGAACTTCCGGGCGGCGGCGGTACGCCGCTTGCGGCCGGACTCGACATGGCCGGCGCGCTCGGCGCGCTCGTCGAAACCCGGGGGCGGACGCCGTTTCTCGTGACACTCACCGATGGCAAGGCCAATGTCGGGCGCGATGGAAAGCCGGGCCGGAAACAGGCGCGCGAGGATAGCGAAGCGGCGGCCAAACGGATCGCTGTGACGGGGATGGCGGGCGTCGTCGTCGATATCTCGCCGCGCGCACAGCCCGAGGCGACCGAACTCGCCGCGGCGCTGCGTATGGATTATCTGCCGCTGCCGCGTGCCGATGCCGCTGCGCTCCATGGCGCGGTCGACGCGCTGCAGGACCGGGCCGTTCCGGCATGACCACGCCGCCGCACTGGGAGACGGACGGCCGCGACTGGCCCAATCGCGAGGCCAGCCGATTCGTCGAGGCGGCCGGGCTGCGCTGGCATGTCCAGACGATGGGTACAGGGCCGTTATTGCTGATGCTCCACGGCACGGGCGCGGCGACGCATAGCTGGCGCGCGCTCGCGCCGCTACTCGCCGAACATTTTTCAGTCGTCGCGCCGGATTTGCCGGGCCACGGCTTCACGAGCGGGCGCCCTCGAAGCGGGGTCTCGCTGCCGGCCGTTGCGGGTGCGCTAAAGGAGCTGCTCGACGCGCTCGACGCCGAACCGGCGATGACGGTCGGGCATTCGGCTGGTGCCGCGATTGCGATACAGTTGAGCCTCGACAGGGCTGCGGACGGGCCGATCGTCGCCTTCAATCCAGCCCTGCTTCCCTTTCCCGGACTTGCGGCGAAGCTCTTTCCCGCGATGGCGAAAATGCTGTTCGTCAATCCCTTTGCGCCACGGATCTTCGCCGGGGTTGCGCGCCGCTCGGGTGAGGTCGAGCGTTTCCTCGCCCGCTCGACGGGATCGCGGATCGATGGCGATGGCGTGCGGGACTATACCAGGCTCCTCGGCCGATCGGGCCATGTCGACGGGGCGATCGGAATGATGGCCAATTGGGATCTCGAGACGCTGAAACGGCGGCTACCGGAGGTATCGGCACCGATTTTGCTCGCGCACGGGACGCGGGATACGGCCGTACCGCCTTCGGCGATGCGCGAGGCGGCCGCGTTGATTTCCGATGCCGAAATCGAGATGCTCGACGGGCTCGGCCATCTCGCGCATGAGGAGCGTCCGGACCTCGCCGCGGCGCTGGTTCGGCGGTTCGCGGCGGATCATGCTATAGGGAACGTCGTCGATACGGGAGCGGGGTAGGCATTTTGGAAAATTTCGGCTGGATTGAAATCGCCTTTACCTATTCGGTCGTGCTGGGCCTCGCCTTGTGGCAGCTCTGGTCGGTCAACCGCGAGATCAGGAAGGACAAGCAAGAGGCCGCGCGCAAGGAATCAGAGGCGGCGACGGGGCATCTTGTAGGGGAGCATCCACTGGACGACGGGCGAACGGAACCGGTCGAGCGATAGGCTTTCCTGCACGGCCGTAACCGGCTCTCCATAGAGACGCGTCGCCAGCGTCGAGCGTGCGTAGAAGGGCGAATCCTCCCAGGTCCTGATCACACCTGCATGGCCGCGATCGGCGCGACTTTTCCGCTTCATCTGCCACCATGTGTTGGGCAGCGGCGCCACCATCGGCAGTTCGGCATCTTGCGGGACGCCCGCAGCATCAAAGCGCAAGGCGCTGGCGAAAGTCGATCCGTCGCGCCGCCGGCCTTCATACATCACTGCGACTTCGCGCCCGAGATGCGCGCGCGACCAGTGCCAGTCGCGAAACCCGTCTTCGAGGGACTCCGCGCCCCTGTTGGAATCGAGATAGCCGCTGCCGCGCCAGCTGATATCGGGCCGCTCCATCTCCACCTCGATCTGCGCGCGCGGCGCGATCGCATGCCAGATATGCTTGCCCATCGGGTCGAGCGCGAAGGCGGTTCCGTTCAGCATTTCGGGATAGACTTTCACCTGACCGCGCACTCCCCGCCGCCAAGGCACACCGAGCCGGATATCGCGCTCCTCGATATCGATGACCAGTCCGTCGCCGGTCCAGCGCATCGCGCTCGCGCCGATGGCAAAATCGTCGGCGCTCGTTTCGACATTTTCGCTCGGCCGTTCGGTCATCGTCCAGCGCGCGCCGCGCGGGCCGTACAGTGCGACGTTGAGGCACGCATGATCGTGGGGATTGCCGCGGCCGCTTTTCTTGTAATAGGGGGAGAAGACGCTGCCGATAAAGCCGATGGTGGTCAGCCCGAAGAGGCCGTCGTCGCTGATCGCGTCGACATACCACCAGCCATAGCCCTGCGGCGGGACGAGGCGGTCGAAGCGCGGTCTTGCATCAGTGTCTCGGCCGCCAGCCGCCCGGACAAGGCGGCCATCGGCACCCCGGCCCCCGGATGGGTGCTTCCCCCGGCGCAGTAGAGCCCAGGGATCCGCGTCCGCGCGCTCTGCCGGAGGAAGGAGGCCGCCCATCCGTGCGAGGCCTGTCCATAAAGGGCTCCACCCGTCGACGGGAACAGCGCCTCGAATTCGTTGGGCGTCGCCAGCTCGTGCGGCAGCGGCCGCTCCAGCTCCAGACCGCATCGGGCCAGGCTCTCCATCATATGCGTGGCGCATCCGTCTTTCTCCATCTGGGTATATTCATGAGTGTCGCCATTGGCCGGCGCATTGACGATGATCTGCAGGCGCTCGCGGCCTTCGGGACATGGGGCGTCCGAGGCGTCGCGATCCTGCCCGCAAATGTAGACGCTGGGATCGCTTGGCAGACCGCCCCGGTTGATGTCGCGAAACTCTTGCCGATAGTCGGGCGAGAAGAAGACATTATGGCGGACGAGCGGGAAGCCGCTGGTCCGCGCATGGGCGAGCCATGTGAAAGCCGACAGGGAACGGCTGCGCGCCGGCGTTTTGCGAACCGCATGGCTGGCCGTTTCGCCGAACCGGCCATGGGCGATCGCGGCCGGGTCTGCATTCGCGATCACCGTTTCGGCGGCGATATGCTCGCCACTGGCCAGCCGCACACCGGCCGCGCGGTTGTTTTCGATCGCGATCTCCTGTGCCGTCTCGCCATAGCGGAACACCGCCCCATTTTTCCGGGCGACGGTCGCGAGCGCTTCGGCCAGCGCGCTGATCCCTCCGTCGACCAGCCAGACGCCTTGCGATTCCACATGGGCGATCAACATCAATGTCGCGGGAGTCTGAAACGGCGAGGAGCCGCAATAGGTCGAATAGCGCCCGAACAGCTGCTGCAGGCGCGGACCGCGGAAATGCTCGCCCAGCACCTGCCACAGGCTCTCATAGGGCCGCAGCGCGATCAGCGCGCCGATCCGCCACAACCCGATCCGCTGCATCAGGCCGGGCGGCCAGGTTTTGCTGGCGCGCAGGAACGAGGCATCGAGCAAATCGTAAATCCGCCTGGCCTCGGCACTGAACGTCCGGAAACCGCGAGCCGCCCGTGCGCCGGCAAATTCGCCGATCGCCGCTTCGCTCTGCACCGGATCGGCGAACAGATCGAGCCGCTCGTCGGGCCCCCAGGCGTGGCGGGCGAGAATATCCGCGCGCCGCATGGTGACATGATCGTCGAGGCTTGCGCCCGCCGAGTCGAAAATTTCGTCGAACACGTCCCGCAGGGTGAAGACGGTCGGCCCGCCGTCGATTTCGGCGCCGTCGACATTCACGCGCCGCACCTTGCCGCCGGGCGTCTGTTCCTTTTCGATAACGGTGACGGCCTGGCCGCGGGCGGCGAGCAATGCGGCGCTCACGAGCCCGCCGATGCCCGCGCCGATGATCGCTATACGCCCGTCCGGCAACCTGCTCTCCTTACAAGCCGATTGACGTGGACATAGCATCTGTCCAATCATTTGGACATATGGAACCGTCAGACTCTCTGTCCGGACTGCGCGAGCCCCGCGGTTTTCGGGCGCGCTGGACGGCCTGCCGGAACCGAATTCTCTCCAGTCCGGTCTTTCAGCGACGCGCAGCGGCCTTTCCCCTGAGCCGTCCGATAGCCCGGCGTCGTGCGGCGCGATTGTTCGATCTGGTCGCCGGTTTCGCCTATTCGCAGACGCTCTATGCCTTTGTCGAAAGCGGGCTGCTTGATCTGATGACGGCGGGCCCGCGAACGAAAACAGACATCACGAGCCATGTCGGCCTCTCGCTGGAGGCAACGGAACGATTGTTGCGCGCCGCGGCGTCGCTGAAGCTTGCCGAACCGCTGGGAGACGGCTGGTGGGCGCTCGGCGCCGAAGGCGCGGCCTTGTCGGGCAACGCCGGAGCGATCGCGATGATCCGGCATCACCATCTCCTCTATACGGATCTCGTCGACCCGCTTGGGTTACTCCGAAAGGATCGGGCGGAAGACGGCGCGCTTTCCCGCTACTGGTCCTATGCGGGCTCGCCCGATGCGGCGCACGCGGATGCCGAAGCCGTTTCACCCTATTCGGCCCTGATGGCCGCGTCCCAGCCGATGGTCGCCGAGCAGATACTGACCGGCTACCGCTTCTCGCAGTATGAAAGACTGCTCGATATCGGGGGCGGAGACGGCGCTTTTCTCGGCGCACTCGCCGAGGCTGCGCCCGAGCTTGCGCTCGGCCTGTTCGATCTCCCGGCCGTGGCCGAGCGCGCTCGCCTGAGACTGGGTGCCGCGGGCCATGCGGCGCGAACCGCGTTCCATCCCGGAGACTTTACCTCCGATCCGCTGCCGACCGATTACGACATCGTCACGCTCGTCAGAATCCTGCATGACCATGACGATGACGCCGTCGCGCGGTTGCTGGCATCGATCCGCGCCGCGCTGCCGCCCGGCGGCACTTTGCTGATCGCAGAGCCCATGGCCGGCACGCCGGGCGCGGAGGCGATGGGCGACGCCTATTTCGGGCTCTACCTATGGGCCATGCGCTCGGGCCGTCCGCGACGGCCCGAAGAAATCGGCGCGATGCTCTCCGATGCGGGTTTTTCCTCCTGGCGGCTGGTGCGGACCCGCCAACCCCTGATCGCGCGGATCATTGTCGCGGCGGCCTGACGCATAATGTGTAAGGTTAGATTGACATACTAAACTGTCGAGTTAATGTGACAATCGAGTAAGCGTGTTCACGAAACGCAAGACCGGTCGCACGGTCCAAGCAAGGGGTGAGAGGTCGTATGGACGCACTGGCGGTCATACTCGAAGAGCCGAAAAAGCTCTCCCTCCGCACACTCGCGTTAGAGCCGATCGGCGCCTCCGACGTTCTCGTCGAAATTCACTGGAGCGGTGTCAGCACCGGCACTGAAAAGCTCCTCTGGACCGGCGACATGCCGAGTTTTCCGGGCATGGGCTATCCGCTGGTGCCGGGCTACGAATCGGTCGGCCGTATCGTCGAAGCGGGCGCGGAAGCGCAGTCGCGGATTGGCGAATGGGTCTTCGTGCCGGGTGCGAGTTGCTACAAGGACGCGCGCGGATTGTTCGGCGGTTCGGCGCGCCGTGTCGTTATCCCAGCCGCCCGTGCAATGCCGGTCTCCGAGTCGCTGGGCCGGGACGGCGTGCTTTTCGCGCTGGCCGCAACGGCGCTCCACGCCCTGACGGGCGGCGAGCCGCCGGAACTGATCGTCGGGCATGGCGTACTGGGCCGATTGCTAGCGCGCTTGACGGTTGCCTCAGGCGCGCCCGCGCCAGTCGTGTGGGATATCAATCGCGACCGGCAGGATGGCGCGCGCGGTTATGAAGTCGTTCATCCCGGCGATGACGAGCGGGCCGACTATAATGCGATTTACGATGTCAGCGGCGATGCGTCGGGCCTCGACGGGTTGATCGCCCGGCTCGTCCATGGCGGCGAGATCGTGCTTGCCGGCTTCTATCATCAGCCGCTGTCATTCGCTTTCCCGTTGGCCTTTCAGCGCGAAGCCCGACTGCGGATCGCCGCCGAGTGGCGGCCCGACGACCTCGCCGCGACGCGCGCGATGATCGAATCGGATGCGCTGGCGCTCGATGGCTTGATCACCGACGTGCGGCCGGCCGGCGAGGCGCTCGAGGCCTATCCCGCCGCCTTTGACGACCCGGACTGCCTCAAGATGGTATTGGATTGGAGCGACTGCGCATGACGATGCTCGACACCGAAGCCCTGCGGCAGGAGGCGGCGATCGAGCCCGATCCCGTCCATAGCGGCGAGGTCACCAAGGAAACGCAGATCATCGCGATCTACGGCAAGGGCGGATCGGGCAAGAGCTTCGCGCTCTCCAACCTCTCCTACATGATGGCGCAGCAGGGCAAGCGCGTGCTGCTGATCGGCTGCGATCCGAAATCGGATACGACCAGCCTGCTCTTCGGCGGCAAGAGCTGCCCGACGATCATCGAGACATCCGCGAAGAAGAAGCTCGCGGGCGAGGAAGTCGCGATCGAGGATGTCTGCTTCCAGCGCGACGGCGTGTTCGCGATGGAGCTGGGCGGGCCCGAGGTCGGCCGCGGCTGCGGCGGGCGCGGCATCATCCACGGCTTCGAGCTGATGGAGAAATTGGGCTTCCATGACTGGGGCTTCGATTACGTCCTGCTCGATTTCCTCGGCGACGTCGTGTGCGGCGGCTTCGGCCTGCCGATCGCGCGCGACATGTGCCAGAAGGTGATCGTCGTCGGCTCGAACGACCTTCAGTCACTCTACGTCGCCAACAATGTCTGCAAGGCTGTCGAATATTTCCGCAAGATGGGCGGCAATGTCGGCGTCGCTGGCATGATCATCAACAAGGATGACGGTACGGGCGAAGCGCAGGCTTTCGCCGATGCCGTCGATATTCCGGTGCTCACGGCGATCCCGGCCGACGAGGATATTCGTCGGAAATCGGCCAACTACCAGATCATCGGCAAGCCCGACAGCCAATGGGGCGGGCTCTTTGAAGAGCTGGCCGAAAATGTGGCCAAGGCACCGCCGCAACAGCCGGCGCCGCTGGATCAGGACGGTTTGCTCAATCTCTTCAGTGCCGACGAAACCGGCGGCGATATCCAGCTCGTGCCTGCCAGCCAGGCCGATATGCGCGGTGGCAGCTACGAGCCCAAGCCCTCGCTCGAGGTAATCTACGATGAGGTGTAGCGGATGACCGATCTCGCCACCGATGTCGTGCGCGCGCCCGACCGGCTCGATATCGAGCCGGAAGCGGATGCGCAGAGCGGCTGTCACGGTGGCGCGGAGACGATGCGCGATGCGGCGAAGAAGGCGGGCAAGAGCGATATACTCGATCGCTATGCGCAAGACTATCCGACCGGCCCGCACGATCAGCCGCAATCCATGTGCCCGGCCTTTGGCAGTTTGCGCGTGGGCCTCAGGATGCGGCGCACGGCAACGGTGCTCTCCGGTAGCGCCTGCTGCGTCTACGGACTGACCTTCACCTCGCATTTCTACGGCGCGCGACGGACGGTCGGCTATGTGCCTTTCAATTCGGAAACGCTCGTCACCGGCAAGCTGTTCGAGGATATCAAGGAGGCGGTCGAGGGACTCGCCGATCCGCAGCAATATGACACGATCGTCGTCACCAACCTGTGCGTGCCGACGGCGAGCGGCGTGCCGCTCCGCCTGCTTCCCGACGAGATCAACGGGGTGCGGATCATCGGGATCGACGTTCCGGGTTTCGGCGTACCGACCCATGCCGAAGCCAAGGACGTCCTGGCGGGCGCGATGCTCGCCTATGCGCGCGGCGAGGCCGAGCAGGGCCCCGTCGCCGCGCCGAAGGAACGACCAGACCGGCCGACGGTGACTCTCCTTGGCGAGATGTTCCCCGCTGACCCGGTCGGCATCGGGCAGATGCTCGAGCCCCTTGGCCTTGCGGCCGGCCCGGTCGTCCCGACGCGCGAATGGCGCGAACTCTATTCGGCGCTCGATTGTGCGGCGGTTGCGGCAATCCATCCCTTTTACACCGCCAGTATTCGCGAGTTCGATGCGGCCGGGCGCTCAATCGTCGGCTCAGCCCCGGTCGGGCGCGACGGGACTGCGGCCTGGCTCGATGCGATCGGCGAAGCGTGCGGCGTTGCCCAGGCCAAGGTCGATGCGGCGAAAAATGCGATGCTCCCGGCGATCGAGGGCGCGCTCGGGGCCATGCCGATCAAGGGACGCATTACCGTTTCAGGCTATGAAGGATCCGAATTACTGGTCGCGCGGTTGTTGATCGAGAGCGGCGCCGACGTCCCCTATGTCGGCACTGCTTGCCCCAGAACTCGCTGGTCGGAGCCGGACCGCGAATGGCTCGAAGCCAAGGGGGTGACGGTCAACTACCGCGCGAACCTCGAAGAGGATATCACGGCGGTTGAGGAGCATGGGCCCGATCTCGCCATCGGCACCACGCCCGTCGTCCAGCATGCAAAGGCGAAGGCGATACCCGCCCTCTATTTCACCAATCTGATCTCGGCACGGCCGCTGATGGGGCCGGCGGGAGCGGGGAGCCTGGCGCAAGTCGTCAATGCAGCGCTTGCCAACAAGGCGCGCTTCGACCGGATGGAAGAATTTTTTGAGGGGGTGGGGCAAGGCCACAGCGCGGGTATCTGGGAAGACACGCCGACCGACCGGCCCAAATTCAAGCAGAAATATGCCGCGCAAAACGCGGCTGCCGCAAAGGCAGCCGAGGCGGTGGGTTCATGACGCTCATTCTCGATCACGATCGGGCGGGTGGCTATTGGGGCGCGGTCTACGCCTTTACCGCGATCAAGGGATTGCAGGTGATTATCGACGGCCCGGTGGGCTGCGAGAATCTGCCGGTAACCTCGGTCCTCCACTATACCGACGGCCTGCCACCGCACGAGCTTCCGATCGTCGTCACCGGACTGGGTGAGGAAGAACTGGGCAAGACCGGCACCGAAGGCGCGATGAAGCGCGCCTGGAAGACGCTCGATCCCGATCTTCCGGCGGTGGTCGTGACCGGCTCGATCGCCGAAATGATCGGCGGCGGTGTCACGCCCGAGGGCACCAACATCAAACGCTTCCTGCCGCGCACGATCGACGAGGATCAATGGCAGTCCGAAGACCGGGCCCTGTCCTGGCTCTGGACCGAGTTCGGCCCCAATAAGATGCCGAAGCCGAAAAAGCTGAAAGAGGGCGAGAAGCCCAAGGTCAATATCATCGGTCCGTCCTACGGGATGTTCAACATGCCATCGGATCTCGCCGAGATCCGCCGGCTGATCGAGGGCATCGGGGCGGAGGTCAACATGGTCTTCCCGCTCGGCAGCCATCTCGCCGACATCCGGCAGCTGGCCAATGCGTCTTTAAACGTCTGCATGTATCGCGAGTTCGGCCGCAATCTGTGCGAACTGCTCGAGCGGCCCTATCTGCAGGCGCCGGTCGGACTGTCCTCCACCACCAAATTCCTGCGCGAGCTCGGCGCGCAGACTGGGCTCGATCCGGAGCCGTTCATCGAGCGCGAAAAGCATACGACGATCAAGCCGCTCTGGGATCTCTGGCGTTCGGTCACCCAGGACTTCTTCGGCACGGCCAATTTCGGCATCGTTGCCAACGAAACCTATGCGCGCGGCGTCCGCCATTTCCTCGAAGAGGATATGGGATTGCCCTGCGCCTTTTCCTTTTCGCGCAGCGCCGGCGTGAAGCCCGACAACCAGGCGGTGCGCGAGGCGATTCATGGCAACCCGCCGCTGGTAGTGTTCGGCAGCTATAACGAGCGCATGTACATGGCCGAATGCGGCGCGCGGGGCGTCTATATTCCGGCCAGCTTCCCAGGCGCTGCCATCCGCCGCCATACCGGCACGCCGTTCATGGGTTATTCGGGCGCGACCTATCTCGTCCAGGAAGTCTGCAACGCGCTGTTCGACGCGCTCTTCCATATTCTGCCGCTTTCGACCCAGCTCGACGAAACCGAGGCCACGCCCGCGCGCAGCCATGAAGAGCTGGCCTGGGACATCGACGCCAAGGGCAAGCTCGACGCGCTCGTAGAGGCCCAGCCCGTGCTTGTGCGTATCTCAGCCGCGAAGCGACTGCGCGATGCTGCTGAGCGCGCCGCGCGCCGTGCCGGAGAATCCCGCGTCACCGCCGACAGGCTGGCGGACGCCTTGCTTGAAGGACAGGGCGCATGAGCGCCGTCCAGACATCCGCCCGGCCGCCGCCGGGTCCCGAAATTCCCGCGGGATATCGCGGGAATACCGCCGGGAGACGCGCGCCGTCTCTCGCACTTGAAGAGGCCATTTTGGAGATGGAAATATGACTGATCCAACACCCCATGACGATCGCTTTGGGCCGTCGACCTATCTGACGCCCGAGGAAGCGAAGGAATTCCACAAGATTTTCGTGGGTAATTTCATCGTCTTCACGATCATTGCGCTGATCGCGCATCTGCTCGTCTGGATGTGGAACCCTTGGTTCTAAGCCCCGCGCAAACGGAACGCATTTCCTAAATACGGAGAACTACAATGTGGAGAATCTGGTTAATCTTCGATCCGCGCAGGGCGCTGGTCGCGCTGTTCGTGTTCCTGTTCGTGCTTGCACTGATCATTCACTTCATCCTGCTGAGCACCGACAAATATAACTGGATCGAAGGCGGAGCGGCCGAAGCGGCCGAAACGGCGGCTGCGGAAACCGTCGCCGTCACCTGATCCAAGCCTCTGCGAGAGGGCGCGGCGTGCGCGCCGCGCGCCTCCCGCGGTTTGAACGATAGAACCACGAGACCCGTCATCATGGCGGGCGGAGGATAGTGCCATGGCGCTGTTGAGTTTCGAACGGAAATATCGGGTGCGAGGGGGCACGCTGATCGGCGGCGATCTGTTCGATTTCTGGGTCGGCCCCTTTTATGTCGGCTTTTTCGGAGTGATGACCGCGATATTCTCGGTGCTCGGAACAGCGCTGATTTTCTACGACGCATCGCAGGGCGCGACCTGGAACCCGTGGCTGATATCGATCGAGCCGCCCGATCTGAGTTACGGCCTGGCGTTAGCGCCGCTGAACGAGGGAGGTTTCTGGCAGATCATCACCTTCTGCGCGATCGGAGCCTTCGTGTCCTGGGCGCTGCGAGAGGTCGAGATCTGCCGAAAGCTCGGCATCGGCTATCATGTGCCCTTCGCGTTCGGCGTGGCGATTTTCGCCTATGTATCGCTGGTGGTCATCCGGCCGCTGCTGCTCGGCGCATGGGGCCATGGCTTTCCCTATGGCATCTTCAGCCATTTGGACTGGGTCTCGAACACCGGCTATCAATATCTGCACTTCCACTACAATCCCGCGCACATGATCGCGGTGTCCTTCTTCTTCACCACGACATTCGCGCTGGCGCTCCACGGGTCGCTGATCCTGTCGGCGGTCAACCCGGGGAAGGGCGAAGAGGTCAAGACGCCCGAATATGAGGACACATTCTTCCGCGATCTGATCGGCTATTCGATCGGCACGCTGGGCATTCACCGGCTCGGCCTGTTGCTCGCGCTCAACGCGGGTTTCTGGAGCGCGGTGTGCATCATCATATCGGGGCCGATGTGGACGCGCGGCTGGCCCGAATGGTGGACCTGGTGGCTCAACCTCCCGATCTGGTCCTGAAGGAGATTAAACGATGGCCCGCTATCAAAACATCTTCACCCAGGTCCAGCTCAGGACCGCTCCCGAAATGGGCGTCCCGCTGCCCGCCGGCAGCGAACGCCGAATAGCGGAAACCGGATTCAATTATTGGCTCGGCAAGATCGGCCAGGCGCAGATCGGCCCCGTCTATCTCGGCTGGGCCGGCGTCGCCTCGCTGGTGTTCGGCTTTCTCTGGTTCGAGATTGTCGGCCTCAACATGCTGGCCTCGGTCGGCTGGGATCCGGTCCAGTTCGTCCGCCAGCTTTTCTGGCTGGCGCTCGAGCCGCCGGCTCCCGAATATGGCTTCAGCCCGTTCGTGCCTCTGGGCGAAGGCGGTTGGTGGATCATCGCCGGCTTCTGCCTCACCGCGTCGCTGCTCCTCTGGTGGGTCCGCACCTACACCCGCGCCAAGGCGCTCGGCATGGGCCTGCACGTGTCCTGGGCGTTTCTCAGCGCGATCTGGCTGTTCCTCGTCCTCGGCTTCATCCGGCCGTTTTTCATGGGCAGCTGGGCCGAGGCCGTGCCGTTCGGTATCTTCCCACATCTCGATTGGACCGCGGCCTTTTCCATCCGCTACGGCAATCTCTTCTACAACCCGTTCCACTGTCTCTCGATCGTCTTCCTCTACGGCTCGGTGCTGCTGTTCGCGATGCATGGCGCGACGATCCTCGCCGTCGGGCGCTATGGCGGCGAACGCGAACTCGAGCAGATCACCGATCGCGGCACGGCGTCCGAAAGGGCCGCCCTGTTCTGGCGCTGGACGATGGGCTTCAACGCGACGATGGAATCGATCCATCGCTGGGCCTGGTGGTTCGCGGTGCTGACGACGCTTACGGGCGGGATCGGCATCCTCCTAACCGGCACCGTGGTCGACAACTGGTATCTCTGGGCACAGCAGCATGGATACGCGCCCGCCTATCCCGATACCGGCGTCGTCGATCCATCTGCAATGGGGAGCGCAGGATCATGATGAAATCCCTTCCTCTTCTGTCACTGGCATTGGTGCCGCTGCTGCTCGGCGGCTGCGAACTGGGCCGCAAGGAAGTCACGCAGACCGGCCATCGCGGAACCGCGATGGCGGAGATCGATCTGGTCAGCGGCCCGGCCGCGGACGAGGTTCCGGCCCCGCCATACGACCTGCCTGAACCGAGTGGTCAGACCGCCGGCGAAGTCTATGACAATGTGCAGGTGCTAGGCGATGTCAGCGTCGAGGAATTTGACTATCTGATGGCCGCGATCACCGAATGGGTCGTGCCAGAGGATGTCGACGATCCGGCGCGGGCAGGCTGCAACTATTGCCATAACCCGGCCAATCTCGCGTCCGACGAAATCTATACCAAGAATGTGTCCCGGCGGATGATCCAGATGACGCAGACGATCAATGCCGACTGGTCGAACCATGTGCAGCAGACCGGCGTAACCTGCTGGACCTGCCATCGCGGTAATGCCGTGCCCGAACATGTCTGGACGAATCCGTCGAGCGCCGGGCGCGTAAGGGCGGGCAATCTCAACGGGCAGAATGCGCCCGATCCGAGCGTCGGCTATTCATCGCTTCCGACCGGCGTGTTCGCCCAATATTTCACCGGCGAGGGCGGCGACGAGATCCGGGTCGCGTCGTCGCAGATGCACCCGACGATGGACAACATGTTGACGACCATGGAAACCGAAACGACCTATGGTCTGATGATGCATCTGTCCCAGGCGATGGGCGTCAACTGCACCTATTGCCACAATACGCAGAGCTTCCGCGAGTGGCAGGTGAGCACCGAAGCGCGGTCAACGGCCTGGTTCGGCATTCGCATGGTGCGCAATATCAACCAGGCCTATATCACGCCGCTGACCGGCCAGTTCCCGGCCAATCGGCTCGGGCCGGAAGGGGATCCGTACAAGGTCAATTGCACGACCTGTCATCAGGGTCAGCCCCGGCCGATGGGCGGCGCGAGCATGATCGCCGATTACCCCGCGCTCAGCTTCGATACGGTGACAGCGGCCCCGGCAGCGCCGCCAACCGAGGATGAAGACACGATGGCGGGTGAAGAGGTCGCTTCGGCCGAGTAGGTCGGGCGACCGGGCGCGGCGGCCACGCTCATGACCGCCGCAACATGCCGCGGCGGACGAGGTCCCAGAGATGAACCGGTAGTGCTGCGGCCAGGGGAAGGGCGATCCACGCCCAATCCGCGCCGATGAGTGCAGCGCGCAATCCCAGCACGATCAGCACGGCCGGCAGCAGCGTCCCGGCGATATCCGGCAGCGCCCGGCCTCCGATCGCGAGCCAGATCGCCTCGATGGCCAGGATGGCGAGTATGATATCGGCGGCGTGGCCGCTGGCGAACAGGGCGTTCACGCGGCTAGCCGAACGGAGTGTTCAGCTGGACCACTTCCCAGTTGAGCGCGCCGGCGAACGTCACCCATGCGAGATAGGGGAGCAGCAACAGGGCTGCGATCTTCGAATAGCGGCCGCAAACGGCGATCAGTACCGCGATCGAGATCCACAGCGCGATCAGTTCGATCAGCGCCCAGTCCGGCCGTTGTGCGCGGAAGAAAAGCAGGCTCCAAAGGATGTTGAGAAATCCGTTGAGCGCGAACAGCCCGATCAGCATGTCCGATGCCTGGGTCGTCGGCGTGTTGCGCCATGCAGTCACGGCGGCCAGCGCTACCAGGGCATAGATCGCCGTCCAGGCCATGCCGTACATATAGCCGGGCGGGGCCCAAGCGGGCTGTTCGAGGGTGCGGTACCAACCGTCGAGATCGGTAATCGTCGCGCCCAGAAACGCGACCAAGGCTGCCGCAACCGCCGCTACCAGGATCGGCGGGATCCAGGCGCGGCTCACCGTTCGACCTTGCCCAGGCCGAGCAGATGGCCGAGATCCTTGAAGAATATCCGGACGTGCGCGGCCGGTTTCGCGCGAACCAGCTTCTTGTTCATATAGGCCTCCCAGGTCAGATGCTGGACGTCGGGATCCGCACAGATTTTGACGAACCGTTCCCGCCGCTTGTCGCTGCTGTACCAGAAATATTGCATAATCCCGAGAATCCAGAAAACGCGGCCATGGGCGCGCATGAATTGCTTGCGGGCCTGTTTCAGCGCCTTGGCATCGCCGCTTTCCAGAAAGGCGTCGACGGCATCGGCGGCCAGCCGGCCGCAGGTCATCGCGTAATAGATGCCCTCGCCGGACGCTGGCGCGACCACGCCTGCCGCATCGCCGGCGACGACGAGATCCCTGCCATTGTCCCAGCGTTTAAGGGGTTTGAGCGGGATCGGCGCGCCCTCCTCTCGGATCGTTCGGCAGTCGGTCAGCCCGCTATTCTCGCGCATGTCCTTGACCGCGCTGCGCAGCGAAAAACCCTTGTTCGCACTGCCCACGCCAACGCTCGCCGTTTCGCCATGCGGGAATATCCAGGCGTAAAAATCGGGTGACAGCTTGCCCTGATAGAAGACGTCGCAGCGCTTGCCGTCGAAACCTTCCGGTGTGCCGGGCGGCGATTCGATCACTTCATGATAGGCGAAAACGCACGGCACGCGTTCCGCGCCGTCCAGATTTTGCTGCGCAACCTTGGAGCGGGCCCCGTCGGCGCCGATCACGGCACGGCTGCGAACGCGTTTGAGCTCGCCGCCGCGCTTTTCGCGATAGCAAACGATCGCCACACCATCCTCGTCACGGTCGATATGGTCGAAGGTGCCGGTGACGCGCGTCGCGCCCGTCGCCGCCGCCCGTTCGCGCAGCCATTCGTCGAACACGTCCCGATCAACCATGCCGACGAACCCGTCGCCGACCGGCATATCGACCGACCGGCCGGACGGTGCGATCATTCTCGCCGCGCTGGCCTTGCCGACGAGAATGCTGTGCGGAATATCGAACTCCTCGAGCAGTTTCGGCGGGACGGCACCGCCACAGGGTTTGATCCGGCCCGCCCGATCGAGCAGCATGACCTTGCGTCCGGCCTTGGCGAGGTCGGTTGCCGCGGTTGCGCCGGAGGGCCCGCCACCGACGACCACCGCATCGAATTCGGCCGGGAAAGTCATGTCTTGGCCATGCCGAGTGGGGTCTTGCGCGCCGCCGTCGCCTGGACGGCCATCATCGCGGCGAGGACGAATAGCCCGGCCTCGATTGCAAAGATCAGCTGGAAAGCCGAGCCGTCGACGCCGATCGCCGATCGGGCGATGTCGACGCCGATCGCGCCGGCCAGCCCGCCAAGGCCGAAAGCGATTGCCTGGGACGCGCCCCAGACACCCATGCGCATGCCCTCCTTGGCACGTGTTCCGGCGCCCGCGAGTCCCATCATCGCGCCGATCGCCGCGACGGCGAATACGCCATTGGCGAAGCCGAGCAGGAAAACATTGGCCTCGAGCGGCCAGTCACCGCCGGTGGTTGCTGCGATTGCGAGGCCGGCGAGCGCGGCTGCCGAGCCCAGGCAGCCGCCGACGATCCAGCGGCGCAGATCGATGGGCTTGCGTCCCGCGAAGGCACTGCCGCCGAGGCCGGCGACGATCATGCCGAGCAATACGCCACCATGCTGCATGCCGGAAAGTTGGGTCGATTCACCGGGCGTCATCGCGAAGACGAGGCCCGCAAAGGGTTCGAGGATCAGATCCTGCATGCTGTAGGCGAGCATCGACACGAACACGAAGATCGTAAAACGCCGCGCCTCGAGATCGGCCAATATTTCGCGCAGCGCATCGCCGAAGCTGGCCGTCCTCTCCTCTTGCGATATCGGTTCCGGCGTCCGCGCCAGGGCCTTCTTCTCCACACCGGCAAGCGCGATGAGCGAGAGCAGGAACGCGGCCAGGGCGACCGCACTGCCGACGATCGCCAGCCGCTGTTCGGAAAAGGGGTCGAGCAGCGATCCGGCCGTTCCCGCCGCGACCACGATGCCGGCAACCATCATGATCCAGGTGACGGCGGCAGCGGCAGCCCGGCGGCCGGGCGCGACGCCGGACGCCAGCAACGCGAGCAGTGACGTGCCGGCGGCGCCGACGCCCGCACCGATCAGGGTGAAGGCGAAGACCGCGAGCAGCCCGCCGACAACCGGCGAGCCTGCCATGACCACCGTCGCATCGATCGCGATCAGCGCCCCGAGCGCCAGCACCCCCATCCCGCCGACGATCCAGGGTGTCCGGCGATTGCCCCGGTCCGAGCCATAGCCCCATAGCGGCCGGGATAGCTGAACCGCATAGTGCCAGGCGACCAGACCGGCCGGGATCGCGGCCGGTAATGCATATTCGACGACCATCACGCGATTGAGGAGGGACGTGGCGAGCATCACGATCGCGCCGATCGCAGCCTGGACCAGCCCCAGTCTCACGATCGAGACCCAACCGAAACCGGCCATCAGATATGCCCTCCCAGCCCCAGGGCGGCGGCCAGCATACCGAGCACGTACAGCGTGACGCCGGTCGCGCTGTACCAGGGCGTGTGGCGTTTGGGGTCGGCAAGCAGGCGCGGCATCAGTGCGATCTGCGCCAGCAACAGCAACGCGACGGCCCCGGCTGAAATCCAGTGACCCCAGAAAAAGAGCAGGCCGATCACCACCAGTTGCGGCGCCGCCATGACGGTACAGGCGAACCGTGCCGCGCGATCGACGCCCATCGTCACGGGCAGGGAGCGGAGGCCCATCTCGCGATCGCCTTCGACCGCCTTGAAATCGTTCAGGGTCATGATGCCATGGGCACCAAGGCTGTAGAGCCCGAGGATGAGCAGGATCTCAAGACCCGGCAGCGCGCCGATCATGACGGCGGCGCCGGTGAACCATGCCAGCCCCTCATAGCTGAGCGCGACCACGGCCGGTCCCGTCCACCCGCTCGTTTTCAGCCGGAAGGGCGGAGCGCTATAGGCCCAGGCGCAGGCGAGGCCGACACAGGTTGCCACGAACACCCATAGGCCGGCGGCGATCGCGACGAGCATCGACAGGACGGTTCCGGCGATGGCTATCCACAGCCCCCAACGGCCGGCAACACGACCGGACGGGATCGGCCGGTCCGGTTCGTTGATGGCGTCGACGTGACGATCGAACCAGTCGTTGACGGCCTGACTCGTGCCACAGACCAATGGCCCGGTCAGGGCAATACCCGCAACGAGGAAAAACCAGCGATCGGCGATCGGCGCGCCCGAGGAAACGACGCCGCACATAAAGGCCCACATCGGCGGGAACCATGTGATCGGCTTGAGCAGCTCGAGTATGTCCGCCGGCGCCGGGGGCGGCGCGGTTGTCGTCGAAGCGGCCAGACGGGACATGGAAACAGGCTATGCCTGACGGCGAATAGCGTCAACTTGTTTTGACAGTTGAAGGGGCGCTTACCGCCCTGCGTTACTCGTTTTGCGAAACGAGATTGCCCAAGCCGTAACGGTGGAGCTTGGAATAGAGGCTTTGCCGGCTCAGGCCGAGAATTTCGGCAGCGGATGCCCGATTGTCGGAGGTGTGGATGAGCGCGGCCTCGATGCACAGGCGTTCGATCAGATCGGTACTCTCGCGCACGATTTCCTTGAGCGACGTGCGGCCCACCAATTCGGTCAACTGCTCTACCGAGCGCGGCAGATTCTGCGGAACCTGGGATATATCCCGCAGGCGGCGTCCGACCATCCGGATGCTGAAACCGTAATGCTCGCCGTCGTCAGTGGTCTGAACCGCCGACACTTCGACTTCTTCCTCGTCCGTCCCGCCGCCGGGCCGCATAACCGTTCCGACATTGCGGGCGACGCCATGTTTGGCCAACTGGGTGCGAATGAGGTCGAGATCGACGCCGGGCCGGCCGAGATAATCGTCCAGGGCCTGGCTGCGCAACTGATCGAGCGATGCGGCGCCGGCCATTTCCAGAAAGGCAGCGTTTGCCGCTACGATATTCATATCCTTGTCGGCAACCACGAATGCATCCGGCATCCGGTTGAGGATATCGAACACGGGTGCACCGCCCACCCTGCTATCGATCGATGTGTCGGCGGCCGACAGCCGGACGAGCATGAACAATGTACCATCCTGCCTGAAGCCGGTCGCCGAGAGATCCGTTTCAGTGCCGGAACCGGCCAGCCGCAGAGACACAGGCGACGGCGAGACGGTGGTGATTGCCGACCCCAGATAACGGGTCAAAGTATCACGCGCGCCTTTTTCGAAGAGACCCGACAACGTCTTGCCGATCAGGCTCCCGGGCTTCGCCGAGACAAGGTCGTGCGCCGCGGTGTTCGCTTCGCGGACCCGGCCTGACGCGGTTTCGACGATCAGGATCGGATCCGGCGTCATTTCGAACAGCAGGCGATAGCGCGATTCGGCCTGGCGGAGCCGCATATAGTCGCGTTCCAGAGACTGCTGGGCCTGAAGCAGGCGCTGCTGCAGCGCCGCTGAATCGCGCATGTCGCGACCAAGGGCGAGCATGCGGCCCTTGTCGGAAAGGGGGATCACGAAATAGCGGACCGGTATATCGCTTCCGTCCGACATGTGATTGACCTGGCGCCAGCGCTGCGGCTCGCCGTTCCGGCACGCCTCCAGCATTTCCTCGATCTTGGGCTTGCTTTCGACGGTTACGGTGCCAATCCATTTGCGGCCGATCCAGTTTCCCAGTCCGGGAAATGCGCTGACGCTGCCCGAAGCGTCGACAATCTTGCCATTCTTGTCGAGGATGATCGCAATGTCGCCCGCGGCCATGGCGAGTTTGGCGGCGGCGTCGCTGTCCAGCGACCGGATGATCGTGTCTGGCTTCATAAAGGCTTGCTTGTCTTCGAGTGCATCCTTCGGATTCAACACCGGACCTTCCCTTCGGTCAGCCGGAAAGCGCTCCTTTTGGCGCAAAATCGGCAACCAGTTCGTCAGCGACCTCTATAGCTGTGCGGGCGTTCGATGCCGTCCCGTCCGCGCCCACCGTATCGGCAAGGCCCGGATATTCGTTCGGCACGCGTCCCCCGATCATGATCCGAATATCAGAATTCTTGGAAACGCTACGGAGAGATTGAATTAGTTTCGGAAGCGGTCCGATATGGCAGTCGCAGCTGATCGTCAATCCGACCAGGTCGAAAATCTGTTCGGCAATTCGGTCCGCGAGCGCGGACCGGTCCCCGTTGACGACCAGTTCGGTATCCCAGCCGGCGCGTGAGAAGCATTCTTCGACCATGACCGTACCGAAACTGTGCTGCTCGCCGGGCATGGGGGCAAAGAGAACGGATCGCGGCGAAAACAGGCGACCGGCGATGCTCGGCGTCCTGGACGCGATTTCGCGCATGACCTCCTGAAGCCGCCACAACCCCATCGTCACCTCGGTGAAATCGACGCTGTCCTCTTCCCAAAGCTCTCCGAGCTTGCGGGCCGAGGGAGCGAGCAGTTCGACGAAGATGATTTCCGCCGGGACGCCCCGGCTCAGGAAGACTTCGACCTCGGTCAGTAGCTCATCGGCTTCGAGCCTGACCGGTAGCGGCGCGAAGCGATCGATTTCCTCTTGGGAAACGGGTTCGAAATTTTCGGTGCTTCCGGGAATCGAATGGGCGGCGACCAGCCGCGGAATGATTTCTCTTTCGATCAGACTATTGAGTCGTTCGGGGGACTGAGGTGTCGTTGCGCCGTTGGTCTTGCGTTTTCTGGCTCGGTTTCTGGCGCTTTCTTCAAGCCGTGTGGATGGTCGTGGTTTCGTCGAACTCTCGCGGATCAAGGATGCCATTCAGACTCTCCCGGTCTGGTGGGTTACTGTCATACCCAACTCGGAGGACGGCCATTTTCGCTTTACGACTCTAATGTCTCCACCTCGAAAGCTATCCACATTTATGTACGCAGGCAAATCGCCATCTGTCAACCAAACTAGACGTCAACTAATGTTGACACATCCATGGTTTGAGTCGTAGTTTGCCAGTCGAACCAGCGGAGATTTGGACGCGAGGATGGCAGGGGATTTCGTCTCATCCGGAGTCGGCCGACAGAGCGGCAGGCACGGGAGTCATGGCAGAGCGCTCTACACCGAAGACGAGCGGCGCCGCAGGGACGAATCGGCCTGGACGGTGGTGCAGGGTGTTCTCGCCCCGATTCAGTTTGCGATTTTCTTCGTCAGTCTCGGTCTGGTGCTTCGTTATCTGACGACCGGCGAAGGTGCGTTCGCCGCGGATATCTCCATCGTTGCAAAAACGATCGCGCTGTACGCGATCATGGTCACCGGTTCGATCTGGGAAAAAGAGGTGTTCGGTCGCTGGCTGTTCGCCCGGCCCTTCTTCTGGGAAGATGTATTCTCGATGCTCGTGCTGGCTCTGCACACTGCCTATCTGGTGATGCTGTTCGGCGGGATCGGCAGCATCGAGGCGCGCATGTTTGTCGCTTTGGCAGCCTATGCCGCCTATGTCGTCAACGCGACGCAATTCCTGCTCAAGCTGCGCGCCGCACGTCTCGCTGCCGCGGACGGGGCGGTGACGGCATGACCGGCCCGCTCGCCACGCTCGCCCGGTCTGGCGCCGCCTCGTCCGGACCTGATTGCGCGCCGGTGCTGCGCGAGCGGGGACAGCGCGAGGTTTTTTGCGGGTTGACCGGCATCGTCTGGCTGCACCGCAAGATGCAGGACGCCTTCTTCCTCGTCGTCGGGTCGCGGACCTGTGCGCATCTGCTGCAATCAGCCGCGGGCGTGATGATCTTTGCCGAACCGCGCTTCGCGACGGCGATCATCGAAGAGCGCGATCTGGCCGGCATGGCGGACTGCAACGAGGAGCTCGACCGGGTTGTCGACCGGCTGCTCGCGCGCCGTCCCGAGATCAAGACGCTGTTCCTCGTCGGCAGCTGCCCGTCCGAAGTGATCAAGCTCGATCTCGCCAAGGCCAGCCAGCGGCTCGCCGCCAAGCATGCGCCGGCCGTGCGCATACTCAACTATTCGGGGAGCGGCATCGAAACCACCTTTACCGAGGGCGAGGACGCTTGCCTCGCATCGCTGGTTCCGGAAATGCCAGCCGCCGGTCCGGACGGCGCGAAGGAATTGCTGATCGTCGGATCGCTGCCGGACATTGTGGAGGATCAGTTCCTCCGCATATTCGGCGAGCTCGGCATCGACCGGGTCGGCTGCCTTCCCGCTCGCGTCGCGGCGGACATGCCGGCAGTCGGACCGAACGCCCGCTATCTGCTGGCCCAGCCCTTTCTCGGCGACACCGCGCGCGCACTCGAAGACCGGGGCGCCGTGCGTCTCGATGCGCTGTTCCCGTTCGGGGCCGAGGGCACGACCGCCTGGCTCAAGGCGGCGGCGGTGGAATTCGGCGTCGACGAGATGCTGTTCAACCGGGTCGTTGCGCCCGGCCGCGAACGCGCCAAGCGCGCGCTCGCGCATCACAAGGAGCGGCTCGAAGGCCGCCGTATCTTCTTCATGCCCGACTCGCAGCTCGAGGTTCCGCTGGCCCGTTTCCTCGCGACCGAGTTGGGCATGAACCCGATCGAAGTCGGCACGCCCTATTTGCACGCGCAACATCTGGCGCAGGAACTGGCGCTGCTTCCGGCCGGAACCCGGATCAGCGAAGGGCAGGATGTCGACAAGCAGCTCGATCGGGTTCGCGAGGCACAGCCCAATCTGACGGTCTGCGGCCTCGGCCTGGCCAATCCGCTCGAGGCCGAGGGGCTGGCGACCAAATGGGCGATCGAACTCGTCTTCTCGCCGATCCACGGTTTCGACCAGGCCGGGGATCTCGCCGAACTTTTCGCGCGGCCGCTCCGGCGGCGCGATGTGCTGAGGGTATAGCGATGCAACTCTCCGTCTGGACCTATGAAGGACCGCCCCATGTGGGGGCGATGCGGGTCGCGACGGGTATGGAGGACGTGCATTACGTTTTGCATGCGCCGCAGGGCGATACCTATGCGGATCTGCTCTTCACGATGATCGAACGGCGGAACAAGCGGCCGCCGGTGACCTATACGACGTTCCAGGCCCGCGATTTGGGATCGGATACGGCGACGCTGTTCCAGTCCGCCGCGCGCGATGCCTATGATCGCTTCCGCCCCGGTGCGATGCTGGTCGGCGCGTCCTGCACGGCCGAACTCATCCAGGACGATCCCGCCGGCCTCGCCGAGGCGATGGACCTGCCGGTCCCGGTCGTCCCGCTCGAACTGCCCAGCTACCAGCGCAAGGAAAATTGGGGCGCGTCGGAAACCTTCTACCAGATCGTCCGCCGGCTCGCCGATCAGGACGCCACGCCTCCTGCCAAAGAGGGCCGCCGGCCCTGCGCCAACCTGCTGGGGCCCGCGGCGTTGGGCTTCCGCCATCGCGACGATGTGCTCGAAGTCGAACGGCTGCTTGAAACGCTGGGTATCGACGTTCACATTGTCGCCCCGATGGGCGCGTCGCCGGCCGATATGGCAACGATCGGCGCGGCGGACTTCAACATCCTGCTCTATCCCGAAATCGGCGACGAGGCCGCGCGCTGGCTCGAACGGACCTTCAAGCAGCCGATCGTCCGCACCGTTCCCATCGGGGTCAACGCGACGCGCGAATTCATCGCCGAGGCTGCCGAGATCGCCGGTGTCGATCCGGCACTGGCCATGGCCGAGGATGGATCGCGCATGCCCTGGTGGAGCCGCTCGATCGATTCCACCTATCTCACCGGCAAGCGCGTTTTCATCTTCGGCGACGCGACCCACGCCGTCGCCGCCGCTCGCGTCGCGAGCGAGGAACTCGGCTTCCAGGTGTGCGGGCTCGGCTGTTACAATCGCGAATTCGCGCGCGAGGTTCGCGCCGCCGCAAAGCTCTACGATATCGAACCGCTGATTACCGACGATCATCTTGCGGTCGAAGAGGCGATCGCCGAGGCCCAGCCCGAACTGGTTTTGGGCACGCAGATGGAGCGCCATATTGCCAAGCGGCTCGGCGTGCCCTGTGCCGTGATTTCCGCGCCGGTCCATGTCCAGGATTTCCCGGCCCGTCACAGCCCGCAAATGGGTTTCGAAGGCGCGAACGTGCTCTTCGACAGCTGGGTCCATCCGCTGGTGATGGGCCTTGAGGAGCATCTGCTGACGATGTTCCGCGACGATTTCGAGTTCAATGACGGGGCAGGGGCCTCGCATCTCGGGCCTGGACATGCGGCACCGCCCGCCGCATCGAATGACGAGGCGCCGGCGGCGACCGCTATCGCCTGGGCCGAAGACGCCGAGCGCGAGCTGAAGAAGATTCCCTTCTTCGTCCGCGGCAAGGCGCGTCGCAACACCGAACTGTTCGCCAGCGAGCAGGGCCGGGCGACGATCGATCTCGAAACCCTGTATGACGCGAAGGCGCATTATGCACGGTAGCGCGCCTTCTCCCCTCCGCCAGCCGGCCGTCCGTGTCGTCATCGTGACGCTCGACAATCATCTGTCGGCCGCCGCCGAGCGCGCCGAAGCGCGGCTCGCCAAGGATGGGGTGACGATCGATTTCCATGCCGCGGCCGACTGGGACCGCGATCCCGAAACGCTGGAGCGGGCCAAGGCCGATATCGCCCGGGGCGACATCGTCATCGCGACGATGCTCTTCCTCGAGGACCATGTTCGCGCGATCCGCCCGGCGCTCGAAGCGCGGCGCGAGGATTGCGATGCGATGCTCGGCCTGATGTCGGCCGGCGAGATCGTGAAGTTGACGCGGCTTGGTGACTATCGGATGGACGCGCCCGCGAAAGGCCCGCTGGCGCTGCTCAAGAAACTGCGCGGATCGAAGAAACCGGGCGCGAGCTCGGGCGCGAAGCAGATGCGGATGCTGCGGCGGTTGCCCAAGATCCTGCGCTTCATCCCCGGCACCGCGCAGGACGTCCGCGCCTATTTCCTGACGCTGCAATATTGGCTCGCCGGCTCCGACGACAATGTCGTGCAGATGGTCCGCGCGCTGATCGACCGCTACGCGGGCGGTGAACGCGAAGAGCTGCGCGGCGCCATGGCCGCAGAAGCGCCGCTCGAATATCCCGAGGTCGGCGTCTATCATCCGCGGGCCCGGCAGCGCCTGTCCGAAAGCGAGCGCATCCTGCCGAAAAAGGGCGGAGAGCATGGCACGGTCGGCCTGCTGATGCTGCGCTCCTATCTGCTGGGCCGAGACACCGGCCATTATGACGGCGTGATCGAGGCGATGGAGGCGAAGGGGCTGCGCGTCATCCCGGCCTTTGCCAGT
This sequence comes from Parasphingopyxis algicola, assembly GCF_013378075.1. Lineage (GTDB taxonomy): Bacteria > Pseudomonadota > Alphaproteobacteria > Sphingomonadales > Sphingomonadaceae > Parasphingopyxis > Parasphingopyxis algicola. The sequence goes on along the minus strand of NZ_CP051131.1, from coordinate 1,381,011 downwards.
GGTCTCGACGCACGCCCGGCGATCGAGAAATTCTTCGTGCGCGACGGCAAGCCGGTGATCGACGCGATGGTCAATCTGACCGGCTTCTCGCTGGTCGGCGGGCCGGCCTATAACGACGCCGATGCGGCGGTGGAAACGCTGACCGGGCTCGATGTCCCCTATATCGCGGCCCATCCGATCGAGTTTCAAACGCTCGAACAATGGGGCAATCGCAAGCAGGGCCTGTTGCCGTTGGAATCGACGATGATGGTCGCGATTCCCGAACTCGACGGCGCGGTTTGCCCGAGCGTGTTCGGCGGCCGTTCCGACGGCGCGGGCGAGGCCTGCGACGGCTGCGACCGGCATTGCCATTTTGAATCCAAGGGTGCGATTCGGGCCATGCAGGGCTGCCCCGAACGCGCCGAGGCGCTGGTCGAGCGCACAGCGCGCTTGATCGCGCTGCACCGTTCGAAACGGGCCGATCGGAAGCTCGCCATCGTGTTGTTCAACTTCCCGCCCAATGCCGGGGCGACGGGCACCGCCGCGCATCTCGCGGTGTTCGAATCGCTGCACGCGACGCTGACCCGGCTCGCGGCCGAAGGCTATGACGTCGAGGTGCCCGCCAGCGTCGATGCGCTGCGCGAGGCGCTGCTCGAGGGCAATGCCGAACGTTATGGGGCGGATGCCAATGTCGCCGCCCGGATCGCCGCCGACGATCATGTCCGGGCCGAGCCCTATCTCAAGCAGATCGAGGCGCAATGGGGTGCCGCCCCCGGCAAGCAGCAGAGCGACGGCGCGACCATCCATGTGCTGGGTGCCGAATTCGGCAATGTGTTCGTCGGCGTGCAGCCGGCGTTCGGTTACGAGGGCGATCCGATGCGGCTGCTGTTCGAGGGCGATTTCGCGCCGACCCACGCCTTCGCCGCCTTCTACCGCTGGATCCGCCAGGATTTCGCCGCCGACGCGGTGCTTCATTTCGGCACCCATGGTGCGCTTGAGTTCATGCCGGGCAAACAGGCGGGCCTGTCGGGCAAATGCTGGCCGGACCGGCTGCTTGGCGATCTGCCCAACTATTATCTCTATGCAGCGAACAACCCGTCCGAAGGCATCATCGCGAAGCGCCGCTCGGGCGCGACCCTAGTCAGCTATCTGACGCCCGCGTTGGCCGAGGCCGGTCTCTACAAGGGCTTTGCCGATCTCAAGGCGCTGGTCGAGCGCTATCGCTCGGCCGATGGCGACGATGGCGAACGGGCGGCGCTCGAAGCGATGATCGAAGAGCAGTGCGATGCGCTCGATATCGAAGGCGGCGACATCGAAACGCTGACCGGGCGGCTCTACGAACTCGAACGCGCGCTCATCCCGCATGGCATGCATGTCTTCGGTAGCCATCCCGAGGGCGAAGAGCTGGAGCAGTTCATCGATGCGATGATGGATGCGCATCCCGAATCCGATCGCGCGGAGATCGAGGCGAAACTCGCAGCGAACGATGAGCTCGGCGCGCTGGTCCATGCGCTGGACGGCACCTTCGTGCCCCCGGCGCCGGGCGGCGATATCCTGCACAATCCGGAAGTCCTGCCGACCGGGCGCAATATCCACGGTTTCGATCCGTTCCGCATTCCGAGCCGCTTCGCCTGCGAGTTGGGCGCGGCGCAGGCCGAGCAGCTGATCGCGCGCCATGTCGAAAGCGGGGCCGACTTCCCCGAAAGCCTCGCCATGGTGCTGTGGGGCACGGACAACCTCAAAAGCGAAGGCGCGCAGATCGCCCAGGCGCTGACGCTGATCGGCGCGCGGCCGCGCTTCGACAGCTATGGCCGGCTCGCCGGCGCGGAACTGATCCCGCTCGAAGAACTGGGTCGCCCGCGGATCGATGTGGTGGTGACTTTGTCGGGTATCTTCCGCGACCTGCTTCCCCTGCAGACCCGGATGATCGCCGAAGCCACATGGCTGGCGAGCAGCGCCGAGGAGCCGCTCGAACAGAACTTCGTGCGCAAGCACAGCCTGGCCCATCAGGCGGCCCATGACTGCGATCTGGAAACTGCGAGCCTGCGGGTCTTTTCCAATGCAGAAGGGGCCTATGGCGCGAACGTCAACATGATGATCGACGGCGGGGCCTGGGCCGATCCCGACGAACTGGCCGAGGCTTTCGAGACGCATAAAGGCTTCGCCTACGGCCCGGACGGCAGCCCGGTCCAGCGCCGGGAGCTGCTCGAAACGGCGTTGGCGGGCGTCGAGTTCACCTATCAGAATCTCGAAAGCGTCGAACTCGGGATCACCGATATCGATCATTATGTCGACGGGCTGGGCGGCGTCAGCCGCTCGGTGGCCAAGGCCAGGGGCGAGGCCGCGCCGGTCTATATCGTCGATGGGACGCAAGGGAAGACCAGGGTCCGCACGCTCGACGAACAGATCGATCTCGAAACCCGCACCCGGATGCTGAACCCCAAATGGTATGAGGGCATGCTCAAGCACGGCTTCGAGGGCGTGCGCGAGATTGAAGGCCATGTGACGACGACGATGGGCTGGTCGGCGACGACCGGCGCCGTGGCGCCCTGGGTCTATCAGCAGATCAGCGAAACCTTCGTGCTCGACGACGAGATGCGCGCTCGGCTTTCGGGGCTGAACGCGAAAAGCTCCGCGCGGGTCGCCAACCGGCTGCTCGAAGCGTGCGAGCGCGAGTTGTGGGAACCCGATGCGGAAACGCTCGCGGCTTTGCGCGCGGCGAGCGACGATCTTGAGGACCGGCTCGAAGGCCTGGTTGCAGCGGAATGACGGGAGAGAGACGATGACCCTATTGGATGCCGGAACAGCGCCTCCCGACGGTGAAGGCTCGGTCCAGGTTCAGCTCGATCCGAGCGACGAGATCAAGGGCGCGAAGGTGTTCGCCGTCTATGGCAAGGGCGGGATCGGCAAGTCGACGACCTCGTCCAACCTCTCCGCCGCCTTTTCGAAGCTCGGCCACCGCGTGCTCCAGATCGGCTGCGATCCCAAGCATGACAGCACCTTCACGCTCACCAAGAAGCTGATGCCGACGGTCATCGACGTGCTCGAAACGGTCGAGTTTCACAGCGAGGAGCTGCGCGCCGAGGACTATATGTTCGAAGGCTATAACGGCGTGATGTGCGTCGAAGCGGGCGGCCCGCCGGCGGGCACGGGCTGCGGCGGCTATGTGGTCGGGCAGACGGTAAAGCTGCTGAAGCAGCATCACCTGCTCGAAGATACCGATGTCGTGATTTTCGACGTGCTCGGCGATGTGGTTTGCGGCGGGTTCGCCGCGCCGCTCCAGCATGCCGAGCGTGCGCTCGTCGTCGCGGCCAACGATTTCGACAGCATCTTCGCGATGAACCGGATCATGGCGGCGATCGGCGCGAAAGCGAAGAACTACAATGTGCGGCTGGCGGGCTGCGTCGCCAACCGCTCGGCGGCGACGGACGAGATCGATCGCTTTGCCGAGGCGACGGGCCTGAAGCGGCTCGCCCATTTCCAGGATGTGGACGCGATCCGCCGCTCGCGTCTGAAAAAGTGCACGCTGTTCGAGATGGATGACTCTCCCGAGGTCGATGCCGCCCGCGACGAATATCTCCGTCTCGCCGCGATGCTCTGGGCCGGCGTCGATCCGCTTACAGCGTCGCCGATGAAAGATCGCGACATCTTCGATTTCCTGGGGTTCGAATGATGGCCAGCGCCATCCCCACCACCGCACATCCCGAGCGTAGTCGAGGGACACGGCCGAGCGCAGCCGAGGCTTCCCGTGTCTCGACTGCGCTCGACACCAACGGTGTGGGGTCGATCGCCTATCGCAATTATCGCGCGCGCCTCACCACCTATTTCGACAGCACGGCGCGCAAGGCCTGGGTCGATCTGACGTCGGACGCACCGGTGAGCGGGATCCGCGCGACCGTTCGCGCCGGGCGCGACCGGATGCGCGCGACCTTGCTCTCCTGGCTGCCCGAAGACTTGAGCGGCCGGCGGCTGCTCGATGCCGGTTGCGGTACCGGCGCGCTGGCGGTGGAGGCCGCGCGGCGCGGCGCCGATGTCGTCGCCATCGATGTTTCGAACGGGCTGATCGAGGTTGCGCGCGAGCGCGCGCCGGAGCGGCTCGCCATCGACTGGCGCGTCGGCGATCTGCTCGATCCGGCGCTGGGCCGGTTCGATCATGTCGTCGCGATGGACTCGCTCATCCATTATCCGATGGTCGATATTGTCGGTGTGACCGGCGCGATGGCCGAGCGCGCGCAGACAGTGTCCTTCACCTTCGCACCCAGCTCGCCCCTGCTCCAGACGATGCACGCAGCCGGCAAGCTGTTCCCGCGCGGCAATCGCTCTCCGGCGATCAAGCCGGTGTCCGAAACCCGTTTGCGGCGCGCACTGAGCGAACGGCTGCCCGGTCATGATATTGCCCATGGCGAGCGGGTGGCCAGCGGCTTTTATACGTCGCACGCCTTGATGGTGGAGGCTGGATGAACCGCTTGCCTGCCTCGACCCAATTTTGGGCGTCGCTCGGAGCGCGCTTCCTCCCGTTCGCCGATGCGGCAACGAAGGAGTTGCCGCTGGGCCGACTGCTCCGGCTTGCGCTGTTCCAGGTCAGCGTCGGCATGGCGGTCGTGCTGCTCAACGGAACGCTCAACCGCGTCATGGTCGTCGAACTCGGCGTGCCGACCTGGATCATCGCCCTGTTGATTGCACTGCCCTTGCTGATCGCGCCGTTCCGCGCGCTGATCGGGCACAAGTCGGACACCCATCGCTCGCTGCTCGGCTGGCGGCGGGTGCCCTATATCTGGGGCGGTACGATGCTGCAGTTCGGCGGGCTGGCAATCATGCCCTTCGCCCTGTTGCTGCTGTCGCGGCCGGAAGATTTCGCGATCGGCGTGTCGGCGAGTGCGCTCGCCTTCCTGCTGACCGGTGCCGGCATGCATATCACGCAAACGGCGGGTCTTGCCCTTGCAACGGATCTTGCGCCCGAAGAGAGCCGCCCGCGCGTCGTTGCGCTGCTCTATGTCATGCTGCTCGTCGGGATGATGCTGAGCGCGCTGGTGATCGGCACGCTGCTTGCCGATTTCTCGGCGACCCTGCTTGTCCAGGTCATCCAGGGCGCCGCGGTTCTGACCGTGCTGCTCAATATCGCCGCGCTCTGGAAACAGGAGGCGCGCGACAAGGCGGCGACGGCGCCCGATCGTCATCGTCCCGTCTTCACCGATGTCTGGCACGCCTTTGTCGGTGTCGGGCGGACGAAGCGGCTGCTGCTTGCCATCGGCTTCGGCGCGGCGGCGTTCAGCATGCAGGACGCGCTGCTCGAACCCTATGGCGGCGAAATTCTGGGCCTTTCGGTGGGCGCGACGACCGGTTTGACCGGGGTGTGGGCGCTTGGAACGTTGATCGGCTTTGCGCTTTCGGGACGCTGGCTGGGCCACGGCGCCGATCCACTCCGGATCGCCGGCATGGGCGGGGTAGCCGGTATTGGAGCATTTCTGCTGGTGATTTTCGCCGCGCCGCTGGGGTCGGCCGGGCTGCTGTATATCGGCGCGAGCGCGATCGGCTTTGGCGTGGGGTTGTTCTCGGTCGGAACGCTGATCGCCGCGATGGCGCTCGCCCGCGAAGAAACGACCGGGCTGGCATTGGGCGCCTGGGGCGCGGTCCAGGCTTCGGCGGCGGGCCTCGGTATCGCTCTGGGCGGCGTTATCAGAGACATAGTCACGAGCCTTGCCCTCGCCGATGCGCTGGGCTCGACCCTGGCGGGCCGCGCGACCGGCTATGGCATCGTCTACTGCATCGAAATCGGCTTGTTGTTGTGCATGCTTATCGTGCTCGGTCCGCTGGCCGGCAGCCGCCAGGGCGTATCGCCCGGCGCGCCGAAGCAGTTCGGACTGAGTGAATTTCCAACCTGAGCGAGGAAAGACCGATGACAGACGGTAATTTGGTAGGAACGATCGATGTGGCGGAACTCATGTTCTACGCCTTTGTGCTCTTCTTCATCGCATTGGTCTTTTATCTGCGGCGCGAGGATCGGCGCGAGGGCTATCCGCTCGAGGACGAACTGTCCGGGCGGGTCGAAACGGTCGGCGGCCCGTTGCATACCGCGTCGACCAAGACCTTCCACCTGCCGCATGGCAAGGGAACGGTGGATGCGCCCCTTCCGCGGACCGAGGGCCGAGAACCGGTCGATATTGCCGCGAAGCGGATCTTCCGGGCCGGAGGCGCGCCTTACGCGCCGACCGGCAATCCGCTGGCGGACGGAATCGGTCCGGCGGCCTGGGCCGAACGGTCCCGCTGGCCGGATCTCGACGCCGAAGGCCGTCCCCGCATCGTACCGATGGGCACCGAATCGGGCATTACGGTCGCGAAGGAAGATGCCGATCCGCGCGGTATGATCGTCAAAGGTGCGGACGGCGAGGTCGCCGGCGCGGTGAGCGATCTCTGGGTCGATCGCGCCGAGCATGTCATCCGCTATCTCGAAATCGCCACGACCGCCGGGCCGAAGGTTCTGGCGCCGATGCCGATGAGCATCGTCAAGGGCAAGAAAGGCGAAGTGCATATCGATGCGCTCAACGCCGACCAGTTCGCAGCAGCGCCGCAGCTTGGGACGCCCGGCGAGATCACCCGTTACGAAGAAGAGCGTGTCGCGGCCTATTTCGGCGGCGGCTATCTCTACGCCACGCCTGAACGGCAGGAGCCGATCGTATGAGCGAATATGACCATGAACCGATAAGGGGCCTGCCGGGCTATCTGCCGGAAGGCGAGGAGATCATCTGGCAGGGCGCGCCCGACTGGCTCGTGTTCGCGCGCACGGCCTTCCGCACCCGGCTCGTCGGCGTCTATTTTGTTTTCCTCGCCGCCCTGGGGATTGCGAGCGGCAGCGTCGGCGGCGCGGTCGCGACCGCGGTTGCCGGGCTGTTCGCGATCGGCCTGCTCATGCTGCTGGCCTGGCTCGTCGCCCGGACGACGGTTTACACGATCACCAACCGGCGCGTCGTCCTGCGCATTGGCGTGGCACTCAACAAGTGCATCAACCTGCCGCTGCAGCTGATCGAGTCCGCCGACCTCAGCCAGCGCGGCGGCGGCCATGGCGATATCGCGCTGACCCTGAAGGGCCCGCACCGGCTCGGCTATGCGATGCTCTGGCCGCATGCCCGGCCCTGGAAGTTCGCCGACGCCCGGCCGATGCTCCGCGCGCTGCCCGATGTCGAAGCCGTTGCCGCCAAATTGGCCCGCGCGTCTGCAGCCGTCGTCGAGATCGAACGACCGGCAGAGGAGCGGAGCGATGCAGCCGTTCCCGCGGGCGTGCAGGAGATCGCCGCATGAGCCTGGCGCATGACGATCCCACGGTCCCCAAGGGCGCGCTCGTCATGGCGGCGGTGCTGATCGCGCTGGCGCTGGCGCTGACCGCGGCGACCCGGCTGGGTTTCATTCCGCAGGCGGCGTCTCCGGTGGCCGAACGAACGGCGGCGGATGTCGCGCTCGTCTCGGAACGTAGCTTGCGCTTTCTCGACCGGGCGGACGGATCGGTGCGGATCGAGGATGCCGTGACCGGGGAACGGATCGCCACTTATGGAGACGAAGGCGGCGGATTCATTCGCGGCGTCATGCGCGGACTGGCACGCGAGCGCCGGATGAACGGGTTCGGTCAGCAACCGCCCTTCGCTCTGTCTCTGTGGCAGGACGGTTCCTTGTCGCTGACCGACAGCGCGACCGGCCGGGTGATCGAACTCGGTGCCTTCGGTCCTGACAACCGGCGGACCTTTATGCAACTGTTCGAAAGTGGAGGCGCCTGATGGGTCTGCTGCACAGCCATTCCTTCGACACCGGCTGCCGGATCGAAGTCGAGCAGAGCGAGGAGTATTTCCACGCCCATGTCGAGCTGGACGGCGATGTGCCGATCGGGCCGGGCGACAGGGTGCGCGTTCATGGCGATCCGATCAGCATTCCGTTTGGCGGCAGCGCCGTGTTCGAGCGCACGGCAACGGTCGAACGCGCCAGGCCGCTGGCCCGCGCCTGGATCAGGTTCGCCAGCTATTTCGATCTTGCCGAACTTTATGAAGTCAGTTTTACCCCGAGGAGGTTGCGATGAACGCGCACGCGAAAGTGGAACCCATTGCCGATGTGATGGAGATCGCGAAGCAGGAGACGGTGCTCAGCCCCCGCTTCTACACGACCGATTTCGACGCGCTCGACAGGATCGACGTTTCGCTGGTCCGCGAGGAATGGGACGAGTTGATCGCCGAAATGGTCAGCGATCCCAACAAGCGGCATTTCAAGCGCACGGAGGAATTCGACGGGATCATCGAGAGCCTGGAGCCGGAACTGCGCGCCGAATTCATCGATTTTCTCGTCAGCTCGCTGACCTCGGAATTTTCCGGCTGCATTCTCTACGCCGAGATCGCCAAGCGGACGAAGAATCCGGACGTCAAACAGCTGTTCAAGCTGCTCGCGCGCGATGAAAGCCGCCATGCGGGTTTCATCAACGATACGCTGAAGGACGCCGGGATCGGCGTCGATCTGAGCTTCCTGACCAAGGCCAAGAAATACACCTTCTTCAAACCGAAATTCATCTTCTACGCCGTCTATCTGTCGGAGAAGATCGGGTACGCGCGCTACATCACGATCTACCGTCAGCTGGCCAAGCATCCCGAGCTCCGCTTCCATCCGATTTTCAACTGGTTCGAGGAATGGTGCAATGACGAGTTCCGGCATGGCGAAGCCTTCGCGATGCTGCTGCGCGCCGATCCGAAGCTGCTGAAAGGCGCGAACAAGCTCTGGATCCGTTTCTTCCTGCTGTCCGTCTATGCGACCATGTATGTCCGCGATCATGGCCGGCCAGTCTTCCACAAGGCGCTCGGCGTCGATCCGACCGACTATGACTATGCGGTCTTCGAAAAATGCACGCAGATCAGCCGTCAGGTCTTCCCGGTCGAACTCAATACCGACGATCCGCGCTTTCGTCGCGGCATGGACCGGCTGCTGCGCGCCGCGCGCGGGATGCAGGCGGCCAAGGAGCAGGGCGGTGTCATCGGATCGGTCAAGCGGCTCGGCCATATGATGGCCGCCGGCGCCGCCCTCGCGCGGGTCTATTGTCTCCCCGCCAAGCGGAATGCGCTGCCGTCCACGATCAGGCTCCAGCCGGCATGGTGAGCCTTTACGGCCATATCCTGCCGCTGCTCGCGACCCTGGTGATCTGGTTCGTGAGCACGGGGCTCGTCGCCTGGCTCGACAACCGGCCGCGCGAGACCTTTGCGCGCAGCCTGACCCTGGCGGCGCTCGGCGGCATGGTCGGGCTCGGCGCGATCGTCGTGAGCGCCCGGTTTGCGACCATCGCTGCGGCCTATGTCGCGCTGCTCGGGGCCTTGCTGGTCTGGGCATGGCACGAGATGAGTTTCCTGATGGGCGCCGTGGCCGGTCCGCGGCGCGGTCCGTGTCCGGAGGACGCGACGGGCTGGCGGCGCTTCGTCCATGCGGCCAATGTCCTGATCTATCACGAGATCGCGCTGGTCGTGACGGCGCTCATTCTTGTTGGCCTCAGCTGGGGCGCGCCCAACCAGACCGGAGCGATCGCCTTCGCCCTGCTGCTCGTGATGCGGCTCAGCACCAAGCTCAACATTTTTGCCGGCGTGCCGAATATGAGCGTCGATCTTCTGCCGCCGCATCTTGGCTATCTGAAAAGCTATTTCGGGCCGCGCCGTTTCCGGCCCTGGCTCGCGCTGGCGCTCGCGGCGACCAGCGCGCTTGCCATCTGGCTGGGCCTGCGCGCATTCGCCGCGCCGGCGGACAGTTTCGCGGCGGTCAGTATGAGCCTCGTTTTCGGGCTCGCGATACTCGGAACATTGGAACATCTGTTTTTGGCGCTGCCGTTTCGCGACGGCGCGCTGTGGGGCTGGGCGCTGCCCGGTCGTGGCAAGAGAGTGAAGATCTAAGGGGAGCGTCTGCAATGGACTATGAACAATATTTCAAGGATGAGCTCGACGGGGTTCGCGACGAAGGCCGTTACCGTATCTTCACCGAGATCGAACGCCATGCCGGCGCCTTCCCGCATGCCACCCGCTATGTCGACGACGAGACGACCGATGTGACCGTCTGGTGCTCGAACGACTATCTCGGCATGGGCCAGCATCCCGTGGTGATTGACGCGATGCATGCGACGCTCGATCAGTGCGGCGCCGGGGCAGGGGGCACGCGCAATATCTCCGGCACCAACCATCATCATGTGCTGCTCGAAAAGGAGCTGGCCGATCTGCATCACAAGGAATCCGCGCTGCTGTTCACCTCGGGCTATGTCTCGAACTGGGCGGCACTCGGCACGCTGGCGTCGCGGCTCCCCGGCTGCGCCGTGCTGTCCGATGCCGGCAACCATGCCTCGATGATCGAAGGCATCCGTCACAGCAAGGCCGAAAAACACATCTGGGAGCATAATTCGCCGGAGGATCTCGATCGCAAGCTGGCCGCTATCGACCCCGCCCGGCCCAAGCTCGTCGCGTTCGAGAGCGTCTATTCGATGGACGGCGATATCGCGCCGATCGCCGAGATTCTCGATGTTTGCGAAGCCCATGGCGCGATGAGCTATATCGACGAGGTCCATGCGGTGGGGCTCTACGGTCCGCGCGGCGGCGGCATCGCCGAACGCGAAGGGCTGATGGACCGGATCACGGTGATCGAGGGGACGCTCGGCAAGGCGTTCGGCGTGATGGGCGGCTATATCGCGGCCTCGGCGGCGCTCTGCGATTTCGTCCGCAGCTTCGCGTCGGGCTTCATTTTCACGACCGCGCTGCCGCCGGCATTGGCGGCGGGCGCCTGTGCGAGCATCAAGCATCTGAAAGACAGCCCTTTCGAACGCCAGCGTCATCAGGAGCGGGTCGCCAAGGTTCGGCACAAGCTCAACTGCCTCGGGATTCCGCATCTCGACAATCCGAGCCATATCATCCCGGTAATGGTCGGCGATCCGCACAAGTGCAAGCGGATCAGCGACTGGCTGATGGACAATCACGGCATCTATGTGCAGCCGATCAACTATCCGACCGTGCCCAAGGGCACCGAGCGGCTGCGGATTACGCCATCGCCGGTCCACAGCGACGCCGATATCGACAAGCTGATCGAAGCGCTGACGGAAATCTGGTCGGAATGCGAACTGGCGCGCCGGGCGGTGGCCGCCTGACGCAAGAAAGGCCCGCCATCGGCATCTACCGGTGGCGGGCCTGTTTACTTGCGGCGTTAGCTATTCGCTGTGCGTTTGCAGGAAGGCGATAAGGTCCGCCCGGTCCTGCGCTTCGGACAGGCCGGCAAAGGCCATCCGCGTACCCGGAATCACCCGATGCGGATTTTCGAGATATTGGAACAGTTTTTCAGGCGTCCAGGTGATGCCGCTGTTCGCATTGGCATCGGTATAGTTGAAGCCTTCGACCTGACCGGCTTCCCGGCCGACGATATTGTGCAACGACGGGCCGGTGCGGTTCACGCCCGGATCGACCACATGGCAGGTCCGGCATTGGGCGAACACCGCCTCGCCGGCCGTCGTGTCCCCGGTGAAATCGGCAAACACCGTACCGTCGAGCGTATCCGTCGAATCGGGCGTAGGCGCATCGGGCGCTTCGGCTTCTTCAGCCGCTGCATCGGCCTCTTCGCTGTCGGCCGACGGCGGCGGTCCCTCGCTGCCTCCGGAACAGGCTGCTGTGGCGACAAGGCCCATTGCTGCTACCGCGCCGAGTAAATTGTGCATTTTCCTCATATCGCTTCCTTTTTCCGAAGACACTCAAACAGGGGTTTAGGAACATTTTCTGTCAAGCTCAACGCTTCTCGGCGCGCTTGGTTTCACGCGTGCCTCGATTGGCACGCGAATTGTTGTTGTCCCTCGTCTTCAATATCCGCACGCGCTGGTGGCGGACGAAGAGGTAAATGGCGAGCATGACGGGAAAGACGAGCAGCGCGACGGCGAAATCGGCGCCGAAGCCATCGCCGAAAGCGTCCGCACCCTTCATCAGATAGGCGACCAGTCCGACCGCATAATAGGTCGCCGCGATTACCGAGAGGCCCTCGATCAAGTGCTGGAGCCGCAACTGAATGCCGAGACTGCTCTCCATCGAAGACAGCAGATCGCGGTTCTGGGCCTTGATCCGCGTATCGATCCGCGTGTTGAGCAGCGCGATCACACCATCGGCGCGTTCGGACAGACCATTGAGCCGCGCCTCGAACGATTCGCATGTCCGCACCGCCGGAAGCAGCCGCCGTTCGGTGAAATCGGTCAGGCTTTGAAAGCCCTTGATGGGCTGTATACCGAGCTTTTCCAGCCGATCTGCGGCGATATCGGCATAGGCGCGCGTCGCGCCCAGCCGGAAGCCTGTCTCGACCCGGATCACAGCCATTTCGGACGAGAGGCGGGTTAACCGGTCGAGCAAAGCTTCGTCATCACTATCCACTTCGTCGTCGAGAGTTTGCGCATATTCGGCGAGCTGGCGCTCGAGCCGGTCCAGCCGCGGCCCATATTCCCGCACGAGCGGGAAGCCAAGCAGCGCCATGTTTCGATAATTGCCGAGTTCCTGCAGCCTTTGGACGATCCGTCCGAGGTCGCGCGGCGGTGCCGTTCCCGCGGCTATAAGCGTCCGGCCATAGCCTTCGTGAAGTTCGAAATCGGACCAGAGCCGGACGCTCTCGTTGATGTGGCAGGACACGAGATCGTCCCGCGAGAACGCCATATCGTCCAGTTTGCGTTCGGCATCCGTTTCGCTCGGTTCGACAAATATCCGTGTCGCGCGCACGACCCCACCGGGCCAGTTCTCCATCCAGTCGACGAGCCTCTGCTGGCCGGTCCGCGCTTGCGGCTCGATGATTGCCGTGATTGTCGACGCCTCGGTGTGCTGTTCCCAGATGAACAGGGATCCGGAATTGGTGGATGAGCTGACGTGGCGCGATTCGGCATCGATCGCGAAATCCATCCCGTCGGGCGCGGAGCGCAGCATGCGATCCTCCTGCGCCCGCTGCTCCTCGCTGATCACCCAGACCATCTGAACGATTTCGCAGGGTGCCGGAACAGCCGCGAACCGGCGCATATGCATTTCACGGACGAGTCCGCGCCGCAGAGGATGTTCGGTAAATACCATGTACAGCGAGAATAGCGGTCGTCCCCCGATCGTCAAACCGGTTCGGGGCTTTCCTCGTCCGAACCCGCTATATGAAGAGACGATATGGCAGTGGAACGAACCGCCAAATGACGTCCGAATATCCTGTATCGGCTTGACTGTCCCGGTCTTCCCACGTCAGTGAGTAGGTTGTTTCCTGCAACGGTTCGGTTTCAAAGCGAGGAGAGCTGCCCGATGAATCTGGAATTCAGCCCCGAAGAGCTGGCGTTTCGCGACGAAGTGCGCGCCTTCATCGAAGAGAATTATCCCGACCATCTCCGCAATATCGGATTGCGCGAGGACCTCGGTCGCGAGGACATGCTCGCCTGGCACAAGATTCTCGGCGAGAAGGGGTGGTCGGTTCCCGCCTGGCCGGTCGAATATGGCGGCGCGGGCTGGACGCCGACGCAGCGCTATATCTGGTCGGAGGAGAATGCGCGGGTCAACGCGATCATGCCACTGCCGTTCGGCGTGTCGATGGTCGCCCCGGTCATTTACAGCTTCGGCAGCGACGCGCTGAAGGAACAGCATCTGCCCGGCATCCGCAGCGGCGACGTGTGGTGGTGCCAGGGCTATTCGGAGCCCGGCGCCGGTTCGGACCTGGCGTCGCTCAAGACGACCGCCGTGCGCGACGGCGATCATTACGTGATCAACGGCCAGAAGACGTGGACGACCCTGGCGCAATATGCCGATTGGGGCTTTTTTCTGTGCCGGACCGATCCCGATGCCGCGCGCCCGCAAGAAGGCATCAGCTTCATCCTTGTCGACATGAAGACGCCGGGCATCGAGGTCCGGCCGATCAAGCTGATTGACGGCGGCTACGAGGTCAACGAGACTTGGCTGACTGACGTCCGAGTGCCGGTCGACAATCTTGTCGGCGAAGAGAATAAGGGTTGGACCTACGCCAAATTCCTGCTCGCGCACGAGCGATCCGGGATCGCTGGCGTCGCGCGGTCGAAGCGGGGCGTGGAACAGTTGCGCGAGATCGCGAAGACCGAGACGCTGGACGGCGAACCGCTGATCAGCGATTTCGATTTCGCCCGCAAGGTCAGCCAGCTCGAAATCGATCTGGCCGCGCTCGAGATTACCGAGCTCAGGACCTTGGCCGGCGAACAGGCCGGACGCGGGCCGGGTCCGGAAAGCTCGATCCTCAAGATCAAGGGCACCGAAATCCAGCAACGGCTGACCGAGCTCACGCTCGAGGCCGTCGGCCATTACGGCACGCCCTATTACCGCGCCGTCGCGGATGCCGGTTCGAACGAATATCCGATCGGACCGGACTATGCGCAGCACTCGGCGGCGACCTATTTCAACATGCGGAAAACCTCGATCTATGGCGGGTCGAACGAGATTCAGCGCAACATCATCACGAAAATGATTCTCGGCCTTTAGGCCGGAGCCCCGGGAGAGCATTTGTGGATTTCAACTTCACCGAAGAACAGGGAATGGTACGCGACAGCCTCGCCCGGCTGGTGCGCGAGCAATATGATTTCGATACGCGCCGCTCGGTTGTGGAAAGCGAAAGCGGCTGGCGCCCGGAAATCTGGGCGCAGCTTGCCGAGCTCGGGCTGCTCGGCATGCCTTTCTCCGAGGCGGACGGCGGGTTTGGCGGCAGCGCGGTCGATTCGCTGATCGTGATGGAGGAGTTCGGAAAAGGCCTGGTCGTCGAGCCGTTCGTGTCAACCGTCGTCTGTGCCGGCGGTTTTCTCAAACATGCGGGCAGCGACGCGCAGAAGGCAGACCATCTCGCCGGCATTATCGACGGCAGCCGGGTTTTCGCCTTCGCCTATGCCGAACCGCGCGGCCGCTACGATCTCGCCGATCTCGAAACGACGGCCAAGCGCAATGGGGATGGCTATCTCCTCAGCGGGCACAAGGCGGTCGTGATCGGTGCGCCCTGGGCATCGCACCTGATAGTGACGGCCCGGACGAGCGGCGACCGGCGCGACCGGGAGGGTATTTCCGTCTTCAACGTGCCCAAGGATGCCGATGGCGTGACGACGCGCGACTATCCGACCGTCGACGGCCGGCGGGCATCGGAAGTCTATTTCGAGAATGTCGCGGTGCCGGCCGATTCCTTGATCGGAGAGGAGGGCACAGCCCTGCCTTTGATTGAACGCGTCGTTGACGAAGCGATCGCGGCGCAATGCGCCGAAGCCTGCGGCGCGATGAAGGTCGCGCATGACATGACGGTCGAATATTCGCGCCAGCGCAAGCAGTTCGGCGCCGCAATCGGCAGCTTCCAGGTGCTGCAGCATCGCATGGTCGACATGTTCATGGAGTATGAGCAATCGGTCTCCATGACGTATCTCGCGACGCTCAGGCTCGACGATGAGGAGCAGGAGCGCAAACGCGCCGTCGCGAGCGCCAAGGTACGGGTCGGCCAGGCGGCCCATCATATCGGGCAGGAGGCGGTCCAGATCCATGGCGGCATGGGGATGACCGACGAGCTCGCAATCGGCCATTATTTCAAGCGGCTGACCATCTTCGATTCCGAATTCGGAAATGTCGACCACCACATGAAACGGCATGTTTCGCTGTCAGCGGCAGCCTGAGCTGTCAGCGGCAGCCTGAGCTGTCAGCCAAGGCCTGCTTTTCGCCGACCGACCGCGGCCATGCGTATGTGCATGGCCGTTTGCACGCGTTGCCGATAATCCGTTTTCCGGCCGGGCGGACCGGCGGGTCTTCAACGGTGCGAGCCTTACCTTTACATCTTGCCGGACGGGTCCGCCGTTTCTGGTTGGCGTGACGCTGCAGAACCAGATGTCGTTTAACCAAGCAGCATTTGAAGAACCGAAGAAGAGCGACCGAGGATGCGGCGCAGGCGGATTCTTCCCGGTTACCGGCGCGCGATTTCCGACCCCACCAGCGGCTCCACGCGCGCGACGATCGCATCGATACCGTTCGCATTGGGATGGATGCCGTCGGGCAGCATCAGGCCGGGCTGCTGGATGACCCCGTCAAGGAAGAAGGGGTAGAGCGGGACATCGAACTGTTCGGCAAGATCGGGGTAGATCGGATTGAATTCGCTCCCATAATCCTGGCCCAGATTGGGCGCCGCCACCATGCCGGTCAGCATCGCGCCGATGTCCCGACTGTCGAGATCTTCGAGGATCGCGGCGAGATTGGCGCGGGTCTGGTCCGGGCTAATCCCGCGCAGCATGTCGTTGCCGCCGAGACCGACGATGACGAGGTCCGGCTTGGCATCGAGACCGTCGAGCGTGAAGGCCAGGCGCTGCCGGCCCGCCGCCGTCGTGTCGCCTGACACGCCGGCATTCACGACGCGCACCGACAGGCCGCTGTCGCGGAGCGCGTTCTCCAGCTCCGGTGCAAAGCCTTCGTCCTGGTTGAGGCCATATCCGGCGTAGAGGCTGTCGCCGAACGCGACGATCAGATGGTCGTAGTCGGCCTGGCTCGCCGTCGCCGTGTCCGCTTCATCTTCGACATTTCGATCAACGGCCGAGTCCGTACTGCCACCGTCATTCGCGCACCCGGCAAGCGGTTGGACAACAAGCAGCAATGCGGCATAGAGGGAGAGTCTCACGGTCAAGGATTGTCCTTTCCACATGTCAGAAACCGACAGCGATACCGCTATCGCAATCCGTGCCAGCGATGTCACCCTGTCGCTCGGCACCCAGGCCGCGCCGGTCGATATCCTGCGCGGTATCGATCTCGAAATCGGGTCGGGCGAAAGCCTGGCCATTCTCGGGCCGTCGGGCTCGGGCAAATCCTCTTTGATGGCTATCCTGTCCGGCCTCGAACGGGCCAGCGGTGGGACGGTGGAGGTTGCCGGTGTCGATTTCACTGCGCTGGACGAAGACGGACTTGCACGCGCCCGGCGCGGCCGGATCGGCATTGTGCTGCAATCCTTCCACCTGCTGCCGACGATGACGGCGCTCGAAAATGTCGCGGTGCCGCTCGAACTGGCCGGAATCGACGATCCCTTCGACGTCGCGACGGCGGAACTGACGGCGGTCGGGATCGGGCATCGGCTCGGCCATTATCCGACCCAGCTTTCCGGCGGCGAGCAGCAGCGCGTCGCGATCGCCCGCGCGCTCGCACCCGGCCCGAGCATCGTCTTCGCCGACGAGCCGACGGGCAATCTCGATGCGGCGACCGGGGGCTCGATCATCGACGTGCTGTTCGAACGCAAGGCGGCAGCGGACTCTACCCTGGTGATCATTACCCATGACGTCAGCCTGGCGCAGCGCTGCGACCGGATCGTCGAGATGAAGGACGGCCGGATCGTTTCGGACAGCCGGCCATGAAACCGCTCGGCTGGGTAGCAAGCGCGAAGATCGCCTGGCGGGACCTGAGCGGCGGCTTTCGGGGCCTTCGATTGCTCTTCATCTGCCTGTTTCTCGGCGTCGCGACGCTCGCGGCGATCGGCAGCCTGACGGCGTCGATCACCGGGGAGCTTTCGGCCCGAGGTCAGACGATGCTCGGTGGCGATGTCGAGATCGCGATGACCCAGCGGGAGGCGGAAAGCGACGAACTGGCGGCGATGCGCGAGGCGGGAGAGCTGAGCGAGACCATCCGGATGCGCGCGATGGCGCAGCTGACCGATACCGATCCGTCGGCGGACGGACCGCAGGCCGTGTTGAGCGAACTCAAGGGCGTCGACAATGCCTATCCGCTCTATGGCGAGTTCGTGCTCGAGGGCGGCCTTCTGGACGAACCGCTAGCGGCTAGCGAGATCGTGATCGGCCAATCGCTTTCCGACCGTCTGCAGATCGAACCGGGGGAATCGCTGCGCTACGGGACCGCAACCTTCACGATCCGCGACGTGATCGCCGACGAGCCGGACCGTGTCGGCGAGGGGTTCACGCTTGGCCCGGTCGCCATCACGTCCATCGAGGGCCTCAGACGTACCGGCCTGATCCAGCCGGGCAGCCTCTATGAAAGCAAATACCGTATCCGGCTAGCGCCCGGTGCCGATCCGGCAGCGGCGGTCGATGATCTCCAGGACCGCTTCCCGTCGGCCGGATGGGAATTCAAGGATCGCGACCGCGCGTCGCCCGGTGCGTTCCGCTTTTTCGAACGGATGGGGCAGTTCCTGTCGCTGATCGGGCTGACCGCGCTAATCATCGCCGGGATCGGCGTCGGCAACGGCGTGGCATCCTATCTCGGGCGCAAGCGCGCGGGCATCGCGACGCTCAAGATCCTCGGAGCGACCTCGGCCGATATCGCGCGCATCTATGCGGTGCAGATCGGAATCGTTTCGCTGTTTGCCATCATATGCGGGCTGGCCGTGGGCGCGCTCGCGACACCGCTGATCGTCACGGCGCTTGGCGACCTGTTGCCAGTCGCGCCTGGCATATCCTTGCATCCCGCGCCGCTGGCCATCGCCGCGGCCTATGGACTGCTCATCGCGACCATGTTCGTGCTGCCGCCTCTCGCGCGGGCGCGGACGGAGCCCGCCGCGGCGCTTTTCCGCAGCCTTGTCGAACGCCATGCGGCGGTGGACGCAAAGACGCTCCTCCGCGTTGCGCTCGCGGCGGGGGCGATTGTCGCGATCGCCTTGCTGAGCGCGCGTGAAACGATGTTTTCCGCCGTGGTGCTCGGCGCGACGGGCGGCGCTCTGCTCTTTCTTTATGCGCTCGGCTGGGGTGTGCGCTTCCTGGCCAAGCGATTGCCGCGCCCGCGCAGTCCGATATTGCGCCTGGCCGTGACCAATCTGCACCGGCCCGGTTCGCAGGCGCCGGCCATCGTCATCGCGCTCGGCCTGGCGCTGACGCTGTTCGTCACCCTGGCAGCGATCCAGACCAGCCTGACATCCGAAATCCGCAACACCGTGCCCGAACGCGCGCCGGACCTGTTCGTACTCGACATACCGGTCGCCGAGGAAGGCCAGTTCCGCCGCATTGTCGGCGATCAGGACGGCGATACCCAGATCAATCTGGTGCCGACACTGCGGGGGACGATCGTCGAATATGGCGGGCAACGGGTTGCCGATCTCGATGGACTGCCCGATGGCGCCTGGTTCCTCCGCGGCGAACGCGGCGTGACCTATAGCGATGTCCTTCCCGAGGGGAGCGAGCTGACCGACGGCGAATGGTGGCCGGCCGATTATGACGGCCCGCCGCTGGTCTCGCTCGACGAGGAGGCCGCACGGGTGATGGATGTGGGGCTCGGCGATACGATGGTCGTCAGCGTTCTGGGCCGCGAGATCGAGACCGAGATCGCCTCGCTGCGCGAGGTGAACTGGGATACGATGGGCTTCAACTATATCATGGTCATGTCGCCGAGCACGCTGCGCGACGCTCCGCATACGCTGGCCTCGACCATATCGCTCGACGGCGGGGACGAAGCGGTCCTGTCGCGCGACATCCTTTCCGCCTTTCCCTCGGTGTCGATCATCGAAGTCCGCGAGGTCATCGGACAGGTCACGGCGCTTCTGGGGCAGATGGCGGCGGCGATCATCGCGGCGGCTACCGTGTCGATCATCGCGGGTATCGCCGTCCTGATCGGCGCCATCGCGGCATCGAACCAGGCGCGCAGCTATGACAGCGTTATCATGCGCACGCTCGGCGCGACGCGCGGCCAGATTTTGCTGACACAGGCCATCGAATATGCGCTGCTCGCAGCCGTGCTCGCCTTCGTCGCCTTGGCGCTGGGCCTGCTCGCGGGATGGAGCGTCATCGTGCAGATTTTCGAGTTCACCTGGACGCCCGACTGGTTCGTGGTTCTGGGCACGTTGGCGGCAGGCACGTTGCTGACATTGGGGATCGGCTTGATCAGCGCACTGCCGCTCATGTCCGTGCGCCCCGCACGCGCCTTGCGGCAGTTATAGCCTCTCGTTTCCGGTCGGTCGGTCGCGCCTCGGCTGTCAGTCCCGCGCCGGAAGATCGGCGAGGATTTGCGCGATGGATGCGGTCATCTTCCGCGCAGCGGGCAGATCGAGCGCTTCATTGGCGACGTGAAAGTTGGCGTCCGGCCCCATGATGCCGCTCACGAGCATCGGCGTGTCGGCAAACTCCTGCGCGATGATTTCGATCTCCGGATAGGCGCCGCCGATAAACCATCCGACGGCGGGGTTGCCGAAAAATTCGGTGGACGCCGCGCGGGCACTCGCGGTCAGCCATTCGGGCAGCGGATCGGGATACCAACCCGGCAGCATGTTGGTCGGCGAGAAATCGACCGTCGCATTATAGGGCGGGCTCCCGACGAGCGCCTGTTCGAGGTCCGTGGCCGCCGCCGCGCAATCGACTCCGGGCGGGGTTCTCACCCCGATTTTGAGCGTTACGGCCGACGGCAGAACACCGCCTGTCAGGCCGGGCGCGGACAGTCCCTCAATTCCGGCCACCGCGAGAGAGGCGTTCCAAACGGGCAGCACGGCTGCATTCTCCGGGCTGTCCGTGATCCCCGGCACGTCCCGCGTGACTCCCGCCGCCGCGAGGAAATAGCGGCCGGCTATGGCGTCGGTTTCGCGGCCTTCCGTCGTGACATGTTCGGTACGGTTCCTGGGCTTGAGGCTTTCGAGCGTTATCAGTCCGCTCGGCAGATCGGCGATACGGCCGAGCAAGTCGAACGCGATCCCCAGCGCCGATGGCGCCATGCCCACAGCGCCCGAATGCGCCGGCTTGTCCAGCATCTCCACTGTGAGATGGCCTTCGATCACGCCGCGATACCCTGTCGAATACCAAAGCCTTTCATAGTCGGCGCAAATCGCATCCAGCGATATGATGAGATCGGGTTTGTCGCATAGCGAGCGCAGGTCCGGGAAATACCGGGCCAGGTGAATGCCGTGGCTTTCATAGCTCATCTCCACGGCGATCAGGCATCGTGGACGCGGCACTCCCAACTCCGCGAGCGCCATGGCCGCGGAGACGTAACAATAGGGCGCGAAGCCGCCATCGACCGTGCCTCTGCCATAGAGTTTCCGGTCGCGCAGGACGGGTGTGTAGGCGGAGAACCCCTCGTTCCAGCCATCGCCGGCGGGATATTTGTCGAGGTGCCCGAAACACAGGATCGTTCCGTCAACCGTTCCGGGGATGTCGACGATCAGCATGGGCGCGTTCTGGACGCGAACCAGCTTGCTGATTTGCGTGCCCTTGGGAGCGTGGTCGCTGGCCCAGTCCGAAAAATGCTGCAGGGCGTTATGCGCCTCGGCGACCGAATCTGCCTCGGTATCGAACGCCGGCGACAGATTTTCGATTTTGACGAATTCGCTGAGCGAGGGCAGCGCCTGTTCGTCGAAAATCCGGCAAACGGAGGTGTAGAGGTCGGGAACAGGGTCGGTCATGTCCATTTCCACGTTCGTCATTTTCGTCGCATCGTCGGCAAGGCGTTGCGGGATCTTTCCGCCGAAACGGCTCCTGTCATTGTGTTTTCGAGCCGCCGGAATCCTTATGGCCTGCCATATAAAATAGCCAGCGATCGGCGTTCAGATCGGATTCTCTGCGACCGTTTCAAGCGATTCTACACCAATTCCCGACGGCGGTCCGGGCATCACCAGGTCGGCGAGGATCCGGGCGATCGATGCCGTCATGCTCCGCGCTGCGGGAAGGTCCAGCGATTCATCGGCGACATGGAAATTGGCGTCCGGGCCCATCACGCCCGTCATCAGGATGGGTGCGTCTTCGAACTCCTGCGCGATTATCTCGATCTCCGGATAGGCGCCGCCGATCGCCCAGCCGGTTGCCTCTTTGCCGAAAAACTCGGCCGATGCTGTATTGACGCTTCTCTTCAGCCATGCCGGGAGCTCGCCCGGGTGCCAACCCGGCAACATGTTGGACGGCGAAAAATCGACGGCGGCGTTATATGGCGGCCGTTCGACCAGCGCCTCTTCCAGCTCCGATATCGCCGCCGGGCAGTCGCAGTCCGGCGGCGTGCGCACCGCGATCTTGAGGATCACCTCGGCCGGCAGGACCCCGCCGGTAAGATCGGATGATGACAGTCCCTGAATACCGGCGATGTTCAGCGAGGCATTCCATACCGGGAGCATGGCGGCGGCCTCCGGATCGTCGGTGATTCCCGGGACGTGTCGCCCGATCTCGGCGCGATCGAGAAAGAACCGCCCGGCGACGGCATCGGTTTCCGCTCCGCCGGTCGTCATGTGCAGGGGTCGTCTGGCTGCCAAGCTGTCGAGCTTCATATGGCCGCTCGATAAATCGCACACCCTGCCTAGCAGTTCAAAGGCGATGCCGAGAGCTGACGGCGCGAGGCCGGAATTGCTGGAATGGGCGATTTTCTCGAGCATCTTCACCGAAAGATGGCCCTCGATCAGCCCGCGATATCCGGTGGTGTACCAGAGTCGCTCATAATCGCCGCAACCGGCATCGAGCGATATGATGAGATCCGGTTTTTCGCACAATGCGCGCAGGTCAACGAAGTATCGCGCCAGATGGATCCCGTGGCTCTTGGAGCTCGTTTCCACCGCGATCAGGCAGCGCGGATAGGGGATATCCAGTTCGGCGAGCGCCCCGATCGCCGACAGATAGGAATAGGGTGCAAAACCGCCATCGGATGTTGCCCGGCCATACAGTTTCTGATCCCGTATCACGGGTTTGTATGAACCCAGGCCTTCGTCCCAGTCCGGCGCCGCCGGGAATTTGTCGAGATGTCCGAAAAGCAGGACATCGCCGTCCGCCGTGCCCGGGATGTCGATGACGAGCATCGGCGCGTTCTCGACGCGGGACAGTTTGCTGATCTTGGTGCCGGGCGGTGTATGGGTGCGGGCCCATTGCCGGAGATGGCGCACGGCCACATGCGTTTCCGAAACCGTTTCGCCCCGCGGGTCGAACGCCGGAGAGATGTTTTCGATTTTCACATAGTCGCTAAGCGATGGAAGTGCTTCTTCGTCAAAATAGCGATAGGCAGAGCCCCGTAGGGCGGGAATAGGCTTGGTCATGTCTATTTCCACGTTTTATTTTCGTTACTGCGTTTCCGCAGCGCGGCGATATGCCTCCGCCAGTGTGCCCGCGGTATTCCGGTTATCGGGCCATCCCCAAGCTTATGTGTTGTACGGACAAATAGCCAGCCAAGAAGGAAAATTCCGTTATTGCCTCGTCATGGTTCATGCGGACAACGGCATGGGTTCGTCGAGATTATACGTCGCTGCCCACAATGTTCTGGCCGATGAATCGACCGCCCGGTCGCTCGATTGAGTGTCGATTTCCTCGCTATGCAGCAGGGATGGAAAGGCAATCCGGGCCTCCAGCGAAGCCAGCATCTGTCGGCAGCATTCATCGTCGACTGCGATGGAGAGCCCCTGCCGATTGCCAGCCTCGGATACCGCTGATTTCACGTTCCTGATGAGCGGAACAGCAATCTTCTTGCGATATTGGATACTCAGCCACGGTTCCATCGGTTCGTCCCTGATCCGCAGATAGAGGATCTGCCGATAGCTCCGGTCCCGCAGGATACCGGCCGTGAAATCGACATGTTTCCTGACCGTTTCCAGAACGGTTTTGCCAGGCTCCGGCCGGTCGGCGACCCTTTTCGCCAAACGGTCGAACAGCCGCGTCACAGAGGTCCGGTACACATCCTCCTGTCCGTCGAACGAGTAATAAATCTGCCAGAACGACAGGCCGGTTTCCGCCGCGATATCCTCCACGGTTACATTTGCCCACGGCCTTGCGAGGAAGAGGGGAAGCGCCCTGTCGGCAATCTCCTGCCGCCGCTTTCGCCAGTCAATCACCGAACCATTTGAAGGTCTTGCTCGTGCAGCCATGCAACCTCTCCGTTAAGGTGCGTTTCGAACTATATAGTATGTCACGAACTACAAAATCCACCCGGATTCTCGGCGAACTTGGAAAGTTTTCCAATAATCAATAAAAATCAATGCAGTACATACAGGAGTATGTGTGGTTCCTTTGCCACAGCGACATATTAAAGTTCGACTCGAACTATATTTCGGTTGAGTGGTGCAAATGTCGATTGCATAAGCCTGCTTCCTGAGGCGCCCATCGCGTTTGGTCGGCGCTGAGCAACAACCGAGGGGCAATGACACAGGCACAAACGGCCACATCCGACAGACCGTTTGAGTCGCCTGCTGCGGCCCTCCACTGGGGAAGGTTTATTTTCAATGACTTATAAGGAAGACACGATGGCAAATTCGGCGCGTAAGCAGGCTCTTCGCAGTTTGTTTATGGGAAGCGCGGCATTCGGCGTGGTGACAACGCCCGCCCTTGCGCAGAGCAGCGACGAGCTGGCGGCCGCCGGCGCCAACAGTCAGCCGGCTATCGTCGTCACCGGTTCGCGCATTACGAACCCTAACCTCGAACAGTCGAGCCCGATCCAGGTCGTCGGCCAGGACGAGATCGATTATCGCCAGGCGACCAACGCCGAAGACCTGCTCTCCGAACTGCCGGGTGTTATTCCGGGCACGAGCAGCACGACGAACAATGGCGCGACGGGTATCGCCACGCTGAATCTGCGTGGCTTGGGTACGGTACGAAATCTAGTCCTGCTCGATGGCACGCGCCTCGTGCCCTCTACTCCGTTCAGCCAAACCGACCTTAACATCATACCCGTTGCGCTTGTTGAGCGTGTCGAGATTGTGACCGGCGGCGCGGCTTCGGTTTACGGAGCCGACGCTATTGCGGGTGTCGCGAACTTTGTGACGCGCCGCGACTTCGAGGGCCTGGAAGCGGCAGCGACTTTCGGCATCACAGAGCGTGGCGATGGCGAACGCATTCGTGGCGACCTCACTCTCGGTGCCAACTTCGATGACGGTCGCGGTAACGCGGTTTTGAGCATCGGCTATCAGGAGGTTGACAGCATCCTGCAGGCCAACCGCTTGATCTCGCAGGGCGCACTTGGTGCCACAACGGGCCTTATCGGCGGTTCCGGCACGACGGTTCCGACGAGAATCGATGGGTTGCAGCTCGATCCGAACACCGAGACACTGGTTCCGACGTTCAATTCGTTCAACTATGCACCGTTCAACTTCTTCCAGACCCCACTGACGCGTTACAATGCCTATGCCTCGGCTCGCTACGAGGTAACGCCTGGTATCGAAGTATATTCGCGTGCGATGTTCACGAAGAGCAACGTCCGTGCTGAGCTGGCGCCGGCAGGTCTCTTTGGAATCAGTCTCGCGATTCCGTTGAACAACCCGTTCCTCAATGACACGCTCGCCCAGCAAATTTGCGCCAACGCGACCGTACCAGTCGATCCGGCAACCTGCACGGCAGCGCGTACCGCAACCGACTCCAGCGATCCGAATTTCGTCGCGGTGCCGGTAACGGTCAATCGCCGTCTGGTCGAACAGGGGCCGCGCCGTTCCTCGCGCACTTCGAACCAGTTCCAACTCTGGGCGGGCGTTCGTGGTGATATCAGCGATACGATCAGCTATGATGTCGGGGCGAGCTATGGTGAGGTCGATCTGGCGACGGCGCTGCGCGGCAACGGTCTGCGCTCGCGCGTCGAACAGGCCCTGCTGGCGACCAGCCCGACGACCTGCGAAGACCCGTCTAATGGTTGCTTCCCGTTGAACCTGTTCGGCGGCGGGGTCGGTACCAATATCGACCCGCGCTACGTCGCATTCTCGGACGTTGCGACGCTATTGGGAGATTCGGTAACTCTGGCCACGGCAACCGGGTCGCTCAACGGTACCTTCGGCGAAACCGGCTTCTTTACAGAAACGCCGATCGGTTTTGCTGTGGGCGTCGAATATAGAGAATACAACGCGACCCGCACCGCCGACGTGCCGAACTCGACCCAAGGTGAAATTCTCGGCAATGGCGCACCGGCTCCTTCGTTCGCCGGCACCTATGACGTGATCGAAGGCTTTGCCGAGCTGATCGTTCCGATCCTCGAAGATGTGCCTGGCTTCTACAGTCTCCAGGTCGAAGGCGGTATCCGTGTGTCGGATTACTCCAACACCGGCACCAGCGTCACCTGGAAAGCGGGCGGCAGTTGGGAGCCGTTCGAAGGGTTCCGTTTCCGCGGCATCTTCCAGCGTTCGGTACGCTCGCCCAATATCGGCGAGCTTTTCCTCCCGCAGTCGATCGGTCTGACCGGGCTGACTACTGATCCATGCCAACTTGGCAATCCGGTCGGCAATGCGACCTTGACGGCGATCTGCATTGCTCAGGGCGCGCCTTCCAATACGATCGGGCGTATCCCGGCTCCGAACGCCGCGCAGGCCAATGCCACCAGTGGCGGTAACCCGAACCTCGATGTCGAGACGGCTGACTCCTTCACGATCGGTCTCGTCGCCACCCCACCGCAAGTTCCGGGCCTGATTGTCTCGATCGACTATTACAACATCAAGGTGAGCGATGCGATCACGACCCCGAATCCGGGCGACATTCTCGTACCCTGTTTCGGTCCGAACAATGACGGCAATGGAACCGATCCGTCCGCTTGCAACCAGATTTTCCGCAATCCGTTGAATGGCGGACTGAGCGGCGGTCCGGATACGCCCGGCTTGTTCCTCGGTCTTACCAACCAGGGCACGCTCGAGACGAGCGGCGTGGATTTCAGAATTACCTATACCCATCCGGTAAGCTTCGGTTCGCTGAATTTCGACCTCAATGGCAACTGGACCGACGAGCAGCTGTTCCAGGCGAGTCCGACGGCTATCAATCGCGAATGTACCGGCTTTTTCAGCGGCAACTGCCTGCCGATCCAACCGGAATGGACGATCAATTTGCGGACCACGGTCAGCATCGACGATCTTGTCGATATCTCGCTGCTCTACCGCTGGATCGACAACGTGATCTTCGAACCGATCGATCCGACGCCGGGCATTCTGGAGCGATTCCGCGCGATCGACGATGCGAGCTATTTCGATCTGTCGATCCGTTCCAATGTGAGCGAGAATTTCGACGTCACTCTGTCGATATTCAACCTTCTGGATCGCGATCCGCCGAACATTTCGCAGGATATCGGCCCGTCTTCGATCAACTCGGGCAATACCTATCCGGGTACCTATGACCCGCAGGGGCGTCGCTACTCGGTGACCGGGCGCCTGCGCTTCTGACAAGTTAGAACGTTTGGTCACGTTCTAGTCGGTGGCGGGGGTGATTTTGGAAGTCTCACCCCCGCCATTTTTTTTGCCCTGTACGCGCAGCAAATAGCCAGAGGATCCGATCCGCACGATGACGATCGAACCGATCTCAGCGCCAAAATTACACCAGAATGAGGGGCTTGTGCTCGTCGCCATATGGCAGCACCAACCGGTCCCCGTGCGCGACATCGCGGCGGCGGTCGATCGTACGGCGGCCGGGTTCGCAACGGCGTTCGCGCCGGCACTTCAGGACGTCGTAGACAGTCTTCTGCGGCACCGGCTCGTCGAGGAGAAGGGGACCCTCGGCACGCAATCCCAGCTGGCCTGTACCCGGCGTGGAGTTCGCGCAATCCATGACTGGGCGCGGAACATGGGCGAGGCCGACCTGCTCTCGGCCGATTCGGTCCGTATGAAGATACTGGCTTTCGACTTGCTCTGTTTCGAGGAGCGTATCGGCTGGATCGCGCACGCGGAGGCGGCAGCATACGCCAGACTCGAGGATATTCGCCTCCGGCAAGGCGGCAGAGTTCCCAAACCCCAAGCCTATTCCGCCGATCTGGCCCGCCGCATACTCGAAGCCAGGATCGAATGGCTGCGCAGCGTCAAATTCGATCTCGTTGCCGATCGGACGCGGAGACGCAGGGGGATCGAACGCTAGTCCGGCTCGTTAGCGGTGCCGGATCGGGTATGGGCGAACAGGAGCCGGTCGAGCCAGTCCATCCGCATCCTGAGCGAACTGATCGCATTGTCGTGGACGAACCGCTGGAAGGGGACGTCGACCTGGTTGTTGAAGGCTTCGACCTGTTCGAGTTTTTCCGCGATCTTCGCCTTGGCTTCGACGATCCAGGCGAAGCGCTCCTCTTCGGTCAGCAGGTCGAACGCCATCATCCGCGTCCGCAGCGGATCGTCGAGCAGGAGATGGGAGTCCAGGATTTGCTGCGACCATATGCGCAGCGCTTCCAGCCCCTTCTCGGTGCAGCTCCAGATTTCGGTGCCGCGGCCGTCGCCCTCGACGAAGCTCCCCTCGATCAGGCCCGCCTTGTTGAACCGGCGGATCATCGGATAGATCTGGCCCTTGCTCTTGTTGAAGGCGGCGACCGGATTCTTCCCGTAAATCTGCGCGATTTGATAGCCGGTGACCGGCTGGTTGCGGCGCACCACATCTAACAGAGCGCCCTCATGCTCGCTAAGAGTTTGAGTCTCTTGGGATTTGCTCATGAATTTGGGATGCTTGCTCTATTGATGTCCGCTCGCGACCCGATTTGGAACTTTTTGGCCGCTTTGTCACGTCTCCGGAGGACGGGCGGGATCGTTATGCCGATTCGTGGTCGGGCAATCTATTCGAGATCGCGGACGATCCGGAAACCGATATGGCTGGCGGAGAAATCGCTTTCCTGCGGTTGCCGCGAAGCGGGGCGATAGCGGCGGCAGTAATTTTCCGCACACAGATGCGAGCCGCCCTTGATGGTATGGCGCCCCGGTCCGAAAGGCGTGTCGGTCCACTCCCAGACATTGCCGATCATGTCGTACAGCCCCGCCTCGCTCTCGGGAAAGCAACCCACGGCGGCTGTCGTCAGAAAACCGTCGGTACCGAGATTCTGGTAGGGGAACATGCCCTGCCAGACATTGGCGATCGGCTGCCCCTCATCGTCCAGGGCGCCGGAAAACGGGTCGGCGGGATCCCGCAGCCCCTGTGCGGCCGCATATTCCCACTCGACTTCGCTCGGCAGGCGCCCGCCGGCCCATGCCGCATAGGCGCGGGCATCGGCATGGCTGACATGGACGACGGGGTGGTTGCCGCGCCCTTCGATCGTCGATCCCGCGCCTCCGGGTGTGCGCCAGGTCGCATCGTCGGCCAGCCGCCAGCCATTGCCGTCGAACAGCGCGGACCCGGCGGGCTCCGCATCGGTCACATAGCCGGTTGCTTCGACAAAGGCGGCAAACTGGTCGTTGGTGACTTCATGGGCCTGGATGGCAAACCCGTCGACCGCGAGCCGCGTCGGTATGCCTTCTTCAGGATAGAGTGCGTCGCGGCCTTTTTCGAAGGATCCGGCGGCGACCTCCAAGAAAGCTCCCTGTTGGCCGTCGGTCAGGCCGCAGGCGGCATCGGCCACATTCTCGGACGGGTCGTCCGCGCAAGCGGCGAGCACCGTGAAGATGGCCGCTATGGCGGCGAATCGCGCTGTCATGACCGATTCCATCCTTCTCCATCGATCCAGCTCCCACCATGCCGTTTTCGGCGGGTGGCACAAGCGCAGGCGGTCTTTCGGGGACTTTTCCGCGATGCGGTTACAGCTCCAACTCCGTCGTCAGGAGTGCGTCATCGTCGGACGATCCGCCGACGCCGATCCGATATCGGCCGCTCTCGTGTCGCCAGCACTGCCGGTCTTCGTCCCAGTAGCGCAATTGCGCCTTGTCCACGGCCAGCGCGATCGTCCGCGTCTCGCCCGGTTCCAAGGCCACCCGGTCAAACGCCATGAGCTGCTTCGCCGGCCGGTCGACGACCGCGCCCGGGGTTCCGACATAGAGCTGTACGATCTCCTCTGCGGTGCATGCGCCGCTATTGGCGACGCTGACCTGCGCCATGATCGCATCGTCCGTTTCGCGCAACCGCAAGCCGCGATAGCCGAAATCCGCATAACTCAAGCCGTGGCCGAACGGGTAGCGGGGTGCGATCCCGTCGCGTTCGAACTTGGTGTAGCCGTGCCACAGATCGTAGGTGATCGTCGTCGCGGTGCGGTCGAAAAACGGATAGTCGGCCACGTCGCGTGCAACGGTAAAGGGCAGCTTGCCGGATGGCGATACATCGCCGAACAGCAAGCGAGCCAGCGCGTGGCCGCCTTCCATGCCTGCATAGAAAGTCTGCAGGATCGCGGCTGCGCCGCCCTGCCATCGCTCGACCATCACCGCCGATCCCGCGACGATCACGACGATCACCGGCTTCCCGCTCTCCGCCGCCGCTTCGATCAGCGCGATCTGATCGTCCGGAAGATCGAGATTGGCGCGGTCGCCGCCGCGCGGCTGATTGGGGCGATCGCGCCCGACGGCTTCGGCGGCCTGGGCGAGTTGATCGGACATGCCCGGCGGGACGAGATCGCCGGGAATGAACTCGCCCTCGTCGTCCGCCGTGTAGCCAACGACGACGACGACGGCGTCGGCGTCGCCCGCCGTCTTTCGTGCAGCGTCCAGATCGCTCTCGACGCCGGTCACGATGGTGACCTCGCCGAGATAGTCCCGCAAACCCTGAAGCGGCGTCACGACATAGGGCGCGCGCACCCGGCTCGAACCGTGATCGCCGGTATTTTCCGTCGAAGCCAGTCTGCCGAGTACGGCAAGCTTGCCGATCTTGTCCTTGGCGAGCGGCAGCAGGTCGTCATTCTTGAGCAGCACGGCGCTCTTCTCGGCAGCCTCGCGGGCGAGCATGCGATGGCCGTCGCTGGCGACAAGTGTCTCCGGATAATCCTCAAGCGGATCCTCGGCGGCGGCGAACCGATAGAGCGTCGTCAGGATGCGCCGGCAGGCGCGGTCGATCACTTCGGGCTCGACATGACCGGCCGCGACGGCCGCGACGAGCTTTTCGCCATATATCAGCGGCTCCGGGTTTTCGATATCGAGTCCGGCGCTCGCGCCATAGGGTTTGTAGACGCCGAGCAGCCAGTCGGAATGGACGAAGCCCTCGAACCGCCAATCGCCGCGCAATATGTCCGTCAGCAGGATGCGGTGTTGCCCGCAATATTCGCCGTTCAGCTTGTTATAGGCGCTCATCACGCTCGCGCAGCCCGCATCGAGCACGCGCCTGAAATGCGGCAGATAGACTTCGCGCAAGGGCCGTTCGCCGATCGTCACGTCGATCTGGAACCGCGTATTCTCGATCGAATTGAGCGCGAAATGCTTGACCGTCGCGATCACATTATGGGTCTGGATACCGGTCGTGAGCGCCGCTCCCATCTCGCCGAGATGATGCGGGTCCTCGCCATAGGTTTCCTGCGCGCGGCCCCAGGCCGGATGCCGCAACAGGTTGATGCAGACGGCGCCTGAGAGATTGCAATCCTGGGCGCGGATTTCGATGCCCATCGCCTCGCCGATCCGGCGTTCGAGATCGACATCGAAGCTCGCGCCGCGCGCCATCGAACAGGGAAAGGCGGTGGATTGTCCGCGCGCCACGCCGCGCGGCCCGTCGGTGAACCAGAGACACGGTACGCCGAGCCGCTCGATCCCGCCGCCCGCGCGATAGGGCCGGGCGCCCCAGACGCCCTCATCCTCGGCAATCTGTTTCAGGAATCCCCGGCCGGACATCATCCCGACCTTCTCCTCGAGCGTCGCCTCGGCGAGTATCGCGTCCACCGTCTCGGCGATTTCGGCACCGGTCATTCCCTTGCGGGGCGCGTAGTCAGTCACAATTCTCTCTCCGAAGCTGCAAATTACCGGCCCGACACGAGAAAAGGCCTGAGGAGTGCCGCCCACCGCCGATAGGCATCGCCGTTCAGATGGATTTCGTCGTTGGAATAGCGGCTGTCCATGCTCCCGTCCTCCCGGGCGAACAGCGGATGCCCGTCAATCAGGGTGAAACCGCCCTCGGCTGCGCGCGCCACCAGGTGGCGGTTATAGCGTTCGATCGACTCGGCGAACCGCGCCTCCCGCGCGAACAGCGTCGCGACGAAAATCTCGGTTGCCGGCAGGGCATCGTTCAATCGGCGAATGATCTGGTCGAACCGGGCCGTGGCCGCGCCTTCGCTATCGTTCAGCACGCTGAAATCGTTGCCGCCGATATAGAGCAATATCTTGTCCGGACGCAGTGCGACCACTTCGTCGAGCCGGTCGAGAACGCCGGTGGTCGTGTCGGCGCCGATGCCGCGGTTGACGACCGCGCTCTCCGGAAACAGCTCGGACCAAGGCCCTTCTTCGATGATGCTGGAACCGAGGAAGACGATGTTTGCGTTTTGCCGCGGCAAGCTCCGCCATTGATCGACACGGCGTTCCCATCGGCGCTGCACATATGTCGCCAGCGCCGCCGCCGGGATACAGTCGGCATCGGTTTCCGGTGCCGGAGGCGGATCGTCGGGGGCGGTAGCCGCTAGAGGCGTCGCACCGGCCAAGCCCAGAAACAGCGCCGCCGGAATCCGCAACAACCGCGCGGGCCGGATTGCTCCGCGCCGGGGCGTCGGGCGGAGCATCGCGATCAAAAACGCACGCGAACCGAACCGCCGAAATAGCGGTCCGCATCCCGTGGCGCATATTGATTGAGGTTCACCTCGCCGGTCAGCACCGGATCCTGGAAGATGAAGTTCGTATAGTTGGTGTCGAACAAATTGCGGACGAACAGCGTCACCGTGTAGCGGCCGTCATCGGCGGTCAGCCCGACACTGGCATCGACGATCGCATAACCGTCCTGAATCGTATTGGGGTTTTGCGTGATCGAGAACTGCGTATCGCTCTGCCAGCGCATTCCCGCCTGGATGAAGCCGCCGAGGCTGTCGCTGAGCGGCTGATCGTACCGGGCGTTGAGAATGGCGCGCCAGGTCGGCGAATTGGGCAACCGGGCGCCGGCCAGATCCTTGACGCCGTTCACGCAATCGGGGTCGAGAGCGGCGGGGGTGAAGCATTGGCCGTTGGGGAAGGAACGAACCGCAGCATCGGTGTAGGAAATACCGCCACTGAGCGAGAAGCTGTCGCTGGGCTGCGCGGCAAACTCGATCTCGACGCCCTTCGTGCGCACCTGGCCGACATTGCTGAGCACGAACGTCGTCGCCACGGCATCGAAGGATTGCGATTGGAAATCGTCATAATCGGCCAGAAAGGCGGAGACGTTGAACGTGAAGGCCCCGTTGAGCGCCTGGGACCGGAAGCCGATTTCGTAGGCGTTGGACGTTTCCGGAGCGACGGTCGGGAAGATGCTGCGGTCGCCGGGCACGAAATCCGGGTCGAAGGCGACATCGGCCGTGGGCCCCTTATAGCCGCGCGAATAGCTTGCATAGATGTTGGCGTCCGGCGAGAAATCATATTGGACGACGGCTCGGCCGGTCACTGCGGTGTCGCGGATCCGTCCGTCCTGAACGATCGGGTCGAGATTGCCGTCGCCATCCTCGTCGACGAAGATGTTGGCGGGTGCGATCTCGCCGTTCAACACGCCGTCTCCGGCAAATAGCGGCTGGACCGGTCGGACCAGGCCGACGTCCAATTCCTCCCGCAAAATGCGGATACCGCCGATAACCCGGAAATTGTCGGCGATGTTCACCGTCACATCGGCAAAACCGGCATAGTTCCGGTTCTGGACGTCGCCATTGAAGAAGCCCGATTGCGACAGCGGCAGGATCGGCGGGAAGCCAGGCGCCGGAGGTATCGATATCTGCGGACAGGCCTCCGGCGACAGCCCCGCCAGACACAGTTTGCGCGTGAACAGGCGATCGAGGTTCAGATCGAAATAGAACGCCCCGACAATATATTCGAACAGGCCGCCGCTTGGCGATGTCAGGCGCACTTCCTGCGTGAACTGCTCGATATTCGTCTCGCCGTTATTGATGTCGAAACCCAGGATACCGGGGATTCCGATCGACGGTGTGCCGTCGACATCGATCGCATTGCGGAAATCCCATTCCCGATAGGCGGTGACGGATGTGAGTACATGTTCGCCGATATCGATATTGGCCTCGGCCGACACGCCCCAGCTCTCGGTCCGGTTGAAGACCGGCGCGTTGACATTGGTCTCGCGGTTGGTCGGGCTCGGAACGATATCGGGATTGGCCGCGAAAAATGCCGGATTGGTGAACTGGCGCGCCTGCCACATGCAGCATTCATCGTCGCTCTCGCGATAGTCGCCGATCAGCAGCAGGTTGATCGTCGGCGTGATATCGAATTCGAGCTTGCCGCGCAGGCCCCAGCGTTCCGATCCGTTGAACTCGCGATCGTCGAACTGGTTTTCGATATGGCCGCCGACATCGGTGTAGAACCCGGTCAGCCGGGCGCCGATCGTATCGCTGATCGGGCCAGAAACGCTGCCGCGGGCCCGATATTCGTCCATCTCGGCGATAGTGAAATCGGCCTGGAACTCGAAGTCGCGGCTCGGCCGCTGGGTCACCACATTGACGACGCCGGCCGACGCGTTCTTGCCGAACAACGTGCTTTGCGGGCCGCGCAGCACTTCGATCCGTTCGATATCGATAAGATCGGTAAAAGCCTGGCCCTGGCGCGACAGCACCACGCCGTCGACCACGAAGGAGACGCTGGGTTCGACCGCCGAGCTGAAGACCGACGTGCCGACGCCGCGAATCTGCACCGAACTGTTGAGCGCGTTGGTGCTCTGGGTGAAGGTCACCGATGGCGCGATCTGGGTCAGATTGGTCAGATCGCCGACCTGCCGGTCGAGCAGATCGTCGCCCGAATAGGCGGACACCGAAATCGGCACGTCCTGAAGCTGCTGCTCGCGCCGCTGCGCGGTTACGATTATCGGCTGGCTGCCGGTGGCAGCCGCGCCTTGAGCCGTTTCCTGAGCCGCCGCCGGCGCGCTCAAAAGCGTTGCGATGATGGCGCCCGGTGCGACACCAGATAGAATCCGTTTGCCTGTCATGATCCCCGTTCCTCTCCCATTGGTCCGACCGTGCCGGCTTTTCGCCATTCGTTATCCGGTCGGATAACGAACTACTCGCTCACCAATTGGAAAGTCAACCGTCAAGATTGGGGATCGTCATCCTCGCCAACGGGTACGGGCAGCCGGAAGGGCGGGCGCTCCGGCACTTCGAATCGTTCGCGTGCCGCCTCGAGATGGGTCCGCATTTCCGCGAGGACGGACGGGAAAGTGGCAGCCAGGCTGTAGCGTTCGGCGGGATCGCGGCTCAGATCGAAGAGGAGGAACCACCCGAACTGATCGAACGGCAGATCGAATGTGCGGTAATAGTCCTGCACGACGAGCCGCCAGTCGCCGGCCCGGACCGCTGTCAGATAGGCATTGTTGAAGAAATAGAGCGCCTCGTGCGGAGACGGGGCACCGTCAGCGAGAGCCGGCCAGATGTCGCGGCCGTCGATCGGCCGGTCGTCGGGCATGGCGGATCCCGTCAGTGCGGCAAAAGTCGGCAGCAGATCGATCAGCATCGCCGGGGCGTCGGAAACCGCCCCGGCCGGCAGCCGCCCCGGCCACCAGGCGATGAAGGGCACGCGATATCCGGCATCCCAGCTGCCGCCCTTGCGGCCGCGATGCATGCCCGACGATCCTTCGAACCACGGGCCGTTGTCGCTGGTGAAGATCACCAATGTGTTGTCCGCTTGCCCCGATTGCCGCAACGCTTCGAGCAGTCTGCCCGTGTTCCAGTCCAGTTCCTCGACGACGTCGCCATACAGCCCGGCCTGCGAGCGGCCCCGAAACTGTTCGGTCGCGTGCAGCGGAATATGCGGCATCGGATGGGCGAGATAGATGAAGAAGGGACGGTCGTCCTCGGCCTCGACGATCGCGATCGCGCGATCGGTGAAGCGCTGCGTCATCGTCGCCTGTTCGACCGGCTGTTCGACCGCCGTTTCGCCTTCGTACAACGCCAGCGGATTCATGTCGTTGCTGTAGGGAATGCCGAAAAACGTGTCGAAACCATGGCGCAACGGATGGTGCTCGGGCTGGTGTCCGAGATGCCATTTGCCGATCAGCGCCGTGCGATAGCCATCGGCGCCGAGCATCTCGGCAATCGTGATCTCGTCGCCCGGCAGCCCGTGATCGCTCCATGGCTGGATCACCTGCTCGGCGAGGCCCGACCGGATCGCATAGCGGCCGGTCAGCAGGCTTGCGCGTGAGGGCGTGCAGACATTGGCCGCGGCGTAGAAACTCGTCAGCCGGACGCCTTCGGCGGCCATCCGGTCGAGCGCCGGCGTCGCAATCAGCTCCGCGCCGTAGGAGCCGAGATCGCCATAGCCGAGATCGTCGGTGAGGATGACGATGATGTTGGGACGCTGGGCTCCGGTGGATGCTGCCGCGGGCGTGGCCGCCGCCAGGCAGAACAGTATCAGCAAGAGCCTCATATGCGTCCCTTTCGTCAGTTGTCTTCGACCTTGTGATTGAAAAACAGTTCGATGATCGCCTCGGCATGGGCGTCGACAACCTCGTCGGAGAGCGTGTCGACGCCGTAAAGCCGCCGAATTTCGGGCGCGAGCACGAAAATCATCTGGCTGGCGGCAACCAAGATATAGGTGATCGAGATATCCTGAACTTCGGGCCAGAGCCCCTTGCGCTTGTGCCGAAGAAAAGCGGGCCGTGCATCGGCATGTTGCGGCCCGATGAACTTCTCGACCGCCCAGTCGAGCCGCTTGCCGTCGCGGATCGATTCCTGAACCATGATCCGCGCATGTTCGGGGTGGCGGGCGCAATAGCGTACATAGCGCCGGATCGCGTTCTTGAGCCGTTCCAGCTCGCTGAGCCTGGCCTCTTCTTTCGCGTCGACCGCAAGCTCTTCTTCCATCCGCTCGAAGAGAAAGCGGACGGCCTCTTTCCAGAGATTGTCCTTGCTGTTGAAGTGATATTTGATCAGCGCGTGATTGACGTCCGCCTCGGCCGCGATATCGCGCAGCGTCGCGCCCTCGAAGCCCTTGGCCGCGAAGGTTGTCAGGGCGACGTCCAGTATCTTCGCGCGCGTCCGGATTCGCTGCTTCTCGCGCTGGTTCAGGTTGCGATCGATCTTCGCTGCCTCGTTCATGGGGCCGTCCTCCTCGCGACGGTCCTTAGGCGGCATCCCGGCAAATTGTCCAATCGGGTAACCGGGCCCTTCATGCGTTCGACGCGCGGCGATCGCGCCGCTCGAGTACCCGCCCGATCCGTCCGTGCAGCCGGGCGTCGATCGGATAGGCACGGATGAGGAGGAAGGCACAGATGCCGAACAGCGCGGGCAGCAGCGTCATGATCGCCTTGATGCCATCCATCGTCTCGGCGCTCTGTTCGACATTGGCGCGATAGCCGACCAGATCGAGCAGGACGCCGAGCAGCGCGGCGGCCAGTCCGAAACTCACTTTCTGGGCGAAGGACATCAGCCCGAAGACCAGCGATTCGCTGCGGACCCCGGTGCGCCATTGGCCGAATTCCACGGTATCGGGCAGCGTCGACCAGAAGGACAGATAACCGGCGGCCGATCCCAGCGCCATCACGGCGAACAGGATCGTAACGACTGGCACCGTCTCCACTGGGTTGAAGTAGAGTGCCAGCGACGCCACCACCGAGATCGCAGTTCCCGTCGACCAGACGAAGCGTTTCGAGGTCTTGGCCGTTATCACCGCCCATATCGGCACGAACAGGGCCATGCCGCCGGTCATCACAGCCAGGGCCGTGCCCGACGCCAGTTCGTCGCCGAGCGTATATTTGAAATAATAAATCAGAGTCTTGCTGGTCAGCACGCTGCCGGCCATGCCCAGCATCGTTGCGCCGAAGACGAGCAGGAACGGCCTGTTGGCCTTGAGCGCGGCGAGCGCAGAGATCAGAGAGGCCGGGCGCGTTTCGGAATGGACGGGTTGCTCCGGTTCGCGCGTCGTCAGGAAAACGAACAGAAAAACGGGCAGCGAGAGCGCGGCGTAGAGCATTGCCGTCCAGTAGAAGCCCGTCGCGGCGTCTCCTTCCCCGAAATAGGCGACGAGGCGGAGCGTGAAGAAGGCGACGAACAGTCCGCCGAGCGTGGCGGCGATCATCCGGTAGGCGGCGAGCTCGTTGCGGACGCTGCTGCTGCGCGTCATCCGCGCCGATAGCGAGCTGAAGGGGATGGAGAGGATCGTGTAGATCGTGCGGAACAGCACATGGGTTGCGCCGGCATAGAGGGCGAGCGCCATGCCTTCG
The DNA here is from genome assembly GCF_013378075.1 of Parasphingopyxis algicola. Classification (GTDB taxonomy): domain Bacteria; phylum Pseudomonadota; class Alphaproteobacteria; order Sphingomonadales; family Sphingomonadaceae; genus Parasphingopyxis; species Parasphingopyxis algicola. Next base: position 1,343,186 of record NZ_CP051131.1, on the reverse strand, counting down.
GTGCCCGGATCGGAGAACATCAGAACGAGCGTGACCGCGAGCGGCACGGCGCCTAGCAGGATATAGGGCCGATAGCTCCCCCAGCGCGTGCGGGTGCGTTCGGCGATATAGCCCATGACCGGATCGGTGATCCCGTCCCAGACCATGGCGATCAGGAAGATGAAACCCGCCGTCTGGTTGGGCAGCCCGAGTACGTCGGTATAGAAGTAGAGGAGGAAGAGGCTGGCGCTGGACCAATAGAGATTGAAACCGAAATCGCCGAAGCCGTAGCTTATCCGACGCCAGCGCGGCAAATCGGGTGTTTGGGGCTGCTCGATTGCATTTCTCTCCAAAGACTGCTTGTTACATTAACCCGATGGTTAGTGAATTGCCAAGTGCGAAGATTATATGGGCGAAGCAGCGCCCATGACCGACGACCCGACGTCCCCGTCGCTGGCCGCCGGCGATGCCCGGCTTCTGGTCGATTTCGACGGCGGCATCGTCGCGCGCTGGGCGATATCCGGCCGCGACATATTCCGCCCGCTGCCGGCGGATATACGCAACGATAGAGAAAAACCGCTGCGATCCGGCTGCTTTCCGCTTGCGCCCTATTGCAACCGGATTGTCGAGGGGCGGTTCAATTTCGAGATGCAGCGCTATCAGCTGCCGCTCAACTTCGGCGATCATCCGCACGCCATTCACGGTATCGCCTGGCAGCGCCGCTGGACGCTCGAAGCCCAAGGCGCGGACCATCTCACGATCGGGCTTGCCGAACCCGCCGGCGATTGGCCCTGGGCTTTCAGCGTAAGGCAGACGTTCCGCCTTGCAGCCGATGCTCTCGAAATCGCGATCGAAACGACCAATCGCAGCGAGCGCGCCATGCCGGCCGGCATCGGTCTCCATCCCTATTTCGCGGATGCCGATGGCGGCCGTGTCGACATCGCGGCCGATTCTGTCTGGCTGACGGACCAAAGCGGAATTCCGACGGACAAGGCCCGATACCCGGCTGGCTTGCCCAGCGCGCCAGACAATTGCCTGACCGGCTGGAACGGGCGGGCCACGATCACATGGCCGGATCGCAGGCTCGGACTGAGTGCGCACAGCCCCCTCGACCATCTCCATTATTACCGGCCCGCAGATGCGGATTTCCTCTGCCTGGAGCCGGTCAGCCATGCGCCAGATGCGCTCAACGGGACAGGCGCGCCGATGGCAATCCTTGCGCCCGGCGAAACGCTGAGCGGCGCTGTACGCATGGAGATCCGGTGATGTGGCTGGGCATCGATATCGGAACTTCGTCGGTAAAGGCGCTGCTGCTCGACCGCGACGGCGCGATTGCCGCGCAGGCCGAAGCATCACTCGCGGTATCCCGGCCCCAGCCGCTCTGGTCGGAACAGAATCCCGATGACTGGTGGACCGCGACCGAGAGCGCGGTGTTGGGCCTGCCCCAAACGCTTCGCAAAGAGGTGCGCGGAATCGGGATAAGCGGCCAAATGCACGGCGCGACGGTGCTCGGTGCAGACGACGAAGTCTTGCGGCCCGCCATTCTGTGGAACGACGGACGCAGTTTTGTCCAGTGCGAAGAGCTGATGCGCCGCATTCCGGGCGCCACCGCAATCACCGCCAATCTCGTGATGCCGGGCTTTACCGCGCCCAAATTGCTCTGGATTGCCGAGCATGAGCCGGAGGTTTTCGCCGCGACGCAAACTGTCTTGCTGCCGAAGGATTTCGTTCGCCTCCGGATGACCGGCGACAAGGCCAGCGACATGGGCGATGCGGCCGGCACGAGCTGGCTCGATATCGCGGAGCGAAGATGGTCGGATGCGATGCTCGACGCGACGGGCCTTTCCGAAGACCATATGCCGACCCTGTATGAGGGCTGCGAGCCGACCGGCACGTTGCGCGCGGCGGTTGCCAACCGCTGGGATATGGACGCCGTGCCGGTCGCGGCCGGAGCAGGAGACAATGCCGCCAGCGCGATCGGCCTAGGCGCTTTCGATCCCGGCGACGCTTTTGTATCGCTCGGCACGTCGGGCGTATTTTTCGTGGCCGACGAAATGCCGCGCCCGAACCCGGATGCCGCCGTTCACTGCTATTGTCATGCCCTGCCGGAGCGGTGGCACCGCATGGGGGTCATCCTGTCGGCCGCGGCCACGCTGGATTGGGCCGCGCGTTTCGGCGGGTTCGCCAATGCCGGCGATGCGCTGGGCGCTGCGGGGAAAGCCAAGGCTGGCCCCTATTTCCTGCCGCATCTGTCCGGTGAACGCACGCCGCATAACGACGCCGAGGCAACGGGCGCGTTCATCGGCATTACCGCAGATACCGACCCGGCCGATCTCCTGCGCGCAACGCTGGAAGGCGTCGCGTTCGCGTTGGCCGAGTGCCAAAGCGCGCTGGACGAAGCGGGGGAGACTGTCGTCCATCTCGTTGGCGGTGGCAGCCGGTCGGACCTCTGGGCGCAGATGATCGCCGATGCGCTTCGCCGTCCGGTCGCGCAGGTCGATGGCGGCCATGCCGGAGCTGCTCTCGGCGCGGCACGGCTCGGGGCATTGGCGGCCGGTGCGCCGTGCGACGCGATTCTCACCAAGCCCGCTCGCGGGAACGTATTCGAACCCAAGACAGATCTATCGGACCGCTTTGCGGCCTGGTCCCGTCTCTATCCCGCGCTCAAGGAAGCACGCTTATGACCGACTATTTCGCCGACATCCCGTCCATTTCCTTTGAAGGGCCGGACAGCGATAATCCGCTCGCCTTTCGCGTCTACGATGCCGAGCGCCAGGTGCTCGGCAAACCGATGCGGGAGCAACTCCGCATGGCCGTCTGCCTCTGGCACAATTTCGCTTGGGGCGGGCACGATATCTTCGGCGACCCGGCATTCGAACGCCCCTGGCTGACCGGACGCTGGGATGCCGACAGCAACCGGTTGCGCCTCGATGCCGCCTTCGATTTCATCACCAGGCTCGGTGCGCCCTATTTCTGCTTTCACGATCTCGATGTGATGGAGACGCCGGAATCGCTGCGCGACCATGAACGCAAGCTCGCCGATGCCGAAGCGATCATCGCCGGCAAGATGGAAGACACGGGTCTCGGCCTCTTATGGGGCACGGCCAATCTGTTCGGCCATCGCCGCTTCATGGCGGGGGCGGCGACCAATCCCGATCCGGATATCTTCGCTTATGCCGCCGCGCAGGTGAAATTCGCCCTCGAAACGACGCACCGGCTCGGCGGCGAAAACTATGTGCTCTGGGGCGGGCGTGAAGGCTATGACAGCTTGCTCAACACCGATATGCGGCGCGAACTGGACCAGTTCGGCCGTTTTCTGGCGCTGGTCGCCGAGCACAAGCACAGAATCGGCTTCAAGGGTCTGCTCCTGATCGAACCCAAACCGCAGGAGCCGACCAAGCACCAGTACGACTATGATGTCTCGACCGTTGCCGGCTTCCTGCGCCGCTACGGCCTCGAACAGGAATATGCGGTCAATATCGAAGTCAATCACGCGACGCTCGCCGGGCACAGTTTCGAGCATGAGGTCGCGAGCGCCTATGCGAACGACGTTTTCGGCTCGATCGACATCAATCGCGGCGACCCGCAAAATGGCTGGGACACCGATCAATATCCGAACAACGCCGCGGACTTGGCCACGGCGATGACAATCATCATGGAGCAGGGCGGTTTCACCAGCGGCGGCTTCAACTTCGACACCAAGCTGCGCCGTCAGTCGATCGACGCCGAGGACATGTTCCATGCGCATATCGGCGGCATGGATACGCTGGCCCGGGCCCTGCTGATCGCGGAGAAGGTCATCGAAGACAGGCAGCTCGCCGCCTTTCGCGAGCAGCGTTACGCCGGTTGGAGCGAGGACAAGGGGCGGGCGATATTGTCGGGCGATCTCAGCCTTGCCGATCTCGCCGAAGAAGCGCTGGCCGCCAATCACGATCCGCGCCCCGTTTCCGGGCGGCAGGAATATCTCGAAAATCTCGTCAACCGGCAGGTCGGCTGAGTCAGCGCGCCACACCCGCCGCATCGTAGAGCGCGTCGATCAGCGCCATGTTCGACACGGCATCGGTGCCGCCCGTCCGCGGATCGGTGCTGCCCGACACGACCGCGACGACGTGATCGAGCTGATGCCAATAGGTCGATTGACCGTCGACGCGCTCGATCCGTTCCCGGCCGCCGGCTTCGATCCGGATATCATGCCCCATATGCGGCGCAAGCGGATTGGTGAAATCGATCCGGCCGGCCGTGCCCTCGACCGAAAGACGTGCGGCAAAGCTGCAATCCATGGCCATCGAGCATGCGAGCGAACCGGTGACGCTCGCGGGAAATTCGAGATCGGCGGTCAGCGAGAGATCGACGCCCGTTTCGCTGAGAACGGCATCGACCGTCGCAACGTCCGGTTCTTCGCCGACCACGGTCCGAAGCCAATGGGCGGGATAGCAGCCCAGGTCCATCAGCGCGCCGCCGCCGAGCATCGGATCGTGGCGCAACTCCCCGGGACTGGCCGGAATCGGCACAGTGAAGATCCCGTCGACGGACACCAGATCGCCGATCGCGTCGCTTTCCAAAATAGCGAGAAACCGGTCGAATGCCGGATGGAAGCGATAGTGGAATGCCTCGATCAGGTGCCTGCCGCTTGATTCGGCCGCTTTCACCATCGCACGTGCTTCGTCCGCGTTCATCGCGAACGGCTTCTCGCACAGCACATGCTTGCCTGCTTCCAGCGCCGCGATCGACAGGTCGGCGTGGCGCGACGGCGGCAGCGCGTTGTAGACCAAATCGATATCGGGCCGAGCGAGCATAGCCTCATAATAGGCCAGGGCGTCTGCGATTCCATGTTTGTCGGCATAGGATCGCGCTTTGTCCGCATCGCGGCTGGCGACTGCGGCGATCGCGACGTCGGACCGTTCCGCGGCCGGTGCGATCAGAGCATATTCGGCGACCCGCGCCGCGCCCAAAATGCCGATCCGGATCATGCCTGCGCCTTGCGCTCCTCGGCCACGGCGATCAGCTGCTGAAAAAGCAGCCCGGCCTGGGCCGGGTCTTCCGGCCGGACAAAGGGGAAGGTGATCTCCTCCTTGCCTTTCCATGCATAGGGATCCTCGCCGGCGACGAGCACGAAATCGCGCACATCGACATGCGGGGCGGGCGGCAATCCGAACGTCCAAGGAAGATAGGACCGCGCGTTCATGTAGTGGTTGACGATCGCACGCCGGAACCCCTCGGTCCGTTTGTTCTCGAGTGACCGGTGCAGCACATAACCGTCGAAAAAGACGACGCTGCCCGCAGGGACTTCCACCGCCACGCCGCCCTCGCGATCATAGGGGAAATCGTAAGCTTCCTCGGAACTGTCGAAGCGCGGATCGCCATGCGGTTTCGTCGGCCACAAAATGCCGTGCTTGTGGCTCCCGGGATGCATCCAGAGGCATCCGTTCTCGATCGTCGCGTCGTCGAGCGCGATCCATACACCGCAGAGCGACCGGTCGCGCGTCGCAATATAATGCTCGTCCTGGTGCCAGGCCTGGCCCGGTTTGCCGGCATTCTTCGCGAACAGCATCGATTGCATGCATTTGACGTCCGGCCCGATCAGCGCCGTCAATATGTCGGCGACCCGCGCATCCTTTACGACATCGAGCATGACCGGCGAGGCCTTGTGCGGGAAATGGATGGCCAGCACCTTGGCGATCGTCGGCCCGTCTCCTTCGAGCAGGTCGATGCCCATGATCTCGCCGCGCTCACCCTCGACGATCGCCGTCGCTTCGGTGCACAGCCGCTCGATCTCATCCGCTCTGAAGAGACTCTCGATCGCGACATAGCCATCGCGGCGATAGGCTGCGCGTAACTCTTCCTTGTCCATTGGCTGCTCCCATTGCCGACTCGCCATAGAATAGGCTAACCACTTGGAGAATGAAAAGGGGGATGTGATGAGAGGATTGCCCGCCGTTCGCGATATGCTGCGCTCGATTGCGACACTGCTGCTACTTCTGCCCGCATCCGCGGCCTGGGCGCATAGCGACGAACGCCCCAACATGATTCTGATCCTCACCGACGATCAGCGTTTCGACGCGATCGGCGCATTGACGCCGGGCCTCGAGACACCGGCGATGGACCGGCTGCTGCGCGAGGGGCTGCATTTCCGCAACGCCTTCGTCACCACCTCGCTCTGCTCGCCGAGCCGCGCCTCGCTCATCACGGGCATGGCGATGCGCAATCATGGGGTGGTCGATAATAACAGCGCCACGCCCCAAAACTTCCGCCCCTTTTCGGTTCAACTCGACGAGGCCGGCTATGATACGGCCTTTATCGGCAAATGGCATATGGGCCATGCGGACGCCTCGCCAAAGCCGGGCTTCGATCGTTGGGTGAGTTTCGAGGGCCAGGGCAATTACGGGCCCGTCGACGCTTTCGGCAGCCCAAGCCTGCTCAACGTCGATGGCGAGGAAGTGCCGCAGCGCGGCTATATCACCGACGAGCTGACCGATTATGCGCTCGACTGGCTCGGCGGTAGAGACGAAACGCCCTTCTTCCTCTATCTATCGCACAAGGCGGCGCATCTGCCCTTTACGCCGGCCGAGCGCCATCGCGGCCAATATGCGGACACCGATTTCGCGCGGCCGCCGAGCTGGTCGACGGACGCGCGCTCGGGGCCCGTGCCGATGTGGCTGTCCAACCAGCGCAACAGTTGGTCCGGCGTCGATTTTACGTATTACAGCCATAGCCCGCTGATCGCTTTCCAGCGCGATTACTACGCTTCGCTCTCGGCGGTGGACGACAGCCTCGCGAGGATTCTCGCCTGGATCGAGGCCAATCCCAATGGCCGCGATACGGTGGTCATCTTCACCAGCGACAATGGCTTCATGTTCGGCGAGCAGGGGCTGATCGACAAGCGCGCCGCCTATGAAGCCTCGATCCGGGTGCCGATGATCGTCCATGCACCGGCGCGATTCGGAGCGGGGCGCACGGTCGACGCGATTGCGCGCAACATTGATGTCGCGCCGACGATCCTCGATCTCGCGGGCCTCGCCGTGCCCGATCATTATGACGGCCGGAGTCTGCTCGCAGCGGCGACGGGCGATGCGGGGGACGAACAGCCGGCGCTGGTCTACGAATATTTCTGGGAGTTCAACTATCCGCAAACGCCCTCGACCTTCGCGCTGCGGACCGACCGCTACAAATATATCCAGTATCACGGCGTGTGGGACACCGAGGAGCTGTTCGACCTTCACAATGATCCGGACGAACTCGTCAACCTGATCGGCGATCCCGATCATGCCGAACTCGTCCGCGCGATGCGCGCGCGGCTGCATCAGACGCTCTCGCGCGGCGAGGCGCGTCCGGCGATACCTTTCACGGCCCGGTTCAACCAGGGCGCGGTCTTCTGGTCACCGGATGCGGCCTCGTCGGTGAATTTCCCGCCGCACTGGCGACGCACGCCCGACGCGCCGGATCGCTATGAGCATATCCTGCCCGACGGGCCCGAAAAGGAACGGCAATTGCAGGCGATCACGCCGGCCGTCGGGCGGATCCTTTCCCCCGGCGCGGATGATAGGGAAGAGACGGAGGGGGAGTAATCCGATGAACGCCGAAATCGAACAACTGAAGACGATGATCGCCGCCGGTATGCCTGAGGCGCCGCCGACTCTCGAACAGCGGCGCGAGGGCATGGAGGAAATGGCGCGCGCCTTTCCGGCGCCCGCCGGCGTCGCCTATGAGGAAACCCGGATCGCCGGCGTGCCGGTGCTCGAAGCGCGCGCCGAAGGCGCCGCCGCTGACGGCCCGCTCATCCTCTATTTCCATGGCGGCGGCTATGTCAGCGGCTCGGTGCGTACCCATCGCAACTTCGCCGGCGAGCTGGCGCTGCGCACCGGTCTCAAACTGGTCTCGGTCGATTACCGGTTGGCGCCCGAACATCCCTATCCGGCCGCGCTCGACGATGCGCGGGCGGTCCATGGCGCGCTCGCCGGAGATACGCCGTTGGTGCTGGCCGGCGACAGTGCCGGCGGTGGACTGGCACTGTCGCTCGCCCTGACCGTCAAGGCCACGGGCGGGGCTCAGCCGGAGCGGCTGGCGCTGCTTTGTCCGTGGGTCGATCTTTCCTGCACCAATGCGAGCTTCGCCGAGGTCTCCAAGCACGATCCGATCATCGATCAGCAGCGACTGGCCGAGGACGGCCGGCACTATCTCGGCGATAGCGATGCCCGCGATCCGGGCCCGTCGCCGCTGTTCGGCGATCTTGCCGGCCTGCCTCCGTTGCTGGTCCAGACAGCCGAGCATGATTCTCTGGTCGGTGAGGCGCGCGAGTTCGCCGCTAAGGCCGAGGGCGCCGGCGTCGCCGTCGCCTATCGCGAATATCCGGAGATGGTGCACGTCTTCCAGCTGTTCCACACACTGCTGACCCCCGGACGCGCGGCGCTCGGCGAGGCGGCGGAATTTCTGAAAAACGGCTAGCCGCGATCAGCCGCCGATATCGAAACGGACGGCTTCGCTTTCGGCGAAACCGTAACGGATCGCCTTGGCCCATAGCGGGGTTTCCGCTGGCACCGTTATAGGGCCGGTATAGATACGCCAGCTTGCGGGCTCCTCCTCGCCGAAACCATAGGCGATCGATGCGCCATAGGTGTCGCTGAGCAGGATCGCCCGGCCATCCCGCAGGACCAGTTCGGGCGCCGCGGTCACCGGCTGCTCGCCGCCCGGCCACATCGTCTCGATCATCTCTGTTTCGGGAACCGCGCTCCAGTCGCCGACCCGGGCGATCCAGCCGTTCATCGCCCCGCGCATCCGCGCGAGCGTGTTTGCATGATCGGGATCGGCCGCGAGATTGGTCACTTGGTGCGGATCGGCGAGGACATCGTACAGTTCCTCGCGGTCCCGCGGTGCGTCGACAAGTCGCCGCTGCTCCGGCGTCAGCTCGCCGGCCGCCTGCAACCGCCAGATCTCCTGCATCGTCGGCAAGGCGTCGCGAAACGTCAATGGCCGCAACACGGCAAGATCGGGCCGATAGTTGCGGATATAGTGGAAGCGGTCGTCGCGCGCCGCTTTCGAACGGCCCGGGCTCGCGTCGTGGCGGTCGGCGGCGGCGAAGATGAAGCTGCGAACCAGGGAATGAAAAATATCCTGTCCCTGATGCCACTCGGCCGATTCGGTGCCGGCCCAGCGCAGGATCGTGGGAGCGAGATCGACAAAACTGACGAGGCGTTCGTCAACGGTCCCCGCACCCCTGAGGTCGGGGAACCGGATCATCATCGGGACGCGGATACCGCTGTCATAGACGCTGCGTTTCATCCGGGGCAGCCCGTCGCCATGATCGGTAGTGACGATCACGATGGTTTCGTCGAGCAGCCCGTCGGCCTCGAGCCGCTCGAGGATTTCGGCAAGCTGGCGCTCGGCAAAGGCGATGTTGTCGTAATGGCGCGCAATATCGGCACGGACGACGACCGTATCCGGAAGATAGGGCGGCACCTCGACCGCCGCCGGGTCGGTGAGATGCTCCTTGTCGGCAAGGTCGCGCCGATTGCGCTGCGTGACGAGATTGAGAAGCTGGTTGTCGCTCTCGCGATCTTCGGGCCAGATATAGCTTTCATGCGTCAGCAGGATGTTGAACATCGCGAAGAAGGGCTGGCCGTCCGCGCGGCCCCGCCAGTCGGCCTCGGGCGCATTGGCATCCCAGACCGTGAACGGTTCGCCGAACTGGTAATCGGTCTTGCCGTTATTTGTCGTGTAATAGCCGAGCCCGCGCAACAGTTCGGGAAAGGCGCGTACCGCCGGCGGAGGTACCGCATAATATTCGATTGGCCCGCCGCCGCGCAGACCCATGACGCCGTGCGTCCGCATGTGCTGGGTGCCGAGCGTCTGCTGGTGAACGCCGGTGATCAATGAAGACCGGCTCGGCGCGCACACGCCCGAGGTTGTGAAGGTATTGGGAAAGCGGATGGCTTCGCTCGCGAATTCGTCGAGGACGGGCGTCGTCGCGACCGGATCGCCGAACGCCCCGATCCGTGGCCCCATGTCCTCGAAGACGATCAACACGATATTGGGGTTGGCAGACGATCGTTCCGGCGACTGCGCAGCGAGAGGGGGCGCCTGCCACAGGAAGATGCCGAATAATGTGATCCCGACAAGGACCGTGCGAATATACTGCCAATGCACCATCCAATTCCTCCCGATATTTCGCTAACCAATCGGATAGCAGAAAAAGAGACGGCCTAAAAGGCACGGAACAAAAGTCGGCGGGAAGGCGAGGGGGCGCGGAGCTGCATGGTGCGCGACTCAGTCTGAAGCGAACCGGTCTCCCGCCAGATCTCCCTTTTTCGCCGGAATTTGCACGGAAGGTTCGCGGTCGTCGCCGAAAACAGGGATCCCGAATTGCACGAGCCCGGCTTTCACGGCGCTCGGATACACCGGTCTTTCCTGCAAATGGCGTATCGCCAGCCCAAGCCGCGAAGGGCCCTGCATTGTCCCTCCCGAAAAATCCGGACCACTTTCCAGGGGGCAGTTCATGACAAGCGGAGTTTCAGTTTATGACATGATTGGCGGACCATAATGTATTCCCGAACCTCCATTGGCGACTGCACTCTATAACGGAGGTTTGCGCTCGGTTGTCCGCGTTCCACTGCTTTGAACACTGAGCTCATGACTCTAGCCTTGTCCCTTCGTCCTGATGATCTCAGATTGTGCGAACATAACTGGAGCTAACGGGGCACGGCTTTCATATATATGCCATTATCGGGATGGGGTTGTTGGGTGCTGTCAGTCCAACGGCAACGGGTTTGAACTTTTCGCAGTGGAGCCTGGTCGGCGCCATATCACGTCACAAGGTTTTGCCGGTCGTCCAGCGTGGCCGAGCGGCAGTTCTTGTGCGTCTGGCGATCGACGAGATGACTCTCCTGGTTAGAGTTGTCTTAGACCGACAGCGCCTCGTCGATAGTATCGGCGGCGTTTCCAAATGGCTTTCGTCAGACACTCTCCGGTTCCGCGATACATCAATTCGTCGATCCATACATCTTCCGCGTCGACGCCTGATAGGGGCGGCCATCCATGGCGTCTGCAAACCTTATTGCAAGCCGTTGCTCACGACAGGTCCGATGTCCGTTCGGGCTTCCAGCCGGGCCGGCCGAACGCATAGCCGATCCGCTCCCGCCAGCTCTTCGCCCGCCAGACGTCTTTCGCGATCATGCGCAATTCGCGAAAGTTGATCGCTAGCGGATTGGATGTGCCCAATTGTTCGGTCAGGCCGTAGACCGGGGTTTCCTCCTCGCGCTGATAGGTGCCGAAGAGCCGGTCCCAGAGGATCGGGTCGTCCACCCCCGACCCATGGATATAGCGCCTCAACAGCGCGCCCCCATGGCTGTACTCGGCGATCAGCGCATCGCCGTCATAGGTATAATAGGTGCTCGCCCATTACGCTTTCTGGGCCATTGCCCCAGGTGCGGTAGAGCCGGCCCAGCCCGTCATAGCGCAGATTGTAGAGCGTTCCGCCGCCCACGGTCGCGCTCGTCATCCGGTTCGCCGGATCATAGGCATAGGTGTCGGTTCCCGAACGCGTCAGGTTGCCACTGGCATCATAGCTGAAGCTAACCCCGACGGCGCTGGTATATTGGTTGAGGAGGCTAAAGCGGGGCAGCGGTTGGGGCGGAACTATTTAGGAGTTTAGCAAACTGTCATGTCTGGACGGCGCCCCGCGATCAAGGGTATTTGTTGAGATGCGATAGTTCGGGTGCGGTCATGTCTTCGGCCTGTTGGTGCGGGGTTTCCTAATCGGAATGTCCGCTGGCCCTGATGGTTGTCCGCGTGTGCTGGTTTGCCCCTATCACCGTATCGCGCTCTTTGGCGCAGACAGAGCACCGGGCTTTGCCAGCTTTTGTCCGGTTATAGCATCATCTCCAAGTCACCCGAGATAGTTGGCCGTGCGATTTCACGCAGCGGCGGTGTAAGGCTTCTGGCTCGCGAGAATGGCGTAGGCTATTCGGGCGAGCTTGTTGGCAAGCGCGACGGCGACCAGCTTGAACGGCTTGGAGGCCAGCAATGCCTTGGCCCATTTGCGTAACGGGTCACTGTGCCTCGCTGCATGGTGGAGAACCGCATGCGCGCCCACGACAAGCAGTTTCCTGATATAGCCATTGCCCATTTTGGTAATGCGCCCGAGACGTTCCTTGCCGCCCGACGAGTGTTGCCGTGGCACCAGTCCGAGGAACGCCGCAAACTCCCTTGGGCCGGAGAACTGGTCGATACCGCCCTCTGCGATGGTAGCAACAAGTGCCGAGGCGCTGAGCGGCCCGATGCCCGGTATCGACATCAGCAGCCTTGCCTGCGGGCAGGCTTTGGCGGCTGCCGCGATCTCCCTGTCGGATGCGGCGATGGCCGCGTCGAGATGGTGCAACTGTTCGACCACGGGCATCAGCGCTTCGGCAACACTGGCGGGCACATCTTCATGATCAGCTTCGATCAGCGCCGCCAGTGCCCGCCCGTGACACGCCCCTTGGGCCGCGATCACGCCAGCCTCCGCGAGATGACCGCGCAGTATGTTCAGGAGCTGGGTGCGCTGACTGACCAGCATCTCGCGCACCTTGTGCACCATCAGCGCGGCCTGGTTCTCGATACTGCGCACAGCCACGAACCGCATCGAGGGCCGGGTGACCGCCTCGCAGATCGCCGCTGCGTCAGCCGCATCGTTCTTCTGGCGTTTGACGTATGGCTTTACATAGGCTGGCGGCATCATCTTCACATCATGACCCAGCGCCATCAGCGCCCGGCCCCAGTGATGCGCGGACCCGCACGCCTCAAGGCCAACCCGGCACGGCGGCAACGAGGCAAAAAATGGCAATAACTGCGAACGGCGAAGCGAGCGCGCCACAACAATCCGCTCTTCCGTATCAACACAATGAACCTGGAAAACATGCTTGGCCAGATCGAGACCAACAACAGTGACAGACGACAAATCGGATGGTAATTTCGGCATCGGACGGTGCTCCATTGGCAGGTTGTTCAACGACAACACATGCCGTGGAGGACCGGAATACCCGAATCAAACCCTCAACAGAGCGCCGTCCACACCATCACCGTAATCCCTCTATTCAGAAAACGCAGAGATCATCACTTTCTTCTTGCGGGCGGGCGCTTCGCGAAGCTTCGACAGATCTTTCAAAAACTTGAGTAATTTCGTTTTCTGGTACCGGTTGAATATGGATGATTCTAGACATTTCGAACGCAGAGCTGAAATGGCAAGCTGAGTCTTCATTCGGCGAATGTGTCACAAACCGGCCCTCGAATTCTCCACGATATCCGTAGAGCGCTTGGTCACAAGGTTCATCTAGGCAATTTGGCCTCAACTCTCTAATAATTTCGGCGCCTCGGGCCGTGTTGGCGCTCAACCCAAGCCTCTCTTCCGGACATTCGTCCGACACTAACAGAACAGAAAAGCCCGGAATTGCGATAATTGATCCGTGAATGTGGTATACATCGTCATTTGACTGGTTTTCCTGCCCTTCCAACCAGCACGCGAGATTCACTTCGCCATTATCCTGCTCGCAACCATACAAGGCCAAGCAAGTGATAAGGAAAACCGAAACACGAGCTACTGCCATCGACAATTTCCGGGAAGAGGGTTTCTTCCTCTTATTGCCTGAGTCATTGCGCAAGAATTGAGCGCGCCACGCCTTATCCCCCTGTTAATTGCTTGTCCGGTCATCCCTGGCCGCCAAAGACCGGTAGTGAAACCAAGCTGGCGCACCACAACGCTTTCATAGTAATAAGCCGTCAATTCTCTTCGCGTGACGTCCGGCGCGCTACCAAACGACAATCCAGCTGCAAATTGTCGCGCATGGGTACCTTCGTGCACGAGTGTGGCCGTCAAATTATACTCCTCCACCTGTCCCCGACTCAAATGCGAATTGTGAGATGATAACATATCTGCGCTTGGCCCGGAAATCTGACCGAAATCAACATTGATGTTTGTAGCGCTGGTGGCTGAGCCCGTGGCAGATGAGGCATCCTCACCAGCCCCATTATCCAAGTCAAAGTTGCCAATCGTGACGCCGTTGCCATCACCCGCACTGCCTAGATGATCGGCAGTAGCTACCAGTTGATTTCCCACTCTGGTTCTTATCCTTGAACCTTCGTGGCGCATCGAGTTTCCTATCCGCCTTATCCGTCTTACGGATGATGCCACTGCATTGCATTGATCCCTATTAGCCGTACATTCATACGCCCCCGTCGGATCCGTCGCGTTCAACGGATCGTTCCCGACATAGGCATACATATTCATGCCGTCGTCATATCCGATGGGATCGGTCTGCATGAACCGGCCGAGGCTCGGCGAGTACATGCGGGCCTTGTAATAGTTGAGCCCGATCGCATTCAGACGCATCTGGCCGGTATAGCCGAACCGGCCGATATTGCCCGGCGACGGGATGCCCCAGTCGTCATAGGTGTTGCGTTCGAGAACCGTGCCCGCATTGTCGCTGATCCCGATGATCGAGCCGCGCTCGTCGGCATGGAGGAAGCGACGGTTCGAGGCGGCCGTGCTGGAGCCCTCATACCAGAGCAGCGGATCGTCCACGCCCGGCCCGTGGACATAGCGCCTCAGCAGCGCGCCCCCATGGCTGTATTCGGCGATCAGCGCATCGCCGTCATAGGTGTAATAGGTGCTCGCCCATTACGCTTTCTGGGCCATTGCCCCAGGTCCGGTAGAGCCGGCCGAGACCATCATAGCGCAGATTGTAGAGCGCATCGGATGTGCCGCTCGAATGGTCCGAGCAGCGGACACTGTTCGGATTCGCCTAAACCCGCGATCCCAATCCTCCCTAGAATATCGGCAGCTTTCGAAATCCCACAGCAACTTTTGCTAGGACACTTTTTGGGGCATCAGAGACACAGGCGCGAGTCTCTGCATGAAGCCGGTGCCAAAAGCGTCTCTTGTCCTTGGGAATCAGTGGCTTACGGCCAAAACCCCCGAAATCGCGGGACTTTTTCAGTCTATGGGCATAAAAAAGCGTGCAAAAACAATGATTTATGCGTGGTGCCGGATGTCCGACTCGAACGGACGACCTACCGCTTACAAGGCGGTTGCTCTACCAGCTGAGCTAATCCGGCGCGCCATGTGCAGGCGTCCCCATGCCCGCAAAGACCGCAGAGGTCCAGCCCCGTCTCACGGGGGCTCTCGCTCAGGGTATTTTGAGCAGCCGGTCCAGCGAAAGCGCGCCGCCGCCCCGCGCGATCAAAGGCACGAGGATCGCGATCCAGGTGAGGTGAAGCGCCCAGGCGCCTGGATAGACGAGGAACTGGATCACCAGGGTCATGATGAGGAGCGCCGTCGCGGACAGCCGGGTGAACAGGCCGAGTACGAGCAAGATCGGGAACAGATGTTCGGCGATCGTCGCGACGACGGCGGCAAAATCGGACGGAACGATCGGCAGCGCATATTCGTGTTCGAACAGCAGGAAGGTGCTGTCCTTGATCGAGAGACCCTCCACCTTGGTGCGCGCCGACAGCCAGAACACCCCGGAAATCGCGAGCCTCTGGAGCAGCGGCATCAGCCCGTCGGGTAGTCTCTCGCCCATCGCGGCAAGCCAGCGGAACGGAGCGAGGAGGGAGGAAGAAGTGGCGGCAGCGGTCTCGGCGGTCATGGATTGTCCTCTCGGTTGATGGTGAAGGCGCCGCTTCGTGCAACGCGCGTCAAAATGGCGGCGATGTCGGCGTCCGGATGACGGGCGATCGTATCGGTAGCGGCGACTCCCAACGGGTTGCCGGCCACGAGCATCGCAGCGAAATCGAAACTCGCTCGATCGAGCGGGTCGATGGCGACGGCCGTTCCGCGCTGAACGATCAGCGCCTGCTCGTTCCGCCAGTCCGGCGACAGCGATTTGGGTTGATCCGGGCCCTGATGCGCGCGCCAAATCGTGACGACCGGGGTCGGGAACCGCGCAAGATGCGCCGACGGAACGGGATTGAGCCAGACGCGCTCCGCCCGGTCGGGGGCAAGCGTCGCGAAGAAGTCCGGCCCGATCGGCTCGGCGGCGGCCGCATTGCGGGCCTGGGTCACCAGCCGTTCGAGGCGGGCCATGTCGGCGAGATAGGGAAGCATCCCGTGGAGCTGGCTGGCCGCGATCGTCTCGTCGAGACCGGCACCATAATCGGCCAGTATCGGCGATCGCGCCGCGGCTTTGCGGATATATTCGGATGCCAGCCGGTGAAAGACTTCCTCGCCGATCAACGCGGCCACGACCGGATAATTGGCGCGCAGCGCCTCGCGCAGCGCCTTGCGCCAAGTGTTGCGATAAACAGCGAAAGCGGGTCTGGCGAACGGGCCGGACTGGGGTGGCTGGTCGCGGACCAGGTCGTGGGTGAAACCGGCCTGGAATTCGGCGAGGCTAGGCATGGACGGGTTCGCGCTGGTGCGCGAGAATTGCCGCAGCCCGGTCGCGTTCGGCGATCAGCGCTTCGAACTCCGGAACATTGCCGTCGCGCTCGATCAGCGTCGGGCGCGGGCCGATTTCGGCGATCAAATCGCGGTACAGCTCCCAGACTGCTTCGGCTACGGGCGCGTCGTGACTGTCGATCAGCAGTGCGTCGCCCAGCGCCGGATCGACGCCGTGACCGGCGAGGTGGATCTCGCCAATCGCGGCATGATCGATAGTCGCGAGATAGGCGCGCGGATCGAAGTCCATATTGTTGGCGCTGACATGGACGTTGTTGACATCGACGAGCAGGCCGCAGCCCGTGCGATAGGCCAATGTGTTGAGAAACTCGGTCTCTTCCATCTCGTGGCCGTCGAGCGCCATGTAGAGCGACGGATTTTCGATCAGGATCGCGCGTCCGAGCGCATCCTGTACGATGTTGATATTGGCGGTGATCCGGTCGAGCGCTTCGGCGCTGCGCGGGAAGGGCAGCAGGTCTGGAAAGCAGGTATCGCCGAACCGCGACCAGGCCAGATGTTCGGACACGAGAAACGGCTCGAACGCGGTGACGAGATCGCGCAATTTGGTTAGATGCTCGGCATCCGGCGGGGCATCGCCGGCCAGCGAAAGGCCGACGCCGTGAATCGATAGCGGCCACGCCGCACGCAGCTGTTCCAGCATGGCGCGGCGCGGTCCGCTTTCGATCATATAGTTCTCGGCGTGAACCTCGAACCATAGGCCATCCGCCGCAGTGGACAGCGCGGCATCGAAATGCTGCGGCTTGAAACTGATCCCGGCGCTGGCGTTCATCGGGCCTCAGGCCTCGATCGGTTCCAACGACCCGTTGTGCCCGGCGGGCGTCTCGATGTCGGCGCAGGTGCCGGCCGGGACATAGGTCCAGGCATTGCCCTGATAGTCGACGGTCGACGTGCCGGCGCAGCTGGTGCCGGGGCCCGCGGCGCAATCGTTTTCGCCGGCAAGCGAAACGCCATAGCATCGTTCCTGCTCGGCATCGGTTGCGGCCACTTCGGTTACTTCGCCTTCGGTTGCCGTCTGCTCGGTCTGGCCGCCGCCACAGGCGGTGACAGCAAGGGCCGAGAGCGCAATGCTCAGCGGGGTAGGGGATAGGGCTTTCATCAGTGCATCCTCCAAATGGTACCTGGCATTGTGCGCAATGCCGTCCCATCATTCGTCGCACTCGGGGCAACGGTTACATGGCCGGCCCGTAATTTTCGAAACGCGCTGCGACGCGAAAGGCGTATTTAGGCCACGCCGAAGGTCCATCCCTCCGTGCAGGCCAGCCTGTCGTCGAGATCCTTCGGCTGCCAAAGCTCTGGATCGTCCGCGGCCCGTCTCAGCCAGGCGCTGGTCAGTATCGCGTCGGTGCTGTGATCGTCATAGCGGGCGAGCGGGGTGTGAGGATCGCTTTCGAGCGCCGCCAAAGCCGCGTCCAGACGGTCGGGCTCGCGCAGTTTCGTGGGGCCGGTGAGGCCGGCCGCCCGGGCGGCAATGCCGGTATAGATTTCGACGAGCAATGGTCCAGCGGCGGGCACGGGATCGAAAGGCCAGACAGGTATCCGGCTGCGGATGCGGTTGAGAATGCGCATGCCGGTGAGGCTGGATTTGCCGACCTGCGCCGCGCCGACCAGGTTGAAGCAGGAAACGGCGTTGCCGCGTTTCTGTTCGCGGCAGCGCCGCTCGGTCACGCGCAATCTTCCGAGCGGTCCTTCGAACCGGCTGCCCGTGATCGTTTCGCGCCCTGCCTGATAGCGGAAATGCCGGGCGAACTCCGCGTCCTCGAGCAGCGCTGAAGCGGACAGATGGGGTTCGGCGGCGCACAATGCGTCTATCCTGTCCCATAGCGCGAGGGCATCTGCGGGGCTGTCTGAAGAACCGGGGAAATAGGTCCCGCGATCGGCAAAGGGGAGGGCGGCCGAGAAATCGAAGCCGATCAGCATATCGGCTTGCGTGGCGGCGCGGGCCTCCAGCCAGCGCAGCGCATCGGCACGGGACCATCCGGTGTCGGACGCGACAAGGGCGGGCGCTTGCGCGTCCGCCCCTGTAACCGCCAGGGCTATGCCCCTGGGCCTTGCCACCGCCTGTCCCGACCAGTCGAAACAGGCGAATTGGGCAAAGCGGCGCATAGTTTGTCAGACCTTCGGATTAGCCTCAGGTATGGCACCGGCCCGCCCCCCTCTCCCGACCTCCCATTGAGTGTGCCTTAGTGGGAGGCCGGGAGGGGGAGTGAGCCGGTGCCGAACAGATTAGATGCCCGGGGGCGTCTTGTCTCCCGGATTGGACCGGTTGGCTTTGCCTTCCGTCCAGCGTTCGAGCAGCTTGTGCGCCGTCGGCCGGCCGCCGAGCCCGAAGGCGATGGCCGCCGCGACAGCTGCCGAACCGAGAATGGCCGCAAAGGCGATGACCACGATCTCGTCGGCGATCTGCATGAATTTGAGGCCCATGGCCGCAAACAGCGCAATGATCAGCCATTTGAGGATCGTCGGCAACATGCCGGCCGTTTCCCCGGTCGAGGTCGCCATCAGGTTGGACAGCAGACGGGCGAGCAGAATGCCGACCGCGATGATGACGAGCCCGAAGATCACCCGGCTGCCGAGCGCGACCACTTCGGTGACCATCGCCTGGACGGACCGGATCTCGAGCACTTCGATCGCGGCGACAGCCGATACCAGCATGATTGCGGTGAGGGCGATCGTACCGATGACCCGGCTCGCCTTGACGCTGGCCGGAACGAGACCCGAACCCGACGCCGCGTTGTCGACGCCGAACGCTTCCAGCAGCTGCTCGAGCCAGGCCTTGACCCAGCGGCCGATGAAATAGGCGATGCCGAGAATGAGCGCAGCGGCGATGATCCGCGGAATGAAGAAGGCGACATCATTCAGGATCGCCACCAGCGGGTCGGAGATCGAACTCAGCTGGAGGGCTTCAAGCGAGGCCGTTGCGAACGGAATGATGATCAGCACGAATACGATAATGCCGATCGCCGTACTCAGCGTCGTACGCCCCTCGGCCGCCGGCGTCGGGATATCGTCGCCACCGGTAATTTCGCCGGCGCCCGCGCGCGCGAGCCACTCATCGGCATTGATCGCCTTGAGCGCAGTTTCGACGATGCGCCGGACCACATTGGCGATGATGACGCCGAGGAAGAGGAGGAGGCCCGCACCGATCAGGTTCGGTACGAAACCGAATATGTCCGTCGTCAGTTCGCGCACGGGATCCAGCACGCCGCTGAGCTGCAGTGGCTGCAGCGCAACCACGAGGCCGACGAGCCATACGATCCAATAGGCGAGAGTGCCGATCTGGCTGCCGACGGTTTCGCCGGGTTCGGCCGCGCTGTGTTTCTGAAGTGCCGGTATCTTGTCGACCATGCGGGCGATGGCCCATTTGACCGCCTTGGCGATGAAATGCGTGATCAGCAGGATCAGAAGAGCCGCACCGATCTTGATCACCCATTCCCAGATCATCGGCCAATCTATGTCGCGATTGAGATCGAATTCCATGAAACTTCCCCTATTGCGCAAAAACGAGATTTGCTGCGCGCAAGATACGCCCTTTCAATGGCATTGCCTAATCAATCTTGGCGTTTGGCGCGCAATTTCTCCCAAAAAGCAAGGCGTTCCGCCACTTTCGCTTCAAATCCCCGGGGCGACGGTTTGTAGAAATCCTGCCGTTCTATCTCTTCCGGCCAGTAATCGTCGCCCGAAAAGGCATCGTCGCGCTCATGGTCATAGGCATAGCCCTTGCCATAGCCGACATCCTTCATCAGGCGCGTCGGCGCATTGAGGATATTCTTCGGCGGCATCAGCGAGCCGGTTTCCCTGGCGGATTTCCACGCGGCCTTTTGCGCCTTGTAGGCGGCGTTCGATTTCGGCGCGGTCGCGCAATAGAGACAGGCCTGGACGATGGCGAGTTCGCCTTCGGGGCTGCCGAGAAATTCGTAGGCGTCCTTGGCGGCGAGGCACTGGATCAGCGCCTGCGGATCGGCCAGGCCGATATCCTCGCTGGCGAAGCGGGTGATCCGCCGGAGAACGTAGAGCGGCTCCTCGCCCGCGACCAGCATCCGCGCCAGATAATAGAGCGATGCTTGCGGATCGGACCCGCGCATCGCCTTGTGCAGCGCCGAGATCAGATTGTAATGGCCCTCCCGATCCTTGTCGTAGACGGGCACGCGCCGATGGAGCATGTCGGCGAGATCCGCCGGATCGAGCGGCTCGGCCAGTTCGACGGAGAACAGGGTCTCGGCCTGGTTGAGCAGGAACCGGCCGTCGCCGTCGGCCGACGCGATCAGCGCTTCGCGCGCGGCATCCGTCAGCGGCAGCGGCCGGCCCTCATGCGTTTCGGCACGCTCCAGCAGCGTAGCCAGCGCGTCTGCATCCAGACGGTTCAGGATCAACACTTGGGCGCGGCTCAGCAGCGCGGAATTCAGCTCGAAAGACGGGTTTTCGGTCGTCGCGCCGACCAGCGTCACCGTGCCGTCCTCGACATAGGGGAGGAAGCCGTCCTGCTGGGCCCTGTTGAAACGGTGGATCTCGTCCACGAAGAGCAGGGTGCGCTTGCCCGCGCCCGCCATCTGCCGGGCTTCGGCAAAGGCTTTCTTCAGGTCCGCCACGCCGGAAAAGACGGCCGATATGGCGACGAAGCGCAGGCCCACGGCATCCGCCAGAAGCCGTGCGATCGTCGTCTTGCCGGTTCCGGGCGGGCCCCAGAAGATGATCGAGGCCAGTTTTCCGGCCGCGACCATCCGCCCGATCGGGCCGTCGGGGCCGGTCAGATGCTCCTGTCCCACGACATCGGCGAGCGTTTTCGGGCGCAGCAAATCGGCAAGCGGAGCGTCCGCCGCCGTGTCGTCTGCCGCTTCGTCGCTCGCGAACAAATCTGCCATGCCCGAGTTCTAGCCCAATTCGCCGACCGTTCCAGCCATCCCGAACACTCGCCTCTTGACAATATATCTAAGATATATTTTAGATAGATCGAAGAGTCCAAGGTTCAGGAGATATATGATGACCTATCGATATTGGCGCAGTTGCGGCTCGCGGCGTGGAATGGGCCTCCCCGAGGCGCTGTTGGCCATGCAGTTTGGCGGCTGGAACAGCGATTTCGGCGATTGGGGTACCCGCGGCCGCCGCCGTCGCCGCCGCCGGATGTTCGACTCCGGCGAACTCAGGCTCGTCCTGCTCAAGCTGATCGAGCAGGAGCCGCGCCACGGTTATGACCTGATCCGCGCCATCGAAGACATGACCGACGGCCAATATGTGCCGAGCGCCGGCGTGATCTATCCGACGTTGAGTCTGCTCGAGGATAGCAGCCTGATCGAGGCGCTGGAGAGCGATGGCGCCCGCAAGGCTTTTGCAATCACCGACGAGGGGCGGGCGGAACTCGAACAGAAGACCGAAGAGGTCGATGCGCTGATGGCGCGTCTTTCGCGGCACGGTGAAAGCGCGCGGCGCGGCGACAGCGCGTCGGTCAAGCGGGCAATGGGCAATCTGTTCGCGGTACTCGGACACCGACTATCGGAAAAAGGCATCGACGAAGCGCTGGTCCGCGAAGTGACCGATATTCTTGACGAGGCGGCGCAGCGGATCGAGCGGCTTTGACCGGACCGTTCAATCACTGTCGAGGCGGGCGTCCAGATCCTCGCGGATCTGCTCGGCCGTCGCGTGGTTTTTGAATACCCAGGTCGAGATCATGGAGCCGATCCCCGAAATGAGGAGAAAGGCCGCGAATCCGACGGCGTCGAGGCGGATCAGGAAAACCGCTATCCCCAATCCGAGAAAGGCGAAACTGATCAGGAATTTGAGCCACGGAACCATTGCCACACGGATAGCGGCAGATGGTTTCGCTCAGGTAAAGCCAACGCGACCCTAGGGCACCGGGCTGCGCGGCGGACCGGTCACGCCGTCGCTGCGCTGCCGTAGAACACGCAGATAGCCGTCGACGAGCGCCTGGTTCACCTGATCCCAACCATAGCGCTCGCTCGCCCGGCATCCTGCGACGCCCGCCGCTTTGCGGGCTTCCTCGTCCTCGCAATAGAGTTGCAGCGCATCGGCAAAGGCCTCGATCGCGCCGGGGCGGACGAGCCGCCCCGTGACACCGTCGTCAACGAGGCTTTGGCTTCCGGTTGCCTTCGCGGCGACGACCGGGAGGCCCGCCGCCATCGCTTCGAGCGTCACATTGCCGAACGTTTCGGTAATGCTCGGATTGAACAGCATGTCGAGCGAGGCCACGGCCCGGCCGAGATCGGCACCTTTCTGGAAACCCACGAACACGCCGTTCGGCAGCCTCCGCTCGAACCAGTCGCGCGCGGGCCCTTCGCCGATCACGAGGACTCGATGCCGTACGCCGCGCCGTTCGAGTTGGTCGATCGCGTCCGAATAGACATCGAGGCCCTTCTCCATGACGAGCCGCCCGACGAAACCGATCACGACCTCATCATCCTCTATCCCGTGGCTTCGCCGCCAAGCGAGGTCGCGATGTTCGGGATGGAATATCTCACGATCGATGCCGCGGGACCAGATGCCTACATCGTAGCTCATCCGCTGTTCGCGCAAGATCTGCGCCATGGATTCGGATGGCGCGAAGATCGCGTCGCAGCGGCGGTAGAAGCGCCGAAGCAGGGCGACGACGAGTGGCTCGAGAAAGGTCAGGCCGTAGTAGCGCGGATAGGTTTCGAAGCGCGTATGGACCGAAGCGACGGCGGGAATCTCCCAGCGCCGTGCGAGGCTGAGCGCGCGATGGCCGAGTATTTCGGGGCTCGCTATGTGAAAAATATTGGGTGCGAAATCGGCGATATCCCGCCGCACATTGCCGGGCAGGCGCAACGGCGCCCGATATTCGGCCCGGCCGGGAAGCGCGAGAGCGGGGACATGGACGAGATCGCCGGTCGCCTCGAAATCGGGTTCCTCGACCGTCGGTGAATAGACGCGCACGGCGGCGCCCTGGCTCAGCAGATAGCCTACCAGCCGGTTGAGGGCCTGGTTCGCGCCGTCGCGGACATAGTTATAGTTGCCGCTGAACAGGGCGATGCGGAGATCGGTGACGTTCATCATGACGGGATAATCGCTTGCGTCCGAAAGGCCAATGCCGGGCGAGGGAGCCCGGCGCGACGTGAAAAAGCCCCGCCGGATCGCACCGGCGGGGCTGTTTTCCTTGGCAGGACCGGACAGGGCTTAGCTTTCGCTGGCCTCCGTCTCGGCGGTCGCCTCTTCCTCTGCCGGTTCGGCGGCGGCTTCCTGGGCGGCGAGCATCGCGTCCTGCATCTTCTTCTGCTGGGCACGCAGTGCAGCATCGCGCGAGGACGCCGTCACCCGGACGCGGTTCATGCCCGCACCGGTGCCCGCCGGGATCAACCGGCCGACAATGACGTTTTCCTTCAGGCCCTGCAGCGTATCGATCTTGCCCTGGACGGCGGCCTCGGTGAGGACGCGCGTCGTTTCCTGGAACGAGGCGGCCGAGATGAAGCTGCGGGTCTGCAGCGACGCCTTGGTAATGCCGAGCAGCACGGGCTTGCCCTGGGCCTTCTTCTTGCCCTTGCCAAGCTTCTCGTTGATCTCGTTCATTTCCGCTTCGTCGAGCTGTTCGCCGGCGAGCAGCGTGGTGTCGCCGCCATCGGTGATTTCGACCTTCTGAAGCATCTGACGAACGATCGTCTCGATATGCTTGTCGTTGATCTTCACGCCCTGCAGACGATAAACCTCCTGGATCTCGGAAACGAGATATTCGGCCAGCGCCTCGACGCCGAGAACTTCGAGAATGTCGTGCGGATCGGGCGAACCGGCAACGAGGTCGTCGCCCTTCTTGACGAAATCGCCTTCCTGCACGTCGATGATCTTGGTCTTGGGGATCAGATATTCGACCGGATCGCCCTCTTCCGGAACGATCGCGATCTTGCGCTTCGCCTTATAGTCGCGGACGAATTCGATGCGCCCGTCGATCTTGGCAATGACCGCATTGTCCTTCGGAACGCGGGCTTCGAAAAGCTCGGCGACGCGAGGCAGACCACCGGTGATGTCGCGCGTCTTGGCGGCTTCGCGCGGCAGTCGGGCGACGATATCGCCCTCGTGCAGCTCTTGGCCGTCCTCGACCGAGATGACCGCGCCGGGGATCAGGCGGTAGACGCCTGCCTCGCCGCTATCGGCGTCAAGCAGCGTGATGCGCGGCTTGAGATCGTCTTTTTTGGACTTGGCCTGGTCTTCGGTCACGACGCGCTGGGTGATGCCCGTCGCTTCGTCGGTCTCTTCCTTGACCGTGCGTCCGTCGACAATGTCCTGGAACTTCGCCGTACCGCCCTTTTCGGTGATGACCGGGGCGTAGCTCGGATCCCATTCGGCGATCCGATCGCCCTTGGCGACCTTTTCGCCGTCCTTCTGGAGCAGACGTGCGCCATAGGGAACACGGAACACGCCGACTTCGCGGCCTTCCTCGTCGATGATCGCGAGTTCGCCCGAACGGGAGAGAGCCAGCGTCCGCTTCTTGCTGTCGACGATGGCGTTGAGCTCGCGATATTCGAGCTTGCCGTCGGCCGGCGATTCGAGGTTCGACTGCTCGTTGAGCTGAGCGGCGCCGCCGATATGGAAGGTCCGCATCGTCAGCTGAGTGCCAGGCTCGCCGATCGACTGGGCGGCGATAACGCCGACCGCTTCGCCGATATTCACCGGCGTACCGCGGGCGAGGTCGCGACCATAGCATTTGCCGCACACGCCGACCTTCGATTCGCAGGTCAGCGGCGAACGAATCTGGACCGACTGGACGCCGGATTCCTCGACGGCAAGCGCCATCGGTTCGTCCATCATCTGACCGGCCTTGACGATCACCTCGTCGGTCTTGCCGTCGACAATGTCTTCGGCAGCCGTGCGGCCGAGGATACGCTCGGACAGCGTCGCAATGGTCGAACCGCCCTGGACGATGGCTTTCATCTCCAGGCTGTTCTTCGTCTTGCAGTCTTCCTCGACGATCGTGCAATCCTGCGACACGTCGACCAGGCGACGGGTCAGATAACCCGAGTTCGCCGTCTTGAGCGCCGTATCCGCGAGGCCCTTGCGGGCGCCGTGGGTCGAGTTGAAATATTCGAGAACCGTCAGGCCTTCCTTGAAGTTCGACAGGATCGGCGTCTCGATGATCTCGCCCGACGGCTTGGCCATCAGGCCGCGCATGCCGGCCAGCTGCTTCATCTGGGCGGGGCTGCCGCGGGCGCCGGAGTGCGACATCATGTAGATCGAGTTGATCTCCTTCTCGCGGCCGTCGTCATCCTTCGGCGTCGCCCGGATCTCGTCCATCATCGCATTGGCGACCTGGTCCGAACAGCGGCTCCAGGCGTCGATCACCTTGTTGTACTTTTCCTGCTGGGTGATCAGGCCGTCCTGATACTGTTGCTCGTAATCGGCCACCAGCGCGCGAGTTTCCTCGACGAGCGGGTCCTTCGCGTCGGGGATGATCATGTCGTCCTTGCCGAACGAGATGCCGGCCTTGAACGCGTGGCGGAAGCCCAGCGCCATGATGCCGTCGGCGAACAGCACAGTGTCCTTCTGGCCCGTGTGGCGATAGACGATATCGATAACGTCGCCGATCTCCTTCTTGGTGAGGAGGCGGTTGATCGTTTCGAACGGCACCTTGTGCGACTGGGGCAGCTTTTCGCCGATCAGCATGCGGCCCGGCGTGGTCTCGACGCGCTGCATATAGGTGTTGCCGTCTTCGTCCGTCTGCGGGACGCGGCTCGTGATCTTCGAGTGGAGCGTCACAGCGCCGACCTCGAGCGCCTGATGCACTTCGGTGATGTCGGCGAGGATCGATCCTTCGCCCGGCTCGCCTTCGCGGTCCATAGACAGATAGTAGATGCCGAGCACCATGTCCTGCGAGGGGACGATGATCGGCTTGCCGTTGGCGGGCGAGAGGATGTTGTTCGTGGACATCATCAGCACGCGCGCTTCCAGCTGGGCCTCGAGGCTCAGCGGGACGTGCACGGCCATCTGGTCGCCGTCGAAGTCGGCGTTGAACGCGGCGCAGACCAGCGGGTGCAGCTGGATCGCCTTGCCCTCGATCAGGACCGGCTCGAACGCCTGGATGCCGAGGCGGTGAAGCGTCGGCGCGCGGTTCAGCATGACCGGATGTTCGCGGATCACCTCGTCGAGGATATCCCAGACTTCCTTGCGCTCCTTCTCGACCCATTTCTTGGCCTGTTTGAGCGTCATGGAGAGGCCCTTGGCGTCGAGGCGGGCGTAGATGAACGGCTTGAACAGTTCGAGCGCCATCTTCTTCGGCAGACCGCACTGGTGCAGCTTGAGTTCCGGACCTGTCACGATGACCGACCGGCCAGAATAGTCGACGCGCTTGCCGAGCAGGTTCTGGCGGAAGCGGCCCTGTTTGCCCTTGAGCATGTCCGAAAGACTCTTCAGCGGACGCTTGTTGGCGCCCGTGATCGTCCGGCCGCGGCGGCCGTTATCGAACAGAGCGTCGACCGATTCCTGCAACATGCGCTTCTCGTTGCGGACGATGATGTCCGGCGCGCGCAGCTCCATGAGGCGCTTGAGGCGGTTGTTGCGGTTGATCACGCGGCGATAGAGATCGTTGAGATCCGACGTCGCGAAGCGGCCGCCGTCCAGCGGCACCAGCGGGCGCAGCTCGGGCGGGATGACCGGCACGATGTCGAGGATCATCCATTCGGGGCGGTTGCCGCTCTCGATGAAGCTCTCGACGACCTTCAGCCGCTTGATGATCTTCTTCGGCTTCAGCGTCGACTTGGTCGTCGCCAGATCCTCGAGCAGATCTTCCTTTTCCTGTTCGAGATCGAGATCGATCAGCATATGCTTGACGGCCTCGGCGCCGATGCCGGCGGAGAAGGCGTCCTCGCCATATTCGTCCTGCGCTTCGAGCAGCTCGTCTTCGGTCAGCAGCTGGAATTTCTCCAGTGCGGTAAGGCCCGGCTCGATGACGACATATTGTTCGAAATAGAGAATCCGTTCGAGCTGTTTGAGCTGCATGTCGAGCAGAAGACCGATGCGGCTCGGCAGCGACTTCAGGAACCAGATATGCGCAACCGGCGCCGCGAGGTCGATATGCCCCATCCGTTCGCGGCGGACCTTCGACACGGTGACTTCGACACCGCATTTCTCGCAGACAATGCCCTTGTATTTCATCCGCTTATACTTGCCGCACAGGCACTCATAATCCTTGATCGGACCGAAAATGCGCGCGCAGAACAGACCGTCACGCTCGGGCTTGAACGTGCGATAGTTGATCGTTTCCGGCTTCTTGATCTCGCCGAAAGACCAGCTACGAATCTTCTCGGGGCTCGCAAGGCCGATCTGGATCTGGTCGAACGTCTCCGGTTTGGCGACGGGGTTCTGGAAATTGGTCAGTTCGTTCATGTCTGATCCTTGTCTGCCCCCGCCCGGTCAGCGAGCGGGGGACTGGATATTCTGATTTACTCGGCGGCTTCGGGCAGGTCTTCCTCATCCTCGCCCTCTTCGGAGAGCGATTTGAGATCGACGCTGAGGCCCAGCGAGCGCATTTCCTTGACGAGCACGTTGAAGCTCTCGGGAATGCCGGCCTCGAAGGTATCGTCGCCCTTGACGATCGCCTCGTAGACCTTGGTCCGGCCGACGACATCGTCGGACTTGACCGTGAGCATTTCCTGCAAGGTGTATGCGGCGCCATAGGCTTGGAGCGCCCAGACCTCCATTTCGCCGAAGCGCTGGCCGCCGAACTGCGCCTTGCCGCCCAGCGGCTGCTGGGTAACGAGGCTGTACGGTCCGATCGAGCGGGCGTGGATCTTGTCGTCCACCAGGTGATGCAGTTTGAGCATGTAGATATAGCCTACCGTCACCTTGCGGTCGAACCGGTCGCCCGTCCGGCCGTCATACAGGACGACCTGGCCGCTCTGGTCGAGCCCGGCGAGATCGAGCATGTCGGACACATCGCCTTCGCGCGCGCCGTCGAACACCGGAGTGCCCATCGGAACGCCGTTGGTCAGCCGGCCCGCCATCTCGACGACCTTGTCGTCGTCGAGCGCCTTGATGCTGTCATGATAGGGCTCGCCATAGGCGGTCTTCATCGCATCGCGGACCGCCGACGGGGCCTTGCCGGCCTTGGCATCCGGATTGGCATGGCGCCAATCCTCGAGCGCGCCCCTGATCTGCCGACCGAGGCCGCGCGCGGCCATGCCGAGATGGGTTTCGAAAATCTGCCCCACATTCATGCGCGAGGGCACGCCCAGCGGGTTCAGCACGATGTCGACCGGCGTGCCGTCCTCGAGGAACGGCATGTCCTCCTGCGGCAGGATACGCGAAATCACGCCCTTGTTGCCGTGCCGGCCGGCCATCTTGTCGCCCGGCTGCAGCTTGCGCTTCACCGCGACGAAGACCTTGACCATCTTGAGAACGCCCGGCGGCAGTTCGTCGCCCCGCTCGAGCTTCTCGCGCCGGTCTTCGAACTTCGCTTCGATCTTATCGGCCGCTTCGTCATATTGCTGTTTGACGAGCTCGAGTTCGCCCTGGCGCTTGTCGTTCTTGACCGCGAACTGCCACCAGTCGTGCTTCTCGACATCGTCGAGAACGGCGGCGGTCAGCTTCGTGCCCTTGGTCACGCCCTTGGGCGCCGCAGTAGCGGTGTGGCCCGTCAGCATTTCCTTGAGCCGGCCATAGGTGGCGCGGTTGAGGATGGCGCGTTCGTCGTCGGCGTCCTTGCGGAGGCGTTCGATTTCCTCGCGTTCGATCGCCAGGGCGCGTTCGTCCTTGTCGATGCCGTGGCGGTTGAACACCCGGACCTCGACCACCGTTCCGGCAACACCCGGAGGCAGGCGGAGCGACGTATCGCGCACGTCAGACGCCTTTTCGCCGAAGATCGCGCGGAGCAGCTTTTCTTCCGGCGTCATCGGGGATTCGCCCTTCGGCGTGATCTTGCCCGCGAGGATATCGCCCGGATGCACTTCGGCGCCGATATAGACGATGCCCGCCTCGTCGAGGTTGCGCAGCGCTTCCTCGCCAACGTTGGGGATATCGCGGGTGATGTCTTCGGGGCCGAGCTTGGTGTCGCGCGCCATAACTTCGAATTCCTCGATATGGATCGAGGTGAATTCGTCGTCCTTCACGATACGCTCGGAGATGAGGATCGAATCCTCGTAATTGTAGCCGTTCCACGGCATGAACGCGACGAGCGTGTTCTTGCCGAGCGCCAGCTCGCCATATTCGGTCGACGGACCGTCGGCGAGAACGTCGCCAGCCTCGACCATCTCGCCCACCTTCACGAGCGGACGCTGATTGATGCAGGTGTTCTGGTTCGAGCGCTGGAACTTCATCAGCGTGTAGATGTCGACGCCGCTCTCATTGGCATCGACCTCGCCCGAAGCGCGAATAACGATACGCGTCGCATCGACCTGGTCGACGATGCCGCCGCGCTTGGCGACGACGGCGGCGCCGGAATCGCGGGCCACGGTCGCTTCCATGCCGGTGCCGACGAGCGGTGCTTCGGCCTTCACGAGCGGCACGGCCTGGCGTTGCATGTTCGAGCCCATGAGCGCGCGGTTGGCGTCATCATTCTCGAGGAACGGGATCAGCGAGGCGGCGACCGAAACCAGCTGTTTCGGCGACACGTCCATCAGGGTGATCTGTTCGCGCTGCGCCATCAGGAACTCGCCGGCCTGGCGCGAGGACACGATTTCCTCGACGAAGCTGCCATCCTTGTTGAGTTCGGCATTGGCCTGGGCGACCGTGTGCTTCTGCTCTTCCATGGCGGAGAGATAGACGACCTCGTCGGTCACCTTGCCGTCGACCACGCGCCGATACGGCGTTTCGATAAAGCCATACTTGTTGACCCGGCTGAACGAG
Source organism: Parasphingopyxis algicola (assembly GCF_013378075.1). Classification (GTDB taxonomy): domain Bacteria; phylum Pseudomonadota; class Alphaproteobacteria; order Sphingomonadales; family Sphingomonadaceae; genus Parasphingopyxis; species Parasphingopyxis algicola. The sequence continues at coordinate 1,312,987 of NZ_CP051131.1, read as the reverse complement.
GCGAGAGAGTTGATCAGGCCGATATTCGGGCCTTCGGGCGTCTCGATCGGGCAGATCCGGCCATAATGGGTCGGGTGGACGTCGCGGACCTCGAAGCCGGCGCGCTCACGGGTCAGGCCGCCCGGCCCGAGCGCCGAGACGCGGCGTTTATGGGTGACTTCGGAGAGCGGGTTGGTCTGGTCCATGAACTGCGAGAGCTGCGACGAGCCGAAGAACTCGCGAACCGCGGCTACCGCCGGCTTCGCGTTGATCAGGTCGTTCGGCATCACCGTCGACACGTCGACCGAGCTCATGCGTTCCTTGACCGCGCGCTCCATACGCAAGAGGCCCACGCGATACTGGTTTTCGAGCAGCTCGCCGACCGAACGGACGCGACGGTTGGCGAGGTTGTCGACATCGTCGACCTCGCCCTTGCCGTCCTTCAGGTCGACCAGTTCCTTGACGACGGCAAGGATGTCTTCCTTGCGCAGGGTCGTCAGGTCTTCCGGCGCGTCGAGATCGAGGCGCATGTTGAGCTTCCAGCGGCCGACGCCGGACAGGTCGTAGCGTTCGCCGTCGAAGAACAGACCCTCGAACAGCGCATCGGCGGTTTCGCGCGTCGGCGGTTCGCCAGGGCGCATCACGCGGTAGATATCGGCCAGCGCCTGGTCGGTATCCTCGGCCTTGTCGGCCTTCAGCGTGTTGCGGATCCACGGGCCGGTCGTGACATGGTCGACGTCGAGCAGCACCAGTTCCTTGATCTTCGCGCCGTCGAGTTTCTCGAGATTTTCCTCGGTCACCTCGTCGCCGGCCTCGATATAGATCTCGCCGGTCTTCTCGTTGATCAGGTCGAACGCGCTGTAGCGCCCGAAAATTTCCTCGGTCGGGATCAGCAGGTTCTTGAGGCCGTCCTTCTCCGCCTTGTTGGCGGCTCGCGGCGTGACCTTCTGGCCCGAAGCGAACACGACTTCGCCGGACTTGGCGTCGACGATGTCGAAGGCCGGCTTCTGACCGCGCCACGCATCGGCGACGAACGGGATTTCCCAGCCGTCCTTGGCCCGCTTGTAGGTCACCGTGTCGTAGAATTGCTGGAGGATTTCCTCGCTCGTCAGGCCCAGTGCATGCAGCAGCGCGGTGACGGGCAATTTCCGCTTGCGGTCGATACGGACGTTGACGATGTCCTTGGCGTCGAACTCGAAATCGAGCCAGGAGCCGCGATAGGGAATGACGCGCGCGGCGAACAGATATTTGCCCGAAGCATGGGTCTTGCCCCGGTCATGGTCGAACAGCACACCCGGCGAACGGTGCATCTGCGAGACGATGACGCGCTCGGTGCCGTTGATCAGGAAGGTGCCGTTGTCGGTCATCAACGGCATGTCGCCCATATAGACGTCCTGCTCCTTGATATCGAGAACGGAGCGGGTCTCGGTGTCGGGATCGACCTCGAAGACGATCAGGCGCAGGGTGACGCGCATCGGCGCGGCATAGGTGATCCCGCGCTGGCGGCATTCCTCGGTGTCATATTTGGGCGGTTCGAGTTCGTAATGGACGAAATCGAGCTCGGCGGTGCCGGCGAAATCGCGGATCGGGAAGACCGAGCGGAGCGTCTTTTCCAGGCCAGAGATGTAATCGATCTCGGGATTGGAGCGGAGAAACTGTTCGTAGCTGTCGCGCTGAACCTCGATGAGGTTCGGCATCTCGATCACTTCGTGAATATCGCCGAAAATCTTGCGGATACGCTTGGTGCGGCTCTGATCTACCGCTTTCGCCTTGGTCGCCATGGAGTATTTGCCTCGGTTTCTGCTCTAATTTCGCAGCGCAGAGACGACAAAAAGCCGCAAGACTCCCTGTCCTCGAAACCGGGGAGTCCGCAGCTTTCAGCGTCTATGAAACCGAAGCCGATCCATTCCTGTGATGCGGCGCGCAAATTCGCATCATTGCTCGAACGGCAGCGGTGATGGAGGCGATATAGGAACGGGGGAGGGGCGTGTCAAATAGCTGTTCCGCCTTTTTATTCGATATCTGCGGCGGCGATCGAAAGGCCGCTCCGGTCTTCGATCGCCGCCGTCCAGCCCCAACCGCCGAACGTTTCCGACAGGGCGACGACAAGCTCGTTGCGACCGGGCTCCAGGTGCAAGCCAACGCCGTCATGCAGGCCGATGATACCGAGGAAACGGGAATAGCGGCTGTTGAAGGTGGAGTTTCCCGTGAACAGCAACTGACCGTTCAGGAAGATGCGGGCGCGATCGGCATAGCCGAAGCGCATCAGAACCGTCCGCTCGGCATCCGACACGATTGTCGCGGCCACCAGAACGGTATCGGAGCCAGGCGTTCTCGGGTGAAGCCGCGAGATGTTCGCCGTTCCATTGGTTTCAACGTCGAGCAGCGTCCAGTCGAGCTCGCCGGGAAGGTCGGGCAGGCGCGTCGCGCTCTCGACGACGGTTTCGTCGAACGGCGAAGACACCGCCCATTGCGGAATCCCGCCTTCGGGCAGTCCGGTTTCCGCGGCGGGGGTGCCGACGGTGGCCTCTCCGGGCCGGAGCGGGCGAGCCACGATATTCGATATATGGCTCGCAGGATTGGGGCCATGGGTGCGAAAGCCCAATCCGCCCGAAGCGATATCGGTCTTGAGGTCCGGGACGTGGAGGACGGGCTCGCGCCCACCGTTGACGAACACATCCGCCTGATCCCCCACGACAACTATGCGCACATGATTCCAGCCGTCGAAAATGAACGAGGCGTCTTGCAGCGCATTGCCGTCGGCGAAAATCTGCCAGGCCGTGTTTCCATTCTCGATCGGCGCATATTGAATCGCGTCGAAGTCGCCGGAATTGGCGGGACGAAGATAGATATATTCGAGCCGCTGCGGATTTTCGGCGCGAAACATCAGGCCGGCAAATCCGCGCGCGTCGTCGAACGCGATATCATATTCGATCACTCCGTTGGCGAATTCGGTATCCGCGAACCAGGCTCGTCCATTTTCCAGGTAGAGCGCTTCGCGTCCATAGACCTGTTCGATCCGTGCCGCGCGCGCGGCGATGTTGAGCTGCCGGCCCTCGAACATCATGATGTCCTCGGTGATTTGGGGTTGCGCCGATCCGGGCGACGCGATGAGATGGGCTGCGATGAACAGGCCCGGCAATGACAAACGCATGGCGATAACTCCTTCGGGTGGAGCTATGCCGCAAACACTGCCGTCAATTATTGAACAAAGCGGACATTGCCCGGCGTTCTTTCATCAGCGCGCGGGGGCTCAAGCCGGTAAGCGCCCGGCAGTCTCGAATGAGGTGGGACTGATCACTATAGCCCGAGGCCAGGGCGATGTCCGCCCAACCCCCGCCCGATCCCGTTTCGGCCCGGACGATCGCCGTCGTCAGCCGGAGCCGCCGGGCGTAAGACTTCGGTGCCGTGCCGAACTCATCGACAAAGGCACGCCGCATTTGCCGCTCGCTCAGCCCGGTAATTTGGGCGAGCTCCTTACAGGATATCCGGCCATTGCGCGCCCGGATGAAGTGGGCGGATGTGCTGGCAGCGCCGGTCCGGCTGGGCGCCGCGATCCGCAACAACCCGTCCTGCAGCGCGCGGGCAACGTCCGCGCTCCTTCCCCGTTCGGCACTACGCAGCACGTCGGACAGCAAATCACGCAAACGGCGCGGCACCTCGACAGGTTCAAGGTCGCGGTAATCGCGGGGAGAAATGCCGAGTTGAGCCGAACTCGTTTCCGGCCGCAACCGCAAGCCGATAAGCTCTTCCTCGGGCTCCGGATCGTACCAGCCTGAGTCGGGAAACGCGCTGCTGACACACAGACTGGCCGTGTTATATTCCACCGCTTCACGGCGCCGTTTTCGACGGACGACGATGCTCGGTTCCACGAAGGGCAGAAAGTGATGGGCGGCCGTTTTCCGCTCGGGCGCGCGGCTGGTCCACAGCATGTCGAAGGGAAGGGTGTCGGCAGGGGCGATGTGCCATGCACGATAATAACCCAGCGAATGGTCCGGGGCCATCGATGTCGGATCCAAGCGGACAGGCTCAACCACATCGCCAGTTTCACGATTTGGTTCGGAAAAGGCAAGATGGCGCGGCGTCGCGCACGAAAAAGGGGCGGCGCATCGCTGCACCGCCCCGTCTTGCGTTCGGAAAATCCGAAAGGCTTATTTGAGTTCGACGGTACCGCCGGCCTCTTCGATCTTGCCTTTGATTTCTTCGGCTTCCGCCTTGTTGACGCCTTCCTTGACGGCTTTCGGCGCACCTTCGACGAGCGCCTTGGCTTCGCCGAGGCCGAGGCCGGTGATGGCGCGAACTTCCTTGATCACCTGGATCTTCTTGCCGCCGTCGCCGGTGAGAATGACGTCGAATTCGTCCTTCTCTTCAGCCGCCGGAGCGTCGCCACCGGCGCCGCCGGCAGGGCCGGCAACCGCAACCGCAGCCGCAGCCGAAACGCCCCATTTTTCTTCGAGTTTGGTCGCCAGTTCAGCGGCTTCCAGAACGGTCAGCTCGGAAAGGCTGTCCACGAGTTTATCAAGATCTGCCATTTTAAGTCTCCAATTGGGGCGCGTCGGCCCCGTCAGTTCAGTTTTGAGCTATTCGAAAATCAGGCGGCTTCCGACGCGCCATAGGCGCCGAAAACGCGAGCCAGCTTGGATGCCGGTGCATTGGCGAGCTGGGCGACCTTGGTCGCGGGCGCATTGAGCAGACCCACGATCTTGCCACGCAGTTCGTCGAGCGAGGGCAGGGCAGCCAACGCCTTCACGCCGTCAAGGTCGAGGGCGGTTTCGCCCATCGCCCCGCCGACGATTTCGAGCCGGTCGTTCGCTTTCGCGAATTCGGCCACCACTTTGGGGGCCGCTACCGGATCGTCCGACCAAGCCAGTGCCGTCGGTCCGTTCAGCAGATCGCTGAGCGGGTCGTACGGCGTGTCCTTGATCGCAATCTTGGCAAGCCTGTTTTTCGATACTTTGAAGCTGGCACCGGCTTCACGCATCTTCGCCCTCAAATCGCTGGATTCAGCGACGCTGAGGCCGAGGTTGCGCGTCACGACGATCACGCCCGCCTCGGTGAAGGTGCGGTTCAGTTCGGCAACCGCCTCGGTCTTTTGAGCTCGATCCATATATCGCACTCCTTCTTCAAGTCGGCGGAGCATCCGCCGACCATTATGAACCGCCAGGCACATGCCCGTTGGTCCGTTCGAAATGTCCGAGGGGTCGGTTGCCTGAAACGGCTGGCGCCGCAGCAGACCGGGGCTCCTATCGCACGGAAGCGCCCGTCAGAAACTTTCCCCGTCTTGGCTGGAAATTAAGAGGACCCAATTGCCCTCACCAGCTGTCTCGGACGGTCTGACCGAACGCGAAATCGCTTTCGGCCGAATCCTGGCTCCGAAGAGCCGGGAAGCCCTTTACGCTCCAGCTTCCGCCGGATCAACCTTCACGCCGGCGCCCATGGTCGAGCTGACGGCGATCTTCTTGATATATTTGCCCTTGGCGCCCGAAGGACGAGCCTTCACGATGGCGCCGACAAATGCGTCGTAATTCTTCTTGAGGTCTGCTTCGGAGAAGCTCGCCTTGCCGATCGTCGAATGGACGATGCCGGCCTTTTCGGCGCGGAACTCGACCTGGCCGCCCTTGGCGTCCTGGACCGCTTTCGCGACATCGGGGGTCACGGTGCCGAGCTTCGGATTCGGCATCAGGCCTTTCGGGCCCAGCACCTTGCCGAGACGGCCGACGACACCCATCATGTCCGGCGTCGCGATGACCCGGTCATAGTTGATATCGCCGCCCTGCATGGCTTCCATCAGGTCCTCGGCGCCGACCGTATCGGCTCCGGCTTCCTTGGCTTCCTCGGCCTTCGCATCCTTGGCAAACACGGCGACGCGGACGTCCTTGCCCGTGCCCGACGGCAGCGAGACCACGCCGCGGACCATCTGGTCGGCATGGCGCGGATCGACCGCGAGGTTCAAAGCGATTTCGATCGTCTCGTCGAACTTCGAGGTCGCGTTGCCCTTGACGATTTTCAGCGCTTCGTCCGACGCGTACAGCTTTTCGCGATCGACGGTTTCGAGCTGTGCTTTCTGCTTTTTCGTGAGCTTCGCCATGATTTAGCCCTCCACCACTTCAAGGCCCATCGACGTGGCAGAGCCTTCGATGATGCGGGTTGCGGCTTCGATGTCGTTCGCGTTCAGATCGACCATCTTCGCTTCGGCGATCTCGGCGAGTTGCGAGCGCTTGATCTGGCCGACGATTTCGGTGCCGACGGTGCTCGCGCCCTTTTTCAGCTTGGCCGCCTTTTTCAGCATATAGCTGGCCGGCGGCGTCTTGGTGACGAAAGTGAAGCTGCGATCCGCATAGACCGTGATCTTGGTCGGGATCGGAGCGCCCTTTTCCATGTCCTGCGTCGCGGCGTTGAACGCCTTGCAGAAATCCATGATGTTGACGCCGCGCTGGCCCAATGCGGGCCCGAGGGGCGGGGAGGGATTGGCCGTGCCCGCAGGGACCTGCAGGCTGATATAGCCGTCGATTTTCTTTGCCATTGTTTCAGTCTCACCTTTTCTCTTGGCTTAGCGGTTCAAACGGCAGTGGCCCTGCCTCCCGCATTTTCCGGACCATCCGGAAACTCGTACAATTCCTTTTTCGTCACTCCGGACTTGATCCGGAGTCCAGGGCGGCAAGCGTTATCGCTCTTGGCTCTGGATCCCGGATCAAGTCCGGGATGACGCTATCGCGTCATTTGACCAGTTCGACCTGCTCGAATTCCAGTTCGACCGGTGTCGCGCGGCCGAAGATCGAAACCGAGACCTTGACTCGGGCCCGGTCGAAATCGAGTTCTTCGACCACGCCGTTGAAGCTGGCGAACGGGCCGTCGAGCACCTTGATCTGGTCGCCGATCTCGTAATCGACATTGATCTTCTGCTTCGGCGCCGCAGCGGCCTCCTCCTTCGTGTTGAGGATGCGCGCGGCTTCGGCCTCGCTGATCGGCTGCGGCTTGCCGCTCGATCCCAGGAAACCGGTCACCTTCGGCGTATTCTTGACGAGGTGGTAGACATCGTCGGTCATGTTGAGCTTGGCCAGCACATAGCCGGGGAAGAATTTCCGCTCGGTCTGTACCTTCTTGCCGCGCTTGACCTCGGTCACTTCCTCGGTCGGCACTTCGACTTCCTCGACCAGCTGTTCGAGACCCATGCGCGTGGCTTCCGCCATGATGGCGTCCCGCACCTTGTTCTCGAAGCCCGAATAGGCGTGAATGATGTACCAGCGCGACATGGAATACCCTTAGCTGAAAGCTGTTTTTAGCTGACGAGGCCGATGAGGAAACGGACGATCATGTTGAAGAACGAATCCACGCCGAGGAAGAACATGGCGAGGATGAAGGTCATGATCATCACCATGACACCCGTCTGAATCGTCTCCTGACGCGTCGGCCAGACGACCTTGGACGTCTCGGCGCGGACCTGCCGAACGAACTCGCCTGGGCTAACCTTTGCCATCGTTCCCAACTACCTCATTCAAAACCAAAACGCACACACGCCGCCATCGGCTCTGTCAGCCGACATCGGCGCGAGTGTTAAACTCTATCTCGGACCCGCAAGCCGCCCTTTCAAGGCGTGCCTGCCGGACCAATCGAAGACCGGATGGCAGGAGCGGAGGGACTCGAACCCACGGCCCTCGGTTTTGGAGACCGATGCTCTACCAACTGAGCTACGCTCCTCCGAGTCCGAGATGCGCGCGTTTAACGGGGCAGGGGCCGGGATGCAAGGATATTGTCGCCGATTCCGCGCGTTTCTTCGGCTGTTCAGGCGACCGCCCGCCCGGGCGCGGCGCCGATCCGGTTCAACACGTCCTCGCGGCCCATCGGGCGGTCTAGGAAATAGCCCTGGACCTGCGCCACACCGAGCTTCTCGGCGATCACATATTGCTGGTCGTTTTCGATACCTTCCGCGATCGTCGCGATGCCGAGGCTGTCGGCCATGGCGATCACGGCGCGAATGATCGCAATGCTCGATTTGGAGCCGCTTTCGGCATCCCGAATGAAGCGCCTGTCGATCTTGATCGAATTGAAGCTGGTCCGGCCGATAAAGCCCAGTGTCGAATAGCCGGTGCCGAAATCGTCTAGCGCCATCGTCACGCCGAGACCGCGCAATTGCTCGAACGTCTGAATCGCCTGTTCGCTGTCGCTGCTCAAAATGGCTTCCGTCGTTTCGAGCTCGAGACGGGTCGGGGCGAGGCCCGAGTCGGATAGCGCCGAAACGATCGCCTCGCTGAGCCGCGGGTTGCGCAGTTGGCCGGCGGACAGGTTGACCGCCAGTCGATATTGGTCGGGCCAGGTCGCGGCTTCGGAACAGGCCTCGCGGAATACCCATTCGCCGATCGGGTCGATGAGGCGCGTCTCTTCGGCGATCGGGATGAATTTTTCCGGCGGCACCTCGCCTAGGGTCGGGCTGGTCCAGCGCAGCAACGCCTCGAACCCGGCAATCTCCCGCGACGCCAGCGTCACCACCGGCTGGTAGACGAGGTGTAACTCGCCCTTTTCGATCGCCTCGCGCAGTGCGCTTTCGATCGCGCGGCGTTCTTCGGCCTTGTGAAGCAACGCCGGTTCATAGGGCGAATGGGTGCCGCGGCCGCTGCCCTTGGCCCGGTACAGGGCCAGATCGGCCTTGCGCAGCAGAGCGGCCGCCGTGCCGCCATCCTTGGGGTAGACCGCCGAACCTACGCTTGCGCCGATATGCAAGAGCTGGTCTTCGACTGTATAGCCTTCGGACAAACGAACGATTATCTCGCGTGCGCGCCTGTCGAGATCTTCGGAAGACCGGAAATTCGCGATGACCATGGCGAACTCGTCGCCGCCCAGCCGCCCGCATTTGTCACCAAGCCGGAGCAGGCCGTTGAGACGCTCCGCAACCTGTTCGAGCAGCTTGTCGCCGATTGGATGGCCGGACGTATCGTTGATCGCCTTGAACCGGTCGAGGTCGATCATGAGGAAGGCGCAATATTGGCTGTTGGCGGCCGCGTTGGCGATTCTGTCGCGCAGCAGGTCGTTCGTGTAGGCGCGATTGGGCAGCCCGGTCAGCGCGTCGAAATGCGCCATATGGTAGATGCGCCGCTCGATCGCCTCGCGATCCGTGACGTCGGCGATCACACCGCGATAGCCGATGACATGGCGATTGGCGCTCAGCCGCGGTGTACCGGAGATTTTCCACCAGCGCTCTTCGTCGTCGATCCGCACCGGAAGCATGAATTCGCTGAACGTGCGGCCGGCCTGCATCTTCTTGAGCAGTTCGCGGATCTCGTCGCTCAGCGCTTCCTGCCGCCATTCGGGTCCGGCGAGAAGGTCGAGGAGCGGCATGCCCTCCAGTGCGGCGGTGTCCATCGAGGCAGCCGCTGCGAAGCGTTGTGAGGGCTCGATGATGCATTTGCGCGCATCGACCTGCCACAGCCAGTCACTCTCCGCCGAATTTTCCTGGCGCAGCATGAGCTTCACGACCTCGCGCTGTTCGGCGAGCGCTATGTCGGTGCGCAACCGGCCGATAACCGAGCGTCCGTTGATGAGCATCGTGAAGGTCAGGCACAGGCCGTAGGAAAAGGTCAGCGCAGCCAGCAATGTCAGCCCTTGGTTGAACAGCATCACGCTGAGGCTGACCCCGATCATGCCATTGAGCATGATCCCGGCCAGCGGCACGACATTGAGCATCAGCGCCGTCGCACCCATCAGCGCGAGGCTGAAGGCGGCGATCGTGATGATCTGTTCCATATTGCCATATTGCGCGAAAAATATTGGCGGGATCGACCAGAACAGGCCGAGGATCGTGCAATTCGCCACCGCCATCATGAGATCGGATCGGCGCGCGCCGCCGGTCCGCTTGAGGTTGGCGCGGCGCGCCGACGCGATCGAGACAAGCCCGATGAAAAGGATGATCAGCCAGAGGGCCATAATCTCGCCGGGGACGCTATTCCAGAAGAGCGAGGCCGATGAGAGCGTCGCAAGCAGCACCGCGACGACCGGAAGCAGCGAATTCCTGCTCAGTTCGCGCAGCTGCGCCGCCCGCACGAGCTTCCATTCACCGTCTTGCGGTTCCCGAAGGCCGAGAATTTCCAGCCAACCGAGCTGGTTGGTGTCGATGGCTACCATTGCTGTCCCTTTCGCGGAGGGATAGCGGAAAAAGCCTTTCCGAAACCCGGAACAGCACGGTTAACGCCGATTTTACCCTTAGTATCTCGACGGACTTGGTCAGGCCGCGATGTCGTAGGGCTGGATTGCGCCGGAAAGATAGAGATTGCGCGCCTTGGCCCGGCTGAGCTTGCCTGAGCTGGTGCGTGGCAAGGTCCGCGGCGGGACGAGTTCGATGACGCAGTTCATCCCGGTGATCGCGCGCACCTTCTCGCGGATCATGCCGTGAAGTCTTGTCCGTTCGTTAATGTCGGATGTGCGGCACTGCACGAGAACCGCCGGCGTTTCCTCGCCGCCAGGCGCCGTGATCGCGAAAGCCGCGATGTCGCCCGACTTGAATCCCGGCAGCTGTTCGACGGCCCATTCGATATCCTGCGGCCAGTGATTCTTGCCGTTGATGATGATCATGTCCTTGGCGCGGCCGACGACGTAGAGATAGCCGTCCGAAAGATATCCCATGTCGCCGGTATCAAGCCAGCCATCCTTCATGCAGGCATCGGTCGCTTCGGGATCGCGAAAATAGCCGTCCATGATCGCCGGCCCCTGCACCCAGACCTGGCCGATCGCCTTGTCCGGCAGGATCGAACCGTCTTCGTCGCGGATCTCGATGGTCGTATCGCGCACCGCCTTGCCGCAATTGACGATCGCCCGGTAACGGAGCGGTTCGTCATTGTCGGCCTTGGGCACGCCGGAGAGTTCGCTCTCCTCGACCAGATCTACGATGATCCCTTCGCCGGCCGGCATGAGCGTAACCGCGAGGGTTGCTTCGGCCAGCCCATAGCTCGGTACGAAACATTTGGGATCGAAACCTGCATCGACGAAGGCGTCGGTGAAATGCTGCATGACGTCGGGCCGGATCATGTCGGCGCCGTTGCCCGCCAGCCGCCAGCGCGATAGGTCGAAGCGTTCCTTGACGTTCGACTGGCTGCCGATCCGGCGCGCGCAGATGTCGTAGCCGAAGGTCGGCGAATAGCTGCACGACGTGCCCGGATTGCGGCTGATCAGATCGAGCCAGGCGAGGGGGCGCCGGGCGAAATCGGCAGTCTTCAGATAGTCGGTCGACACCTGGTTCGCGACCATCGACAGCATGCAGCCGACCAGGCCCATATCGTGATAGAAAGGGAGCCAGGAAATGCAGCGGTCGTCCTTGCCGATCAGCATGCCGTTGGCGTGCGAACCCAGATTGTGCAGCAGCGCCTTGTGGCTGATGATCACGCCGTGCGGGAACCGCGTCGAGCCGCTCGAATATTGCAGATAGGCGATATCATCGGGCGTCGCTTCCGGGAAGTCAGTATCGGGCGCGGCACGCTCGGCAAAGCTGTCCCAATCCTCGCCGGGAACCGAACAGGCTTTCGCGGCGGCATGCGAGATTTCGGCGATCTCGGCCGGGTAGAGCAGGAGCTGCGGTTCCGAACTGCGCAGCTGCACGGCGAGCTGGTCGATATAGCCCTCCTTGCCGCCGAACGACGTCGGCAGCGGCAACGGAACCGGCAGCGCGCCCGCATAGACGGCGCCGAAAAAGAGCGCGCAGAATTGCGGCTCGGTGTCCGCAATCAGCGCAACCCGGTCGCCCGGCTTGATCCCGAAATCGATCAAGCGCTTGGCCGCCGCGATCGCATCGGTGCGCAGTTCGCTATAGGGATAGGGGCGGACCAGATTGCCGCGGGCGTCGTGAAAGTTGAAGCCGCGCTCGCCCCGAGCCGCGTAATCCAGCGCTTCGCCCAGCGTGCCGAAATCGGCAAAGCGGCGCGGCAATTCGTCATGAATAGGTGTCGGTTGGAGAGAATCTGCCATGATTTCCTTCAAATGCTGCCTATGCCGTAACCGGCGCCATGCCCGCTTTTCGCGGTGTGCGGCCCGCCATCGTCACGACCGGAATTCCTCTGGCTGGCTGCTTAGCCGATCAGCCGCGTTCAAAATCCGGCTCCACTATGGCACAAAGATGGCGCATGACCGGCCGAACCCGCAAAAAACCCCGTCCGCCGCTGGATCGCAAAAGCCTGGAGCAGCTCGCGCTCTTCTACGTAGGCCGTTACGCCACGACGCGTGCCAAGTTGCGGACCTATCTCGCGCGCAAGGTGCGCGAACGCGGCTGGTCGGAAGATCGCGCGCCCGCAATCGGAGAACTGGCCGAGAAATTCTCCGAACTCGGCTATATTGACGACGCTGCTTTCGCTAGTGCGCGCGCCGCCTCGCTGGCGCGGCGCGGTTATGGCGAACGGCGGGTCGAGCAGGCGCTCTATGCGGCGGGTATCGAGGAGACCGATGGCGAAGCTGCCCGCGAGCTGGCGGGCGCCAATGCTTGGGATTCCGCGCTCGCCTTTGCCCGCAAACGGCGCTTCGGCCCTTTCGCCCCGAAAACGCCAGATCGGGACCGCCGGCGGAAAGCGCTGGCCGCCATGATCCGCGCGGGGCACCCCTATGAACTGGCACGAAAATTCATCGAGGCGGAACCGGGCATCGTCCCGGAACGGGAAGACTAGCAGAGGCTTTTTAAGACCCTTTCAAGAGCGCAAGAATCTGTGTTAGATAATTGCCGTAACAGGGGACGATGCATGACATCCGAACGGAACGCAGTGGCTTTCGATGCTGCGTCGGACGACGCCGCGCATGATGCTGCCTTTGAGGGCGCATCGGAAGACGGCGTGTCCCGTGCGTCCGGTGTCGTCAAATGGTTCGACGGTACGCGCGGTTACGGCTTTCTGGTTCCCGACGATGGCGATGGGGACATTCTCGTCCACTTCTCGATCCTGCGGGATCACGGCCGGCGCACGCTTCCCGAAGGGGCGCGCCTCGAATGCGTATTCGTCGAGCGTGAGCGCGGCCGGCAGGCGACCGAGATACTCTCGATCGACCTCGACGGATGCGACGACTTTTCCGAACAGCAATCGGGCGCCAGCCGACGCGAACAGGATGCCCTGGAAGAAGCCGCCGGGGACTTCGAGCCGGTGACGGTGAAATGGTTCAACCGCTTGAAAGGGTACGGTTTTCTCGTTCGCGAGGATCAGGATCGCGATGTCTTCGTCCATATGGAGATCGTCCGGCGTTCGGGTCTCGGGGAAATCGACACCGGCGACCGGCTGCGTGCGCGCATCGCCGATGGCGGGAAGGGGCCCCTTGCGGTAGCGCTCGCGCATTGCGAATAGCGGGACATGACCGAGTTTTTCCATCGCGCGCTGCTCGGCACGCCGATCGCGCTGACGCTCTTGGGGTGCGGTGCCGAATCCCAGCTTCTCGCCGATCCTCCTGCTGCGCCTGAACCGGCTGCATCCGCGAATGCGGAAAGCGTCGCGGAGACGATTTCTGTGACGATCCGGACCGGCGCCGACGATCATGTGTTCGACGTCGAAGCGGCGATCACCCCGGAGGAGCAGCGTCGCGGACTGATGTTCCGCGAATCGCTGCCCGAGAATGGCGGCATGATCTTTCCGTTCGATTTTCCGCGTCTGGCGAGTTTTTGGATGCGCAATACGCTGATCCCGCTCGACATGATCTTCATCCGCGCGGACGGCGTCATTACCAATATCGCGCGGGAGACCGAGCCCTATACGCTCGATTCCTACTATTCGTCCGAACCGGTGATTGCGGTGCTGGAGATCGATGGCGGGCGCGCCGCGGCGCTCGGCATCGATGCCGGCGACCATGTCAGCTGGCCCGACGGGCCCTCTCTGCCGGAATAAGCGGCTACCGGGCGCAAGAACAGTTGGCGTCCCCGCGAAGAGGCGCTAAACGCCAATCCTTATGGGACTTTTGAAAAAGATCTTCACTTGGTGGGAAGGCGCGACGATCGGCACCGCCCTTCATTCGTGGCGCAAGGGCCGCTTCGTTGCCGAGGACTCGGCCGGCAACCGTTATTATGAAAGCAAGAAGGCGCCGCGCCGGCGCTGGGTTATCTATGCCGGCGGCAACGATGCGAGCAATGTGCCGGCGGAGTGGCATGGCTGGCTCCACCAGACCGTGGAGGACGTACCGGATCAGAGCCTTCCGTCCGCCCGCGAATGGGAAGCGCCCTACAGCGCCAACATGACCGGCACCGGAGCCGCCTATCGCCCGGCCGGCGCGCTCGAGTCGGGCGGCAAGCGCGCCGGTGCGAGCGGCGACTATGAGGCGTGGAGCCCCAGTTGAGCGCCGTCCGCAACCATCTGCTCGAGGCTCTAGTCGGCCTCGTCGTCGTCGTCGCGGCGATCTGGCTCGTCTTCGCCTTTATCGGCCGCACGGCGAGCGGCGCGGGCAGCGACGCGATCGAAGTGACCGCCTATTTCCCGAATGTCGGCGGTATCGATGTCGGTACGGACGTCCGCGTGGCGGGTCTGTCGATCGGCGAGGTCACGGGGGTTTCGCTCAATCCCGACGATTTCCAGGCCGAGGTCCGGATGGCGATCGATCCCGGTGCGGGCCTGCCGAATGACAGCAGCGCCGCGATCACCAGCGAAGGCCTGCTCGGCGGCAGCTATATCGCTCTGTTGCCGGGCGGATCGCCAGATTCGCTGCAAGAGGACGACGTCATCCTCGACACCCAGGGTGCGATCGACATGACCGGTCTGATCGGATCGATGATCAACGATTCGGGCGGCGGCGATGGCAGCGGGATGGGCGATACGATGGCCGACCCGATCGGTGACACGATGAGCGAGGATTTCGGCGCTGAAGGCATGGATGGCGGACTGTGATCCGCGGCGGCGTGGCGGCGACGGCTCTGCTGGCACTGGCCGCGTGCGGCTCGTCCGGCGAGGCTGACAGCGAAGAGGCTCCGGCGACCGAATTGACGCTGGACCAGAATCGCAGCGGCGAGGGCGATGACGAAACCCTCAATGTCGACGATATCGAGGAGGTCGGCGATCTGCCGGTGGACTTGGCGGGCGTCACGCCGATGGAAGAGCGGGTCGCGGTGCTTGGTCTGCTCAACAAGCGGAACGGGCTGTCCCGCGAGATCCGGCTTCAGCCGGGCGAATCGACCCGGGTCGGCGATGTCCTGATCCGGCTGCGGGCCTGCGAACGAACCGCGCCCTGGGAGCCGCAACGGCTGACCGGCGCCTTCGTCCAGCTCTTCGTGCGCGAGACCAATCTGCGCGGCGGCGACGAACGCTGGGAACGGGTCTTTTCAGGCTGGCTGTTCAAGGAACGCCCGGCGCTGAACGTCATCGAGCACCGGCTCTACGATGTCTGGCCCAAGGCATGCGAAATGACATATCCCGAGAGCGCACCGTCGGGCCCGGCATCGTCCGGGAACAGCCCTTCGAGCGCCGAAAGATCGGCACCGGTCGCCGAATCGGTCGAACCGGTTCCGCCGAGCCCGAGTGAAGACAGCGCCGCATCCAGCAACGACGCGTAATCGTCCTTGGAAATCTCGATCGCGCCGAGCGAGGCGAGGTGATCGGTCATGAACTGGCAATCCAGTAGCGCAAAACCGCCCGCTTTCATCCGCGCTACAAGATGCGCCAGCGCGACCTTGGACGCGTTCGAGACACGGCTGAACATGCTTTCCCCGAAAAAGGCGCGGCCGAGGCGGACACCGTACAGCCCGCCGACGAGCTCTTCGCCCTGCCAGCACTCGATCGAATGGGCGTGGTTGCGCCGATGCAGCGCGCCATAGGCCGACTGGATCGCCGGGTTGATCCAGGTGTCCGGGCGGTCGGGGCGGGCTTCGGCGCAAGCGCTCACGACCCGGTCGAACGCCGCATCGCGGGTCACGCGAAACCGGTCGGATCGGATGGTTTTCGCGAGCGAGTGCGAAACCCGGAAACCGTCGAGCGGCAGGATCGCGCGCATCTTCGGCTCGACCCAGAAGACGTCGGTCGCATCGCGGCTGTCGGCCATCGGGAACACGCCGATCGCATAGGCGCGCAGCAACATGTTCGGATCGAGCAGGTCCATGCGGCCAATATAGTCGCTGTGCGATGGCGCGTCATCGGCCGCGCTTCGGCCGGTGTTAGAGTTTCGCGATTCTGCGTTCGACGCCGCGCCACAATTTGGCGAAGGCTTGGCCCGCCGGCGATTGCGGCGCGAACGCCCCGACCGGCTGGCGGCGGCTCGCCATCTGTTCGACGGCGCTGGCATAGGGGATGACCGGCCAGCGCTTCTGGTTTTCGAGCGCTTCCTTGTGGAGCGTCCGGCGGCGGTCGACCATCGTATAGACCGGAAGGATCGCGGTGCGCCCCTTGTGATGGCGTTCGATATGATCGACGACCGAGCGAAAGGCGCGCTGCGAAAGCGGGGAGGGGATCACCGGAACGAGGACGAGATCCGCCGCCCGCAATATCTGGTCGCTGGTTTCGCTCAGGCCCGGCGGACAATCGAGAATGATGCGGTCATAGTCGCGCGAAACGCTCTCGATGATCTTCGCCAGCCTCTTCTTCTTGCCGAAGCTCAAGAACAACCGGTCGAGATCGCGCAGCGACGGGTCCGCGGCTAGCAGGTCGAGCCGCTCGACAGCGGTGCGGCGGATCAGCTTGCGAGGCTTGACCTCCTGTTCGTAGACGCCGTCGGCGCGCCGCTTTGGCTTCTTGCCATCGCGCATCAGGAAGGTCGCTGCCGCCTGCTGGTCGAGATCCCATAACAGCGTCCGGCGCGCCGACAGCATGGCGGCGCACCAGGCGAGATTCACCGCGAGCGTCGTTTTGCCGACGCCGCCCTTCATGCTGTAGATCGCGATCGTGCACATGAGGCTTGTCTAGCGGCCCGCTACTGCGCCGCCAAACGCGAATGGCTGCGACCATCCCATTTTGGGACGCGTCTTCCGCCGCTATTCGAGTGGGTTGGCATCGTCTTGCGGATAAACGGTCTGGAGCCAGGCGCGCAGATCGGCCGCGCTGCGATCGGGCGTCTCTTCCATCGGAATATGGCCGATGCCGGGATAGACGATAAGGGCGCTGTCCGGGATATGCGTATCGAACCATTCGCCCGCGGCCAGCGGCACGAGCCCGTCCTCCTGGCCCCAGATCAGCAGGGTCGGCACGGCGATGCGGGCCATGGTTTCGGGGCTCGCGACGGTCCGTTCCGCCCGGCTCCGTGCGAGCGTCGCGGCGCGGTTTCCGGGATAGCGGATCAGGTCGTAATAGCGGTCGACCATCGCTTCATCGATCATTTCCCGGTTGCTCACGCTCTGCTGGAGCGAGCGTTCGATCATCGAGCGCGGCGTGATCTTCTGCATGATCGAAGAGACGACCGGCATTCGCGCGATCCGAAAACCGATGGGAATACTTTGCGGCCGGGCATCGGGGGCGCCGGAGGCGTCGACCAGGACCAGCCCGTCGAGCCGATCGCCATGGGCGAGCGCGTAGTTCCACGATACCCAGCCGCCCATCGAGTTGCCGCCGATCACGAACCGGTCGAGGGCGAGCGCATCGGCGACGCCCTGGGCAGTCTCGACAAAGACGGCAGTGTCGTAATTGCCATCGGGCGTCGGCCCGGTCAGGCCGTGGCCGGGCTGGTCGTAGATAACGATGCGATAGTCGTCCGACAGGCGCTCGACCCACGGCTCCCAGGTCTGGAGCGACGCGCTCGAGCCGTGTATCAGGACGATGACCGGCGCATCGCGGGGCCCCTGGTCACGCACATGGACGGTGAGCCCGTTTTCCAGTTCGATGAATTGCGATGCGTCGGTGGTGTAGAGCGCCCGCAGTTCAGCCGCGTCGCGGTCGGGCGTCCAGAACCATGCGACCGCACCGACGATCAGGATCAGAAGGATCAGCGCGGCCCATTTGAAAAATCTCTTCATCGCCGCCCCTTTTATCCGTCGTGTCTAGATAATCTCTTTGACCAGGTCCTGCGGCCGGCAGAGCCGGACACCGTTCTTCGTCTCGACGATCGGCCGGTTGATGAGGATCGGATTCTTGACCATCGCGTCGAGGATTTGGTCATCGGTCACGTCGGGATCGTTCAGGCCGAGTTCCTTGGCCAGCGGTTCCTTGGCGCGCAGGCCCTCGCGCGGCGTTATGCCGGCTTTCTTGTAGAGCTCCTTCAGCTTCGCCTTGGTCGGCGTATCCTTGAGATACTCGATCACGCGCACTGCGATAGCCGGTGCCTTTTCCAGTATCTCCAGCGTTTTGCGGGACGTGCCGCAGCGCGGATTGTGGTAGATAATGGCCTGCATCGAACGAATTACTCCTGTGCCTTCGACAAGTTTTCCAGAACCGCCATCGCCTCGTCACGCCGCGCCCAGGGCACGAAGACATGATCGTGATGATAGGCCGCCACTATATTGGCACTGATCCCGGTTTCGGCAAGCGCCGAGGCGATTTTGGCCGTCAGCCCGACGGCGCTGAGCGCGCTGTTAGCGCCAATCGTGATTTTTGCCCAGCCCCCTTCATGGTCGAGACCGATGCCCTCCATGATCGATACGAGCGCGATGACGCTGGCCCCTTCGGCCTCGGCGAAGGTCGCGACGGGCACCAGCCCCTGCGGCCAGCCGGCGCCCATCGGGATCGTCGCGAACCCATGCTCTTCGTCCGCGAGCATCGGTTTCAGCTCGGCAAGCAGTGCCGCGAGATTCGTTTCGCCGGGCATTTAACTGGCTTCGGCCGGGGCTTTGTTCCGCTCGAGCCACTCTTCGAGCCATTTGATCGTATAATTGCCTTCGAGGAAGTCGGGATCGTCGAGCAGCGCCTGGTGGAGGGGAAGCGTCGTGTCGACACCCTCGATCACCATTTCCTCGAGCGCGCGGCGCAGGCGCATGATGCACTTGTTCCGGCTTTTCCCGTAAACGATCAGCTTGGCGACCATGGAATCATAATAAGGCGGGATCGAATAGCCAGTATAAAGCCCGCTATCGACGCGGACATGCATGCCGCCTGCCGCATGATAGTTGATCACCTTGCCGGGCGAGGGGGCAAAAGTCTGCGGATGTTCGGCATTGATCCGGCATTCGATCGCATGGCCGGTAAACGTCACTTCGTCCTGCGTTACCGAGAGCGGCTGGCCGGCGGCGACGAGGATCTGTTCGCGGACGAGGTCGAGGCCGGTGATCATCTCGGTGACCGGATGTTCGACCTGGAGCCGCGTGTTCATTTCGATGAAATAGAAGCCGCCATCCTCGTAGAGAAATTCGATCGTGCCGGCGCCGCGATAGCCCATATCGGCCATCGCCCTGGCGCAGATATCGCCCATCCGTTCGCGCTCCTCGGCCGTGATCGTCGGGCCGGGCGCTTCCTCGAGAACCTTCTGGTGGCGGCGCTGCAGCGAACAGTCGCGTTCGCCGAGATGGATTGCATTGCCCTTGCCGTCGCCGAACACCTGGAATTCGATATGGCGCGGATTGCCGAGGAATTTTTCGAGATAGACGGTATCGTCGCCGAATGCCGATTTTGCCTCCGACCCCGCCTGCTTCATCAGCGTTTCGAGCTGACCCGCTTCGGGCACGACCTTCATGCCGCGCCCGCCGCCGCCCGATGCGGCCTTGACGATCAGCGGATAGCCTATTTCGTCGGCGATCTTCCTGGCTTCTGAAATCTCGCGCACCGCACCGTCCGAACCGGGTACCAACGGCAGGCCGAGCTTCCCGGCGGTCCGCTTCGCCTCGACCTTGTCGCCCATGACCCGGATGTGCTCGGGCTTGGGCCCGATCCAGATGATGTCATGCTCTTCGACGATGGTCGCGAATTTCTCATTCTCCGAGAGAAAGCCGTACCCGGGATGGATGGCGTCGGCCTGGCTGATCTCGGCCGCGGAGATGATGTTCGGCACGTTGAGGTAGCTCTCGGTCGCGGCGGGCGGCCCGATGCACACCGCTTCGTCGGCGAGTTTGACGTGCTTGGCCTCGGCATCGGCGGTCGAATGCACGGCCACCGTCTTGATGCCCATCTCGTGACAGGCGCGATGAATGCGCAACGCGATCTCGCCGCGATTGGCAATCAGGACTTTCTTGATCACGACTGCCGCGCCTATTCGATGGTTGCGAGCGGCTGGTTGAACTCGACCGGCTCGGCATCCTCGACGAGCAACGCCGTCACGGTGCCGGATTTCTCCGCGGTTATCGGGTTCATCACCTTCATCGCTTCGATGATCAGCAAAGTGTCGCCCTGCGACACCGTATCGCCGACCTTGACGAACGGATCGGCGCCGGGCTCGGGCGCGAGATAGACGGTGCCGACCATCGGCGACTTGACCGTGCCGGGATGGTTTTCAGCGCTCGCGGCCGGGGCGGCGTCGGCAGGCGCCGCTGCTGCGGGGGAGGGCGCCGGCGCCGGGGCCGGAGCGGCAGCAGGGGCCGGCGCCGCAACCGCGACACTGGTGCCGCCGCGGACAACACGGATGCTCCGCTCGCCGTCTTCCACTTCGATTTCGGTGAGATTGGCGTCGTCCAGCAGCTCGGCGAGCTGGCGCACCAGATCGGTGTCGACATTCATGGCGCCTTTGCGGCCCCCTTTGTCGGTGGTCATGGCAAACCCTTTATCCCTGTTGCCGGCCGTCGCCGACGTGCAAGTCGCGGCTTTTACTCAAAGCTGCATGGCCGCGTCCAGCGCCAGCAGATAGGAAAGTGCCCCGAAACCGGAAATTGTTCCGTACGACGCCTCGCCGACCAGGCTTTTCCGGCGAAAAGGTTCGCGCGCATGGGGATTCGACAGATGCACCTCGATTACCGGCACGGACACCGCCAGAATCGCATCGTGCAAAGCCACCGAACTATGCGTAAACCCGGCTGCATTCAGCAGGATAGCCTTGGCCTCGTCCGCCTCGGCCTCGTGGATCCAGTCGATCAGGTGCCCTTCATGGTTGGACTGGCGAACCTCGACATCCGCGCCCAGTTCCTGCGCCCGGTCCTCGAGCCTCCCGGCGATATCGTCCAGCGTGTCCGACCCGTAGATTTCGGGCTCGCGCATGCCCAGCAGGTTCAGATTGGGACCATTGAGGACATAGATGACGGGTTTATCGGCCATTGACCTTGCCTTCCGGTTGCGGCGATGCGGGGCGGACACCTATATGCGGCCCGGATCGCAACGCAAAGGCAGGATGCAGCTATGACCAGCGACGGCACGATTTCGATTCGCGTGAACGGCGAACATCGGCGCGTCCATGCGGGCCTGACGCTTGCCGCGCTGGCGAGCGAGGAGCTCGGCCTCGATCCGTGCAAGGTGGCGGTCGAACGCAATCTCGAAGTCGTCCCGCGCTCGACATTGGGCGACGTCCTCGTCGAAGATGGCGACGAGCTGGAGATCGTTCATTTCGTCGGCGGCGGGGATCATGACGACAGCTGGAGCGTCGCCGGGCAGAGCTTCACGTCGCGCCTGATCGTCGGCACGGGAAAGTACAAGGATTTCGAAGAAAACGCCGCGGCGCTCGAAGCATCGGGCGCGGAGATCATCACGGTCGCCGTGCGCCGGGTGAACGTCTCGGATCCCAAGACGCCGATGCTCACGGATTTCATCGATCCGAAACAATACACCTATCTGCCCAACACCGCCGGCTGCTTTACCGCCGAGGAGGCGATCCGCACCCTGCGGCTGGCGCGCGAGGCCGGCGGCTGGGATCTGGTCAAGCTCGAGGTGCTCGGCGAGGCGAAGACGCTCTATCCCGATATGCGCGAAACGCTGCGCGCGACCGAGACGCTGGCCAGGGAGGGCTTCAAGCCGATGGTCTATTGCGTCGACGATCCGATCGCGGCGAAGCAGCTCGAAGAGGCGGGCGCGGTTGCCGTCATGCCGCTGGGCGCGCCGATCGGTTCGGGCCTCGGCATCCAGAACCGGGTGACGATCCGGCTGATCGTCGAGGGCGCCAATGTTCCGGTGCTCGTCGATGCCGGGGTGGGGACCGCTTCGGACGCCGCGGTTGCGATGGAGCTCGGCTGCGACGGCGTGCTGATGAACACCGCGATCGCCGAGGCGAAGGAACCCATCCGCATGGCGCGGGCGATGAAACTGGCCGTCGAGGCGGGCCGCGAAGCCTATCGGGCGGGGCGCATGGCCACCCGCAAATATGCCGATCCGTCGAGCCCGCTGGCGGGGTTGATCTAGTCTCATCGCGCCCTGAGTTTGCGACCAACCGAGGAACGTTGCGTTCAGTTCCTGCGTTAACTCCTTGTGAAACCGGTCCAAATTCGGATTCGGTCTATAAGAGGAGAACGATCATGGGCGAACTGAAAGACAAGGCGAAGGGCTCGGCCAACAAGGCGGCCGGTGTCGCCAAGGAAGCTGCCGGCGAAGTCACCGACAATGAGCGGCTGGAAGCCGAAGGCGAAGCCCAGCAGGTGAAGGGCAAGGCGCAGAAGGCCAAGGGCGAGGTGAAAGGCGCGCTCGGCGACAAGGTCTGAGGCCGACCGAATAATCGGACAAAATGGGCCGCTTCGGGCAACCGGGGCGGCCCAAGCACAGTATCCGCCCTTCCCGAAGACCCTGAAAACGCGAATTGATCTAAGCCAGGCGACGGTTCGTCGAAAACGAAGGACGCGGCGATTTACTCGCCGCCGCTTTTGCGCTTTACGACACTAGTCGGAGACGCCTGGTTACTACTGCCCCTGTAGGTAAACCGGGTCGCATCGGGCCATCGCCGAGCCCCTTGGCGATGGCCCTTTCGATTCAGGCTTTCGCGGCCGCGCGGACCTTGGCGACAGACGTACCCGCCGCGAGCTGGTCTTCGACATCGATCTTCAGATGCAGCAGCCGGACGCCTTTCTCGGCCCTTGCCCGTTCGAGCGCCGGCGCGAATTCATCGGTCTTCTCGATCGTTTCGCTCCACGCGCCATAGGCCTTGGCGAGCGCGGCGAAATCGGGATTGCTCAGCGCAGTGCCCGACAGCCGTTCGGGATAGTGGCGCTCCTGGTGCATCCGGATCGTGCCGTAGCTGCCATTGTCGATGATAAAGACGATCATGTCGCAGCCATGCTGGACGGCGGTTGCCAGCTCCTGTCCGTTCATCAGGAAATCGCCGTCGCCGGCGACCGCGATCACCTCCCGATCCGGATGGCGCAGCGCCGCCGCGACGGCAGCGGGCACGCCATAGCCCATCGCGCCGGCCGTCGGCGCGAGCTGGCAGACCGGGCCGCCATAGCGCCAGTAGCGATGCCACCAGCCGGAGAAATTGCCCGCGCCGTTGCAGATGATGCTGTCGGCGGGCAGCGTCTCGCGCGCCGCCTGCACGCATTGCGCGACATCGAGCGCCAGATCGTCATTCGGTTCGATCGTGCTCCACGCCTCCCACTCGGCATGCGCCTCTTTCCCGCAGTCGAAATCGATAATGTTATGCTCCCAGAGCGAGGCTTCCTCGGCGAATTCGCGCATGTCCGCGCAGATCGCGAGGTCGGTGCGGTAGACACGGCCCAGTTCTTCCGGATCGGGATGGACATGGATGAGGGTCTGGTCCGGATGGTCCGGCGTGATCAGCGTATAGCCGTCGGTCGTCGCCTCGCCGAGCCGTGCGCCGACGACTAGCAGCAGGTCCGCACCCCGTATCCGGTCGAGCAGCTCGGGGTTCGGGCCATAGCCGAGATTGCCCGCCCAGACCGGGCTCTCGTTCGGGATCGCATCCTGCCGCCGGAAGCCGCAGGCGACGGGCAGGCCGATATCCTCGGCGAACTCGCGGAAATAATGCGACGCGCCCGCGCACCAGTCCGCGCCGCCGATAATTGCGACGGGCGAAACGGCGTCCTTGAGCAGCTCCATCATCACCGCCATCGCTTCGGGATCGGGATGCTGGGCCGGGCGGATCACTTTCGGACGGTCCACGGCCTCGACCGTATCGCGCAGCATGTCCTCCGGCAGCGCCAGCACCACCGGCCCGGGCCGTCCCGCCATCGCGACCGAATAGGCACGCGCGACATATTCGGGGATGCGCTCGGCCTGATCGATCTTCGCTGCCCATTTGCACATGGGCGCGAACATCGCCATAAAGTCGATCTCCTGAAAGGCCTCGCGATCCGTGTCGCCGCGGCCGACATCGCCGATGAAATAGATCATCGGCACCGAATCCTGCATCGCGACATGCACACCGATCGAGCCGTTGGTCGCGCCCGGACCGCGCGTGACGAAGGCGATTCCCGGCCGCCCGGTAATCGCGCCGTCGGCGGCCGCCATGAAGGACACGCCGCCCTCCTGCCGGCACACGACGAGATCGATCTCCCGCGTGTCGTGCAGCGCGTCGAGCACCGCGAGATAGCTCTCGCCGGGAACGCAGAAGATCCGGTCGCAGACTTGCGCGACGAGATTGTCGACGAGAATCCGGCCGCCGGTTCGTTGTGTCATGGGTTAACCCTTCTGTTCGTCGTCATTGCGAGCGTAGCGAAGCAATCCAGAGCCTTATGAACTATCGCCAGCCGCTCTGGATTGCTTCGTCGCTGTGCGCCTCGCAATGACGGATATGTTAGTTGAAAGGGCCATCAAGCCTGATGCACCGCCTTGGTGACCATATAGGCCTCGAGGCCCTCCGGGCCGTCCTCGCTGCCGAAGCCCGATTCCTTCACCCCGCCGAACGGCGCGTCGACCGCGCTGATGCCGACCGTGTTGATCCCGACCATGCCGCTCTCGATCGCATCGCCGAGGATCATCGCCTGGCGGCCATTCTCGGTGAAGGCGAAAGCGGCGAGGCCGTAGGGGAGGCGGTTCGCCTGTTCGATCGCCTCGTCGAGCGTCTCGAACGGCCGCATCATCGCGACCGGGCCGAACGGCTCGTTGGACATGATCTGCGCGTCGAGCGGGACATCGGCGATCACGGTCGGGCGGAAGAAGAAGCCGCTATCGCCGAGCACGTCGCCGCCGGTCGTGATCCGTCCGCCCTTGTCGGCAGCATCCGCGATCAGCGCGCCGACCGCTTCGGGGCGACGCTCATTGGCAAGCGGCCCCATCTGCGTCGCCTCCTCGAGGCCGTCGCCGACCGTTAGCTGTTCGGTGCGTTTTGTGAACTCCTCGACGAAACGGTCGTAGATTCCGTTCTGCACGTAGAAACGCGTCGGGCTGACGCAGACCTGCCCGGCATTGCGGAACTTCTGGGGGACGATGATGTCGAGCGTGCGCTCGAGGTCGCAATCGTCGAACACCAGCACGGGCGCGTGACCGCCCAGCTCCATCGTCGTGCGCTTCACGCCGTCCGCCGCGAGCTTCATCAGATGCTTGCCGACCGGCACCGAGCCGGTGAAGCTGATCTTGCGGATGATCGGCGAGGCGATGAGATGGGTGCTGACCTCGTCGGGCACGCCGAACACCATCTGCGCGACATGGCCGGGCGCGCCGGCATCGAGCACGCAGCGCATCAATTCGATCGCGCAGGCCGGGGTTTCCTCGGGCGGCTTGCAGATGATCGAACAGCCCGCCGCCAGCGCCGGGGCAAGCTTGCGGGCCATCAGGAAGAGCGGAAAGTTCCACGGGCTGAACGCCGCGACCGGGCCGATCGGCTGTTTGATGACGATCGAGCGCTGGCCGGTCGGGCGGACGAGCACGCGGCCATGCGCGCGCTTCGCTTCCTCGGCGAAATAGTCGAACAGCCCGGCTGCGCCGAGCACTTCGCCCATCGCCTCCTTGACCGGCTTGCCCTGCTCCATGGTCAGCAGCGGGGCGATAGCCTCCGCGCGTTCGCGCAGCAGGTCCGCGGCCTTGCGCAGGATCGCGCCGCGCTCGTTGACGTCCTTCGCCTTCCATTCGCGAAAGCCCAGCTCGGCCGCGGCCAGCGCCCGGTCGAGGTCGTCGATCGTCGCCAGCGGCAGCACGGCCAGCGTTTCGCCAGTCGCCGGATTGACGACATCCTGCGTCCGGCGATCGCCCGGCGCGACCCACTCGCCGTCGATCTGAAAGCGCAAATCCTGCGGATATTCGGTGTTCATTTTTCTTATTCCCGGGAGGTGTTTCTTGGGACCTAGCACCTAAGCCACTTGACCCGCGCGGGCAACGATAGTTGGCTCTTCGGCAATAGCGGTAGAAAATATGCACAACCGCAATTTTGGGAGGATGTGACATGGAACTGGTGACGGACGGATTGCGCTTTCCCGAAGGCCCGGTGGCGATGGACGATGGCAGCGTCGTGCTGGTCGAGATCGCGGAAGGCCGGGTCACCCGGGTGCGGCCCGACGGCTCCAAGGAGACGGTCGCGGAGCCGGGCGGCGGGCCAAACGGCGCGGCTGTCGGCCCGGACGGCAAGCTCTATGTCTGCAACAATGGCGGCTTCGAATGGAATGAAAGCGACGGCATGCTCGCGCCGCACGGCATCGCCAGCGATTATTCGGGCGGCCGGATCGAGCGGATCGACCTCGAAACCGGCGCGATCGAAACGCTCTACAAGTCCGGCGATTTCGACTGCGTGCTGCGCGGCCCCAACGATATCGTGTTCGACGCGCATGACGGCTTCTGGTTCACCGATCACGGCAAGGTCGATTATGCGAAACGCTGCCACGATATCGTCGGTATTTTCTACGCGAAGGCCGATGGCAGCCATCTTGAAGAGGTGATCTTCCCGTCGAACAATCCCAACGGCGTCGGCCTCTCGCCGGACGGCAAGACGCTCTACGCGGCCGAGACCTACACCTGCCGATTAGATGAGCTTCAATATCACCGGACCGGGCAAGGTGGCCCCCGACGCAGGACCGGGCGGGCCCGGAATCCCGCTCTACCGCCCCGCCGGGTACAAATTCTTCGACAGTCTCGCCGTCGATGGCGACGGCAATGTCTGCATCGCGACGATCGGCGAATGCGGCATTTCCGTCGTCTCTCCCGATGGGTCGTTGGTCGAATTTGTCGAGACCGACGACATCTTTACGACCAATGTCTGTTTTGGCGGGCCGGACATGCGGACGGCCTGGCTGACGCTCTCGGGAACGGGTCGGCTGGTCAAGACGGAATGGCCGCGCCCGGGCCTGAGGCTGGAGCATAACGCCTGATGACAGGCAGGCCGGTCTGGGAGAAAATGATGCAATTACAGGGCTTAACAGGAGGAGTTTTACTCGTGACGATGGCGGCGCTGCCCGCCCAAGCTGAGGCGCAATCCCGGCTCGATGCCGCAACGGCGGAGGCCATCGTTGATGGCTGCGCGGCGCATGCCGAAGGGCGAGGCCAGAGCCACGGTATCGTCGTCGTCGACGATGGCGGCCACCTCGT
The DNA here is from genome assembly GCF_013378075.1 of Parasphingopyxis algicola. Classification (GTDB taxonomy): domain Bacteria; phylum Pseudomonadota; class Alphaproteobacteria; order Sphingomonadales; family Sphingomonadaceae; genus Parasphingopyxis; species Parasphingopyxis algicola. Next base: position 1,285,844 of record NZ_CP051131.1, on the reverse strand, counting down.
CGCCGCGCGCCGCATGGACGGTAACGGCCATGGCATCATGGCTTTTGCCGGCGAAAAGGCGCGCGCTTCGGCGGCCTGGGGCGGACGGACCTCGGGTCTGGCGCAAGGTGCAGCGAATACGCCTGGCTTCGGCGATGCACCCTATGTCGTGACCGTACCGGGCGGTGTGCCGGTGTTCGATGCCGAGGGGCGAACGCTGATCGGCGGCGTCGGCGTTTCGGGCGAACCGCCGATGGACGACGAAGCCTGCGCCGTCGCGGGGATCGAAGCCGCCGGGCTGGCGGCGAGCCGCGCGCCGCGTTGACGACGCGATTCCGGTCATGTCCGGTTGATCGACACGCCGCCGTCCGCAAAAATCGGACTGCCGGTCGTGAAGCTCGACATGTCCGAAGCCAGGAACAGTGCAGACTGTGCGATTTCTTCCGGACTTGCGATCCGCTTCAATGCGTGCAGACCTTCGACAAAGGCGCGATCTTCGGCGGTTTCGATGGTTGCGCCCGGAGTATCGGTGCCGCCCGGCAGTAGCGCGTTCACCCGAATTCCGTCGGGGCCGAATTCCGCAGCCAGCACCTGAACCAGGCCGATCAGCCCGGCCTTCGCCGCGGCATAGGCCGCCATGCCGGGCAAGCCCGCGGTGAAACCCACGAAGCTGGAGGTAAATATCATTGAGCCCCCGCCGGTCTCGCGCATCGCTGGCAACTGATATTTGGCGGCCAGAAAGGCACCGGTTAGATTGGTTTCCAGCGTGTCGCGCCATGCTGATACCGAAAGATCGGGACCGGGCGCCATCGGACCGACACCGCCCGCGTTGTTGAAGGCGATGTCGAGACGTCCGAAACGATCGAGCGTGGCGGCCGACAGCGACCGCGCATGCGCTTCGTCCGTTATGTTGCCGGCCAGCGCAACGGCTTCCCCGCCCTTATCCTCGATCTCGCCGACAAGGGTATCGAGCGCCTTGGCCCGCCGCGCCGTCACCATCAGCTTCGCGCCATGGTTGGCAAAGAGCGTGGCGGCCGATCGGCCGATGCCCGAACTGGCGCCCGTAACGATCGCGACTTTGTTCTCGAGCAGTTTCATGGGCTTCAGTCTCCGTTCTTCCGGACCATCATCGCCCGGCCCCCTCCGGATAGGAGCTCCGTTTTCCAGTCACGCCCCGATTCCTGCCCCCAAACCAAAATTCTATCGTGTCATCGGCTTGCCGGGCCATATTGTTTGACCGCACTGATTCATCGCCTCTAAGGACCACGCAGATTTTTCCGCGAGGTTGGCAATGAACAGGACGACGGTGCTTTGGGATTTCGGCGGCGTAATCACCTCGTCGCCGTTCGACGCCTTCAACCGGATGGAAGAAGCGCGCGGCATGCCGGTCAACAGCGTGCGCCGGATCAACGCAACCAACCCCGACAGCAATGCCTGGGCGCTGTTCGAGAGGGCCGAGATCGATGCGGCCGAGTTCGACGAGAGATTCGCCGCCGAGGCACGCGCGGTCGGCGTGGAATTGCAGGGGCGCGACGTGCTGGCATGCCTATCGGGCGATATCCGGCCGCGCATGGTCGCGGCGCTCGACGTGCTGAAATCCAAGGGCCACAAGCTCGGCTGCATCACCAACAACGTGCTGGCGGGCAAGGGTGCGGGCATGGCCGGCAGCGAGGAAAAGGCGATGGCGATCGCTGATATCATGACACGGTTCGATCATGTGATCGAAAGCTCCAAAGCCGGGGTCCGCAAGCCCGATCCGCTAATCTATCTGATGATGTGCGAAACGCTCGCGGTCGATCCGGTCGAGTGCGTCTATCTCGACGATCTCGGCATCAACTGCAAACCGGCGGCCGCGCTCGGCATGGCCGCGATCAAGGTGACCGGCGAGGCACAGGCGCTCGAGGAACTGGGCGCGGTGCTCGAGCTCGAAAAGGGCTGGCTTTGATCCGCTGGCTCGTCCTTGCAGCGATTGCGCTGGCAGCCCTGCTTCCCGCCGCGGCACCGGCCAATACCGGCAAGTTGCTGATCGTCGGCGGCGGGCTCGGCCTCGAGAATGAGGCGGTCTATCGCGCGCTGATCGACAGTCGACCGGCCGACGCGCCGACCATCGCGATCATCTCCGCGGCGGCGTCCGATCCGCATGGGCGCGCCGCGACGTTCGCCGGCGAGCTGATGTTCCACGGCATCGAACCGGACGAGATCGTGATCGTGCGGCTGGCGTCGGTCGACGATCCGGAAACGCCCGATATCGACGAGAGCGACTGGGTCGCCAACGCAGCCAATCCCGAGGAGATCGCGAAAATCGAAAGCGCCGGCGCGATCTGGCTGACGGACGGCGATCCGCTCCGGTTGACCCAGGCGCTCGTCCGGCCCGGCGGTTTCGACAGCCCGATGCTCATGGCTATCCGGGACCGGCTCCGCGCGGGCGTGATCGTCGGCGGCATCGGCGCGGGCGCGGCGGCGATGAGCAGCCCGATGATCGCCAACGGGGAGGCCTTCGACGCGCTGTTCGGTCTGGTCACAAACGAAACGACCGATGGAGCGGAAGAAGGTGAGGACGATCTTCAGCCGCTCGTCCTGCCACAGGGTCTGCGCCTGTTTTCGCCGTTCACGATCGATACCGAATTCGGCCAGCGCGGCCGGCTCGGTCTGCTCGCCCGCGCGATACTGGAGCAGCCCGAAGCGGCACGCATCGGCCTCGGCATCGATTCCGGAACGGCGCTGCTTGTCGATTTCGAGACAGCGAGCGCGCAGGTTCTGGGAATAGGCGCGGTGACGCTGCTCGACGGCCGTCGCGCCCAAAGGACCGTCAGCATCTCCGGGTTTCTGATCCGCGGCCTGCGATTGTCCCGTCTGCACGACGGGGACCGGCTCTCGCTCACCGATCTGGAGGTCCGGCCGGACCCGGCGCGCCTTGCCGTGGAGGATCGCCAGCGGGCGTTCGGCGCCATCTGGCCGAGCGCCGAATCACTGGCCGTGCTGGAGAGCGAACAGCGAACCCTGCAGGTCAGCGAACGCTATCTCCGCGGGAACGCCCGTATCGATGTCCGCCTGGAAGACCGCAAGCGCAGTGCGGAGTTCCGGTTCATCGGCGGGCGCGACAGCCGCTATTTCCGGCGGCTCGACGACGAAGGTTGGGCCGGGACCCTGACCGGCATTTCTCTGTCGATCGACGGCCACGTCTCTCCGGTGCCGTGACCCGCCGGGCTAATGCGTCATGAAAACCGGCACCGGCGAACGCTGTATGAAATGCCGGGAGACGCCGCCGAACAGCGTCTGCCTTAGCCGGCTGTGCCCATAGGCGCCCATCACCATATAGTCGGCGTCGCGGTCGAGCAGCAGGTCGTGCATCGCTTCGGACACCTTGTCCCGCCGGTCGCGCAGGATGAGGTCCGCCTTGATGCCGTGGCGCGATAGATAAGCGCAGGCGCTTGCGGCCGGGAAATGCCGCGGATCCTCGCCGATCGTCACGACTTCCACCGACTCCGCGACCTGCAGCATCGGGATCGCCGCGCGCATCGCGTTCGCCGCCGGCGCCGAGCCGTTCCAGGCGACGACCGCCTTGCCGGCGCAATGGAGCGCCTTGCTCGTCTGCGGCACGGCGAGGATCGGGCATTGCGCCTCCATCACGAAATAGGTGACACTGGAGGCGAGATCGTCGTCGTTTCCGGCAGGTTCGCTGAGGACCGCGACATCGGCCAGTCGCGAATGGCCGACCAGCACATCATCGGGCGCGCCGTCCGCCGAGACGAAATCCCAAGGCACATCCTCGTTGCCCATCTCTTCCTTGAGCATTGTCCGCTTGCGCTCGGCTTCTTCGAGCGCCGCTTCGCGCTGTTCGGCGACATAGTAGGAACCGCCGAACGGATCGAGCGCGACATAGTCGCTCACCGGGATACCGTGGAGAAAGCTGATATGGCCGTTCACGGCGCGCCCGACGTCGAGCGCCGCCTGCAAGCGCGACTCAAAGCCTTCTTCGTCGTTCACGGGTATCAAGATGGATCGCATGATCATTCTCCCAGCGCGAGTTTCTGTTTGCACCTTACCCTAGGCGGATCGCGAATCGCAGCCTTGATCAAGGTCAAACGTGCGCCGGCCGGAAAAATCCCCGTTGCAGGATTTGCGACGCGGGTGACGGTCACGGCAATTGACCCGGCCCGTCCGCCCCGCCTAATGGGCCAGACCTTTTGAGCCTAAACTCCAAGCGGAGCTCGATATGCGAAAGATTTATCCCGATGCCGCCGCCGCGCTGGACGGCCTGTTGTTCGACGGCATGCACATCTGCGCGGGCGGTTTCGGCCTGTGCGGCATTCCCGAACGGCTGATCGATGCGATCCGCGACGCCGGAACGAAGGACCTGACCATTGCGTCCAACAATGCCGGGATCGACAATGAAGGGCTCGGCAAGCTGCTCCGGACCAAGCAGGTCAAGAAGATGATCTCCTCCTATGTCGGGGAGAACAAGGAATTCGAGCGGCAGTTCCTCGCCAAGGAGCTGGAGGTCGAATTCTGTCCGCAAGGGACGCTCGCCGAACGTTGCCGGGCGGGGGGCGCGGGCATTCCAGGTTTTTATACGAAAACCGGCTTCGGAACCGTGGTGGCCGAGGGCAAGGAAGTGAAACAGTTCGACGGAGAGGATTACATCCTCGAGCGCGGCATTTTCGCCGATCTGTGCATCGTCAAGGGCTGGAAAGCGGACAAGAGCGGCAATCTCGTGTTTCGCAAAACGGCGCGCAATTTCAACCAGCCGATGGCGACCGCGGGCAAGATCTGCGTCGCCGAGGTCGAGGAAATCGTCGAGGTCGGCGCACTCGATCCCGACTGCATCCATCTGCCGGGCATCTACGTCAAACGGCTGATCGACGGATCACCCTATGACAAGAAGATCGAATTCGAGACCGTGCGTGAAATGGAGAGCGCTTAGATATAGGGGATGTTGGCCGAAGAGCAGCGCTGATCATGAAATTTCATTGGCAGGCACGATTGGGTTGTCTCATGGTCGTTGGTGCGATTGTGTTGGGCCTCTATCTCTACATAGAATTTTGGGTGTTCCCGGGTCACTCATGTGGTGGACCACCGGGGAGCTGCTGGCCATGATGGACTAAGTGGTCATTTTGGTGATCAGATAGGAAGGAAGAAGTAACATGCCTTGGGACCGCAATCAGATGGCCGCGCGCGCCGCGCAGGAGCTTGAGGACGGCTATTATGTCAATCTCGGCATCGGTATCCCGACATTGGTCGCGAACCATATCCCGGACGGGGTCGAGGTTACGCTCCAGTCTGAAAACGGCATGCTCGGCATCGGGCCCTTTCCCTATCCCGACGAGGTCGATGCGGACCTGATCAACGCCGGCAAGCAGACGATCAGCGCACTGCCCTCATCGAGCTATTTCGGCTCGTCGGACAGTTTCGCCATGATCCGCGGCGGGCATATCGATCTGACGGTGCTCGGCGCGATGGAAGTCGCGGAAAATGGCGATATTGCCAACTGGATGATCCCGGGCAAGATGATCAAGGGCATGGGCGGCGCGATGGATCTCGTCGCGGGCGTCAAGAAGATCATCGTCGTCATGGATCACAATTCCAAGGCGGGCGATCCGAAATTCATTCCCGAATGCACATTGCCGCTGACGGGCCAGAATGTCGTCGACATGATCATCACCAATCTCGGCGTGTTCCATAGGCCGGATCATGACAGCCCGTTCGCGCTGATCGAACTGGCGCCGGGGGTCACGCTCGAGGAAGTCGGCGAGAAGACGACGGCGCATTATGTGGAACGGGTTTCTTAAAGCGGAACAGATCAGCTTTTTTTACCGTCACCCTGAACTTGTTTCAGGGTCCACCTATCAACTCATGATGTCGGTTCTTGAGGAGGGGTGGATGCTGAACCAAGTTCAGCATGATGGGGTTTTACACGAGATCGTCTGACTGTTTCCTTTCGGCCCCAACTTCTATATTGCACTGCAATAATACAGGCCGGTCCGGCCTGTATTATCCGATTTCATAGTCGCACGGACTGCGGAGCGCTCATGCGCCCAGTGGCCTTGCGGCATTGCCCGAAAGCAATTCCGCATGCCCATGCACCGCAATTTCAAGCGCGACTGGCTCTCCCAGCCGCGTACCGAGTTTCTCGCCGGCCTCGTCGTCGCGCTCGCATTGATTCCCGAGGCGATCGGCTTTTCGATCATCGCGGGCGTCGATCCGCGTGTCGGGCTCTATGCGAGCTTCTCGATCGCGGTCATCACCGCGATGCTCGGCGGGCGTCCGGGGATGATCTCGGCGGCGACCGCTGCGGTGGCCGTCCTCGTGATTCCGCTGGTGCGCGATCATGGCGTCGAATATCTGTTCGCCGCGACGATCCTGATGGGCATCTTTCAGGGGCTGGCCGGCCTGTTCCGGCTCGATCTGCTGATGCGCTTCGTCGCGCGCTCGGTGATCACCGGTTTCGTCAACGCGCTCGCGATCCTCATCTTCATGGCGCAGATACCGCAGCTGATCGGCGACAATTTCACGATTGAAACCTATGCCATGGTCGGGGCCGGGCTCGCGATCATCTACCTGCTGCCGATGCTCACCAAGGCGATTCCCTCGCCGCTCGTCGCGATCGTGCTGCTCGCCGTCGTCAGCATATTCGGCGGGTTCGATGTATCGACCGTGGGCGACATGGGCACGCTGCCGGACAGCCTGCCGATGTTCCATCTGCCGATGGTACCGCTGACCTGGGAGACGCTGCAGATCATCGCGCCCTATGCTGCGGGTATGGCGGCCGTCGGCCTGCTCGAATCGCTGCTGACCGCTTCGATCGTTGACGACATGACGGAGACACGCAGCGACAAGCGCCGGGAATGCTTCGGCCAGGGCGCCGCCAACTTCTTCACCGGTTTCATCGGCGGCATGGGCGGTTGCGCGATGATCGGCCAGTCCGTGATCAACATCAAATCGGGCGGGCGCCGGCGGCTCTCGACGATGATCGCGGGCGTGATGCTGCTCGTCCTGATCGTCGTGCTCGGCCCCTGGGTCGCGCAGATCCCGATGCCCGCGCTCGTCGCCGTGATGATCTTCGTCTCGATCAGCACCTTCCGCTGGAAATCCTTCCTCGAAATCCGCCATCACCCGAAAGTGTCGACGGCGGTCATGCTCGCGACGGTCGTGACCGTGGTCTGGACGCACGACCTGGCGCAGGGCGTGCTCGTCGGTGTGCTGCTGAGCGGCATCTTCTTCGCCGGGATGGTGCGCAATCTGGTGACTATCGCGACCAGCGTCGAGGGGACGACCCGGCATTATGTCGTCAAGGGCCAGATATTCTTCGCCTCGGTCGATCGCGTGACCGAGGCCATGGAATATGGCGAGGAGGATATCACCGATGTCGATATCGATCTGACGGACGCGCATTTCTGGGACATTTCGGCCACCGGCGTGCTCGACAAGGTGGTCGGGCGTTTGCAGGGCGAGGGCAAGACGGTCCGGGTGATCGGCCTCAACCAGGCCAGCGCGACCCTGATCGAGAAATACAGCGACAACGAGAAGCCGTTTCAGAGCCTGGGCGTGGTCGGCCATTGATCCGGCGCGCCCGAACGGCAACAAGACACGGGAATCGTCAGTTTCCACCTTTCAGTCAGGATCGATGCCCATGATCAAGCTCCACCATCTCCGTTTCTCGCGTTCGACGCGTATCATCTGGCTGCTCGAAGAACTCGGGCTTCAGTACGAGATGGAGGAACATCACCGGAACCCGGAGACCAATCGCTCGCAGGAGGACCTGTTTGCGATCCATCCGCTCGGCAAGGCACCGACGGTGGAAATCGACGGCCATGTGATGGTCGAGTCGGGCGCGATCATCGAATATATCATCGAGACGCGCGGCGAGGGGCAGCTGGCGCCGGCATCGAACGCGGACCGCGCGACCTATCTCGAATGGCTGCAATTCGCCGAAGGCACGCTCGCCATGCCGATCCTGCTGACTCTGCTCGGGCCGCGTTTCGGCGGGCTGGGCGACATCCTGGGCGGTTTCGTCGGCGGCGAAGTGACCAAGCTGCTCGATTATATCGACGGCCATATGGAGGGCCGCGAATTCCTAGTCGGCGACGCGTTGACCGGCGCGGACATCAACCTCGAATATCTGCTCGAGCTTTCGAACATGGTCGGGCTGCTCGACGAGCGCCCCCAGGCCAAGGCCTATCTCGAACGGCTGATGGACCGGCCCGCGTACAAGAAAGCGATCGAAATCGGTGGACCGCTCGTTAACCGCGAGGGCTAGCGGGCGGGCCTTAGCGGCTGCGGCCCCGCGCCGTGACGGGCCAGATATCGACGACCGTATCCCCGTCCACGACATGATAGACGTCGTGAAGGTTCACGGTCGGGTCGCAATGCGGCACCTGCAGCGTCACGGCGGCGCCATGCTCGAATTCGTGATCGGCGGCCAATAGTCCGCCATGTTCGTCGCCCATGAAAATGAAGCCCGCGCCGTCCGGCGCGCCATCCGTCACCACGGGCGTGCCGCCGTCCGTAGATAGCGCCTTGAAGCCTGCATCGACGGTCGCCATGCCCGGCGTGTTGCAGCTGACGATCCGGGCATCGACGAACAGAGCGGCCTCGAAATTTTCGGCGTCGCCGAACAGCTCGCACTCGCCATATTCATTGTCCATGAAGACATAGGACCCGACCTGCAGCTCGGTGAACAGGCCGAGTTCGGCATCGATCTCGTGGGTGCCGGTCCCGCCGCCGCTGATGATCTCCGGCACGAAACCGGCATCGGCCAGCTGATCGACGATGCCGCGCAGATAGCCGGTCCGTTCGATGATCGCGGCGCGGCGCTCCGCATAGGATTTGATATGCTGATGGAGGCCGCAATAGAATTGCACGCCGCGGTATCGCAGCGACGGTTGGCGCGCGATTTCCCGCGCCAGCGCTAAGGCCGCGTCCGGCGAGGCGACACCGGTGCGGTGAATGCCCGGATCGATGTCGATCAATATGCCGAGCGGGGCATCCTCCCCGAAGGCCCGTGCCAGATTGCTGACATTGCCGGGATGATCGGCGACGACCATCAGCGCCTCAGTTTCACCGTGAATCTTCGCCAGCCGCGCGATTGCCGGCGCGGACACGACCGGCGAGGTAATGAGGATATTCGGAATGGGCCCGGCGGCGGCCAGCGCTTCGGCTTCCCCCAGTTTGGCGCAGCAAATGCCCTTGGCCCCGGCTTCGAGCTGGAGCGTGGCGATATCGACGCTTTTATGGGTTTTGGCATGCGGGCGGAGGCTCACGCCTTTCTCGCTGGCGAATGCGGCCATGCGTTCGATGTTCCGCAGCATGGCCGCCTTTTCGAGAACCAGCGCCGGCGTGTTCAGCGATTTGCGGCCGCCCTGCTGGCCGATCAGGTGACTGTTTTCGGAAGAGGCGGGCATTGCGGTCATTCTCCCAGCCTGAACAGCGCGGCCAGATGCGCGTTCGCGAACTTGCCCTGTGGATCGACCTCCCGGCAGACGGCCCGGAAGTCTTCGGTTTTCGGATAGAGCGCGCTCAGATCGTCGAAGCGCAGCGTGTGCCGCTTGGCCCAATGCGGCCGCCCGCCATGCTCGCGGAAGATCGGTTCGGCGTCGGCGAAAATCTCGCGCCACGGCATCTCGGCATATTGATGCATCGAGATCGAGGCGCAGGGACCGGCATTGAAAGGGCTCATCCAGATATCGTCGCCCGCCACCAGGCGAAATTCGAACGGAAAGCTCACCGGCAGTTTGTTCGTGCGGATCCAGTCGATTACCTCGGCAAGCGCGGCGAAACCGTTGGCGCGCGGCAACTGGTGTTCTATTTCCTCGAACCGGACATTCCGTTCGGACGGGAAGATCCGATAGGCCGGGCCGCGGCGCTCGGCGGGCTTGACGCCCTTCATGATCTGGCGCTGGAGCGAGGCAGCGAGCTTCGGGACGCGCCGCACCGTCTTGCAATATGAAGCGAAGGCTTTCTCAGCCATGTCGCTTTGCTTCTCCGGCGGATCGCAGGGGTCGCAGGGTTCGAGCGTCTTGAGGATCGCCATGTCCGAATAGGGGAAGACCCAGAATTCGACATGGCGATACTCGTCGGCAAGGTCGTCCCATTGCTCGGTAAGCTCGGCCAGCCGGACCGCGCGAATATCTTCGACCAGGTGATAGGCCGGAACGATCTCGATCCTGATCGCAAGGGCGATGCCGAGCAGGCCGAGCGACAGACGCTGGGCCTCGAATATTTCGCCGTTCTCGTCGGCGTCGCAGGTGATCGTGCTGCCGTCGGCGAGCATCAGGCGAAAACCCCGGGCGATTGTCGACAGACTGCCGAGCGCGGCGCCGGTGCCGTGCGTGCCGGTCGAGATGGCACCCGCCAGCGATTGCGGGTTCACATCGCCCTGATTGAGGAACGAATAGCCTGCCTCCCACAGCCTTTCGGTCAGCCGGGCGAGGCTCCAGCCAGCCGGCGCCCAAGCCGTCGCACCGTCGGCGGCGATGTCCAGTTCGCCTTCCATCCGATCCAGCCGGATCAGTGTGCCGTCCGTCTCGCACAAGGGCATGAAACTGTGGCCGGCGCCGGTGACCCGCACCCGGTCAGTGCCCGTGACGATCTGCGCAAGTTCGGCCTCATTACGCGGTTCGGCGATCCGGCTCGGGGTAGCATGAACGCTGCCGGACCAATTCTGCCAGCCGGTTTTCGTCATCTCTCACCCCTCGAACCGGCGATAGCCGGTGCGCCAAAAGCAGGCAAGCAAGCCGCTATGCGCCGATAGACGCAAAGAATGACCGCGACGGCCGGATAGAAAAAAGCCATTCGCAGTATCGCGCGATTTGGTTTAACCTCCTCTCATGGGGGAACGATTCCAAATCTATCTGATCAAGCCGACGCGCTATCATGACGACGGCTATCCGCTGCAATGGTGGCGGTCGATCGTGCCGTCCAACTCGCTCGCCTGCATGGCCGGCATCGTAGAGGATGCGCTGGAGCGCGGCGCGCTGGGCGACGTGGAAGCCGATGTGCACACGCTCGACGAGATCCATAGCAAGGTCGATCCGAAGCGGATCGCACGTAATATCGAAAAGGCGGGCGGACGCGGCTTTATCGGCCTGGTCGGCGTCCAATCGAACCAGTTTCCCCGCACGATGGAGATGGCGAAGGAATTTATCGCCGCGGGGCTGCCGGTCTGTATCGGCGGCTTTCACGTCTCGGGCTGCATGTCGATGCTCGAGGAGCTGCCGCCCGAGCTGGTCGAGGCGCAGCAGTTCGGCCTCAGTTTCTTCGGCGGCGAGGCCGAAGACGGCCGGATGGATGAAGTGCTGCGGGATGCCTATGCGGGCGAACTCAAACCGATTTACGACTGGCTCGACGATACGCCCAATATCGCCGGCGCGCCGATCCCGTTTCTCCCGCGCGAACAGGTCGAACACAACACCAACGGATTTTCGAGCTTCGATCTCGGGCGCGGCTGCCCGTTCGAATGCTCCTTCTGCACGATCATCAACGTCCAAGGCCGCAAGAGCCGGTTCCGCACTGCGGACGATCTCGAGAAGATCATCCGGGTCAATGCCGCCGAGGGCATCACCCGCTTCGTACTCACCGACGACAATTTCGCGCGCAACAGGAATTGGGAGAGCTTCGCCGACCGCCTGATCGAACTGCGCGAAAAGGGCTTCGCGATCAAACTGGTGATCCAGGTCGATACGCTCGCCCACCGCATCCCGAACTTTATCGAGAAATGCGTGAAGATGGGCGTCAACGAGATTTTCGTCGGGCTCGAAAATGTCAACGCCGACAATCTCGAAGCCGCCAAGAAACGCCAGAACCGGGTCGAGGAATATCGCGAGATGTTTCTCATGTGGAAACAGCACCCGGTCTATATCATCTGCGGCTATATCATCGGCTTTCCCAACGATACGTACGAGTCCATCCAGCGCGATATCGCGGTGCTCAAGAGCGAGCTGCCGATCGATTCGATTTATCTCAACTATCTGACGCCGCTGCCGGGCAGCGAAGATCACAAACTGGCTTACGAGGCGGGCCAGTGGATGGATCCCGATCTCAACAAGTACGATCTCAACCACCGCGTTACCCATCATCCGAAGATGTCGGACGATGAGTGGGAGCGCGCCTATGTCGACGCCCATCGCAGCTTCTACAGCTGGGAGCATATGGAAACCGTGATCCGACGCATGGCGGCGCTCGGATCGAACCAGAAGAAGATGACGGTCAACCGGCTGACCGCCTATCGTGAGGCGGTCCGCATCACGGGCGTCGCGAAATTCGAATCGGGCTATATGCGCATCTACCGGCGCAAACAGCGGCGGCCTGGCTATCGAATCGAAAATCCGTTGATCTTCTATCCCAAATATGTCGCGAAAAACCTGTACATCACCCTCGCCGTGGCGAAGACCTATGTCCGGCTGCGACGGATGATGAAGCGGATCATCACCGATCCCGCGCGGTTCGACTATACGGACGCGGCGATCACCGACGACAAGCGCGAAGTCGATATCCTGCTTACCGATACGCGCTCGTCGGATCAGGCCGCGATCCGCCGCCAGCATCGCGAAGAGGTGGAGAGTGCCGCGGCGTGAGCAGCGACTTCCCTAGAAGCTGACGAAGGCGCCGATCATGAACTGTTCGGGGTCATAGGCGCCGCTCGCTTCGCGATGGCGATATTCGGCGCGGATACCGACATCGGTGCCCACCATGTAGCGCGCGCCGAGGCCGTAGATGATCCCGTCCATCGAATCGTCGCGCTCGAACTGCGTCCCGGTCGCAACATCGGTGACCGTAATGTCGATCTGCTCGCCGCCATAGCCGGCGATGCCGTATGCCGCGAAGCCGGGCAGGGGCGCCAGGCCGAGCCGCGCCGTCGCGCTCCAGTTGAACCGCGCCTGGGTCGTGACCTCGCGGTCGGTCGCGCCATCGCGCACGAGTGCCGTCGTCTCGCCGGTCGAATCGCCGACATTGGCCTCGACGGCCATATAGCCGAGCGGGAAGGCGGGCAGCTCGACGCCGACAAAGGCGCCGTAATCGACGCCGTTGCTCTCGTCGCTTGCGACGATATCGCCCGGTTCGCCGAAACGGCTGGCGCTGCGTTCGCCGGTGCCCGCTTCGAGCCCCATATAGATATCCGGTACGAAAGGTATGCTCTGGGCCTGCGCCGGAACGGCGGCAAGCGGCGCGGCGGCGAAGGCGATGATCGGGGCTATGGTCTTCATTTTGGGGCGATCCTACTCAACACATTGCAGATGGCCGCCCGTCTTGGCCCGAATTGTGGCGAAGGATAGCCGATCGGCCCGCATTCGCGACGAAGCGAATCAGCTTTGCGCCGGGCCGAGTCTCGTCCGATCAGGAGCAGTTCGCCGCCTCGCGAAGAAACGCGCTCGTTCCGCGAAGCCGGCGCTGCCCGTGGCGGCGCCCCGGCCGCAAATCCTCCATTCCGGTCTCGACTGATCGCATGTCCTGCGCCGTGCGATGGTAAAGGAATAGCGAAATTCGGCCGGCGTCAGCCTGAGCCCGCCGGGCCGATCGCGGAGGGGAGCAGTCTTGCAATGAAGGTAGCGGAGATCGCGCTGGACGGGCGCGACAGCACGGGCGCGGACATCAGGGCCGTCTATGTCAGGAATCCGCCGCATTACGCGATCTATCGCACCGACCAGCGGGTGCTCGTCCATTTTGCCGATGACGATGAAGACAATCGCCGGCAGCGCGACAAGATCGCGCCGCTCAGCCCGTTGCGCGGCGAGGTCCGCGGTCTGATCGACGGCTGGCACGGCAGCAAGTATCTGAGCTTCCACTCCAAGGCGATCCGGTTCGACCGGCGGGTATCCGACGCGCTGGTAATGGGTATCGAGGGAAGTATCGAAAACGCCGCTGCGCTGCTCGCGACGATCAAGGACGATATCATCGCCGAGCGAACCTCCTGGGCGCGCTTCTACTATATGCTGATCGGCGCGGGCACCGTCCTCGCCGTGATCCTGCTGGCGCTCATACTGTCCTCGGCGATCGCAGCGCCAACCGCCGATCCGCTGCTGTTCGCGACCGGGACGGGCGCGCTCGGCGCCTTCTTCTCGATCGCCATCGGTTTGCGCAGCCGGACGATCCTCACCAATCTGCAGATGCGCGACAATGCGTCCGATGCCATATTGCGGATCGTGATCGGGGCCATCGCCGCGGCGCTGCTGGTCTGCCTGTTCCAGACCGATACCGTGAGCATTCTCCAGTTCGGCGACGGTTCGCTGACTCTCGACGCCGACAATTATGACTGGCGGGTCGTCACGGTCGTCGGTTTCATCGCCGGTTTCCTCGAACGCCTGGTGCCCGATCTGCTCGGCAAGGCGAGCTTCGGCAATGCCCGGACCGGCGCACCGCCCAATAGCGGGCTGACGCCGACATCGTCCCCCGCTCCGGCCGTTCTGCCGGCCCTGCCGGTGCCACCGCGTCCGGCGGTTCCATCACCTTCGGAGTCCCGACTGCCGACGGCAGGCGCTCCGGACGGAGACATCGACGGAGAGGCGGACCGGGCCGACGACGAGATCGACGCCTGCCTGTGCGACGAACCGGTGGATGAGGAACGGGCGACGGCGGATCGAGACCTGCCGATAGCCGTCGGCGGAGTGGAAGAACCCGACGATGGCGACCGAACCGGTACGGCGGCGACATCATGATCGCGGCCGTCTCTCAGGCGCTACCGATACTTAGACACGGGAGCCTGCAATGTCCTATACGCTGACCTGGCTGGCCGAAACGCTCGAAGATGCCGGGCTGAAGGTTGCGGAACAGACGGGCTGGCGGACGCGCGGCCGCGGCGATGTCGGGCGGATCCGGGGCGTCATGTGTCATCACACGGCCGGTCCGGCGCGCGGCGTCATGCCGAGCCTGAATGTAATCACCCATGGCCGGCGGGATTTGGCCGGCCCGCTTTCCCAGCTCGGCCTCGGGCGCGACGGCACCTATTTCGTGATCGCCGCCGGCCGGGCCAATCATGCGGGGCGGGGGAAATGGCAAGGGGTGACGAGCGGCAATCGGAGTTTCATCGGGATAGAAGCCGAAAATCGCGGTATCGCGTCCGATCCCTGGCCCGCCGTGCAGATCGATGCCTATCGGCGGGGCGTGGCCGCCATCCTGCGCAAGATCGGCGCCGATGCGAGCTGGTGCTGCGGCCACAAGGAATATGCGCTGCCTAGGGGCCGCAAGCCCGATCCGAGCTTCGATATGGATCCGTTCCGCCGCGACGTGGCGGCTATCTTGGCCGGGCTGGCCGCGCCGCCATCCTTGATCCCGGCGGCGGATGCGCACGACCATCCGACCGTGCGGCGCGGGAGCCGCGGCGCGCCCGTCGAAGCGCTGCAGACCATCCTCGGGCTCGAACCGGACGGCATATTCGGGCCGCTGACCGAGGCCGCGGTCCGGGAGTTTCAGCGTGAACATGATCTCGTGCCCGACGGAATTGTCGGCCCGCTGACCTGGGCCGCGCTCGATCCGCGCGATTGACGCGGCGCGCCGAGCGCGGCGCCGCTTTCCAGCCCAGACGTTCGCTGCTTGGGCAGACAAAGAAATCCTTCTTTTGCAGCCGGGACGAATCCCGTTAGGAGAGGCGTATGAACGATACGCCCCGCACGCTGTACGAAAAGATCTGGGACGCGCATGTCGTCGAACGGCGCGACGACGGGACCTGCATCGTCTTTATCGACCGCCATCTCGTCCATGAGGTGACGAGCCCCCAGGCTTTCGAGGGGCTACGCGCAGCGGGACGGACGGTGCGGCGGCCCGATCTTACCCTGGCGGTCCCCGATCATAACCTGCCGACTACCCCGCGCCGCGATGCCGCCGGCAACCGCGTGCCGATCGCCGATCCGATGTCGGCCAAGCAGCTCGAGGCATTGGAGGCGAACGCGCCAGCCTTCGGCATCCGCTATATCGACGACGCGGCGCCCGAACAGGGCATCGTCCATGTCGTCGGCCCCGAACAGGGCTTCACCCTGCCGGGCTGCACGCTCGTCTGCGGCGATAGCCATACGGCTGCGCATGGCGCGCTCGGCGCGCTCGCCTTTGGCATCGGCACGAGCGAGGTCGAGCATGTGCTGGCAACTCAGACATTGCTTCTAAAGCAATCGAAAACCATGGAAATCCGGGTCGAAGGAACGCTCGGTTTCGGCGTTTCGCCCAAGGATGTCGTGCTTGCGATCATCGGCCGGATCGGTGCGGCGGGCGGCACCGGCCATGTCATCGAATATACCGGCTCGACGATCCGCGACATGAGCATCGAGGGGCGGCTGACCGTCTCCAACATGTCGATCGAGGCGGGCGCCCGGGCCGGTCTGATCGCGCCCGACGACAAGACCTTTGCCTATCTGAAGGGCCGCCCGATGGTGCCCTCGGGCGCCGATTGGGACGCGGCGATGGACTGGTGGCGATCGCTGCCGACCGATAAAGGCGCGGCGTTCGATACGCGCGTCGAACTCGACGCCGCCGATATCGCTCCCAACGTCACTTGGGGCACGAGCCCGGAAGATGTCGTCCCGATCACGGGCAGTGTCCCCGATCCCGAGAGCTTCGCCGATGAATCCAAACGCGCCGCCGCCGCCAAGTCGCTCGACTATATGG
Source organism: Parasphingopyxis algicola (assembly GCF_013378075.1). Lineage (GTDB taxonomy): Bacteria > Pseudomonadota > Alphaproteobacteria > Sphingomonadales > Sphingomonadaceae > Parasphingopyxis > Parasphingopyxis algicola. The sequence continues at coordinate 1,269,275 of NZ_CP051131.1, read as the reverse complement.
GGCTGACCCCGGGTCAGCGGATGGAGGATGTCGCGGTCGACAATATCTTTATCGGCAGCTGTACCAACAGCCGGATCGAGGATCTGCGCGCCGCGGCCGAGGTCGCCAAGGGCCGCAGGATCGCCGAGGGTATCAAACAGGCGCTCGTCGTTCCGGGTTCGGGGCTGGTCAAACTGCAGGCCGAACAGGAAGGTCTCGACCGGATCTTTATCGAAGCCGGGTTCGAATGGCGCGAGCCCGGCTGTTCGATGTGCCTCGGCATGAACCCGGATAAGGTGCCGCCCGGCCAGCGCTGCGCCTCGACCTCGAACCGCAATTTCGTCGGCCGTCAGGGCCCCGGCGCGCGCACGCACCTGCTCTCTCCCGCCATGGCCGCCGCGGCGGCGGTGACCGGCCGGTTGGCCGATGTCCGAGAGGTTATGGGCTGATGGAACCGTTCAAACAGGTCGAGGGCCGCGCCTATCCGTTCGGCCGGAAAAATGTCGATACCGATGTCATCATCCCGGCCGAATATCTGAAGACGATCAGCCGGGAAGGGCTGGGCGAGGGGGCCTTCAAGACGGTGCGCGCCGAGGAGGGTAATGTCTTCGACGATCCCGACTATGCGGGCGCACCGGTACTGATCGCGGGCGATAATTTCGGCTGCGGCTCGAGCCGCGAACATGCGGCCTGGGCGCTCGACGACATGGGCGTCCGCGTCGTCATTGCGCCGAGCTTTTCGGATATCTTCGCGAGCAACGCGTTCAAGAATGGCATCCTCACGGTCGAATTGCCGCAGGCGGTGATCGACCGGCTGATGGAGGTCGCCGAAAATGACCCGGTTACGGTCGATCTGGAAAACCAGGTGGTGACGACGCCGTTTCAGGATCGCTTCGAATTTCCGATCGATCCGTTCCGCAAATCCTGCCTGCTCGCCGGGCTCGACGAGATCGGCTTGACCTTGGAAAGCGGGGACGCGATTGCCGCCTACGAAAAGAAAGCCAGTGCCGCCCGGTCCTGGCTCGTGAAGGAGAATGCCTGATGAAAGCCCTGTTGTCCCATGAAACCGGCGGACCCGAAACGCTCAAGATGGGCGAGATCGACGCGCCGGAAGCCGGGCCGGGGCAGCTGCTCGTCGCCGTGAAGGCCTGTGCGATCAATTATCCGGACGTGCTCGTGATCGTCGACCAGTATCAGTTCAAGCCCGAGCGGCCTTTCGCGCCGGGCGGCGAGGTATCGGGCGTCGTCGAGGCGGTCGGCGAGGGCGTAACCGATTTCGCGATCGGCGACCGGGTGCTGGCGATGTGCGGCAATGGCGGCTTGGCCGAATATGTCGCCGTGCAGTCCACGGGCGCATTCAAGCTCCCCGACGATGTCAGCTTCGAGGACGGATCGGCGATGATCCTCACCTATGGCACGACGATCCACGCCCTCGCCGATCGCGGCGACCTCAAGGAGGGCGAGACCCTGCTGGTGCTCGGCGCCGCCGGCGGTGTCGGCCTCGCGGCGGTCGAGATCGGCAAGGCGATGGGCGCGCGCGTCGTCGGCGCGGTGTCGAGCGAGGAGAAGGCGCAAGCGGTGCGCGATGCCGGGGCGGACGATGTGCTGATCTACGATCGCGGGCCGTTCGACAAGGAAGCGTCCAAGGCGCTCGCCGGCCAGTTCAAGGAGAAGGTGGGGCCGAACGGCGCGGACGTGATCTATGACGCGGTCGGCGGCGATTATTGCGAACCCGCGCTGCGCTCGATTGCCTGGGAAGGCCGTTATCTGGTGATCGGTTTTCCGGCGGGCATCCCGAAGCTGCCGCTCAACCTCACGCTCCTGAAGAGCTGCGACGTGCGCGGCGTCTTCTGGGGCGCCTTCGCCGCGCGCAATCCCCAGCATAATCGCGATAACGTCAACCAGCTTTTCGACTGGTGGCGCGATGGCAAGATCGCGCCCAAGGTGACCGAGGTCTTCCCGTTCGAAAAAGGCGGCGAGGCGATCGCGAAAATGGGCGCGCGCAAGGCGATCGGCAAGCTCGTCGTGAAAGTCGCGGATTAGCGGTAACCGTTGCGCCGCGGCGCCCGCCTCCCTATTTCGGGCGCCAGAGCATTTTTATCCTCGGAGAGAGACGTTCATGGCCGATTTCAAAGATCGCGAAAAAGGGTTCGAAAACAAGTTCGCGCACGATCAGGAAATGCAGTTCCGCATCACCGCGCGCCGCAATCGCCTGGTCGGCGAATGGGCGGCCGGACTGATGGGGCTGACCGCCGAGGAAACCGACGCCTATGCCAAGGCCGTGGTCCAGGCCGATTTCGAGGAAGCCGGCGATGACGATGTGATCCGCAAGGTTCTCGGCGATCTGACGACGGCGGAGCAGGATGTCGATGCGGACACGATTCGCGAGAAGATCGAGGAAATGACGGTCGAGGCGCGCCGTCAGCTGATCGAGTCGACGGACTAGGCGAGGAACGACGCGCGATGCCGATGGCCGCCGACGATATCGAAACGATGATCCGGGAAGCGATTCCGGACGCCGAGATTGAGATTACCGACCTCGCGGGCGACGGCGATCACTATGCCGCGCGCGTCGTTTCGGAGAGTTTCCGGGGGGTTCCGCGCGTAAAACAGCATCAGGCGGTCTACGCCGCGCTCAAGGGGCGCATGGGCGGGGAGCTGCACGCGCTCCAGCTGACGACCGCCGCACCCGAATAGGAGTATCATTCATGTCCGACCCACAATCCCGTATCGACGAAACCGTCAAAGGCAATGACGTCGTCCTGTTCATGAAGGGCTCGCCGCTCTTCCCGCAATGCGGATTTTCGAGCCGCGCGGTGGCGATCCTCGAACATTGCGGCGTCGAATTCGCCAGCGTCGACGTGCTGCAGGATCAGGAAGTCCGGCAGGGCATCAAGGAATATTCCGACTGGCCGACTATCCCCCAGCTCTATGTGAAGGGCGATTTCGTCGGCGGTTCGGATATCATGATGGAAATGTACGAGGCCGGCGAGCTGCAGGCGCTGATGCAGGAAAAGGGCGTCGCCGCCACCGCCGGCTGACGCCCTTCCCGGGGGAGTTACGCGGCGGCGACGCGCTGGCGCCCGATCGCCCGGACGCCCATCACCTCCAGCACGACGAAACCGAGCACGCCGACCGCTTGGGCGACGATCAGCGCGCGGCCATAGGCCGTGAGCGACGCATATTCGAGTTCGAACAGGACGACGCTCGCGATGATCCAGTCGATATTGAGGAATATCGCCAGCCAGCAGATGAGTATGGGCGGCCGGGCGCGCGTGCCGAGCCAGCCCCAGATCAACGCCGCCCCGAGGCAGATCCAGCCGGCGGCGGCCACCGGGCCGGTGCCGAGGCCGGTATCCGCGGCGATCGCCTGGGTCGCGAACACGCAGCCGACAAAGGTCAGCGCGCAGACAATGGCATCGGCGAGAAACACTTTCTTGGCGAAATCGACGGTCATGTGATCCTCCTTGTTGGAATGCGCTGATCATCTGCCTCCCGCATCTCTCAGTCGATTACCTTGGAGGTAATGGAATTGACCCGCCGACCGGCCTAGTCTCGGTGCCGATCGAGAAGAGGAGCGATCCGATGGCGACAGTGGCGGTGGGACAGCAGATTCGGCAATGGCGTGAACGGCGGCGGCTCAGCCAGATGCAATTGGCGCTCGAGGCCGATATCTCGCCGCGCCATCTGAGCTTCATCGAAACCGGCCGGTCGCAGCCGAGCACTGGCACGATCGACCGGCTCGCCGAGCGTCTCGACATTCCCTATCGCGCGCGCAACGGGATATTGACGGCCGCCGGCTTCGCGCCGCGCCACGGCGAGCGGACGCTCGATGATCCGGCGATGGCGATCGCGCGCCGCTCGGTCGAGCATATCCTCAAGGGCCATGAACCCTATCCGGCGATCGCCGTCGACCGGCACTGGAATATCGTCGCGACCAACGACGCGATCAGCTTCTTCACCGAACAGATCGGCAGCGCGCTGCTCGAACCGCCGATGAACGCGATCAAGCTCGCGCTGCACCCCGACGGGCTCGCGCCGCAGGTCGTCAACCTTACCGAATGGCACGCCCATGTGCTCGAGCAGCTCGACCAGCAGATTGCGAGCAGCGCCGATCCCGGTCTCGTCGCCCTGCGCGAAGAGGTTGCTGCCTATCCGCACGAGAGCGAGCATGACGCACCGCCCGCCGATCCCGACAGGATCTGGGTCCCGCTGATCCTCGATACCACGGTCGGCCGGCTCTCCTTTATCGGCACGATCACGATTTTCGGGACGCCGGTCGACATCACCCTGTCCGAACTCGCGATCGAGGCTTTCTTCCCGGCCGACGACAAAACCGCGGACATTCTGCACAAGAACTGGCCGCGTTAGGTCCTGCCCCTAACGCTTTGCGCGGCGCCATCCATCGGCTAGACCGCCGAAGATGGATTTCCTGGGTAGAGGCAGGCGCCGCGCGATTTGACCGAAAAAAGCGAAAAACCGGCCCGGTTGAGCCGCCATGCGATCCGGCTGGCGCTCTGGGCGCTGCCGCTGGCGGCGCTCGCCAATATCGTCTTCTTTCTCTGGGCGATGGACGGCCGGCCGCTCTCCTCGATCGCCGAACGGCCCTGGCTCCTGGCGCTGGCCGCCGGGCTCGCCGTCGTGCCCTGGTTCACCAACGTCTTGCGGCTTGCGATCTGGTGCCGCTTTCTCGGCGTCGAGCTGCATCTTGCGCAGAATATCCGGGTGATCCTGGGCACCGTCATCGCCAATTCGGTAACGCCGACCGCGACCGGGGGTACGGTCATCAAATGGGGCTTTCTCTGCAATGAGGGGGTCTCGGCCGACAAGGCGGGCACCCTGATCTCGACGCAGATCGCCGAAGACACGATCGTGATGCTCGGCCTGCTCGCCTTCGCGCTGTTCTTCGCCTTCGGATTCGAACTGCCATCGACCTTGCGCGGGCTCGACTGGGTCGGCGCCCGCGCTTCGACGGCGCAGGCACTGCTTTTCTTCGTCGCCTTGATACTCATTGTCGGCACGCTGTTCGGCATGGCGCGGCGCGGCCTGTTCGGCGGCCGGATCGGCCGCCTCGCGCAACGCCTCGCCGGACGCACGGTCGAACTGGGGCGCAATGTCGCGCAAGACTGGAAGACCGTTCTCAAAGGCGGCAAGTCGGTCGTGATGGCGAGCATGGCGCTGTCCGTCGTGCAATGGGGCGCGCGCTATTCGGTCGCGACGGCGATCATCGGCTTTGCCGGCGGGGCGATGCTGCCCTTGCTCTACTGGGCGCTGCAATGGCTGACCTTCACCTTCAGCACGATGGTGCCGACGCCCGGCGGTGTCGGCGGCACCGAGGCGGCGTTTCTGCTGCTCTACGCGCCGTTTCTGTCGCCGGACACGCTCGCGCAGGTCATGGTGATCTGGCGGCTCGTGCTGTTCTACGTGCCGACCGGGCTGGCTGCCTTGATTTTTTTGGGGGTGAGGGGACGGGTTAGCGCGAGACCAGTATAGCTGGCTAACCCGTCCCTCATGGGGGTATTAGTGGGTATGGAACGCCCCATACTATGCAGTGCGCGTGCCAGTTTTCACGAAATACAATAAAAACAGACACTTACTTCGTTATCGAATCGTTACCGTCGCCGAAACTGTAAGAATATTCGACAAACGGCAGACATCTTGCCCGACCGAACGTTTACACATGTAGTCGTTTTGACTACGGCTGTAGTCGAAAGGATCGTGCCCATGGCTGTCAAAATCAGCGAAGCCGAGCTCGAAATCATGGAGATTTTGTGGCGCCGTTCGCCGCTATCGGCGGCCGAAGTCGCCGAACGCGTGCATGGCGAACGGGACTGGAGCATGCAGACCGTGAAGACACTGCTGTCGCGTCTGGCCGCGAAATCCGCGGTCTCTCACGAGCGCGACGGGCGCCGTTTCCGCTATTCGCCGACCGTCGGGCGCGACGATTATGTGACCGAGGAATCGCGGCGCCTCGTCGATCGCCTGTTCGGCGGACGAGTCAGCCCGCTGGTCGCGCATCTCGCCAAGCGCGAGGACCTGAGCGCCAAGGACATCGACGAGATCGAGCAATTGCTCAAGGATCTGCGGTCGTGACCGAATGGCTGCTGGACACGTTCGTCGCGACGTCGATCCTGATGGTCGCGGTTCTGGCCGTCCGCGCACCCGTTACCCGGTTTTTCGGCGCGCGCGTCGCCTATGCGCTCTGGCTGATACCCGCGGCCCGACTCCTCATGCCGCCGATCACGCGCACGGTCGAAGCGTCCGCCGCGGCATCGACGGTCGATCCGGCGCTCGCCATCGCACCCGAAATCCTGGCGATCCTCGCGCGCGGTTCCGAGGCCACCGGCCCCGACTGGACGACCGCTCTCATCACCGTCTGGCTGGCCGGGGCCGGCCTGCTCTTCCTGTGGCGGATTTCCGACCATCTGCGCAAAAGTGAGGAAATTCTGGCGGATTCGACCAATATCGACAGGCGCCATGGTATCCGGCTCGTAATCGCGAAGGGCGTTGCCGGTCCGATCGCCTTTGGCATCTTCCGCAAGTGCATCGCCGTCCCGCCGGGTTTCTACCGGGACTATAGCGAACGCGAGCGCGAACTGGCGCTGGCGCACGAATATTCGCACCATCGGTCCGGCGATCTGATCGTCAATTTCGCGGCATTTCTCCTGCTGTGCCTGCACTGGTTCAACCCGATTGCCTGGTACGCCTGGCGCGCCTTCCGCTTCGACCAGGAAGCGGCCTGCGATGCCCGCGTCCTGGCACAAACCGATTATCGCGAACGGCCGGTCTATGGCCGGGCGGTAGCCAAGGCGTCCTCCGGCCAGGCCCTGCTTTTTTCCAGCGCTCTCGACAATCCCAAATCACTGAAAAAAAGGCTCAAGAGGATGGCAATGAATGACAAATCAAAACTTCGCAGGGCCGCCGGACTGGCCGGGATCGGCATCGGCATGGCGGTCGCCCTGCCGATGACCGCGACTGTCGCCTATGCGGTGGCGCAGGCGCCCGACGCTGTCGCGGCCGAGACCCGCGACTATCCGGCCGCGAACCCGGAGCTGCGGGTCGTGCGCGTCGGCCACGACGGCGATCATGACGGCGAGCGGCGCGTCTATCGCTTCGGCCGCGACGGGGAGCCGATGAGCCGCGAGGAGCTTGAGGCCATGATCCCGGACGAAGCCGAAATTCGCGCCATGATTCCCAGCGAAGAGGAATTGCGGGCGACGATCCCGAGCGAAGCTGAGCTGCGCGAGATGGTCCCGAACCGCGAGGAACTGCTCGCCCGTATCCCGGACATCGAGACGCTCGAGCAATGCCATGAGAGCGGCGAGGCCGTGCATAGCGAGGAGAGCACCGATCCGGCAACCGGCCGGCAGCGGCTGCGCCTGATGATCTGCCGCGAACGGCTGGCGGAGAATGCCCGGACCGAGGCGCTGGAGGGCCTGCGTGAGGCGCGCGATGAAGTCGCGGGCGAGGCCGACATGCCGGCTGATGTCCGGGCTGATGTACTCGCTACCCTCGATGCGCAGATTGCGAATCTGAGCCGCTGATCGCGGGGACACCGGCTACCGCCACGAGATCGGGGGCCGGTACCGCGATTGGAAGGAGGGGGTGAAGCGAGGCTTTGCCCCTTTTTAGAATCCAACCCTTTCGCAAAGCGCCCCAACTTGCCACATGGGGGCCATGGCTTTGCCCGAAGACATGCCGACCGGCCTGACCATGGAGCTGCACGACGAGGTGCGCCGCGTGCTGGCGCCCAATCCGTCGCCCTTCACCTATACGGGGACGCAGACCTATCTGGTCGGCCGCGGCGATGTGGCGGTCATCGATCCGGGCCCGCGCGACGCGCGCCATATCGACGCGATTCTCGCGGCGACCAAGGGCGAGACGATCCGCCGGATCATCTGCACGCACACCCATCGCGATCACAGCCCCGGCGCGGCGCCGCTCAAAGAGGCGACCGGCGCGGAGATCGTCGGCTGCGCCTATCTCGCGCTCGAGGATGCGGGCCCGCGCGCCGACGCGGCCTTCGATTCCTCCTACGCGCCCGACCGGGTGCTCGTGGACGGGGAGATCGTCGCGGGCGACGGCTGGACCTTGGAGACGGTCGCGACGCCCGGCCATACGTCCAACCATCTCTGCTATGCGCTGCACGAGGCCGGTGCGACCTTTACCGGCGATCACATCATGGGCTGGTCGACGACGGTGATCGCGCCCCCCGACGGCGACATGAAGGCCTATATGGAAAGCCTCGCCAAACTCGTGGACCGGGAAGAGACGCTCTATTTCCCAGCCCATGGCGAGCCGGTCGAAAAAGCGCGGCGCTATGCGCGCGGCCTGATGGGTCATCGCAAGCAGCGCGAAGGCCAGATCCTGCGCGCGATCGACGCGGGGCTGACCGCGATCCCGGACATGGTGCAGAAGATGTACTCCGGAATAGATCCCCGGCTGCACGGCGCGGCCGGGCGCTCGGTCCTCGCCCATCTGATCGACCTGCGAGACCGGGGGCTGGTCGAAGAAGATAGCGAGACATGGTCGAAGACAGCCGCATAGAGATCGATCCGCCCGGCGGGCCGAACGAGCCGCCGCCCCGCGAGCCCCCGGTGATCATGATCCGGCAGGGCTCGGGCAAATGGTTCGCGCTCGGCTGCCTGCTCGCTTTGGTCGCGATCATCACCATCTTCGTCGTCGGCGTCGGCAGCATCACGAGCCGGATTTTCGGCGGCGGGCCCGATCCCGAAACCATCGCCAGTTCGAGCCTGGAAGGACTGCGCGAGCAGAATGTGCTGATCCCGTTCGAAGCGCGTTTTGTGGCGGTGATTACGTCGACCCAGCGGCGCTTCGGCCTGTCGGCGCGCAAGACGCTGATCATGCCGGGCAATGTCCGCTACGAACTCGATCTGGGCGAGCTGGACGAGGACGATATCGACTGGGACGCGGCCTCGAACACGCTGACCGTCACCCTGCCGGACCTCGCCATTTCCGATCCCGATATCGATATCGACGCGATCCGCGAATATGACGATGGCGGCATCCTCATTGCCGTGACCGACGCCGAAGAGGCGCTCGATGCCGCCAATCGCGCCGAAGGCCAGCGCTCGCTGATGCGCCAGGCGCGCGCCGGGCCGACCATGCGGCTCGCACAGGACGCGGCCCGCCGCGCGGTCGAGAGCAATTTCGAGCTGCCGCTCCGCGCCGCCGGGATCGATGCCGTGGTCCGCGCCCAGTTCCGCAACGAGGCGAACCCGAACGAAATGGACCGTTCGCGCGATGTGCTGGGCGAAATGCGGCAGGAGCGGCCCTGAAACAGCCGGGCGTCGGCCCGCCGAATAGGGAGAATAGCAGTGACGAAAAATGCGCTGATCGCGATCGGTGTCGCCGCTTTGCTCGGCAGTTGCGCGCCCGAAGCTCCCGAAGCGCCGTCTCTGCTGGAGGGGGAGTGGATTGATCTGACCCATGATCTGTCCGAGGATTCGGTGTTCTGGCCGACGGCCGATCCGTTCCGGCACGATACCGTGTTCGAGGGCATGACCGAGGGCGGCTGGTATTACAGCGCCTATAATATCGTCACGTCCGAACATGGTGGCACCCATCTCGATGCGCCGATCCATTTCGTCGAAGGCGCGCAGACGACGGACGAGATTCCGCTGGAGAATCTGATCGGCCCGGCGGCAGTTGTCGACGTATCGGAAGCGGCGCTGGCGGATCGCGACTATCAGGTTGCGGTCGAGGATTTGCAGGACTGGGAAGCCGCGCATGGACGTTTGCCCGAAGGCGCGATCCTGCTGTTCCACACAGGATATGCGCAATTCTGGCCGGATGCCGACGCCTATATGGGCACCGCCGAGCGCGGCGTGGCGGCCGTGAGCCAGCTGCATTTTCCCGGCCTTTCGCCCGAGCTTGCGCGGTTCCTGGTGGAAGAGCGCGACATTCGCGCGGTCGGCCTCGATACGCCCAGTCTCGATTATGGGCAGACGCAAGACTTCATGGTGCATCGCATCCTGTTTGCCGAAAATATTCCGGGATTCGAGAATGTTGCCGGCCTCGATCGCCTCCCGCCGCTGGGCGCGACAGTCATCGCCCTGCCGATGAAGATACGCGGCGGCAGCGGCGGACCGCTGCGGATCGTCGCGCACGTGCCGGGCGCGCGCTAGTCGTTGGCCGGGTAGGACATGTCGGCAGCGATCGGTGCTTTCAATGTAGGACAGGCCGTGTCGGAATCGCAGGACAGGAGTCGCCCGCTCCGCGTCTGCCGCTGTAGGAAATTATATTACGCCCACAAGCAACGCTGTGTGTGTACTTTGTGAACTTTGGGCTAGAATTCCCGTCATCGGACCGGCAATCGCTTTGTTGGCTTGATAAGGTGCGGGTGGCGAGACATTCACCCATCGAACTCCTATATTCGGATCAAGGAGCAGAATCATGGACGCACGCGACGGAATCGGCGGCAGCCTGGCCGGCGTCGATATCAAGGAAGAGATCAACCGGCTGCGCGAGGAGCGCAATGCGGTGATCCTTGCCCATTATTATCAGGATCCGGAGATCCAGGACATCGCCGATTTCGTCGGCGACAGTCTCGATCTCTCGCGCAAGGCGGCGGAAACGGATGCGGACGTCATTGCCTTTTGCGGCGTCAAGTTCATGGCGGAAACCGCTAAGATCCTGTCGCCGGACAAGATCGTCGTGCTGCCCGACCTTAACGCCGGGTGCAGCCTCGAAGACAGCTGCCCGCCCGACAAGTTCAAGGAATTCCGCGACGCGCATCCCGATCATATCGCGCTGACCTACATCAACTGTTCGGCCGCCGTGAAAGCGCTGTCCGATATCATCGTCACCTCCTCGTCCGCCGAGAAGATCCTCAACCAGATCCCGAAGGACCAGAAGATCATCTTCGCGCCCGACAAGCATCTAGGCGCCTATATGGCGCGCAAGACGGGACGCGAGATGCTGCTCTGGCCGGGCGTCTGCATCGTCCATGAAGCGTTCAGCGAGACCGAACTCCTCAAGCTCAAGGCCAAGCATCCGGGCGCGCCCGTGCTCGCCCATCCGGAATGCCCGGCCGCGATCCTCGACCATGCCGACCATATCGGCTCGACCAGCTCGATCCTGAAAGCGGCGAAGGAGACGGAGAGCGATACGGTCATCGTCGCGACCGAGCCGCACATCATGCACCAGATGGAAAAGGCGCTGCCCGAGGTGACCTTCATCGGCGCGCCGGGCGCGGACGGGAACTGCAACTGCAATATCTGCCCCTATATGGCGCTCAACACGATGGAAAAGCTCTACATCGCGCTCCGCGATCTCGAACCGCGGATCGAGCTCGATGAGGAGCTGCGTGTTCAGGCGAAGAAGAGCCTCGACAGGATGCTCGAAATGGCGGGCAGCACGGTTGGGCAGGGCGATGTGGGCGCGCCGGAACTGAGCAAGGCATAGGCTTGTATTCGTTGAAAATTCGCGGATGATGCGGCGATGATCGCGCGCCTTCGTTCCATCTGGCTGAATATCAATGCCAGCTACTGGTTCTTTCCGGCGCTGTTTTCGGTCATCGCCTTCTTTCTCTCGTTCGTCACGATCTATCTCGATCGCAACGGCGCGGCGGAATGGCTGACCGACTTCCCCTGGCTCCAGCCCGCGCGGCCGGACGGCGCGCGCACCGTTCTGACAGTGATTGCCGGCTCGATGATTGGGACCGCCGCGACGGTCTTTTCGATCACCATCGCCGCCGTCGCCTATGCGTCGGGCAATTACGGGCCGCGCCTGCTTACCAATTTCATGGAGGACAAGGGCAATCAGGTCTCGCTCGGCGTTTTCATCGCCACCTTCGTCTATGCGGTGATGGTGCTGCGCGTCGTGCGCGGCGAGGACGAGCGGGCCGCGAGCGCCGCCGATGCCGCCGCGACGAGCCTGCCGGGCTTCACCCCGCAGCTCTCGCTGCTCGTGGCGACGGCGATGGCGATCTGGGCGGTGGCGGTGCTCGTCTATTTCCTCCACCACATCCCGTCCGGCATCCGTATCAACACGGTGTTGCAGGGAATCGGCAAGCGGTTCGTTCGCGATGTGAAAACGCGCTTTCCCGAAGAAGAAGGCGGGCGCGAACCGGGACAGCAGAATGCGGGCGAGCCGGTGACGGCGCTTGCGAACGGCTATATCGAGATCATCGATTTCGATACGCTGCAGGACATCGCCGCCGATGCGGAGGGCTGTATCGCGCTCAAGCTCCGGACCGGCGATTTCGTTCATCGCGGCGTACCGTTGGTCGAGGTCAGCGATACGGAATTGACCGACGATCTGGCCGACCGGATCCGCGACTGTTTCGTGACCGGCGGCATGCGTACCGCGACGCAGGATCTCGAACATCTGATCGACGAGCTGGTCGAGATCGCGCTGCGGGCATTGTCGCCGGGGATCAACGATCCGTTCACCGCGATCACAGCGACCCACTGGCTGAGCGCGGGCATGGCGGAACTGGCGCAGCGCAATCTCGATCGCGGACCCGAGCAGGACGGCTATGACTGGGATCATGTCCAGCCGCTCGACGACGATTTCGAGCATTTTCTCAATCGCGGATTCGGCGCGATCCGGGCCTCGGCGGCCGGCAGCCCGATGGCCGCGGGCAAGTTTATCGACACGCTGTATTCGGTTGCCCGGAACGCCAACTCGCGGCACCGCCGCGCGCTGCTGCTGCGCGAAGGTCTGCAGCTCGTCGAGCAGGCGAAGACGGTGATCGAAGGGCCGTCGCTCGAAGAGCTGAACGCGCGCTTTGACAAGTTCGCCGAGGCCATGGAAAAGCTCGGCACATGAGCTTTTCCCTCGACCGCTTCGATCTCGACGCCTTCATCCATTCGACCTTTGCCGAGGATCTGGGCGAGGGCGGGGACATCACCTCCGCTTCGGTGATCCCCGAAACCGCCCGTTTCAGCGGCGTCATGGACAGCCGGGACGCGATCACCGTCGCCGGCCTGTCGATCGCCGAGGCCTTTTTCCGGGCGTTGGACCCGGATGTCGAAATCGAGAGGCTGGTCGCGGACGGCGACAGCGTGCCGGCGGGTACGGACCTGATGAAGCTGACGGGGCTCGCCCGGGCGATGCTGACCGCCGAACGTTCGGCTCTCAATACCGTCCAGCATCTGTCGGGCATCGCGACGATGACCCGGGGCTATGTCGACGAGATCGCCGACACCGGTGTGACCCTGCTCGACACGCGCAAGACGATCCCGGGGCTGCGGGCGCTGGAGAAATATGCGACCCGCATGGGCGGCGCGCAGAACCATCGGATGGGTCTGTGGGACGCGGCGATGATCAAGGACAATCATATCGCGGTCGCAGGCAGTGTCGGCGAGGCCGTCCGCCGCGCGGTCGATGCCGGGATCGATGAGATAATCGTCGAGGTAGACCGCCCAGACGAGATCGAACCGGCGCTCGAAGCCGGAGCAACACGCCTGCTGCTCGACAATATGCCGCCGGAAATGCTTCGCAGCTCCGTCGAACAGATCGGCGATCGCGTGCCGACCGAAGCGTCGGGCGGGGTCACGCTCGGCAGCATCAACGAAATCGCCAAGACCGGTGTCGATTTCATTTCGGTGGGCCGTTTGACCCAGTCGGCGCCGGCCGCCGATATCGGCCTCGATTTCGCAGAGATCGACTGATGCGGCGCTGGTGGGCCGCGCTGGCGCTGCTTGTCCTGCCGTCCATCCTCCACGCCCAGGCCCGCGAATGCCGGATACCCGACCGGATCGCCGCGCCGCGCGCGGTTTCCATTCCGCCGGGGGAACGCCGGACCGCTCCGGTCACCAACCATCTGCTGGCGTTGAGCTGGTCGCCGGAATTCTGCCGGACGCGCGGCCGCGATCCGGCGCATCGCCTGCAATGCGGCGGGATCGCCGATGGCGGGGCCGGGCAGTTCGGTTTCATCCTGCACGGTCTGTGGCCGGAGACGAACGGGCCGCGCTGGCCGCAATGGTGCCGACCGGTACCGGCGCTGTCGCGGGCGACGGTTCGCGAGCATCTGTGCACGACACCGTCGGTGCGGCTGATCCAGCGCGAATGGGCGAAGCATGGCAGCTGCATGACGCGCGATCCTCGCCGCTATCTGCGGGCGGGTTCGATCCTCTACCGCGCCGTGCGTTATCCGGACATGAATACGCTCTCGCGGCGCAATCTGACCGTCCGGCAGTTCGCCCAGGCTTTTGCAGCGGCCAATCGCGGAGTCTCGCCGGACATGGTCAGCGTGCAGAGCAATGGACGCGGCTGGCTGACCGAAGTGCGGATCTGTCTCGGCCGCGATTTCCGGCCGCGCCGCTGTCCTCGCTGGCAGCGCGGGGCGCGGCCGAACGAGCGGCTGCGAATATGGCGAGGGCGTTGAGTTCGTCGGATCTCCGGCCTCGTCTCAGGCACGTAGACTCTTTTGTCAGACTCGACCGATAGGTCGAGTCTGACAATCAAACCTACCATTTCTATCTATTGAGCTGACCTTCGATCGTCACCGTTTCGGGGTGATGCTTGTCGAGATGCTTGCGGATGATCCTGAGGTTGTGCGTGTTCGAGCGGAAGACGAAATCGGCCGCGTCGCCGATCAGCGGTACTGCGCCGACGACGAGGTCGACGCCGATATTGCCGAACATCCGCGCGATCTTCCATTTCGGCATGCCGAGATTGCGGGCTTCCCAGACCAGCCATGTGCCCATTACCGCGGCGATCAGGTCGCCGACTACCGGGACCAGGCCGAGGATGAAATCGAGGCCGAACGGGCGGTTGATGACAGGCATGGTGAAGCCGCGCTCGAGCAAGGCCTCCATCGCCTCGACGCGCTGTCGGACCGAGGCCGGGTCGCGGCCGATTTCGGGCATCGCATCGGCGATGCGATCCAGATGTTCTTGCTTAAGTGCCATCCATAACTCTCTCGAAATACGCGATTTACCGAGGTCGAAAACCGCTCATACCATTTTCGATATAGGAAGCCGGCGGAGTGTTATCCAGTGGGCGCGACCAGCGTGTCCAGCGGGTGCCGGCCGAAACGGTTGGGCGCAAAACCGGTAATCCGCGACGAAACAAGGGCCCAGCGGATGGGCCTCAACAACGGGATATAGGGCGTCAGCCGCTGCAGTTCGGTGGCGGCCTCGGTGATCCGGATCGATCGGACCCGTTCGGACGGCGCTTCGTCGATCTGGTCCAGCAGGTCCGCATAGCCGTCGCTGCACGGAAGGCCGCGATTGCAGCGGAACTGTTCGAGATACCAGGTCGCACTGTCGGTCGCCGCCACCCGGTCGATCAGCCGCAGATCGGCATCGGCCGACCAGTCGACGCGCTCGACCGGTATACCGACGGCTGCCCAGTTGGTGCGTAGCGCAGCGAAGACGCCGCGATTGCCCGGCCCCTCGGGCAGCGCGACGCGCAGCGGTTCGATATCGCCATTGGCCGCCCGCCAGTTGGCGACCGCCTGCCGCGCGAAGCTGCGGCGCAGCGCGACGGTGCTATTCGCCCAGGGCGGCCCGACCATGTCGGCGAGCCCCTCGCTGTCCGGCGGCACGATCGAAAGGCGCGCTTCGGCCCTGTCGCCGCCGAAATATCCGGCGAGCTGACCCCGGTCGATCGCCAGCGACAATATCTCCCGGTTCTGCGGCATCGCGAGAAAGCCGGTCTGCTCGACGATCGCGAGACCGAACAGGCCTTCGACCGGATCGAGCTGCAACCGGGCGGAGGTCGGATCGATCGCCTCGGCATAGGGCAGGCTATTCCAGTTCCCGCCCAAGACGATATCGGTCAGGCCGCGATCGAAGCGCGCGACGGCGGTGGCGCCCGGCCGGAAGCGCAGTTCGACCGTTTGATCGGGCGCGATCGGTTCGGGTTCGACGATCTCGCCGTCGATCTCCTCCGGCGGCTCGCGGCGCGGGGCGAGCAGCACGGTCCCGTCCTCCGGCGCATAGCCATCCGCGATCACGAAGGGCCCGAGCCCCGAGCCTTCTACGAGTATGGCGAGATCCGGAGCGGCGAGCAGCTGGAGAAAATCCAGTCGCGGACGGCGGAGATTGATCTCGACGACCTGCGGCGTGACGGCGCTGATCTCCTCGATATCGGAGAGCTGCCGCGCGAGCCGGTTGCGGCTGCCGGGCCGGCCGGCATTGCGCAGCTGTTGAGCGACCTGCCCGGCGGTCACCGCCGTGCCGTCCTCCCAGGTCACGTCGTTGAGGCGAAAGACATAGGTCTGGCCCTCGTCGAGCACGATCCAGCGCTGCGCGAGCGCCGGCTCGACCTGTCCCTCGCCGTCGAGACGGACGAGACCTTGCGCGGTCGCCTCGAGCAACAGCGCGTCTGCGGGCGAAGGAAGCGCGGCCAGCGGCTCGGCAAAATCGGTCGGCTCGGCGATCAGGTCGACACGAACCGGGCCCGCATCCTCGCCATCGGCGCAGGCGGCGATGAAAAGGGCGAGAATCGGAAGTGTGCGGCGGATCATCACGCGTCGGTCAGTAGCAGCGTGCGGCTGGGATGCACATTGGCCGGATTGTCGATCCAGCCCGACACGCGCTCGGACACGAGCGACCGGCTGACATAATAATAGATCGGCAGGATCGGCGCATCGCGGACGAGGATCGCCTCCGCGGCCCGCATCAACCGGGAGCGGACGGCTGGATCCGGTTCGGCGAGCGCCGCATCGAGCGCTGCGTCATAGGCCGGATTGGCATAGCCCGAATAGTTGATGACGCCCGCATCCGAGCGATGGACGGCGAGGAAATTTTCGGGCGCCGAAATGTCGCCGATCCAGCCCGAGCGCGCGAACGTGAAATCGGCGCGGCGCAGCGCTGCGAAATGCAGGGTCGCCTCGCTGTTGAACAGGCGCGCCTCGACGCCGAGCGGCTCCCACATCGCGGCAAGCGCGACCGAGATGCGCCGGTGCTCGGCGGCGCTGTTGAAGCGGATGTCGAAGCTCAGCGGATTGTCCGGTCCGTATCCGGCTTCGGCGAGCAGCCGGCGGGCCTCGGCGCGGTGCTCCGCGCGCGACCGGTCCGCGCTATCGGAGCGGAGCGGATCGAGCCCGGACATGCCGGGCGGGATGATGCCCCAGGCAGGCCGGGTGCCGATCGCCAGCAGCTCCTCCGAGATCCAGCGCCGGTCGATGGCGAGGCTGAGCGCGCGCCGGACGCGGACATCGTCGAAGGGCGGCCGACGGGTATTGAACGCGAAGTAATAGGCGCCGCGATAGGGCGCGAGGCGGGTGGCGTTCGGGTGGTTTGCCCGTAAAGAGGCGAGGCGCGTCGCCGGAAACTCGCCCGCGACATCGGCGCCGCCGGCCAGAAAGATCCGCATCGCCGTCAGACTGTCATCGACCGGTCGCCAGGCGATCCGCGCGATCGGCGCCACGCCGTCATGCCACCGCGGATTACGCTCCAGCAGCGCGCGATCGTTGAGCGTCCAGTCGACGAGCCGATAGGGGCCCGAGGTGACGAGCGGCCGTTCGCCGGTCCAGCCTTCGCCGACCGCCGCGACGCGGTGGAGCGGCAGTGCGCCCATCGCCGGATGGGCGAGCAGCTCGAGCAATGCCGGAAAAGGATAGGCGAGGGTGACACGCACCCGCTCGCGGGACGGCGCTTCGACGGACTCGATCGCGTCGAAAAGCGAGGCCGTGGGTGCCGCCGACGCCGGATCGCGCAGCCGCTCGAAGATTGCGACGAAGAGGGTAGCGTCGATCGGTTCGCCGTCGGAAAAGGCGAGACCTTCGCGCAGCGTGAAATCCCAGACGAGTCCGTCGTCCGACGCCGACCATGTTGCGGCGAGCCCCGGTTCGATACCGCCATCGGCCGTATAGCGCGTCAGCCCCTCGAACTGATCGGCAGCGACGCGCAGCGAGGCGAGATCGGACACGCGGTGCGGATCGAGCGACTTGATCTCGTCATCGGCAAGCCGGACGAGCATATCGTCCGGCGGCGCACCCGCATCCGCCCCGCCGCACGCGGCGAGCAGCAGGGCGAACAGAATGGCTATCGCGCGCAGATCGGGCACGGTTGCAGTCTAGGCCAGGCGGTAGCCCGGCACCAAGCCTCGTGTCAGGCGCGGAGTGTTTCCCAGGGGCCGCGGATGGCCAGAGTGATGCCGGGTTCCTGGATGTTGACGAACAGGATGCGGCCGTCCGGCGAGAAACAGGCGCCGCAAAACTCGCTGCGGTCGGGATGCAGGTTGCGGGCAAAGTCGTAGATCTGCCCGCTTGGGGTCAGGCCGCGCAGATACTGGTCGCCGCGGCCGTCCTCGCACAGGATCAGATCGCCCCAGGGCGCGACGGCCAGATTGTCGCACATGTCGAGCGTGTCCGCGCCGGGCGATTCGTAGATCAGGGTCAGCATGCCGGGCGCATCGCCTTCGCCGGCCTGTCCTTCGGCCGGGCCGGGCGTGTACCGCCAGACCTGCCCCGCGCGCTGCACGCCGCCCTGGGTGCAGTTGAAGAAGATGTCGCCGCCGCTGCCGCCGGGCCGCCGGCCATAATCCATGCCTTCGCCGCGATAGAATTGCGCGGCGCCGGCGGCATGGCCGCGCGCCGCCAGATCGCCTTCCGGCGCCTCGACATCGTCGAGATCGATCCAGTCGACGGAGAAGGAACGGCCCGGTTCGATCGCGCCCAGCCCGGGGCCGCCCCAGTCGCTTGGCCAGTTGCTGGTAATGGCCGAGAGCCATTCGCGGATCGCGAGCGCCTGGAGCCGCCCGCCGCGATGAAGTTCGCCAGGCGTTTCGGGAAGAAAGCGGTAGAAGAGCCCGGTGCGGCTATCCTCGGTCAGATAGACGATCCCGGTATCGGGGTCGATCGCGACCGCTTCATGCGCGAACCGGCCCATGGCCGTGAGCGGCACCGGCGGTATCACGCCGGTCGCCGACGCCGGCGTTTCGAAGACGAAGCCGTGTGGTCGCTGCGCATCGTCCGGCGGCATGACCGGCGATTCCTCGCAACTCAGCCATGACCCCCAGGGAGTCGCGCCGCCCGCGCAATTGCCCGAGGTGCCGGTGAGGACGAGATGGTCCTCGACGAGCCGGCCTGCGCGCATATCGTACACGACCCGCGTCACTCCGCCGAAAAAGGGGCTGTCGTCCGGCTTGCGGTCATACAGCATTCCCTCGCCGAGCCGGGGCAGGAGTTCGTTATTCTCGCCGAACGGGCTGCCATGGTCGGTATCGGGCCAATTCTCGTGGTTGCGCATGAGGATGCAGCGATCGGCGTTGGCGGGGTCGGCGAAACAGGCCATGCCGTCGGGCCGGCCGGGCCGGAAAAAGCCGTCCGCCATCGTCCCGCCGGTTTCGGAGACGACCGAATAGGTGAAGCCTTCGGGCAGGGCGAGCAGCGCGCCGGCATCGCCGACAAGGCGCGTCGGGCCTGCCGGTGCCGCGATCGCGGAGAACCCGCCAAGTGCGGTTGCAGAGTAGAAGAGGCCGGCGGCCTGTCCATATCGGAGGAAAGTGCGTCGGGAGAGTGTCATGGGCGCTGTCCATTTCGGCTGGATCGAATGGATGGAAGACTAGCGCGAAAATGTGACAGTGGAAATCTGTCGATACGATGGTGCGGACGGCGGGACTCGAACCCGCACTCCCTTACGGGAAGCAGATTTTAAGTCTGCAGCGTCTACCGGTTTCGCCACGTCCGCATGGGGAAGGGGTGGCCGAACTCCATCGGTGTTACAAGCGCAAAAAGGATCGCCGCCTCAGACGTTGAGGCGTTCGCGCATTTCCTTGCCGGGCTTGAAATAAGGCACGCGTTTGGCCGGTACGTTGACGGATTCTCCCGTGCGCGGGTTGCGGCCCACGCGCGCCTTGCGTTCACGTGTCGAGAAAGCGCCGAAGCCGCGCAGCTCGACCCGCCCGCCCTTCGCCAGTTGTTCGGTAATGGAATCGAAGAAGCAATTGACCAGACGTTCGACATCCTTGGTCGACAGTTCCGGATTGTCAGCCGCGATCTTCTGAACGAGTTCGGATCGGATCATGAAGGCATTCCCCCAAAGGCCATTTGTTGCGACACCTACGTGCGGCTTTATGCCGCTACGGCAGAAGCCGGGCACCTTTGTGATGCTCACGACCGCTGCTCTTTCGGTAATGTTCCGGTTTCGTAACTTTTTCAAGCCGAGCGCGGCGGATTTGCGGCAGTTTGACGAATATTCAGGCAATTGCGTCGCATTTTGAGACGGATTCACAAAAAAGAACCCGCGATCGCAGACCGCAATGGATGCGGTCGCGCGAGTCGCGGGTTCTGTTTTCGCCGGCCCGACGGAGCGGGCCTGGCGATTATCAGCTGTCTTTGGCGTCCTCGTCGCCGCCCTTCTGCTTGAGCGCTTCGCCGAGAATATCGCCAAGGCTCGCGCCGGAATCGGTCGAGCCATATTGTTTGACGGCCTGCTTCTCCTCGGCGACCTGAAGCGCCTTGATCGAGAAGTTCGGCTTCTTCGAGCGGTCGAAACCGACGACCATCGCGTCGAACTTCTGGCCGACCTGGAAACGGTCCGGGCGCTGCTCGTCGCGGTCGCGGCCGAGATCGGCCCGCTTGACGAAGCCCGTCGGGCCGTCGTCGCCGACCTGCACGTCGAGGCCGCCATCGCGAACGTCGAGCACGGTTACCGTGGATATCTTGCCCTTGCGCAGATCTCCATTGTCGGTGGAGGCACCGCCGCGTTCGAGCTGCTTCATGCCGAGGCTGATGCGTTCCTTCTCGGGATCGACGTCGAGGACCACGGCCTTGACCGTTTCGCCCTTGTGGTGAAGCTCAAGCGCTTCTTCGCCCGAAACGCCCCAGCTGATGTCCGACATGTGGACCATGCCGTCGACATCGCCGTCGAGCCCGACGAACAGGCCGAATTCGGTGGCGTTCTTGACTTCGCCTTCGACTTCGGCGCCGACCGGGAAGCGTTCGGCGAAGCTGTCCCACGGATTGTCCTGGGCCTGTTTGAGGCCGAGGCTGATCCGGCGCTTCTCTTCGTCGACCTCGAGTACGACGACTTCGACCTGTTCGCTGGTCGAGACGATCTTGCCCGGATGGACGTTCTTCTTGGTCCAGCTCATCTCGGAGACATGGACCAAGCCTTCGATGCCCGATTCCAGTTCGACGAACGCACCATATTCGGTGATGTTCGTGACGCGGCCGGTGAAGCGGGCGTCGACCGGATATTTGGCCGATGCACCTTCCCAGGGGTCGGTCTCGAGCTGCTTCATGCCGAGGCTGATGCGCTGAGTCTCGCGGTTGATGCGGACGATCTGCACGGTGACCTTGTCGCCGATATTGACCATTTCGGACGGGTGATTGATCCGCTTGTAGCTCATGTCGGTGACATGGAGCAGACCGTCGATGCCGCCGAGATCGACGAACGCGCCGTAATCGGTGATGTTCTTGACGACACCCTCGATAACCTGGCCTTCGGTCAGCGACTGAATCAGATCCGAACGCTGTTCGGCGCGCGTTTCCTCGAGCACGGCGCGGCGCGACACGACGATGTTGCCGCGGCGGCGATCCATCTTGAGGATCTGGAAGGGCTGCGGAATGTCCATCAGCGGGGTGACGTCGCGCACGGGGCGGATATCGACCTGGCTGCCGGGAAGGAAGGCGACGGCGCCGCCAAGATCGACGGTGAAGCCGCCCTTGACGCGGCCGAAGATCGTGCCCTCGACGCGGCTTTCCTTGTCATATTCGGCTTCGAGCCGGTCCCAGGCGGCTTCGCGGCGGGCGCGATCGCGGCTGAGCATCGCTTCGCCCTGCGAATTTTCGACGCGGTCGACAAAGACTTCGACTTCGTCGCCGACCGAGAGATCGGCTTTCTGGCCCGGGCTCGCGAATTCGCGAAGCGGCACGCGGCCTTCGGATTTCAGCCCGACATCGATGACGGCGAGGTCGTTCTCGATACCGGTAACGGTACCTTTGACGACGCGGCCTTCGAAGCCGTCGGAGTCGCCCAGGGTTTCATTGAGCAGTTTTTCAAAATCGTCCCGTGTGGGATTCGGCGCAGTTGCCATGGATAAAAGATCCTTCATTTATCGTTTCAGGCCGTCCGGTTGTCTCCGGAGGTCTTGGAACATCGTTGCGAAACCGGCCTCTTGCCGGTCCCGCGTCCGCCGTGCATTTCCGCCGCAAAAGCCCGTGCCGTTTGAAAAGCACAAAACGCACCAAGACCGCGGCGCGAACGCCGCTTCCTGATACGTTGCTGGGTGGATGCGGCTCTTACCGCTTACCCGTCCGAGCTTCTACGAGCGCAATCGCCCGCTGGACGGCGGCCGATATAGTGAGGTTCGTCGTGTCGAGCAAGTCCGCATCGTCCGCGCGTTTGAGCGGTGCGCTGGCGCGTTCGCTGTCGCGCCGGTCGCGGTCCTCGATATCGGCGAGAATCGCGGCGAAATCGGCTTCGGGATCGGTCTTGAGCTCGTCCTTGTACCGGCGTTCGGCGCGCGCTTCGGCGCTGGCCGTGACGAACAGTTTGGCATCGGCGTCGGGCGCGATCACGGTGCCGATATCGCGGCCGTCGAGCACCGCGCCGCCCGGCTGGTTGGCGAAGGCTTTCTGCCGCTCGATCAGCGCCGCGCGGACCACGGGATGAACCGACACCCGCGACGCGTAAGTTCCGGCAGCCTCGCTGCGCAGTTCGGGATCGTCGAGCAACTGATCGGGAAAATCGCAACCGGCCACCGCATCGACCGGATTGTCCGGATTGCCCCCGGCGCGCAATACACTCACACCGACCGCCCGATAAAGCAGTCCGGTATCGAGCCAGGGCAGGCGATAATGCGCGGCCAGCGCGCGTGCAATCGTGCCTTTGCCCGACGCGGCGGGGCCGTCGACCGCGATCATCACCGCCCGATCGCCCCCAGATCCTCCAGCATCGGCGGGAAGCTCGGGAAGCTGGTCGCCATCGGCCGGATATCGTCGATGGTTACGCCATGGGCCGATGCTAGGCCGGCGACGGTGAAGCTCATCGCGATGCGGTGATCGAGTTCGGTCGCGATATGGGGCGTGGCATAGTCGCCCTTGAGTTTTTCCCCGCCCGATCCGGTGATGGTGAGGCCGTCCGGCCGTTCCTCGACCGGCACGCCGAGCTGGGCCAGGCCCCGGGCCATGGCGGCAAGCCGGTCCGACTCCTTATGGCGGAGTTCGTCGAGCCCGCGCGTTACGGTCTGGCCGTCGGCCAGCGCCGCCGCGACGAACAGGATCGGGAATTCGTCGATCATCCGCGGCGCAATGTCCGGCGGCACCTCTATTCCCGTGAGCGCGCTGTGTCGGGCGCGGATATCGGCGACGGGTTCGCCGCCGACGTCGCGTTCGTTTTCGTAAGTGAGATCGGCGCCCATTTCGCGAAGGATCTCGAACAGGCCGGTGCGCGTCGGGTTGATACCGACATGCTGGATCAGCACGTTCGAACCGGGGACGAGCAGCGCCGCGACGAGCGGGAAGGCGGCGGACGAGGGATCGCCCGGTACGCTCATATTGTGCGGCCGCAGTTCGGCTTCGCCCGTCACCGCGATGACCCGCTCGCCATCGACTTCTTCGATCCCGACCTCGGCGCCGAAACCGGCCAGCATCCGCTCGCTATGGTCGCGGGTTCGTTCGGGCTCGATGACACGGGTGATGCCTGGCGTGTTGAGCGCGGCGAGCATGATCGCCGACTTCACCTGGGCCGAGGCGACGGGCAACCGATATTCGATCGGTACCGCCGGTACCCGGCCATGCACCATCAGCGGAAGCCGGTCGCCCGGCGTCACCGAAAAGCTCGCGCCCATCTTGGAGAGAGGCTCGATCACCCGGCCCATCGGGCGCTTGGAGAGCGACGGATCGCCGATAAAGGTCGCGGTGATCGCATGGCTGGCGACAAGCCCCATCAACAGGCGCGCGCTCGTGCCCGAATTGCCCATGTCGAGCGCGGTTTCCGGCTGAAGAAGCCCCCCGACGCCCACGCCGTTTACCACCCAGTTGCCGTTCGAATCCTGGCCGATCTGCGACCCCATCGACCAGAGCGCGGCGACTGTCGCAATGACGTCCTCGCTTTCCAGAAGTCCCTCGATCCGGCTTTCGCCGACCGCCATCGCCGAGAGGATCAGCGCGCGGTGGCTGATCGACTTGTCGCCCGGCACGCGGGCATAGCCGCTCATCGGCCCCAGCGATTCGAAAGTGCGGGGTATCGGCTTTTCTGACATGGAAGTCCTTATGGGGGTTTGGGTCCGACAGCGCCTGCCGGGCTGAGTTGATCGCAAACCGCCGTGTCGCCCGTCCGGGACGAAACCGCATCTGCGGGCCTTGGCTTTTGACAGTGGCAATCCCATGTGGCAAGCGCCCGCCCGACTGCGGGCTCAAGCCTGCGCCAATATTTTCCGAAGCGATGAAAGACACAATCCAATGGTGAAGCCAGAATGGGGCACGAAGCGGACCTGCCCGAAATGCGGAACCCGTTTCTACGATCTCGGCGAAGAGGATCCGGTTACCTGCATCAACAGCGAATGCGGCGCGATCTGGGAACCGGAGCCGGTTCTGAAGTCGAAGCAGCCGGTCATTTTCGACGAGAAGAAGGACGAGAAAGAAAAGAAGGACGACGCCGATCTTTCGGGCGACGATGACGACGAAGATGAAGATCTCGTCGCCGATGTCGACGAGGATGCCGAGATCAATCCCGACGACGAAGTCGATCTGGGCGGTGACGACGACATCCAGG
The DNA here is from genome assembly GCF_013378075.1 of Parasphingopyxis algicola. Taxonomy (GTDB): domain Bacteria; phylum Pseudomonadota; class Alphaproteobacteria; order Sphingomonadales; family Sphingomonadaceae; genus Parasphingopyxis; species Parasphingopyxis algicola. The sequence goes on along the minus strand of NZ_CP051131.1, from coordinate 1,244,652 downwards.
TCGACACCAGCGCGTCCGGCGACGACAAGGAAGACGACAGCTAAGACGGTAAACCGTCTTGCCTAAGGCGGGCGGCGGCGCTACATGCGCCGCTCCCGCACCTGATGGGGCCGTAGCTCAGCTGGGAGAGCGCTACACTGGCAGTGTAGAGGTCAGGGGTTCGATCCCCCTCGGCTCCACCAGAATTTCGGAGAGAGAAAAGGCGCGCGGCGCCTTTTCCCGAAATTCTCCCGAGCGATAGCGAGGGCCGTTCCTTGAATAAGAACCGTAGGCTTGTTTGGCCTGATTATCTGCCGGGTGGGCGCCGAGGTACTGTCACTTTCGATCTATATCCGATCCATTTGCTTCACCCTGAAATCAATCGGTGGGTGGACAGCAAAGATCTAGCGTTGGTTCTCATGTATCGAGGCGCATTCATTGCGGCTTGGCCCAATATCGAAACAATCGAAACTGAGCTTTGCATTCGCGCGTCTAGATTGGCGCGTTACGCAAGACTGAAGTCCCAATATCCCTATAGCCGTCAGGCAAAAGCAAAGTTTCTAAGGAATGTTGGGAGTGCTGAAGGGCCGCTCAAGCCGCTGGCGCCGTGGATCAACCTCATGCTGGAGCGGCTGGACCGGTTTGGCTCATTTCGGGATATGATGGTTCATAGTCGGATGGGATTACCCAGTATCAAACAGGGAACGAAATTCGATCATTGGGACATGGTAAAATCTGAAGGGCTAACGCATTTCCTAACGCCAGCATCGTTCGAGGAGATACAGTCCAAAACCGAGCGGATTTGTCGTCTGAGTCGCTGGGTAACGCGAGCCTATGCCCAATATATAACCGAGGATGTTCTGCCGCGCTGAGCGCTCCCAAGACGTCTCACACTTAGGCTGCCAGAAAGCCCTCCAGCCGCTGTGTGATGATCGCATCGGCCTCTTCCATGATGCCGTCGATCAATTCCTTGCAGGTCGGAATATCGTTGATGAGGCCGGCGACCATGCCGCAGCTCCAGGCGCCGCGATCCATCTCGCCTTCCATCATGATCTCGGGGTAAACGCCGGCGACCTGATCCAGGATATCGGTAATCTGGAGGTCGGCGCCCTTTTCCTTCTCGATCTTGAGGATTTCGTCGACCGCCGCGTTCTTCAGCACGCGCTCGGTATTGCGCAGCGGTCGCATGACGAGCGCCGTATCGAGTTCGCTCGCATCGACGATCGCCTGTTTCACATTCTGGTGCACCGGCGCTTCCTTCGTTGCGATGAAGCGCGTGCCCATATTCATGCCCTCCGCGCCCATCGCGAGCGAGGCCACAAGGCTTCGCGCATCGGCCTGGCCGCCCGAGGCGACGAAGGGAATGTCGAGTTCGTCGGCGGCGCGGGGCAGCAGGATCATGTTCGGGATATCGTCCTCGCCCGGATGGCCGCCGCATTCGAAACCGTCGACCGACACCGCGTCGCAGCCGATCGACTGGGCCTTGAGGCTGTGGCGGACGCTCGTGCATTTATGGATGATCTTGATCCCGGCTTCCTTGAGCCGCGGCAGATGCTCCTGCGGATTGCGGCCCGCCGTTTCGACGACCGTGATCCCGTTCGAAATGATCGCATCGATATATTCGGGATAGGGCGGGGCGGTGAAGGCGGGGAGGAAGGTCAGGTTCACGCCGATCGGCTTGTCGGTCATGTCCTTGGCCTTCTTGATCTCCTTGTCGAGATCTTCGGGCGTCTTCTGGGTCAGGCCCGTGATGATACCCAGTCCGCCCGCCTCGGAAACCGCCGCCGCGAGTTCGGCAAAGCCGACATAATGCATGCCGCCCTGGATGATCGGATGTTCGATGCCGAACAGTTCGGTGATGCGGGTTTTCATTGTGCAGTCTCCTCGAGCGGATTTGTTATTGTTCTTGGGAAGATGCCTTAGCGGCCCTTCCAGTTCGGCTTGCGCTTCTCGGCAAAGGCGGCGGCGCCTTCGCGCGCGTCTTCCGATGTAAAAATGCCGCCGATGATCTTCTGTTGCTCGGCCCACATTTCGTCGTGCGACCAGTCTTCGGTCCTGGCGATGACTTGCTTGCTGGCCTTTACCGCGAGCGGGCCGTTCTCGGCGATTTTCGCTGCGAGTTCCTTGGCGCCGTCGAGCGCCGGGCCGTCGACGACACGGTTGACGAAGCCCATTTCGGCCGCGCGTCCCGCATCGATGAAATCGCCGGTCAGCGCCAGCTCCATCGCATAGCGCTGTGGAATCAGGCGGGGCAGGCGGAGCAGGGCGCCCGCGCCGGCGGCAAGCCCGCGCTTCACTTCGGGAATGCCGAATTTCGCGTCGTTATTGGCGACGACGAGATCGCAGGCGATGGCGACTTCCATGCCGCCGGCGAGCGCATAGCCGTCCACCGCCGCGATCAGCGGCTTGGCGGGCGGGGCTTCGACGAAACCGGCGAAGCCCTTGCCGCTGACGACGGGAAGCTCGCCCTGGAGGAAGGCCTTGAGGTCCATGCCGGAGCAGAAGGTGCCGCCTGCGCCGGTGATGATGCCGATCATCAGACTGTCGTCGCGCTCGAGCGTTTCGATCGCCGCGGCGATGCCTTCGGCGACCGCGCGGTTGACGGCGTTCTTGGCTTCGGGGCGGTTGATGGTGATGGTGAGGACGCCGTTTTCGGTGTCGGTAAGGACGGCTTCGGACATGATCGCTTCTCCCGTGATTCTGTTTGGCGCCACTCTCGCCTTGCTTTACGTTCACGTCAACCTTGGTTTGTGCCCGGCCTTGCGGAATAAGGGCGCGCATGACCGATCCCGCATTCCGCCCCCGCCGTTCCTGCCTCTATATGCCCGGCGCCAATGCCCGGGCGCTGGAAAAGGCGAAATCCTTGCCCGCCGATGTGCTGATCTTCGATCTGGAAGACGCCGTTGCGCCCGATGCCAAGGCGGCAGCGCGCGACCAGGTGGCCGAAACGATTGCGGCCGGCGGCTATGGCGGGCGCGAGCTTGTCGTCCGTGTCAACGGCGCGGATACCGAGTGGAACGCGGACGATCTTGCGATGGTGAAAGCGGCACGGCCGGACGGCTTGCTGATCCCGAAAATCTCGCGCGCGGCGGATATCGACGGCGCCTCGGAGGCCGACCTGCCGATCTGGGCGATGATCGAAACGCCGCTCGCGATTCTCAACATTGCCGAGATCGCGGCGGCGCCGAGACTCTCGGCGATGGTAATGGGCACCAACGACCTCGCCAAGGACATGCAGGCCAGGTTGCGGTCCGGCCGCGAAGCCTTCGCCACCGCGCTTTCGCTGACCGTGATGGCGGCCCGGGCGCATGGCAAGATCGTGATCGACGGGGTGTTCAACGGCATCGGCGACGATGCCGCGCTCGCCGGCGAATGCGAGCAGGGCAGGGAACTCGGTTTCGACGGCAAGACGCTGATCCACCCCGATCAGCTGGACGCGGCAAACCGGATATTCGCCCCTTCGCGCACAGCGCTGCAGGATGCGCGCGCGATCATCGCGGCCTTTGCCGAGCCCGAAAATGCCGGGAAGGGCGTGCTCGAGGTGGACGGCGCAATGGTCGAACGGCTGCATCTCGCCGAGGCCGAGCGGCTCGTCGCGCTGGCCGAGGCAATTGCCGAGCGCGAGGCGGCGCGGGACTGAGATACTCGTAGAACTGGCGGTCGGGCTTGTCCCGATCGGGGACATCGGCCGGCTATCCCCATCTTAACCATCTTCGAGTGTAAACGGGATGGTAAACAAAATGTTAACGAGCGGTCATGGCAACCGCTCCATCCGACTCGCCCTACGCGCCGCTCACCGTCGACCTCATCCGCCGCGAGCGCGATATCGACACGATCATTACGCTGCGCCGCCCGCCATTTCCCCGGCGCGGGGAGCTGGCCGAAAACGCGCGGCTCTTCACCGTCACCTGGGCCGGCGGCTTCGTCTTTTTCATGACGTTCCTGGGCTAGGCGGGATGCTGTTTGTCAGAACGTTGCTCGCGATTTTCCGGTAGGGAAATTCTGACGAACAATTCCCGGTGCCGCGCCTGAGGCGCAGCCGAAGGTCTGACAAAGAAATATCCGAAAAATCCTAATCGCAGGCTTTGTGAAGCAGCCAGGCGGTCCAGGCGGATACGAGGCACATGGCCGCCACGAGGAACAGTTGCTCGGTCGTCGAAACACCGAGCACGCTCAGCCCGAATGCCGCCAGCGCGCCGAGCACCATGGATCCCGAATTGACGACATTGTTCGCGGCGATGGTCCGCGCCGTCTGGCTCAGGTCGACGGTGGTCGTCAGAAAGGCATAGAGCGGCACGACGAACATCCCGCCGGCGATCGCCACGCCCATCAGGACGGCGAGCAACAGCCAGCTGCCGTCGTGCATGATGAACCCGACCAGATCGTAGAGTTCGCCGTTTTCCAGGCCCTGCCACTGGATCGCGATGAAATAGAGGATAAGCACGAACCCGCCCATCACGATCACGCTGAACGGGGCGATCCGCGCCGAAACCTGGCCCTTGAGTATGCGGTTCGAAAGGATCGATCCGATCGCGATGCCGATCGAGAATATGCCGAGGAACATGCTCGCGACCTTGGGGTCGGCGGTCAGCACATTCTTCACCAGCGGCGGGAACTGGATGATCAGCACCGAGCCGATCGTCCAGAAGAAGCTGATCGCGATAATCGCGAGGAAGAGCCGCCGGATATGCATCGTCCCGTTCACGAGGCGGTAGGACGAGCGGAAGATGTTGTAGTCGATCGGCTCCGGTTCCTTCTGGGCCGGTGCGGCGGGCACGAAATGCGCGCTGATCCTACCGACCAGCGCGACCGTCAAAACCCAGACCGCGGCCCAGAAGGCGCCCAGCCAGTCGACGATCACGCCGCCCAATATGGTGCCGGCCAGGATCGCGATATAGGTGCCCGCTTCGACGAGGCCGGTGCCGGCCAGCACTTCGTCCTTTTCGAGATGCTGCGGCAGTATCGCATATTTGATCGGCCCGAAAAATGTCGACTGGGCTCCGAGCGCGAACAGGGCGGTCAGCATGAGCGGTATCGACTGAAGGATCAGGCCGGCCGCGCCGGTCAGAGCGATGACGATTTCCAGCGTTTTGACGAAGCGGATGATCTTCGCCTTGTCCATATTGTCGGCCAGCTGCCCGGCAATCGCGGACAGCAGGAAGAATGGCAGGATGAACAGGCCGGTCGAGATCGAGCTGAACTGGAATTCGAGCGTCTCGTCATCATAGATTTCGTAGATCACGAGTACGACCATCGCGAACTTGAACAGATTGTCGTTGAACGCGCCCAGCATCTGGGTAACGAACAGGGGCGCAAAGCGGCGCTTGGTCAAAAGTTCGAGCGATGTCGGCATGCAGTCCTTCGGGAAGAGGGAAGGGGGTGCGTCGAGATGGAGAGCACGCATAGCGGAGGCTTTCCGGCGCGCCAAGGGCCGGGCCCGCGCCCGCCATTGTCGCGACGAGGCTTTGTTGCGTTGGCAAAAGCGGTTAGGAGGGGCCGACCATGCTGACCTTGCCCAATCTGCTGACGCTTTCGCGCATTTTCGCCGTTCCGGTGCTCGTCGCGCTGCTCTGGGATTCGGGCTGGTTCGGCTATATCTGCGCCTTCATTCTTTACTGCACCGTCGGTGCGACCGATTATCTTGACGGATACCTCGCGCGCTCCCAGGGGACGGTGTCGAAGCTCGGCATCTTTCTCGATCCGATCGCCGACAAGATCATGGTCGCCTCCGTGATCGTGATGCTCATTTTCACGCGCGACATCGAGAGCTGGCACGTGATCGCGGCGATCGTCATCCTGTTGCGGGAGATCATCGTGTCCGGCCTGCGCGAATTCCTCGCGGGGCTCAGTGTTTCGGTGCCGGTCAGCCAGTTGGCGAAATGGAAGACCGCCTTCCAGATGGTCGCGCTCGGCGCGCTGATCCTGGCAGGAGCCGTGGCCCATGGCGGCTGGACCGACTTCGCCTGGGTGAAGATGGTCGGGCTGGTGTCGCTATGGCTGGCGGCCGGGCTGACGATGATTACCGGCTGGGATTATCTCCGCGCCGGTCTCAAACATATGGATTGAGCGCTATGGCGATCGAACTGCTCTATTTCGCTTGGGTACGCGAGGCGCTCGGCCGCGATGCCGAAACGATCGAACCGCCCGACGGCGTGGAAACGGTCGACGCCCTGATCGACTGGCTCGCGGCTCGCGGCGGCGGATATGCCGAAGCTCTTGCCGACAAGGAGCGGCTGCGCGTCGCAATCGACCAGGAATTCGCCGGCTTCGATGCGCCGCTGGCCGGCGTCCGGGAGATCGCGCTGTTTCCGCCGGTGACGGGCGGATGACGCCGGACATCCGGGTCCAGAAGGAGGTATTCGACCCGGCGGCCGAAAGCGCCGGGCTTGCAATCGACGGCGCGGGTGCGATCGCGACTTTCACCGGGCTGGTGCGGGGCGATGGCGGTCTCGTGGCGCTCGAACTCGAACATTATCCCGGGATGACGGAGGATGCGTTGCGGCGCATCGCCGAGGATGCCGCCCGCCGCTGGGCACTTTCGGCGCTGACGATCGTCCATCGGGTCGGCCGAATGGTGCCGGGAGAGCGGATCGTTTTTGTCGGCGCCGCGTCGCGCCACCGGGGCGATGCCATCGACGCCATGCATTTCGTTATCGACTGGCTCAAGACCGATGCGCCGTTCTGGAAGCGCGAGGAATTCGCCGACGGCCGGTCCGGCTGGGTCGAGGCGCGCGCGGACGATATCGAGCAGCGCGGTCGCTGGTCGGGTCAATAGGAAAGGGGCGCCGCAGCGCGGCGCCCCTTGAACTTCGCCGTCAGGCTTTAGCGGTCGCCGGCGCCGGCCGTTTCCGGTTCGGGCACCAACACGCCGTTGATGACGTGGATAACGCCGTTGGACTGGGGAACGTCGGTCTGCGTCACATAGGACACGCCGCCGATTTCGTCGCGCAGCGAAACTGCGCCATTATCGAGCGTCGCGACCAAGGGCGATCCCTCGACCGTGGTCAACGTCAGTTCGCCGCCGGCTTCCTCGATCATGCCGACCAGCGTTTCGGCATCAACCGCGCCGGACACGACATGATAGGTCAGGATCTGCGCGAGCTGGGCGCGCGCGGCGTCCTGCATCAGCGCATCGACCGTGCCGGCGGGCAGCAGGCCGAACGCTTCGTTCGTCGGTGCGAAGACGGTGAACGGACCCGGGCCCGACAGCGTCTCGACGAGCTCGGCCTGCGCAACCGCGGCGACGAGCGTCGTGTGAATCGGAGAATTGGACGCGTTTTCGACGATATTGCGCGTCGGCAGCATTTCAGCGCCGCCGACCGTGACGGTTTCAGTCGTTTCCGCTTGGGTCGTCATTTCGGCATCGCCATCGTGGCTCGCGCCACCGTGATGATCGGCGAGCGCAGGCGCGCTGCCGAGGGCGAACAGAGCCAAACCCATTGAAACGCCGGTACCTTTGGCCAATCGCATAGACTTAGACAACTTCATTCTCCTTGATTTGGTTGAGGGGATATAAGTGGTTAACGCATAGCAAGCGCTATGGTTGCGAGCGACCTGCCCTTTTGGACAGGACGGCGTCAAGTCGCCGCCTCGCGCATCGCATCGGCGAGCAGGCGGAAATCCTTTTCGCGCGGGCTGTTCTTGCGCCAGACCAGCGCGATCGTCCGGGCCGGGTGATCGGCATCGAGCGGCCGGGCGACGATATTGGTATCGCGCAGGATGCCGGCGTCGATCGCCATTTCGGGAAGCATCGTCGTACCAAGGCCGTTCTCGACCATCTGCACGAGCGTATGCAGAGACGTGCCCATCATCCGCGCCTCGGCGCGCAGTTCCGGGCGGTTGCAGGCGGCGAGCGCATGATCTTTCAGACAGTGCCCGTCCTCGAGCAGCAGCAGCCGCCCCTCGTCGATGATCTCGGGTGCGATTTTCTTGGGCGGGTTGGCCGGTTCGCCCTTGGGGAACGCGACGAACAGCCGGTCGTCGAACAGTTCGGCGGTGTCCACCTCGCCGCAGCGATAGGGCAGGGCGAGCAGGATGCAGTCGATCTGTCCGCGTTGCAGCGAATCGCAGGCCGCCGGGCTCGTCTCCTCGCGCAGGAACAGTTTGAGGTCTGGCCAGTCGGTGCGGAGCTTGGGCAGGATATGCGGGAGGAGAAACGGCGCGATGGTCGGAATAACGCCCATCCGCATTTCGCCCGATAGCGGCTTGCCGGCGGCGCGCGCCATCTCCGAAAGCTCCTCGGCCTCGCGCAGCACGCGCTGTGCCTTGTCGGCGATGCTGAGCCCGAGCGGGGTGAAGCGTACGACGCGCCGCGTCCGTTCGACCAGCGTGATGCCGATCAGCGACTCCAGCTCGCGCAGCCCCGCGGACAGGGTCGACTGCGTGACGAAACAGGCCTCGGCGGCCTTGCCGAAATGGCCATGATCGCGCAGCGCGACCAGATATTGCAGCTGTTTCAAGGTCGGCAGATAGGTCGACATGCGCACCCTCAAATTTATCGTTATATTCGATAAATAAGGGATTACTTATCGAAATCAACCATGAATCGATGGGAAAGCTGGCCTTTTGGGGGGTATAGCGGGCCGAACTGGTTTTTTTTACACTGAATGATTATTACGTTGCGGATCGCCACTGGCGCGGGAGAAGCAAATGCCTGGCCGACTGATTGCCTATATCGATTCCATACGGTCCCGCGATCCTGCACCGCGCTCCCGGATCGAAGTGTTGCTCTACCCGGGCGTGTGGGCCTTTACCTATCACCGGTTGGCGCACGTCCTGTTCCGCGGCAGGCTGTTTTTCCTCGCCCGTTTCGTCAATCACTGGTCGCGCTTCCTGACCGCGATCGACATCCACCCTGGTGCGAAGATCGGGCGGCACCTGTTTATCGACCACGGTTTCACGGTGATCGGCGAAACCGCCGCGATCGGCGACAATGTCACTATCTACCAGAATGTCACGCTCGGCGGCACGAACCCGGCCGACGGCGTCCCCGGCAAGCGTCACCCGACGATCGAGGACGATGTGATCATCGGCTCGGGCGCGCAGATCCTGGGACCCATCACCGTCGGCAAGGGCGCACGGATCGGCGCCAATGCCGTCGTCACCAAGGACGTCCAGCCCGGTGCGGTCATGGTCGGCATTCCGGCCAAGCCGACCCTTATGGACGCCGAGGACAAGCCCGAAGGTTTCGTCCCCTATGGTACGCCGTGCAGCGAAGTGTTCGATCCTTCGACCCAGAAGCTGGAACTGATGCGATGCGAGCTCGAGCAGCTGCACAAGCAGATCGATGCGCTGATCGCCGAACGCGACGGCGACGAGGCCCCGGTTCAGGAGAGCGATTGCGCCTGATGGGCACCGTTACCCCGTTCCCGGATCGGCGCGGCCCCGCGGGCCAGTCCCCGCCCAACCAGGTCGGCTTCGACCGCACCGAACTCAACCGCATCCTCGATCTGTACGGCCGGATGGTCGCGGCCGGGCACTGGCGCGATTATGCGATGAATTTCGAGAAGGACTTCGCCTCCTTCTCCGCCTTCCGCCGCACCGCCGAGCGCCCCGAATACCGGATCGAGAAGCGCCCCGCCCTGCACAACCGGCAAGGCATGTGGGCGCTCTTGAACGAGGCCGGGATGATCCTGAAGCGCGGGCATGAACTGGCGCCGGTTCTGGCCCCCGTCGAGCGGCGGCTGCTCAAGATCGTCGGCGAGTAGTTTTTAGAGTCTCCTTTGTGTTTTTTGTCAGACCTTCGATTCGCTCGGGCGCCGCACCGGGAGTTTTTTGTCAGACTCGACTGTTAAGTCGAGTTTGACAAGTCAAACCACCGCCGTTTCCTTCCCGATCACCGGCAGCCGGTTCGTGATCGCTTCGGGCAGCGGCCTGACCACCAGCCCGCGGGCATTGTGCCAGAAGGCGGAGAGCAGCAGCAGCGCCGATCCGATCACCAGCGCCGCGAGTGCGACATTGGTCTCGACCGCGCCGAACCGCTCGAACAGTCCGTTGAGCGCCCAGAGCACATAGACCAGGCTCGACACCATCAGCGCCCGCCGGTCGATCGCCAGCGCGATTCCGCCCATCGCGATATAGAGGCCGATGACGAGCACCGCGCCGCCCACGGTCAGCGCGCCCTCGAGCACGCCGATCTCGGCGAAGATCGGGTGGACGATCAGCGGCGCGGCGAGCAGGTGCAGCCAGAAGGCGACGTCCGAGCGCCGCGTCTCGCGGACCGGATCGCTGATGTCCCAGCGCATCGCCAGCGCGAACACGCCCAGGCCCGAAACGAACAGCAACGGGTGCAGGAAGGGCTCGACGTTGCCGTCCGTCGCCACGGCGAGGATGCCGATGATCGTCGCGACCACCGCGCCGGCGCCGGCCGCGATCGTGATCGGCACGCGGAACCGCCGCCAGTGGAAGAAGGCGCCGGCCGCGGCCACCGCGCCGGCAATCGAGATGTAAGCGGAGACGATCGCTTCATCGCCCGGGCCGTACTGGCTCTCGTCGCCGATCAGCCCCATGCCGACCGCGCCGAACAGCCCGCCGACAAAGGCGAGCAGCAACAGGATCGAAGGGAAGGCCATCCGGCGGACCTTCGTGAAATATTCGGCCAGGCCCCAGGCCGCGACCGCGACGCCGAGCGCGCCGAGCCAGGGCTGGATCTCGCTGCCCAGCCAGGCGATCGCGACGAGCAACAGCACGCTGGCGATCGCCACGAAAATATCGTTGAACCCGCTGACGAGGCGGAAATGCTCCTCGTCGACCAGCGCGGTCGACCGGTCGGCCGCCATGAACCGGCGGAACTTGGCGACATCCGCCTCCTTCAACGCCCCTGCGGCCACCGCCGCCTCCAGATCGCTCTCGCTATACATCGGTCTTCTCTCCGTTTTGCGCCTTTATCGGATCAGCATAGCACTGGTGTATTGGTGATGCAATACGGTGCAACGATTGACACTGGTTGACACGGGCTGGGGTGACGAGGGGGTCGGCCGGGGCATGATGGCCCCTCGTCTAAGCCGTTGAAGCGAAGATTTTTTTTCGCCCGGTTGTCACAAGAAGTCCCGCCTCCCCGCGCGCAGGAAGCCGGGACGGGACAACCGCTAAGTTTACAAAGTTTACACACGGCCACTCCAATTCGGTCAGGACGGCTGGAGCGGTTTGCGCGGAGGAAGGAAACGAGAAGATTGCTGGGGACATCGTCTCGCAATAATACTGCAAGGGACGGGCTGTAGGACAGCACCTTGTAGCCGAAATCATGGGGCGACTATTTCTGTCGGCCGGATTTGCTTTAAGATGCGGTACGTTGCCAAGCATTTTGTCGGTCCGTAAGCATGTCGTCATGCCAACTGACCATCTTGTCCCGGCTGATTTGCGCGAAATGTATTACGTCAAGGAATGGCGGAACGCGGCCGGAATATTGCAAACAGCTTGCGCCGCCGAGTGGGCGGAAGTGGTCGCGGTTTTGCGCGATTTTCGTCTTTTCAAATCAGAAATTTTGACAAAGGGTGGCGCCAAATCTCCGATCGCGAGGCGTATCGACAGCGAATTTTACCGGCGCGGTTGGACCGAGAAAAATTTCGATACGGCGATAACTGTCGATGATGTTGAATATGAGAGCCCGACCCACAGTGTGGATTGTTTTAAGGGGCGGGTGGGCATTGAAGTTGAGTGGAACAACAAGGATCCGTTCTATGATCGCGATCTCAACAACTTCCGTTTGCTTTTTGACTTGCGCGTTATGGACGTTGGAATAATTGTCACGCGCTCAACCGAACTTCAGGCAATCTTCAAGGACTTGGGCAAAGGCGCATCATATGGTGCGTCGACAACGCATCATGAAAAGCTCTGGCCGCGATTGGAAGGCGGCGGTGGGGGCGGTTGCCCTGTTCTGACGTTTGCTATTCGGCCAGCGCTTTATGTGGCTGATATCTGACTGCTATTCCGCCGCAACGGCACTGTTATAATTATATGTATCCCAAGTAGGCTCGTATGCATCATCTGCCTGATTACCCCAGGCGGTCCAGCCGCGCCGCTTGCCTCTGCTGAACATCTCAAGCCGCGGTCCCCAGGAACAGTCTTCGATTACTTGATATTGTTCGTCGGGTTTACGGCTATGCTCCCGCTTTCGCGATTGGATCATGTTCACCTGACGTCTGCCAGGAGCGAGCGTTCGGGCGTTCTTTCCACGCACACCGAAAAGCAAGATCTCCGTGACGTTGCGAAAATAGAAGCCAACGCCACGCCCGTCCGAACCGCCATCCTTTCGGATCTTGTGCCAGATTATATTCGAGACATAGCGAAAGCCCCATGCTTCCATTACCGATAGGCCGTCTGGGAGCAGGGCATTAGGTACCCACAGATAAAGATGAGATGGCTCATCGGCGATATCCGCCACCGGCAGTTTTCGGATATCGTCCAACGTCATTGTGGGATACCGCGCCAGTCTCTTATGTTCAGGCGCTACCTTGCCGGTGCGATTTTGAAACTGCCAGGGAGGATCTGCCAAAATGGTCGCGAATTTCCTGCCTCTTGCCGTTGCGATCAGGTCAACGCTGGCCTCTAAGGCAGGATTATCGGACGAGAACATAACAGGATCTTATTTCGCAGTTATCCATCCGTCAATTTTTTAACCACAAGTTGCCCCCAACCTTGATTGGCTTCATTCGCCGGGACGAGATCTTCCAAACAGTCTATCATCCGGTCCCAGACATCGACGACGCCTTCGGCCGTAGACTCGCTGCTCACATGAGGCCGCCGTGCCCATTGCGCGCAGTTGGCCGAGCAAAAAAAGGGGCGCATCCGTCTCCGGACACGCCCGCTTCGAGTTTCGTGATTTTACCGTTCACCCACCCAGCGCCTGCAGCTTCTTGAACGCCTGCGCGCCCTGTTCGGCGCCGCTCTGCGGGACGAACTCTTCCGCGCGGTCGATGATCTGGTCCCAGACGTCTGCGACGCCTTCGGCGGTGCGCTGGTCTTCGGGAAGCGCGACGCCTTGCGTATGCGTCACATAGGCGGCGTGGAAGAAGCCGCCGCCGGCGCCGACGATCATGTTGGTCGGCGCGTCCTCGGCGACGAGATAGACCGCGGCCGGGGCGACGTTTTCCGGCGACAGCGCCTTGAACATTTCGGGCGGCATGATGTCTTCGGTCATCCGGGTGCCGGCGATCGGCGCGATGGTGTTGCACTTGATGTTGTACTTGGCGCCCTCGATGGCGAGCGTCTTGGTGAAGCCGGCGAGGCCGAGCTTCGCCGCGCCGTAATTGGCCTGGCCGAAATTGCCGTAGAGCCCGGTCGAGGAGGCGGTCATCAGGATGCGGCCATAGGCCTGTTCGCGCATCGTTTCCCACACCGCCTTGGTGCAGACCGCCGAGCCGTTGAGATGGACGTCGACGACGAAGCGGAAATCCTCGACGCTCATCTTGGCGAAGCTCTTGTCGCGCAGGACGCCGGCATTGTTGATCAGGATATGGACGCCGCCCCAGGCTTCCCTGGTCTTGGCGACCATCTCGTTCATCTGCCCGGCTTCGGTGACCGACCCGCCATTGGCCATCGCCGTGCCGCCGGCCGCCTCGATCTCCTCGACGACCTTCTGCGCCGCGTCCGAAGAGCCCGTGCCGTCGCGCGATCCGCCTAGATCGTTGACGACGACCTTCGCGCCGCGGCTCGCGAGATCGAGCGCATAGGCGCGGCCGAGCCCGCCGCCCGCGCCGGTGACGATGGCGACTTTGTCTTCGAACGAAATGGTCATGATGGGGACTCCATGGATTGCGTGGGATCGTGGTTGACGTGCGCGTTAACCCGGCGAGGGGGCAGGTTCAAGCGCCTATCTTCGGCGCTTTGAATCCGGATGGCAAGAAAGATACCGATCTGTATCTTTTCTGTTGACAGCGGGCACGCGATCTTCGAAGGAAGGGCAGCAACGATACAGATCGGTATCGTTCGAGTCGTCGATTTCCCTTTGCATCCAGAACCGAGAGGACCCACCCATGACCGACCAGACCATAAGCAAGCCCGACGCGACCGGGCGCCGTTCCTTTATCCGCACCGCCGCCGCCGGCGGCCTTTCCCTTGCCGCGGTTTCGTTGCTCTCCGGCGAACCCGTGGCGGCCCAGCGCGGCCGCTATGGCAGAGGCGCGCCTGCCGATGCCCAGGGCGATGCCGACCTGCTGAACGCCGCGCTGGGCCTCGAACATGAAGGGATCGCCGCCTATACGATCGCGGCGGGCAGCGGGCTGCTCGAACCGGCGGTCGTCGAAGTCGGCGTCCTGTTTCGCGGCCATCACCGGCAGCATCGCGACGAGCTGGCCCGCGTCATCCGCACGCTGGGCGGAACGCCGGTCGAGCCGAAGACCGATGCCGAATATGTCGAGGCGCTCGGCCTCGGCGCGCTGCGCAACCAGACCGACGTGCTGAACCTCGCGCTGCGGCTCGAGCGCGGCGCGACATCGGCCTATCTCGGGATCATGCCCTCGCTGCAGGATGGCGATCACGACCATCTCGCCGCGCGGATCGCGGTCGACGAGGCGGCGCATTTCGCGGCGCTCGCCGGCGCGCTCGGCCAGAGCATGCCCGAAACCGGCTTCATCTTCGGATAGGCGCGTGACGACATTACGCGCCGTCATGCTGCTCGCCCTGCCGCTGGTCTGCGGGTCGCTGGGCGAAGCGGAGGGGCGGGCGCAACCGGCTGACGGCGCCCGCCTCTATAGCCAGCGCTGCGGCGGCTGCCATTCGCTCGACGCGAACCGGGTCGGGCCGCGCCATCGCGGCCTGATCGGGCGGCGCGCGGGTTCGGTCCCGGATTTCCGCTATTCGGCCGCGCTGGCCCGGGCCGAATTCGCCTGGTCGCGCGTCCGGCTCGACCGCTGGCTCCGGGATCCGCGCGCCATGGTGCCGGGAACGACGATGGGCGTCCGCCTGTCCGATCCGACCGAACGGCGGGCGATCATCGACTATCTGGCGAGCGAGGATTGACGGCCGGGTGCGGCGTGCAGCCTAGCCCGCGCCCTCGGCATCCAGTGCGTACCCTGCCGAGCGGACGGTGCGGATGATGTCGGGCTTGCCGCCCTTGTTCAGGGCCTTGCGCAGCCGCCGGATATGCACATCGACGGTGCGCGGCTCGATATCCGAATCATGGCCCCAGACCGAATCGAGCAGCCTCTCGCGGCTGAACACGCGGCCCGGATGTTCGAGGAAATGCTTGAGCAGGCGGAATTCGGTGGGCCCGAGCGGGATCACCTCGCCGTCGCGGCGGACCTTGTAGCTGACCGTGTCCATCGCGATGTCGCCATGGAGCAGCGGCTCGCCGGCGAGCGCGGGGCGGACGCGGCGGAGCACCGCGCCGACCCGGGCGACGAGTTCGCGCGGGCTGAACGGTTTGGTGACATAATCGTCGGCCCCGGTCTCGAGGCCGCGGACCCGGTCCTCTTCCTCGCCGCGTGCCGTCAGCATAATGATCGGCACGTTCGCGGTGTCGGGCATCCGGCGCAGGCGGCGGCACACCTCGATCCCCGAAAGCCCCTCGATCATCCAGTCGAGCAGCACGAGATCGGGCGGGTTCTCGCGCGCCAGCAGCAGCGCTTCCTCGCCGTCGACCGTGTGCTTGACGTTGAATTCCTCGCGCTCGAAATGCCAGATCAGCAATTCGGTCAGCGCCATATCGTCTTCGACGAGCAGGAGTTTGGCTTTGCTCATTCTTCAAGCTCCTCCGGTTCCGGCGCATAGCTCTCGCCGCCCGAACGGTCCTCCAGATAGTCTCCCGTGGCCGCGAAATAGACCATCTCGGCGATGTTCGTGGCGTGATCGCCGACCCGTTCGAGATTCTTGGCGATGAACAGCAAATGGGTGGACTGGGTGATGTTGTGCGAATTCTCCATCATATGGGTGAGGAGCGCGCGGAACAGGCTGTCGTAGAAATCGTCGACCGCCGAATCGCGCTCGATCACCATCTTGGCCATCGTTGCGTCGCGGGCGGCGAACGCGTCGAGCACGTTATGCACCATTTCCTGTACGATCCGCGCCATCGCCGGAAGGATGCTCAGCGGCTCGATATCGGCGCGATGATCGAAGATCGGCACGCGTTTCGCGATATTCTTGGCATAGTCGCCGATCCGCTCGAGCACCGTCGCGATCTTGATCGCCGCCACCGCCTCGCGCAGATCGTCGGCGAGCGGCGCGCGCAGCGCGATCAGCCGGACGGCGAGCCTTTCGACTTCGGCTTCCAGCTCATCGATCCGCGCATCGTCCTTGACGATCCGCGCCGCGGTTTCGAGGTCATGGCGGGTGAGCGCGTGGATCGCATCGCCGATCGCCGTCTCGGCGAGCCCGCCCATCTCCGACACGAGCGCCCGCAGCTCGCCGATATCGTCGTCGAACGCCTTGACCGTATGTTCGCTCTTGTTGGGCATGATCGGGTTTCCGTCTAGCCGTACCGGCCGGTGATATAGTCCTTCGTCCGTTCCTGGTGCGGGTTGGTGAACAGCTCGGACGTTTCGCCATATTCGACGAGATTGCCGAGATGGAAAAAGGCCGTACGCTGCGAAACGCGGGCCGCCTGCTGCATATTATGGGTCACGATGACGATCGCATATTTGCCGCGCAGCTCGTGGATCAGCTCCTCGATCTTGGCGGTCGCGATCGGATCGAGCGCCGAGCAGGGTTCGTCCATCAGGATGACCTCGGGATCGACCGCGATCGCGCGGGCGATGCACAGCCGCTGCTGCTGGCCGCCCGAGAGTGCGGTGCCGCTGTCGTCGAGCCGGTCCTTGACCTCCTCGAACAGGCCGGCGCGGATCAGCGATTTCTCGACGATCTCGTCGAATTCCGATTTGGACGTGGCGAGGCCGTGGATGCGCGGGCCATAGGCGACATTTTCGAAGATCGATTTGGGGAAGGGGTTGGGCTTCTGGAACACCATGCCGACCCGGGCGCGCAGCTGCACCACGTCCATCGTCGGATCGTAGATATCCTCGCCATCGAGCTCGATCCGGCCCGTCGTCCTGGCGATCGGTATCGTATCGTTCATCCGGTTGAGGGTTCTCAGAAAGGTCGATTTTCCGCAGCCGGACGGGCCGATAAAGGCTGTCACATTGTCCATGCCGATATCGATCGAGACGTTATCGATCGCCTGCTTGTCGCCATAATAGACGTCGACATTGCGCGCCGTCATCTTGAGCATATCCGGGGCGACGAGCGGTTCCCCGGATTGCGGCGGGGCCTGGGTGTCGGTTGCGTCGTTCATTGTCTCACCAGCGTTGTTCATATTTGTTGCGCAGCCAGATCGCGAGCCCGTTCATGGCGAGCAGGAAGAGCAGCAGCACGATAATCGCCGCCGAGGTCCGTTCGACAAAGCCCGGATCGAGCTCGTCGGACCACAGGAAGATCTGCACGGGCAGGACCGTGGCGGGATCGGTGAAGCCGTCGGGCGGCGTGGCGACGAAGGCGCGCATGCCGATCAGCAGCAGCGGCGCGGTTTCGCCCAATGCGCGGCTCATCCCGATGATAGTGCCGGTCAGGATGCCGGGCAGCGACAAGGGCAGCACGTGATGGGTCAGCACCTGGACCGGCGAGGCGCCGACGCCGAGCGCCGCGTCCCGGATCGAGGGCGGCACCGACTTGATCGCGTTGCGCCCCGCGATCACGATCACCGGCATCGTCATCAGCGCCAGGGTCAGGCCGCCGACGACCGCCGCCGATCGGGGCAGGTAGAACGTGTTGATGAACACCGCGAGCCCGAGCAGGCCGAAGATGATCGACGGCACGGCCGCGAGATTGTTGATCGATACCTCGATCATGTCGGTCCAGCGGTTCTGCGGCGCATATTCCTCCAGATAGACGGCCGCCAGCACGCCGATCGGAAAGGCCAGCAGCAGGGTGACGATCATGGTCAGGAGCGAGCCCTTGAGCGCCCCCCAGATGCCGGCCAGGGTCGGATCGCTCGAATCCGCCATGGTCAGGAAGGTCCAGCTCAGCGCGCGGCGCACCTGGCCGGCCTCGTCGAGTTCTCCATAACGCTCGATCATCGCCGCGCGTTCTTCGCTCTGGCGCGGCCCCATATCGCCGCGCGCCGCGAAATCGACCTCGGTCGATGCGGGCATCCAGATCACTTCCTCGCGGGTCAGCAAGGTCGGATCGTCGGACACCGCGTTGCGCAGCTTGACCCAGGCGCCGTTCGACAGCAGCCTCGGGCCGTCCTCGCCATAGGTCGCGATGGCCGATTGCCGGGCGAGGTTCTGGAAATCCGCCCGGGCGAGCAATTGCGCGCGGTCCTCGCCGTCAAGCTGGCCGGGTTCGAGGAAGATGTCCGACGCCGCAAAATTGACGGGCAGCGCGATCTGGGTCTGGGTGAAGCCGCGCGCGCCGCTCGACACCATCGTGATCAGCAGGAAGGCGAGAAATCCCGCCGAAAGCAATATCGCGAACAGGCCGTAGAAGCGGAACCGTTTCTCGGCGCGGTACCGGGCCCGGATCCGGCGCTGCATGGCGTCGGCGGCCCAGTCGGTCGGCTGACGGCCGGTGGGGGAGGCGATGGCGGTGTTCATCTATTCATAGGCCTCGCGGAAGCGTTTGACGACGCTGAGCGCAATGATGTTGAGCAGCAGCGTCACGATGAAGAGGACGAGGCCCAGCGCAAAGGCGGCGAGCGTCTTCGAACTGTCGAATTCCTGATCGCCGGTCAGCAGCTGGACGATCTGGACGGTCACGGTCGTGACGCTCTCGAACGGATTGGCCGTGAGGTTGGCGGCGAGCCCGGCCGCCATCACGACGATCATCGTCTCGCCGATGGCGCGGCTGACGGCGAGCAGCACGCCGCCGACGATGCCGGGCAGCGCCGCGGGGATCAGCACCCGCTTGATCGTTTCCGAATTGGTCGCGCCCATGGCGAGGCTGCCGTCGCGCATCGCGCCCGGCACCGCGGCCAGCGAATCGTCGGCCATCGAGGAGACGAAGGGGATGATCATCACCCCCATGACGACGCCGGCGGCGAGCGCGGATTCGGACGAAGCGCTGCTGACGCCGAGCACGTTGACCGCGAAGTCGCGTACGGCCGGCGCGACGGTCAGCGCGGCGAAATAGCCGTAGACGACCGTCGGCACGCCGGCGAGGATCTCGAGCACCGGTTTCATGACGGAGCGGAAGCGGGCCGGCGCATATTGGGTGAGATACACCGCGCTCATCAGGCCGAGCGGGATCGCGACGATCATCGCGATGATCGCGCCGATCAGGATCGTGCCCCAGAATAGCGGGATCGCGCCGAACGATCCCGGATCGTCGCTGAAGGTCGTCGATCGCGGGCTCCAATGGGTGCCGAAAATGAACTCGATCGGCGATATCCGGTCGAAGAAGCGGATCGTCTCGAACAGCAGCGAGGCGACGATGCCGATCGTGGTGAGGATCGCGATCAGCGAGGCGATCAGCAACACCCACATGACGACGCGCTCGACCCGGTTGCGGGCGCGGAAATCCGGGCGCACGCGCAGAAACGCATAGGCTCCGCAGGCGAAGGCCAGCAGCACGGTCGCGATGAGGCCGATAACGCTATAAAAGCCCGACGCTTCCTTGAAGGCGGGGGCGAGCGCCTCGGCTTCCTCGTTGAAGGCGGCGCGCAACGATCCGTCGGCCAGCGCGCGGGCTTCGCCGAGGATCGCGGTACGCTCGATATCGGACGCCGGGAGGGTTTGCGCGGCGGGGCTGGCGAGCACCGACTGTTCGACCATGCCGGGCATGACGACCGACCAGACGGTGAGAAAGGCCAGCGCGGGAATGGCGAGCCACAGCGCCACGTACCAGCCATGATAGCCGGGCAGGGAGTGCGCGCGGACGGCACCCTCGGTGGGGCGCAGCCGGGCGGCGCGCATCCGCGCCGTGAACCAGCCGATCGCGGCAAAACCGATCACCATCATGAACAAGGAGAAGATCGACACTGTTCCGCTCAATTTCCTTTTTCGGCCGAAATTTCAGCCATTGGTATCGACCATGTGCATGTCGCCCCCGACTGCGTCGATATTCCTTCAACGGGCATTCCGGGATGCCTTTGCAGCGCTAGAGTTTCGGTTCCAATTCCATCATCGCGAATCGCGCGTCGTAACCAGCGACGGCCCGTCTGCCTTTGTGACATTCTCATTACGGGAAGATGACATCGCCGGCCGTTTTTTCGGCAAATCGACACTGACCGTCGTACCCTGTCCGGCTTCGCTCTCGATATTCAGCCTCCCGCGGTGGCGCTCGACGATATGTTTGACGATCGCAAGGCCGAGGCCGGTGCCGCCGAGCGACCGGCTGCGGCCCGGATCGACGCGGTAGAAGCGTTCGGTCAGGCGCGGCAGATGTTCGGGTGCGATGCCTTCGCCATGATCCTCGACGCTCAGGCGGATCATCGTATCGGAGATCGGGCCGTAATGAACGGCAACCGGATCTTCGCCGTCGCCATATTTCAGCGCGTTGCCGACCAGGTTGCTGATCAGCTGGGTGATCTGGACCCGGTCCCCGGCGATCCGGACGCTGCCCGATGCCGACCGGATATCGACGCGCGAACTGTCGACTCCCTCGGCCGCGCAGGTCGACAGGCAGGCCTCGTTGATCAGCGGACCGAGTTCGATTTCCTCGGCCGGCGCCCGGTATTTCTCCGCCTCGATGCGCGAGAGCGACATGAGATCGCCGATCAGCCGCTGCATCCGGCTCGCTTCGCCGTGCATGATCTCGAGAAAGCGGTTGCGCGTCTTCTTGTCCTTGGCCGCGCCGTCCTGCAGCGTCTCGATATAACCGAGCAGCGAGGCGAGCGGCGTGCGCAACTCGTGGCTCGCATTGGCGACGAAATCGGCGCGCATCTTTTCCGCCGCATGCGCACTGCTGCGATCGGCAAGGCGGACGAAACGGGCATTGCCCTTGAGTTCGTGGATGACGAGTTCCCAGGGCCGCTCGCGTTCGCCGATCCCGACCAGTTCCATCGCCACGCGCGATTCCTCCGCGCCCGCTTCTCCCGTCAGTCGTTCGGCCGCTGCCGGATGGCGGATCGCGAGCCGGACATCCTCGCCCACGATATGCGTGCCGAGCAGGTTCTGCGCTGCCGGATTCGCCCGCACGACGCGGCGGCCGACGATCAGCAGGCTGGGATCGTCGATCGCGTTCATCAGTTCCTCGAGGGTCGGAAACAGCGATTCGTCCGGCACCGGTTCGGGTTCCGCGTCGGCGGGGTCGGCGTCCGGCTCGTCGGGCGCGGCCTCCCTGTGCCCGTTGAGCACCGCGCCGCCGACCAGTCCGCCGAGACAGGCGAGCACGATCGCCGGCAGCGGCGCGCCGAGCAAATAGGCCGCGCCGCCGAGGCCAAAGGTGGTTAACAGCGCGACAATGGCGCGAAGAGGCGTTATCTGGGCCATTGAGCGCCCTGATACAGCGCTATTGTTACACTCGCCAGTAGGCGGCAGGGTAAGTGTTGGCAGTGTATCGCGGACAGGAATTCGGGAAGGATGGCATGAGCGAAGGACCCAAAGAGACGGACGGCGACGACGCCGGGCAGGGCATGGCGAAGCCGGGCCGGCGCCAGGTATTGGCGCTCGGCGCCGCGGCCGCGTCGACGGTCGTGACGGTGCGCCCCGCGCTCGCCCAGACCCAGGCCTCGATCATGGCCTGCGAAATCCCGATTCCCGATCCCGGCCGGATGGGCAATTATATCGCCGCGGACGGCTCGGTCGTGCCGCCGGGAACGCCGGGCGCCTTTCCGCCGCCGGGCCGCAATCTGGTCGGCGAGGAAGTGCGCGGCGCGTTGCAGGCGGGCCGGACGATCCCGGGCTATGGCTATGAGCAGAGCCAGGCCTATACCAACTATATCCGCCGCCTGCAGACCGGCATGAGCGGCTTTACCTGCTACGCGTCGATCCAGATGACGCGGAGCTGACGCTCCGCCGCTTTCCGCCATGACAGAAGCCGCCTATCGCGCCGATCCGCCCGAGGCCCGGCGCGTTATCGCGCTGGACGGCGTGGCGCTGATCTTCCACCGGCCTTCCGGCCTCACCCATATCGTCGCGCCGCCCGCGCCGCAGATTCTCGAAGCCCTGGGCGAGGGGGATGCGGGGCCGCGGGCGCTGCTGGACCGGCTGAAGCGCGATTTCGATTTCGGCCCGGCTGATAAGGGCGGCCAGGATCTCGAAGCGGCGCTGGAGGCGCGTCTCGCCGAGCTGGAGGCGGCCGGGCTGGTGTGGCGGCCATGAAGCACGAATTCCGCGTGACCGTCGGCCCGACAGGGTTCCGCATCGGGTCAGACTGGCGGCAGCCGCTCGACCGGCTGGCGGCGCTTTATGCGGGCTATCCGACGCCCGATATACCCGACTTCACCGTGCGCCTCTTCGCGCAGCGGCCGTGGCGGCGTTTCCTGCGTCCTTCGGTGATGATCGGCGGCGACTATATGCTGCCCGACGCCGCGCCGCTCTCGCTCGCCCATGGCATGCTGGCGGCGGAGATGGGGATGAACCTGCAAATGGCGCTCGGCCAGCGCCGCTATCTGCTGCTTCACGCTTCGGCGGTCGAGCGCGACGGCAAGGCGCTGCTGATGACCGGCGAATCCGGCGCCGGCAAATCGACGCTTTCGGCGCTGCTCGGCGAGCGCGGCTGGCGCTTCATGGGCGATGAGTTCGCGCTGATCGATCCGGAGACCGGCCTGCTGCATGCCTTTCCAAGGCTGGTCAGTCTCAAGAACGAGGCGATCGGGCTCTTCGAACGCGATGTCGATGCCAGCCGGCTCGGTCCCTTGATGCGCGACACGCCCAAGGGCGATATCCGCCATTTGCGGCCGCCCGCCGAGGCGATCGCGAAGATGGCCGAACCCGCGAAACCCGCGCTGCTGCTCTTCCCGCGCTTCGGCCATGCACCCGATGTCCGCGAGATCGGCGAGGCGGAGATATTCGTGCGGCTGACCCAGGCCTCGACCAACTATGTCGCACTGGGCGAGACGGGTTTCGGAGCGCTGTCCGCGCTCGTGCGAACGGTCCCGACCCGGGCGGTCGACTATCCCGACACCGAAAGCGCCGTCGCCAGCGTCGAACGGCTCTGGGCGGAGTTGGTGAGGTGAGGGATGTGCCAACCCCAATCCTCCCCCCAAGGGGGAGGTGGCAGCCCCTGAGTTTGTCGAAGGGGCCTACGGAGGGGTATCAACGCCTGCGATTGAATCCGCCGTTGCCGTTGAGACCCCTCCACCGGCTTCGCCGGTCCCCCTCCCCTTGCAGGGGAGGATTATAATGACCGACGCCCGCCTTCTGACCCGCGCGCTGACCGATCCCGTCTCGACGGGCGCTCTCGACGCCGATGGCTGGACCGCGCTGATTGCTATGGCCCGAGCCGAGCAGCTGATGGGTACGCTCGCCCATCGCCTCGACGGGCTCGACCTGCCGACAAAGGTGGCGCAGCTTTGCGCCGATGCCCGCCGCTCGGCCGATCATGCGCGGCGCCAGGCGCTGTGGGAAGCCGAGATGGCGCGCCGCGTGCTGGCGCCGCTTGGGGAGCCGGTTATCCTCCTCAAAGGCACGGCCTATGTCGCGGCGGGTCTTTCGGCGGGTATCGGGCGCTCGATCGGCGATCTCGATATCCTGGTTCGCCGTGCGGCGCTCGGTGCGGTCGAGCGCGCCCTGATCGAACGGGGCGGCTGGGAATGGGTGAAGGAGGACGAATATGACGACGCCTATTACCGCGATCACATGCACGAGCTGCCGCCGCTGATCCACAAGGAGCGCGACCGGATGATCGACGTCCACCATACGGTGCTGCCGCTGACCGCGCGGCCGACGCCCGACGCAGCGTCGATGATCGCCGAAAGCGAGCCGCTCGATCCTTCGACAGGCTCAGGAGACCTGCGCATCCTCTCGCCGCCCGACATGATCTGCCACGCCGCCGCGCATCTGTTCGCCGATGGCGATCTGGCGGGCGGCCTGCGCAACCTCTGGGATATCGACCGGCTGTGCCGCGATTTCGGTAAGCGGGTGGGATTCTGGCCGGAGCTCGGAGAAAGGGCGGGACGGCATCAGCTTGCGAAACCCGTAAGCCGTGCACTGCACCTTGCCGAAACGCTCTACGATACGCCGGTCGACGGCAATGTCGCCGGACGGGGGAGGGCGGGCGATACCCTCTATATCCGCCGCCTGCTCGCCCGCGACGGCTGGGGACGCGAAACGCGCAAGGGCGTGCGCCTTGCTTTCTATATCCGCTCGCACTGGCTCCGCATGCCGCCGCTTATGCTGGCGCGGCATCTGTGGACGAAATGGCGGAAGGGCTAGAGTAGCCCGGGCACCCGCGCGGCGGGGGTCGCCCTGAAGACCGACTGATCGCGGAAAGAGGCGTCGGACCGGAAATGAGCCCTTTATTAATACTTTATCTACAAAGAGGGGGATTGCAGCAAGGATCAACAGGGCGGCCATGGATTTGATGGCGGAAAAATGGGATAAGCAGACGCATCGCTGCGCGTTGACGCAAGCGTATCTTCCGATTCTTCGCGGCTTTTTCTGTGTAGCAGCAGCCTATTATGCAGTGATGACGGTTGCGCATTTTGTAACGCGAAGCGGCACCGAGCTGGTTTGGTTCAGCGCGATATCCATCACCACGGTGATCGCGGCCTTGATCGGCGTCTATCTGCTCGCGCGTTCGCGGTCACCCGCTCAGGTCGATGTGATCGTCCTCTTCATCAATCTTCTCGTGCTTTCCAACGTCCTGATCGCACTCCAGCTGGACTTTAATCGCACGAAGCTGGTCTATTTCATCGTCATGGCGATGATATTCGCCTTTTCAGGAACGAGCCTGAGGCAGACGATTCCATCGATCGTCGTCGCAATTGTCTGCCTTTTCGCGCAGATTTTCCAGTACGCGCCGGAATTGGCTGGCCTATACGGCTTCATAGCGTTTGCGAGTTCGGTGTCATCGATCGCGATCTCGGCATCCCTGCGAAAATCGATCGCGCTTGCCTTGGCCGAGCGACGAGAGGCCGAACGCGGTCGTGCTTCGGCCGAGCTGCTCGCCGAAAGCGCGCGCGCGGAGTCTCACACCGACAGCCTTACCGGCCTCCCCAACCGGCGCGCCTTTGTCGAGACGCTCGAGAACCGAATACAGACGCCGCGGGCTGGTCGCGACCCGCTCTGGCTGGTCGTTATGGACCTTGACGGTTTCAAACCCGTCAACGACGTTTACGGTCACAGGATCGGCGACGAGCTGCTGTGCGAAGTGGCGCGGCGGTTGCGCCGCCATTGCTCGGGCGAGGCGTTCGCAGCGCGCGTGGGAGGCGACGAGTTCAGCATTCTTCGCACCGGGTCCGGCGACCTGCAGGAAATGCAGCTTTGGTGCGACCAGCTGATCGCGGATCTTGCGCGGCCGTTCGAGATCGAGGGGAAGAGGATCCATATCTCGGCCTCGGCGGGCTGCGAGATAGCATCGGCGGATGACACTAGCGCGGCTCTGCTCGAAAATGCCGATTATGCGTTGCTGCATGCCAAGCGGAACAGCAAGGGAAGCGCCGTGGTCTTCGACGCCTGCCACGCTCAGGCGATGGAGGAGCAGTTCCAGATCGGCCAGGTCATGTCGAGCGACGGCTTCGAATCCGAGCTTGAGGTCCTTTTCCAGCCTCAGGTCGAGCTTTCCAGCAACCGCATCGTCGGTGCCGAGGCGCTGCTGCGCTGGACCAGCCCGACTCTGGGGCAGGTCAGCCCCGCAAAACTGATTGCTGTGGCGGAGGATGCCGGAACCGTCTCGCGTATCACCCTGATCGCGCTTGAAAAAACATTGGAGGTGGCGGCGCACATACCGGAATCGGTGTCGCTGGCCGTCAATCTCTCGGCGATGGATTTGCGGTCGGACCAGTCGATGCGAAAGATTATCGACCTGGTTCGAGCATCACGCTGTCGTCCGGAACGACTGGAGTTCGAAGTCACCGAAACGGTTGCGATCGATACGCATGTCGCCCTGCGCAATTTCGAACGCTTGGCGCAGGCCGGCCATCGGATCGCGCTGGACGATTTCGGCAGCGGCTACGCCAATTTCAGCCTTTTGCAACTGCTGCCGATCCACAGCCTGAAGCTCGACAAGTCGCTGATCGAGCGGCCCAGCGATCCGGTCGGCCGGGAACTCGCCCGCGCCGTCATTGCCATGGCTCGGGTCCTCAGGATCGATTCGATCGTGGAAGGGATAGAGACGCCGTATCAGCTGGCGCTCGCGCACGCGCTCGGCGCGACGCGCGGGCAGGGCTTCCTTCTCGGAAAGCCGATGAAAGCGCACGATTTTGAGGCGCTTCTGGCCAAACAGACGGACTCGCCTACGGAAAGCATGCGGCGGAGCGCCTGATAAGAGCGACGGCCTATGCCGCCGCAGATGCTGGCCCGGCATTTATGCCCAACTAGCGGAAAGGGCAACGACAGGGGTGTGCCAAATGCACCAGGTTACAGGCTCTTCACCCAGCGCGATAACAATGAAGCGCTAGCCCATGCCTTCGAGCACGCTGGTCAAAGCATCATAATGATCGATGATCGCATCGGCGCCCAGCTCTTCGACCGGCTGGGTCAAAAAGCCGAAGCGCACTGCCACGGCAGGGATGCCGGCGGATTGGGCTGCCTGCACATCGTAGATCGAATCGCCGACGAAAGCCGCTCGGGCCGAGCCCGAACGCCGGATCATCTCGTCGATCGGCGCGCGGTCCGGTTTGCGTTGGCCGCCGGGTAGCGTGTTGCCGCCGATGACCGTCTCGAATCGGTGGGCGAGTCCCTTGGCCGCGATCAGCTTCACGGCCAGCCGCTCATATTTGTTGGTCACGACGGCGAAGCGCGCGCCCGCCGCCGCCAGCCCATCCATGGCGTCGAGGAGACCGGGAAAGGGTGGGGAACCGGAACCGAGATTCGCGTCATAATGATCGATCAGGACGGGTAGCAGTGCGTCGACCGCCGCCTCGTCGCTGTCGCCGGATGCCGCAAGGCCCATCCGCAGCATGTGTTTGGCGCCCAGCCCGACCATCGGGCGCACCTCGCCCTGCGACAGCGGCGGACGCCCGGCTTCGGCCAAGGCATGGTTGAGCGAAACGGTCAGCTCGTCGCTGGTGTCGAGCAGCGTGCCGTCGAGATCGAATCCGACCAGGTCGAAGGGGAAGGGGGATTGCGTCATCCCCGCGCCATGCCGTCTGCCCTATGGAAATGGCAAGCATTTGCTGGCAGACCGCGCGGCGCAATGACCGATAATATCGACATCTCGCCGCCCGGCCCGTTCGCCGCGATCATCCTCGCCGCGGGCAAGGGCACCCGGATGAAATCCGCGCGCCACAAGGTGCTGCACCCGATCGCCGGCAAGCCGATGCTCGGCCATCTGATGGACGAACTGGAGCTGCTGGGTCCCGAAAAGACGGTGGTCGTGCTCGGTGCGGGGCGCGAAGAGGTCGAGCCCTATGTCGAGGCGCGCGGCGCGGTCGTCGCGCTGCAGGAAGAGCAGCTCGGCACCGGCCACGCGGTGCTGCAGGCGCGCGATGCGCTCGCCGGGTTCGACGGGATGGTGCTCGCCTGTTTCGGCGATGTGCCGACGGTGTGCGCGCGGACGATCGCACTGATGCTGCACCGACTGCAGGCGGACGAGCCGGCCTGTGTCGTGCTCGGTTTCCGGCCCGAGGATCCGCTCGCCTATGGCCGGATCGTCACCGACGCATCCGGCAAGATCGAAAAGATGGTCGAGTATAAGGATGCGAGCGATGAAGAGCGCGCGGTAACGCTCTGCAATTCCGGGCTGATCGCGGCGCGGGCGGAGGACATGTTTGCGCTGCTCGACCGGGTCGGCAACGACAATGCGCAGGGCGAATATTACCTGCCCGACATGGTGATGGTCGCGCAGGCCGACGAGCGGCACAGCGCCGTGATCGAGGCCGAGCCCTGGGAAGTGGCGGGGATCAACAGCCGCGCCGAACTCGCCGCGGTCGAGCGCCAATGGCAGGATCGGCGGCGCGCGCAGGCGATGGCGGACGGCGCGACGCTCGTCGATCCGGCGACCGTCTGGTTCAGTCACGATACCGAGATCGGGCGCGACGTGACGATCGAGCCGCAGGTCCGGTTCGGCCCCGGCGCCAGTGTCGCCGACGGCGCCACGATCCATGCCTTCAGCCATATCGAGGGCGCGAGCATCGGGGAGGGCTGTTCGGTCGGCCCCTATGCGCGGCTGCGACCCGGCGCGGTGATGGAAAAGGGATCGAAGGTCGGCAATTTCGTCGAGATGAAAAAGGCGGTGCTGGGCCCGGGCGCCAAGGCCAATCACCTGACATATCTCGGGGACGCGACGGTCGGCGCGAACGCCAATATCGGCGCGGGCACGATCACCTGCAATTATGACGGCTTCTTCAAATACCGGACCGAGATCGGGGCGGGGGCCTTTATCGGATCGAACAGCGCGCTCGTCGCCCCGGTGAAGATCGGGGACGGCGCGATTATCGGCGCAGGATCGGTGATCACGAAGGATGTCGAACCCGACGCGCTCGGCGTCGCGCGGGGCGAGCAGCAGGCCAAGCCCGGCTGGGCGAAGAAATTTCGGAATGTGATGGAGCGGAAGAAGGCCGGGAAATAGCTGGGTTCATCGGCGGCAAAGGGCGCTTATCCCGTTGCAACAGGGTTTCGTCATTGCGAGAAGCGCAGCGACGAAGCAATCCAGGGCCGCAAGCGCCGCGCCCGTTGCTCTGGATTGCCGCGTCGCCTTGCGGCTCCTCGCAATGACGGCCTGGATCGCAATGCCGGTACGTGTCGCAGAGAGATAAACACCGGCGGCCAACGCCGCGCCGTCAGGGTGTCGCCGTCGCGAACCAGAATTGCGGTTGTTCGAGAAGCTGCAGGAAGCCGGGCAATGCGGACGGGGCGCCGCCGATTTCGAGTGCGCCCGACTCGACCATGGCCGGCGGGCTGGCCGTTCCCAGCAACATGGCTTCGAAGCCCGGGCGGTCGAGCGTAACGGTTGCTGCCGGGCTCGCCGCGGCGCGTTCCCGCGGCACGATCACGCTGCGCCCGATTTCGAGCGCGACCGTCTCGCCGGTATCGCGAAACACGAAATTCAGCGTGAAGGGTTCGCTCTGCAGTCGCTCCGGCGCGTAGCGCGAGGCGAGCATGTCGAACAGATCGAGCGTCGGTACGGCGCGGAGGAAATCGGCATTGCCGAGCCGCGTGCCGCCGGTCTGGGGCACGCCGTCGCGCAATTCGCTGGCCGCGGTCAGATAATAGCTGCGCCAGGCGCCGCTTTCGGCCTGGAAACCGAGCTGTTCATAAGCGGCGGCCAGCCAGGCGCGGCCTTCGTCGTCTTCCGGCGCGGCGAAGGCGAGGTGGTTGAGGATCTCGGACGCCCAGCGATAGTCGCCCGCGTCGAAGGCCGCGATGCCGCGCGCCAGTACCGCCTCGCGGCCGCCCATGGCCTCGACATAGCGCGCCGCCGATTGTTCGTGCGGCAGGCGATGATATTCGGCCATCACGCCGCCCCACCAGCCGAAATAATGCTGATACACGGCCTTCGCATTGTGGTTGAGCGTGCCGTAATAGCCGCGCGTGTCGAACGCTTCCCGCGTGAAGGCGGGTTCGGCGATCGCCTCGGCCGCCTCGATCATCGTCGCGCCGCCATTCGCGCGGCGCAGCGTCTGGTCGTGGATATAGCGGTAGATATCCCGCTGGCCCGTCAGAAAGGCGGCGACATTGTCTGCGCCCCAGCTCGGCCAGTGATGCGAGGCGAGGACGACATCGGAGCGGTCGCCATATTCGATCAGCACATGGTCGATCGCGCGGCTCCAGGCGAGCGCGTCGCGCACCTGCGCCCCGCGCATGGTGAGCACGTTGTGCAATGTGCCGGTGGCGACCTCGGCGGTGTGCAGCGCCCGGTGCGCTGGCAGATAGAACATGAACTCGGCGGGCGCTTCGGTTCCCGCGGCGTCGACAAATTCGAACTCGACGCCATCGATCGTCCGGCGCGTGCCGCGCCCGTCGATCTCCTCGGTCGGCAGGATCAGGCTCACGGTCCCGCGCGGGACACCGGGCCCGAGACCGGAGCCGATATGCGATATGGGCGACAGGGGAATGATCTGGCCGAACATCAGCGTCGCGCGCCGGCTCATATGCGGGCCCGCGAGCAGGTTTTCGGCGACGGCGGTCTCGGAAAAGCCGATCGGCGCGAGCACCGGGACGTTGCGGGCCGCGATCTCCGCCTCGTCGATAATCCCGCGCGCGCCGCCGAAATGGTCGGCATGCGAATGGGTGTAGAGCATGCCGGTGATCGGGCGTTCGCCCAGCGTTTCCTGCACCAGCGCGAGCGCGGCGGCGGCGGTTTCGGTCGTCGTCAGCGGATCGACGACGATCCAGCCCGTCTCGCCCGCAATGATCGTCATGACCGACAGGTCGTAGCCGCGCACCTGCCAGATACCCTCGGTGACCTCGAACAAACCGTGCTCGGCGGCGAGCGCCGATTGCCGCCACAAGGACGGGTTGGCGGTATCCGGAACCTCGCCCGCGAGGAACGCCTGCCCGGCGATCGGCCAGACGACCGAACCGTCCGCGGCGCGGATGGCATCGGCGTCGACCTGCGCGATACGCCCGCGCGTCGCATCTTCGAAATCGCTCCGGTCGCCGAGCGGAAGCCGCGCGGCGATGGCCGCATTGGCCGCGCGCGTCGCCTCCGTTGCGGTGCCGGGGGCGGGCGGTTCGCGCAGCTCGGCCTGCTGGGCAAGCGCCGGAACCGCGAACAGGGTGAGAGTGAGGGAAAGGAAGTGCCGCTTCATCGATCGTCTCCATCGGCCGCTTTTTTTGAACGGTATGAAAGATCATGCGCGCCGAGTCACGCGGCGGCGGGGAGGGATCAGCCGTCGATCAGGTGACGGGGCCCCGGTCCCCGGATGCCCGCCCGATCCTCCGGATTGTAAAGCTGGCATTTTTTCAGGCTCAGGCAGCCACAGCCGATACAGCCGTCGAGCCGGTCGCGCGTGCGTTCGAGCTCGGCGATGCGGGCGTCGATCGTGCCGCGGATCGCCTTGCTGATCCGGGTCCAGTCGCGCTGGGTCGGGGCGCGGCCCTGTGGCAGCTTGGCGAGTTGCTTCTCGATCTCGCCGATCGACAGGCCGAGCTGCTGTGCGATCAGCACGAAAGACAGGCGGCGGATATCCGAGCGCAGGAACCGGCGCTGGCCGCCGCCGCTCCGCAGCGGATGGACGAGCCCTTTTTCCTCGTAGAAGCGGATTGCGGATACCGACAGGCCGGTCCGTGCCGCCAGATCGCCGATCGAGAGCAAAGCCGTTTGTCCCATAACTGTGATCGCCATTTCCGTTCAAATTAAAGCTTGATCTCAACTTAGCTTGAGGTTCTACAAAGGGCAACCGAGGCGGCGATGCATCGGGGAAATGCCCCAAAGCAGGTCTGCCCGGAATGCGAAGGAGCAGGCGAATGCAACTCAACCAGGTAACCGTCGGATGCACGGACTATGCGGTGTCGGTCGCTTTTTACCGGGCGCTGGGGCTGACGCAGATCGTCGATGCGCCGCCGGGTTATGCGCGGTTCGAGACGCCGACCGGCGAAACCTTCTCGATCCATCGGGTCGATGCCGCCGGGCCGGGCGGCACCGTCATCTATTTCGAGGTCGA
Source organism: Parasphingopyxis algicola (assembly GCF_013378075.1). Lineage (GTDB taxonomy): Bacteria > Pseudomonadota > Alphaproteobacteria > Sphingomonadales > Sphingomonadaceae > Parasphingopyxis > Parasphingopyxis algicola. The sequence goes on along the minus strand of NZ_CP051131.1, from coordinate 1,213,094 downwards.
AACGCTCGACGAGACCGTCGCGGCGCTGGCGGTCGTGGGTATCGCGTTCGACAGCGGGCCGCGCGACGAAAGCTGGGGCTGGCGCGAGGCGCGGCTCCGCGATCCCGCGGGCAATGCGCTCTGCCTCTACCGGGCGGGCGACTACCGCCGCTTCCCGCCCTGGCGGATCGGTCAGGACACACAGGCAAAGGAGATGCAGGAATGACGGACGCACGTATCGAACATGTGAATATCACGGTGACCGACCCGCAGCGCTCGGCCGATCTGATGCACACGCTGTTCGGCTGGGAGATCCGCTGGGAGGGCCCCTCCATGGCCGGTGGACATACGATCCATGTCGGCAGCGACGAAGACTATCTTGCGCTCTACACGAACGAAGCGGTTAGAAATGCGGACCCGCATTTCGACAAGGGCAAGCCGTTCAATCATGTCGGCGTGGTCGTCGACGATCTCGACGCGGTCGAGCGCAAGGTGATCGCCGCCGGTCTCGAGCCCTTCAGCCGTGAAAAATACGACCCCGGCGAGCGTTTTTACTTTTTCGACTGGAACGGGATCGAGTTCGAGGTCGTCAGCTATGCCTGAGCGGCGCGAACCGACGCGCTGGCAGCGTTTCTGTGCAGCCATGGTGAAGCATGGCCATGGCCGGACGGCGGATATCTCGGCTGCTTCGGCAGGGCGGGAGACCCGAAATCGTCTGTCACCGGGCGATCGGGCCGGGGAATCAGTCTCGGCACCGGCGCCGGACGAGACTGGTGTATCGCAGTCCGATACCCTAAAACGCGGAGTGATCCCCATATCGTAAAGTGCTCATTATGCCCGTTGTGCAGGTCGATCATGTCTTCGCCCTTCCCGCCGGCGAACTCTGGGATTTGATCGGCGATTTCGGCGACATCGGAAAATGGTCGGGCCGCCCGCCGGAAGCTTGTGTGCAGGAAGGCGAGGGAATCGGAGCGCTACGGACCCTGACACTTGAGGATGGGCGCACGATTATCGACCGGCTCGAGGCCCAGGGCAAACGGAGTTATAGCTATTCGATCGTCGAAGCGCCGCTTCCCTACGAATATTATCGCGCAACGATGGCGGTCGAGCCGATCGACGAAGGATCGTCCAAACTCAGCTGGACGGGCGAATTTCGGCCCAAGGGCATGACCGACGAACGGGGCGAAGAATTCACCCGCAACATGTACCTCATGGGTATCGGTTTGATGGAAAAAACGCTCGCCAGACGCTCCGCTTCGGGTCCTGAATCATAGGCGGATAACCGCGGCTCGAGCCTAAACCGGCCGGTCGCCATTCACCGTGACCCGCCGCATATGGCGGCGATGGCCGTGATAATCGTTGAGCGCATAATGCCAGACGCAGCGATTGTCCCAGAAGGCGACCGCGCCTTCGGTCCAGCGGAAGCGGCAGGTGAAGCGCTCCTCGCGGCTATGCTCGAAGAGGAAATTCAGCAGCGGCTTGCTTTCGTGCCGGCTCATATCCTTGAAGCGCAGGGTGAAGGCAGGGTTCACATAGAGCCCTTTGCGGCCGGTTTCGGGATGGGTACGGACGACCGGATGCTCATATTCAGGCGCAGCGTCGGTCGTGCTGGCCTGCATCGATTGCCGCGCCTGCGCCGAATGGCCCCGCGTTCCATATTCGCGCGAGGCGGAGTGGACCGCGACAAGGCCATCGAGCAGCTTCTTCATACCGTCCGACAGCGCCTCATAGGCGGCGATCTGATTGGCGAACAGCGTGTCGCCGCCATAGGGCGGCACCTCGATCGCGTGAAGGATGGAGCCGAGCGCGGGCTTTTCGAGGAACGACATGTCCGAATGCCAGCCGCCGCCGAAATTGATCGCCTCGTCGGGTTCCTTGACGATTTCCATGATCTCGGGGTGATCGTCCATCCCCTGCACATAGGGATGGACGTTGAGACTGCCGAAGCGCCGGCCGAACGCCTTGTGCCGTTCCGGCGTCAGCGCCTGCTGGTCGCGAAAGAAGATCACATGATGGTCGAGAAACGCCTTGTGGACCGCGTCGAAGGCGGCGTTCGACAGGTCGGACGAGAGATCGACGCCCTCGATTTCGGCGCCCAGCGCGCCGGCAATCGGCTTTACCGCGATGGGCTCGGTCATCGGGACATCTCCGCAAAAATCGTCGCGACCAGATTGGCGATACCGCACCCTATCCGCTCCGGCGCCGAAAACCAAAACCCGGTCCGTACGATGGCGACTTGATGCTTTCTGCTATCCGTCTAAACACGCTGCAAATCCCGCCGGCGCGGGCGCGAAGGAAACAAGACTATATGTGCGGAATTATCGGGATTCTCGGCAAGGACAATGTCACCGACCGGTTGGTCGAGGGGCTGCGGCGGCTCGAATATCGGGGCTATGACAGCGCCGGCGTGGCCACCTTGTCCGACGGACGGATCGAACGCCGCCGCGCCGAAGGCAAGCTCGACAATCTCGTCGCCGTGCTCGCCGAGGATCCCGTCGATGGCGTGACGGGCATCGCCCATACCCGCTGGGCGACCCATGGCGCGCCGACGACCGACAATGCGCATCCCCATGCAACCGGCGAAGTGGCGCTTGTCCACAACGGGATCATCGAGAATTTCAAGGAGCTGCGCGACGAACTGCTCGAACGCGGCCGGACGTTCGAGAGCGAGACCGATACCGAGGTCGTCGCCCATCTGATTTCCGAACAGATCGAGTCCGGCGTCGCTCCGCGCGAGGCGGTTCGCAAGACGCTGGACCGGCTGCACGGCGCCTTCGCGCTGGCGATCATGTTCAAGAGCGATCCGGACCTGCTGATCGGCGCGCGGCTCGGCTCGCCGCTGGTCGTCGGCCATGGCGAGGGCGAGAGCTTTTTCGGTTCCGATGCGCTGGCGCTCGCGCCCTTCACCCAGAAGATCAGCTATCTCGAAGAGGGCGACATGGTCGTCATCACACGGGATTCGACGCTGATCTATGACGAGCAGGACGAGCTCGTCGCGCGGCCGGTCGCGCTGTCGGGTGCGTCGGCCGCCGCCAACGAAAAGGGCAATCACGCCCATTTCATGCAGAAGGAAATCTTCGAGCAGCCGATCGTCGTCGCCCAGACCCTGCAAAGCTATTTGCGGCCGCTGGAGGAGCAGGTCGCGCTGCCCGACATGCAGTTCGATCTGGCCGGGTTCGATCGGATTTCCATCGTCGCCTGCGGGACGAGCAGCTATGTCGCGATGATCGGCAAATACTGGATCGAGCAGTTCGCGCGCGTGCCGGTCGAGGTCGATGTCGCCTCCGAGTTCCGCTATCGCGAGCCCGTCCTCACCGAGAACCAGCTGGCGCTGTTCATCTCGCAATCGGGCGAGACGGCGGACACGCTGGCGGCGCTCAAACATTGCCGGAAGGCGGGCGTGAAGACCGCCGGGATCATCAACGTGCCGACCAGTTCGATGGCGCGCGAGGTCGATCTCTTGCTCTCGACCCATGCCGGCCCCGAAATCGGCGTTGCCTCGACCAAGGCGTTCACCTGCCAGCTCGCGGTAATGGCGGCCTTCGCCACCAATCTGGCGCGCGCCAAGGGCAAGCTCGATCCCGATGCCGAACGCGAGATCGTCCGCCATCTGTCGGAGGCGCCCGAGGCGATGAACGCGGCGCTCGACCATGACGAGGATATCGCCGCGATGGCGGGCGCGATCGCCGAGGCGCGCGACGTGCTCTATCTCGGCCGGGGCCCCGACTATCCGATGGCATTGGAAGGGGCGCTGAAGCTCAAGGAAATCAGCTATATCCACGCCGAAGGCTATGCGTCGGGCGAGATGAAGCACGGGCCGATCGCGCTGATCGACGATGCCGTGCCGCTGATCGTGATCGCGCCGTCCGGGCCGCTGTTCGAGAAAACCGTATCCAATATGCGGGAGGCCCAGGCGCGCGGCGCGAAGGTCGTTCTGATCTCGGACGGCGAGGGCATCGCCAAGGCGGGCGAGGGGACGATCGCGACGATCGAGATGCCCAAGGTCCACCCGCTCATCGCCCCGCTGGTATATGCGATTCCCGTGCAGCTGCTCGCCTATCATGTCGCGGTCGCAAAGGGCACGGATGTCGACCAGCCGCGCAATCTCGCCAAATCGGTGACGGTGGAATGAGCCTGATCATCTTGCTTGCCGCGCTGTCCGGCGCGATGGCCGTCGGCGCGGGTGCGTTCGGTGCGCATGGCGCGCAGGGCGATGCGGCCGAATGGCTGAAGACGGGGGCGCAATATCAACTGGCGCACGCGCTCGCCGCGCTGCTGGCGATGCAGCTCGATGCGCGCGGGCCCGCCTGGCTGTTCCTTGCGGGTGGCGCGATCTTCGCGATTACGCTGTATCTGATGGCGCTCGGCCTTCCGCGCTGGCTCGGTGCGATCACGCCAATCGGCGGCACGTTGCTGATCGGCGGCTGGCTCTGGCTCGCCTGGCAAGCGATGCGGGGATAGCAGGCTATTCGACCGGTTCTGTTCGTAACGCTTGAGACTTTTGCGGCGAACAGGTGTCGAGAAAGACGGCAAAGGAACACGCGCAATGCCCAGCACCACCGAGAAATTCCAGTTCACCGGCCGGAACGGGCAGACTCTGGACGGGCGGCTCGAACTGCCGCGGCGCGGGGCGCCGGTGGCGGTCGCGCTGTTCGCGCATTGCTTCACCTGCACCAAGCAGAGCCGGGCCGCGACGCAGGTGTCCGCGGCGCTCGCGGACAATGGCATCGCCGTACTGCGCTTCGATTTTACGGGGCTCGGCGGCAGCGAAGGGGAGTTCGCCAATAGCGGTTTCGCGTCCAACGTCGCCGATCTCGTCGCGGCGGCGGACGCGTTGCGCAACCGGCTGACGGCGCCCGCGATCCTGATCGGACACAGCCTGGGCGGCGCGGCGGTGATTGCGGCCGCCGAGCGGATCCCCGAGGCCAAGGCGGTCGCGACGATCGGTGCGCCGTTCGACGTCGAACATGTGCTCGGCCAGCTCGGCGAGGATCTGGCGAAGGTAGAGGCGGAGGGCGAGGCCGATGTCCATATCGCCGGCCGTGCGTTCCGCGTGGACCGGGATTTCGTCGAACAGACCCGCAACCAGCCGCAGGAAGAGCGGATCGCGGCGCTCGGCAAGGGACTGCTCGTGATGCACGCGCCCGACGATGATATCGTCGGGATCGACAATGCCAGCCTGATTTTCCAGGCCGCGAAACATCCGAAAAGCTTCGTCTCGCTCGACGGCTACGACCATCTGCTGACGGACGTTAATGCGGGCCGTTATGTCGCCGGGCTGATCGCGGCCTGGGCGGCGCGCTATGTGACCGAGGACGAGGAAGCGACCCGCGCCCATCCGCGCGGTATCGTCACCGTCGAAAGCGCCGGCGGCAAATATACGCAGAGCGTGCAGGCCGGCCCGCACGCCTATCTGGTCGACGAGCCAGCGACCCTGGGCGGCGACGATCTCGGGCCTACGCCCTACGACCATCTTCTGACCGCTCTCGGCACCTGCACGTCGATCACGATGCAGATGTATGCGGCGCGCAAGGACATCCCGCTCCAGGGCGTGAAGATCGAGCTGGAACACAGCCGCGACCATGTTGCCGATTGTACGACCTGCAACAATGACGATAACCGGATCGACGTGATGGACATGGCGATCGAACTGGTCGGCGATCTGACCGACGCGCAACGGGCCAGGCTGCTGGAAATCGCGGACAAATGCCCGGTGCACCGCACGCTCGAAAACCGTATCGATATCCATACCACGACCGTCGGCTAGCGGCGCCGCGGTTTGAAAGCTGGGCTTTCACACCGGCAATCAACGGACACTCGCCAAAATCGCGTGCAGCGCCTAAATGCCCTGCCATGAACGCGACTACAGCCACGGCCGGGATCACGCCCGAACGGCTCACCCACCTGCAGCGCCTCGAGGCCGAGGCGATCCATATCATGCGCGAAGTGGTCGCCGAGACCGAAAAGCCGGTGATGCTCTACAGCGTCGGCAAGGACAGCTCGGTGATGCTGCATGTCGCGCTGAAAGCCTTTTATCCGGGGCGTCCGCCCTTTCCGTTTCTCCACATCGCCTCGGGCTGGGATTTTCAGGCGCTGATCGAGCATCGCGACCGCACGGCGAAGGAGCACGGCCTCGACCTGATCGTCCATCACAATGACGAGGGCGCGGCCGCCGGTATCAATCCGTTCGACACCGGGTCCGCGCTCTATTCGCAGACGATGCTGACCGATCCCCTCAAACAGGCGCTGACCGAACATGGCTTCGATGCGGCGTTCGGCGGCGGGCGGCGCGACGAGGAAAAGGCGCGCGCAAAGGAGCGGGTCTTCAGTTTCCGCAACGCCAGCCATGGCTGGGATCCGAAGAACCAGCGTCCCGAACTCTGGTCGCTCTACAATGCGCGCAAGAATGGAGGCGAAAGCATCCGCGTCTTCCCGCTCTCCAACTGGACCGAGCTCGATATCTGGCAATATATCCATCTGGAAAATATCGATATCGTCCCGCTCTATTACTCGGCACCGCGGCCGACGGTGAAGCGCGACGGGCTGATCCTGATGACCGACGACGACCGGTTCCGCTTCGAGGACGGCGAGGAGCCCGTCGAAAAGTCGATCCGCTTCCGCACGCTCGGCTGCTATCCGCTGACCGGCGCGGTCGAGAGCGACGCGGAGGACCTGCCGTCGATCATCCAGGAAATGCTGCTCGCCACGGGCTCGGAACGGCAGGGCCGGTCCATCGACAAGGGGCAGGGCGCTTCGATGGAGCAGAAGAAGCGGGAGGGGTATTTTTGATGGCCGATGCCGAAACTTCTTACCGCCCCGATGCGCTCGCCGCCGAGGATATCGACGCCTATCTCGACCAGCATCAGCACAAGTCGCTGCTGCGCTTTATCACCTGCGGTTCGGTCGATGACGGCAAGTCGACCCTGATCGGGCGGCTGCTCTACGATTCGAAGATGATCTTCGAGGACCAGCTCGCCGCGCTCGAGGCGGACAGCAAGCAGGTCGGCACCCAGGGCGACGATATCGATTTCGCGCTGCTTGTCGACGGGCTTGCGGCCGAACGCGAACAGGGCATCACGATCGACGTCGCCTATCGCTTTTTCGCGACCGACAAGCGCAAGTTCATCGTCGCCGACACGCCGGGCCATGAGCAATATACGCGCAACATGGTCACCGGCGCCTCGACCGCCGATCTCGCCGTGATCCTGATCGATGCGCGCAAGGGCGTGCTCACGCAAACCCGCCGGCACAGCTATCTCGTCCATCTGCTCGGCATCCGCAATATCGTGCTCGCGGTGAACAAGATGGATCTCGTCGATTACGATCAGGGCGCCTTCGACGATATCGTGTCGGACTATCAGGATTTCGCGGCCGGGATCGGGATCGAGAATTTCCTGGCCGTGCCGGTATCGGGCCTCAAGGGTGACAATATCATCGGCAAGAGCGACGCGACGCCCTGGTATGACGGTCCGGCGCTGCTCGACCATCTCGAAACGGTCGGGCTCGATTACGACCGCCGCCGAAAGCAGCCCTTCCGGCTGCCCGTCCAATGGGTCAACCGGCCCAATCACGATTTCCGCGGCTTTTCGGGGATGATCGCGAGCGGCCGGATCGCGCCCGGCGATCCGGTGCGCGTGCTCCCCTCGGGCAAGACCTCGACCGTCGAGCGCATCGTTTCGCCGGGCGGCGATCTCGACCATGCGATCGCGGGCCAGTCGGTCACGATCACGCTCGCCGACGAGATCGACTGTTCGCGCGGCGATGTGATCGCCACCGCCGATGCGCCGCCCGAAGTCGCCGACCAGTTCGAGGCGACGATCGTCTGGATGGCCGACGATCCGATGCTGCCGGGCCGGCCCTATGCGATGAAGATCGGCACCAATTCGCTGCGCGCGACGATCACCGACGACAAATATCAGGTGAACGTCAACACGATGGAAAAGGCACCATCCAAGTCCTTGGAACTGAACGGCATTGCTGTCTGCAATATATCGACCGACAAGCCGGTCCCCTTTACGTCCTATGACGACAATCCGGACCTTGGCGGCTTCATCCTGATCGACCGGCTGACCAATGCGACGGTCGGCGCCGGGATGATCCATTTCGCGCTCCGACGCTCGCAGAATATCCATTGGCAGGCCGTCGACATTACGCGCGAGGCGCATGCCGAACAGAAGGGCCAGCGGGCGAAGCTGCTCTGGTTCACCGGGCTTTCGGGTTCGGGCAAATCGACGATCGCCAACCTCGTCGAGAAGAAGCTGCACGCGATGGGGCGGCACAGTTTTCTTCTGGACGGCGACAATGTCCGGCACGGCCTCAACCGCGATCTCGGCTTTACCGATGCCGACCGCGTGGAGAATATCCGGCGCGTCGGCGAGGTCGCCAAGCTGATGACCGATGCCGGGTTGATCGTGCTCACCGCCTTCATCTCGCCCTTCCGCGCAGAGCGGCAGATGGTGCGGAGCATGGTGCCCGAGGGCGAGTTCGTCGAGGTGTTCGTCGATACGCCGCTCGAGGTTGCCGAGGAGCGCGATGTCAAAGGCCTCTACAAAAAGGCCCGGTCCGGCGAGCTCAAGAATTTCACCGGCATCGACAGCCCCTATGAAGAACCGCAAAATGCCGAGATCCGCGTCAACACGGTCGAGATGACGGCCGAAGAGGCCGCGGAATATATCGTCGAGCGGTTGTTCGACGGGCGATGAAGATGCACACTTTCGTCATGCCGGACTTGATCCGGCATCCAGAGCCCAGGGCGCCATCGCTCGCCGCCCTGGACCCCGGATCAAGTCCGGGGTGACGGAAATGGACTCCACGATCGTTCGCGGCGGTTGCCATTGCGGCGCGGTGCGTTTCGAGGCGCTGATCCGCGAGCCGCGCCCCGAACTGCTCGACTGCAACTGCTCGATGTGCAGCAAGACCGGCTTTCTCCACCTGATCGTCCCGCATGAGGATTTCACGCTGGTGTCGGGCGAGGAGGCGCTGACCTCCTACCGCTTCGGCACGAAGCAAGCCGACCACCTGTTCTGCCGCCAGTGCGGGATCAAGAGCTTCTACCAACCGCGCAGCCACCCCGAAGCCTGGAGCGTCAACTATCGCGCGCTCGACGACGGGCATGGGTTGGATGTGACGGTTCGGAATTTCGACGGGCGGAACTGGGAGGAGGCGAGCGCGAGGTTGTGAGGTCGTCCATGAAGGGTGGGAGAACTACCAGCGTTGCTGCATAACCCCTCTTGGGTGTTCATGTTATCCTGTTTGAGGTCTAAAATCGTCACCCATAACTCGACGGAGATCGGCACCTACTTCACGAGCGAGTGCGTCCAGTGCCGGGAGCGTCAGTTCAATTGCAGGCATCGTAACGGAATCTGGCCCACCATAACGAAACCAATGTTTCTTGTGAGGTTCACGAAGATTCTCAACAAACCATCTGAGATTTGCGCAGTTAGATTGGAAACCGACTTCTTCAGCTTTGTCCAAGGCCGTCAACAAATCGTGCCCTATGCATGACGGTCCGAGGTCCTTTGAATTTCCGCCGTGGAGCAGAAAAGCTGTCTTCAGCAATAGCTCGAATGCAAAGCCGACAAGCAAGTGGATCGAAGCGGAATGACGACCATTGAATGTCATCTGACTCACATCAGAAGCGCCATCTGCTATAGCAGACTCACTTGCCGCATCTACTAGCGCTTGCACTCCCAAAACGTGACCTGCACCCCTCGTCCAAAGATCGTCGGCTAATTGAACGTTTGCATCATTCGTCATATCGTTCGCCTTGCGCCTTTTGTCCCGGCTTTCTCCCATCGTGCGCGCCTCCGGCTCTTCAGTTATTCCGCTGGACCGCTCCCAAACAGCCCCCGCAAAAAAACCGTCTCCACCGCGTGCCGCAAATCATTGTTCGGTTTCTTCCGGAACCCGTGCCCTTCGTCGGCGAAGACGACATACCAGGTCGGGACGCCATTCTCGCGCAGCCCTTCCACCACCTGATCGGACTCCGATAGCGGTACGCGCGGGTCGTTGGCGCCGGCCATCACGAGCATCGGCTTGGTGATCCGGTCGAGATTGTTCATCGGGGCGATCCGTTCGAATATGGCGGCCATTTCCGGATCGCGCTCGTCGCCATATTCGCCGCGCCGCATATCACGCCGGTAATCCTGCGTGTTCTGCAGGAAGGTGCGGAAATCGCTGATGCCGTAGCGCTCGACCCCGCCGACGAGGCGGTCCGAATAGTGGATCATCGAAGCCAGGACCATATAGCCGCCATAGGACTGGCCGTAGACGGCGACGCGGTCCGCATCGAGATCGGGCCGTTCGCCGATCCAGTCGAGCAGCGCGCCGATATCGCGGACGCTGTCCTCGCGGTTCGGGCCGTTGTCGAGATCGCGATAGCGGGTGCCATAGCCGTCCGAGCCGCGGACATTGGGCAGGATCACGGTCGCGCCGAGGGTATCGGCGAAATATTGGGCACGCGCGTTCCAGCCGGGCCGCGACTGGCTTTCCGGGCCGCCATGGATATCGACGATCACCGGCTGCGGCACGCCGTCGCGCGGCCCCGTCGGGCGGTAGACGAAGGCGGAGACCGACAGGCCGTCGAACGATGCGAAGCGGATCAGCTCGGGCTCGGCCAGGGCTGCCGGATCGAGCGGGCCCAACTCCGATTGCGTCCAGCGCACGAGATCGCCCGCCGTCACGCCCCAGACCCACACATCGCCGGCCGAGGTCGCCGTCTCCATGCTGATGGCGAGGCGTTCCCCGTCGGGCGAGAAATCGAGCCCGGTCAGTACGCCAAGTGGAAGCTCGGGCTGGGGCAGCTCGCGCCAGGTGACGAAATCCTGCACGAAAACGCGCGAATAGCCTTCCTCGTTGATCACGAATGCGAGGAAGCGACCGTCATCGGTCAGGTCGAACGCCTCGACGTCCCAGCCCAGTTCGGGCGTCACCGGGCTCATCTCGCCCGTATCGCGGTTGAATTCGACAAGCCGGCGATGGTCGCCCTCGCGGTTGGAGGTCGCCAGGACGGCCGTGTCGTTGCGGGCGAAGTGCGGGGATTCGTCGACCGTGCCCGCGCTCGGCGCGAACTCGGCGGCCTCGCCCGTCGTCATGTCGAGCAGGTAAATGCTGGCGTCGCGGTTCGACCGGTAGTTTTCGAGCAGGACGGCGCTGCCGTCCGCCGAGATGTCCGACGGGAACATCGGCGTTTCGAACCTCGCCACGATCCGCCGGCTGGCGGGATCGGAAGGGTTCGCAGCGTAGATCGTGTAGGTCGTGCCCTGGCCGGCGCTGGTCCAGACCATGAGGCTGCCATCGTCGGTAAACACCGCCGACAGGTTGCGCGTGACGGGTTCGGTGAGGCGCACGGTTTCGCCCGACAGGCCCATCGCGTCCATCTGGAACCATTCGTCGCCGCCCGTGTCGCGGACGAGCACGAAGCGGTTCTGCCCGGGAATCGCGGTGACCGACTGGACGGGCTCGGCGAAGAAGCTCAGCTGGCTGCGCGCGCCGAGCGGTTCGGTCACGCGGTGCACCTGGTCCGTCGCGCCGAAGCGCGTGGTGACGAGAATCGATCCGTCGGCCAGCCAGTCCTCGAACTCCGCGCTGCGATAGTTCTGGAACCGCTGGACGGCGGCATCCACCGCTTCCGGGATCTCTGGCACGTTCTGCAGCGTCGCCGTGCCCATGGTCCGTTCGGATACGCTCTGCGCGGCGACCGGCGCGGCGGCGAAGGAGAGGGCGGCAAGGGCGAGGAGGAATGGACGCATGGCGGACCCCTGTGGTGGGATGAAGACGGTGCAAACTATGCTGCACTTCGCCGGATAAGGAAAGCAAAGCAAACGGCTTTCCCGCCTTTGTCTGCCCGCACGGGGGCGTGAAAAGCGCGCTTGCCGTTCCGGCTTCTTTCTCCCAAGAAGGCCGCCGAACGTAAGAGGGGAGGCTATATGGCCACTGCAGCAATGGATGCGGCGTCGCATGAACCGAGCGCAAAAGAGGTCCGGCTCGTCATTGCGGCATCGTCGGCGGGCACCGTTTTCGAATGGTATGATTTCTTCATCTACGGCACGCTCGCCGCGCTGATCGGCCAGGCCTTCTTTCCGGCCGGGAATGAAACGCTGCAATTGCTGCTCGTCTGGGCCGGCTTTGCGGTCGGCTTCGGCTTCCGGCCATTGGGCGCGATCCTGTTCGGCTTTCTCGGCGACCGGCTCGGGCGCAAATATACGTTTCTGGTCACCGTCACCTTGATGGGCGTCGCGACGGCGGGCGTCGGAATGATTCCCTCGGCGGCAACCATCGGTCTTGCCGCGCCGATTATCGTGATCTTCCTGCGCATCCTGCAGGGGCTCGCGCTGGGCGGCGAATATGGCGGCGCCGCGATCTATGTCGCCGAACATGCGCCGCCGGAAAAGCGCGGCTTCTACACCTCCTTCATCCAGGCGAGCGTCGTCGGCGGTTTCGTGCTCAGCATCGCGGTCGTCCTCGCCTGCCGCTTCCTGATCCCGGCGGACGATTTCGCCGCCTGGGGCTGGCGTATCCCCTTCCTGCTGTCGATCATATTGCTGTTCATCTCGCTCTGGATGCGGCTCAAGCTCTCCGAAAGTCCCGTGTTCCAGGCGATGAAAGAGGCGGGCGAAACGTCCGCCAATCCGTTCACCGAAAGCTTCCGTTACCCCGGCAACAAGAAGCGGATTTTCGTCGCCCTGTTCGGCGTCACGGGCGTGCTGACGACGATCTGGTACACGGCATTCTTCTCCGGCCTTTCCTTCCTGCGCGGTCCGATGCGGGTCGACGAGCTCACCGTCGAGCTGATCCTGTTCACCGCGGGATTCGTCTCGATGATATTCTATGTGATGGTCGGCAAATGGTCGGACCGGGTCGGGCGCAAGAAGCCGATTATGATCGGGGCGCTGGCGGCGCTGGTCCTGCTGTTCCCGATATTCTGGGGCATGGGCAGCCTCGCCAATCCCGGCCTTGCGCGCGCAGCCGCCGACAACCCGGTCCTCGTCAGCGGCCCCGAATGCACGACCGATCCCTTTGCCGAACTGTTCGGGGACGAGCAGAGCGAGTGCGGCCGCATTCTCGAAACGCTGACGTCGAGCGGGGTTCGCTACAACTTGGAGCCGGCGGATACG